>NZ_JAGGKM010000002.1 GCF_017873715.1 Cytobacillus luteolus
AGGTCACATAAACGGATTTATGAGCCCTCAATATGAGGTTTCGGGCGAAATGAGGTCACATAAACGAATTTATGAGCCCTCAATATGAGGTTTCGAGCGAAATGAGGTCACATAAACAGATTTATGAGCCCTCAACCAGAAGTTTTGAGCAAAATGAGGTCACATAAACGGATTTATGAGCCAGCATCCAGAGGTTTTGGTCAAAATGAGGTCACATATACAGATTTATGAGCTCTCATCCAGAGGTTTTAAGCAAAGCAAAATGAGATCACATAAAAACAGGTTTCTGTATGTTGAAGTTAGAACTGTGGATTTTCAGTGGACTTTATTAAGTTGAAGCATTAGCCCAAAAGAGTAAGAATTTTTATATTCGTGTGAATTGGTTAAAAATTAACACAATTCATTGACTACTCATTTAACGAAATGGTATTATATCGTTAAATAAACGTCATATACTTGATAGTGTGAGTTGGGGGATTCGAAATGAAACCTGGTTTAATTGAGGGGCATAAAGCCACATTAAAGGTTCAAGTTACACCTGAAATGTTTGCCCAGTTCGAAGGTAAAGTCGTGCACCCAGTGTATTCTACAGTATCGATGGTATACCACATGGAATGGGCATCAAGACAAATCATCCTTCCCTTTTTAGAAGAGCATGAGGAAGGGATGGGGGCAGCGGTTAATGTTAAACATATTGCCCCATCTCCACGAGGATCAAATCTCACAGTCACAGCAACCCTTGATAGATTACTAGATAATATCGTCATGACCAAAGTTTCTATCCACAATGAAAAAGGGGTAATAGGAGTCGGTGAGGTAAAGCAAGTCATCCTTCCCAAAACTCAAATTCAGCAGGCTATTAAAGGGTAAAAGAACGACTTTAACAATCGCTTATCGAATATATAAATAAAGGGGATGAATCGAGAATGATTGAAAGCGCTATCAAAGTAACGGGGAAAAAGGGGGATTCAACACAAATGGATCTTTTTATGAAAATAAGAGAGCACGAGCAGGTCGTTTTTTGTAATGATGAGGCAACAGGTCTCCAAGCAATCATCGCCATTCATAGTACAAAGCTAGGACCAGCTTTAGGTGGGTGCCGTATGTATCCGTATAAAAGTGTTGATGAAGCGTTAGAGGATGTATTGAGATTATCTAAAGGGATGACGTATAAGTGTGCTGTTTCCGATGTTGATTTTGGTGGTGGGAAAGCTGTAATCATTGGTGATCCAACAAAGGATAAAAGTCCTGAACTCTTCCGTGCTTTTGGTCAGTTTGTTGAATCTCTAAATGGGCGTTTCTATACAGGTACAGATATGGGGACGACAACAGATGATTTTGTGCATGCTTTAAAAGAAACGAATTGTATTGTTGGTGTTGACGAGGCCTATGGAGGCAGTGGTGATTCTTCAGTTCCAACAGCACAAGGCGTTATTTATGGACTACAAGCTACGAATAAGGTTCTATGGGGTACAGACGATTTATCAGGAAGAAGTTATTCGATTCAAGGTCTTGGAAAAGTTGGTTATAAAGTGGCAGAGAGATTGCTTGAAGAAGGGGCAGATCTTTTTGTTACAGATATCAACCAACAAGCCATTGATATGCTTGTCGCTAAAGCCAAGAAATTAGGCGCAGGGATTAAAGTTGTAAGTACAGACGAAATTTATAGTGCCGATGCAGATATTTTCATCCCTTGTGCTATGGGTGGAATTATTAATGATAAAACAATTGACCAACTTAGAGTTAAGGCTATTGTAGGATCAGCTAACAATCAGCTTCTTGAAATGAAACATGGTCAACTGTTACAGGAACGCGGCATTCTTTATGCTCCTGACTATATTGTTAATGCTGGTGGATTAATTCAAGTAGCTGATGAGCTTTATACTCCTAATAAAGAGCGAGTATTACGACAAACAAAAGCAATCTATAATTCTCTTTTAAATGTGTATCAATATTCAACTGAACAAGGAATTACAACAGTCGAGGCAGCAAATCAGTTCTGTGAACAACGAATTAAAGCGAGAACACAGCGTAATAGCTTTTTCTCACACAATAAACGTCCAAAATGGGCAGTTAGAACGTGATTTTTTTTAGAAATATAACAACATAAAAATAGTGAATATGTTACAAAAGTAGCAATCTATGAGAGGGGGAGGATTATGCAAGTAGATTTTCCAATCGTACAAGTGATAGATACACAAGGAAATCTTGTTTCTCCAGAATATAAGGATAGGATTACAGAAGACCTCGCCAAGAGCTTTCTTCAACATTTAATTCGAATCAGAGTCTTTGACAGAAAGGCCATTAGTCTCCAACGACAGGGGAGAATTGGAACCTATGCACCATATGAGGGACAAGAGGCATCACAGGTTGGTAGCGCATTAGCTTTAAAGGATGATGATTGGTTCTTCCCAACCTATCGTGACCATGGAGCAGCCATGACTTTCGGTCATTCATTACGAAATATCCTTCTTTTTTGGAATGGACGTAATGAAGGATGCGTGCCTCCAGATGGAAAGAAAATCTTTCCTCCTGGCATTCCGATTGCTACACAGTTGCCACACGCCGCTGGGGCAGCTTATGCAGAAAAACTTAAAGGAACTAAAAATGCAGCTATTGCTTATTTTGGAGATGGAGCAACTTCAGAAGGTGATTTCCATGAAGGCTTGAATTTTGCAAGTGTTGTAAAAGCGCCTGTCGTCTTCTTTAATCAAAACAACCAATATGCGATATCTGTACCAATACATAAACAGATGAACTCAAAAACTATTGCGCAAAAAGCCATTGCTTATGATATGCCTGGTGTCAGAATTGATGGAAATGATGTTTTTGCTGTGTATTTTGAAACATTAAAAGCTTTAGAACGTGGACGAAACGGTGAAGGACCAACGTTAATTGAGGCACTAACTTGGAGATATGGAGCACATACAACAGCTGATGACCCAACTAAATACCGTAATCAAGCTGAAAGTAACGATAGAAGAAATGAAATTGATCCTATTCTTCGTCTAGAGCGTTGGATGAAAAATGAAGGCATGTATGATGAAAAATGGGTGAAGGAAGTCGAAGTCAAAGCTGTAGAAGAAATTGAAGCAGCTGTAAGTGAAATGGAACAATACCCAACTGCGAACCCTGCAGATATATTTGACTATGTATTTGAAACACCAACATGGACGATTGAGCAGCAGAAACAAGATTACTTAAAGTTAATCGGGGGTGGAAAATAGTGACAACAGCAATTAATACAAAATCATTAACCCTTGTTCAAGCAATTACAGATGCAATGGATACAATGCTAGGAGAATCAGAGGAAGTTATCGTTCTAGGTGAAGATATTGGTAAGAATGGTGGCGTTTTCCGTGCTACAGATGGTTTGCAACAAAAGTATGGTGAGACAAGGGTAATGGATACACCCCTAAGTGAAGCTGGTTTCGTTGGTGCTGCAATTGGAATGGCTGTAAATGGCTTCCGTCCGGTTGTTGAAATCCAATTTCTTGGCTTTATTTATCCTGCTTATGAGCAAATTATGACACATGCTTCACGTTTACGAATGAGAACAATGGGACATTTCACTGTGCCAATGGTCATTCGTGCCCCATACGGAGCTGGTGTAAGAGCACCAGAAATTCATTGTGACAGTACAGAAGCTATTTTTACCCACATGCCTGGGATTAAGGTTGTCTGTCCTTCCAATCCATATGATGCGAAAGGCTTGTTAATTGCAGCTATTGAAGATCCAGACCCTGTTTTATTCTTAGAGCCAATGCACAACTATCGCGCTGGGCGTGAAGAGGTTCCAGAAGGTAAATACACTGTTGAAATTGGAAAAGGAAAGAAGTTAATAGAAGGTGATGATGTTACTGTTCTAGCTTGGGGAGCGATGATTCCTGTTGCTCAGAAAGCCGTCGAGGAAATGAAGGAACAGGGTGTAAGCTGTGAGCTTATTGATCTTCGTACCCTTTATCCTTTAGATAAGGATATTATTGCAGAGTCCGTACAAAAGACTGGTAGAACAGTTATTGTTCATGAGGCACATGCTACAGGTGGAGTGGGGAATGATATCGTTTCAATTATTAATGATACGTCATTTCTTTTTCAAAAAGCCCCAATTGAACGTGTGACGGGCTTTGATGTACCTGTTCCATATTTCGGATTCGAAAACCACTATTTGCCTACTACAGAGCGTGTTGTATATGCAATAAATAAAGTGATGACATTTTAGGAGGGGAAAAGATGATCGAGGTAAAGCTTCATGATATTGGTGAAGGTATGACAGAAGCGGACATTAACTGTTTCTTAGTCAAGCCTGGAGATTCAGTCAACATAGATGATCCGTTAGTTGAGGTTCAAACGGACAAAATGACTGCAGAAATTCCCTCTCCTAAAAGTGGTATTGTAAAGGAATTATTAGTGGAACAAGGGCAAACCGTTCGTGTTGGCACGACGTTATTACTTATTGAGGATGGGAATACCGTTGAACTACCTAAAGAAGTGGTAAAGGCTGTAGAACCAAAGCAGGTCCTTATTTTTGAAACGAATAAAAGTAGACGTGTTATGGCATCACCTTATACTAGAAAAATTGCTAGGGAGAACCAGGTGGATCTCTCGGTAGTACCAGGTACAGGCCCTGCAGGAAGAATTACAGATGAAGATGTTTATAGATTCCTTGAAAAGGGAGATACAATCGTTAATACACCCATAGAATCAGCAAATGAGATAGAAAAAGTTGAAAAGGGAGCTGTTTCTTCTCTACAAACTCCTAATTCTACTGAAACAATACCGTTCCGTGGACGTAGAAAACAAATTGCGAAGAGTATGGTCAGATCTGTTTATACCATTCCACACTGCACTCATTTTGAGGAAGTAGATGTTACGAATTTGATCAAGTTCCGTAATGAGCTTAAGACTCTAAATAAGTCCATTTCAGCAACTGCGTTTTTTATTAAAGCAATCTCGATTTGTTTAAAGGAGTTTCCAATCTTCAATGCAGAGCTTGATGAAGACAATGAGCAAATTAAGTTGAAATCCAATCATAACATCGGAATTGCCACGGATACTCCGGAAGGGTTAATCGTACCGGTAATTCGAGATGTTCAAACAAAATCACTCCTTCAAATTCATGATCAGATGAAAATCCTTACTCAAAAAGCGCAAGCGAACAAGCTTACTATGAACGATATAACAGGTGGAACTTTTACGATAAGTAATGTTGGTCCACTTGGTGGCAGTATTGGGGCTACTCCAATCATTCAGCATCCGGAGGTTGGGTTAATTTCCTTCCACAAAACGAAGAAAATGCCAGTCGTTACAGACGACGACCAAATTGTCATTCGCTCCATTATGAATCTATCAATGTCCTTTGACCATCGTGTGACCGATGGAGCCACAGCGGTTGCATTTACAAATCGTTTCGCTGCTTTAATTAAAGACCCAAAACTACTACTGTTGGAGATGATATAGATGGTTGTAGGAGAACTAGCACATGAAAGAGATGTTGTAATAATCGGTGGTGGACCAGGCGGATATCATGCGGCAATTAGGGCCGCTCAGCTTGGAAAGTCAGTGACACTAATAGAAAAAGAGCATTTGGGCGGAGTTTGTCTTAATAAAGGGTGTATACCTTCTAAAGTTTTTACCGAAAGTGCCAAAAAATTAACTTCTGTTAAGGATTTTAGCAACTTCGGAATAGAGGGTGTAAACCCTACTTTTCATCTTAGAAAATTAATTGATTACAAGAATAAAGTGGTGGAACAGTTACGCAAGGGAGTCGAGTCCCTTTGTAGTGCAAACAAAATCGAACTGATTACCGGTCATGCTTTCTTTTTATCAGAATTTAAAATTGGGGTGGAAAGTGGCGATCAGTACGAAATCTATCGGTTTAAACAAGCAATCATTGCAACGGGATGTTCACCTTACATATCAAATAAGTTTACGAATGTAGAAGGTAACGTACTTCTTAATCCATGGACGATAACGAGCCTTGAGGAATTTCCTGAAAGCTTGATTGTGTATGGAAGTGACTACATCGCACTTGAAATGGCGATGAGCTTTCATTCATTTGGAGTTGAGGTAACGCTTGTTCTAGATGACCAGAAGGAAGATTTACCGTTTGATGACAATATTAATCGTGAGCTTTTACGAATTTTTAAAAAGTCTAAAATAAAAGTCATAAAGGGTGCACAGGTAATGGATGCTTCATCAATTTCTGATGACTGTACTCTTGATTTAGTAGTAAAAGGTGAGCCGGTACAGGCTAAGGCGTCAAAATTATTTATTTCATCTAGCTATGCTCCTAATTCAAAGGAACTAGGACTAGAACGGATCGGAGTAAGTATGAATGATGATGGTTTTATTTTAACAAATAAACATTGTCAAACCTCACAATCTCATATTTTTGCCGTAGGAGATGTTACTGGAGGGCCACAATTAGCTGTAAAGGCAATTAAAGAGGGGAAAGTTGCTGCAGAAATGTGTGCTGGATTTTCTTCAGAGGCTGATCTAACCTTCGTTCCAATCATCGTAAAAACCCAGCCACCAATTGCTGTGGTAGGTCTAACAGAGAAAGAAGCTTTACAACAAGGCTACGATGTCAAAACAGGTCAATTTTCGATTGCAGGTAACGGATATGCTACTCTTATCGGACAAAAAGACGGGTTAGTAAAAGTGGTTATGGATATAAAGACGAACCTGTTATTAGGTATGCATATCATCGGTGAGGGAGCAACTGAGCTTATTTCAATGGGGACAACTGCGTTAGAAATGGTTGCAAGAGATGAGGATTTAGCTTTTCCGTTATATCCTCACCCAAGCATGAATGAAGCAATACTTGAGGCAGTAGAGGCATTGAAGGATCAAGCAATTCATGCTAGTCCAAAAAAAGTGAAGGAAAAAGTATAACGGAATTAACACTTTACTACTAAAAAGCGTTATAACTTTACATTACACTCTTGAGATAGTTTGCAAAGTTACTATATTATTAATTCAGAAAATTATTAATTTAGTAGGGGGAATAAAGATGAGAGAAAGAGTTATGAAAGAAACAACTGTTCAAGAAGACTTTTTTCCAGTAAGAGAGGTAGATTATTTAGAGATTTATTCAGGAAATGCAAAACAAGCGGCTCATTATTTCTGTACTGCATTTGGATTTAAGCCTGTTGCTTATTCAGGACTAGAAACAGGGAATCGTGAAAGAGTGTCTTATGTTTTACAACAGCGTCGAATCCGTTTAGTGATTACAGGCTCATTAACAGAGGAGAGCCGTGTGGCTTCATTTGTAAAAAAACACGGAGATGGTGTTAGAGATGTAGCGTTAACTGTAGATGATGTTGAAAAGGCTTACAATGAGGCTGTTTCTCGTGGTGGGATTGCGATCACGCCTCCTTTTGAGTTAAGTGATGACAATGGAATTGTAAAAATAGCAGTCATCGGTACTTATGGAGATACCATTCATACGTTAGTAGAACGTAAAAATTATAAAGGAACGTTCCTGCCAGGGTTCAATGAATTAGAAATGAATATTCCTTATCAAGATGCAGAATTAATTGGAATTGACCATGTGGTAGGCAATGTAGAAAGCATGGGCGAATGGGTTGACTACTATGCAAATGTAATGGGCTTTAAAGAATTGAAGCACTTTACAGATAAAGACATTACAACAGAATACTCTGCACTAATGTCAAAAGTAATGCATAACGGTGGAAGAATTAAATTCCCAATTAACGAGCCTGCAGAAGGTAAAAGAAAATCACAAATCCAAGAATACCTTGATTTCTATAACGGACCTGGTGTTCAGCATTTAGCAATTCTAACAGAAGATATCTGTAGCACAGTTGCTACTCTAAAGAAAAATGGGGTTGAGTTTTTATCTACTCCTGACACCTATTATGAAATGCTATCAGAGCGCGTAGGTGAAATTGATGAAGAGATTGAAAGAATTAAAGAATTAAATATTTTAGTAGATCGTGATGATGAAGGATATCTCCTACAAATTTTCACAAAACCAATCGTAGACCGTCCAACCCTATTTATCGAAATCATCCAACGAAAGGGTGCTCGTGGATTTGGTGAAGGTAACTTCAAAGCACTCTTTGAATCTATCGAACGTGAACAAGAAAAACGAGGTAACTTGTAAGAGTTAGATTATGTGAAAGCTTAGTGTTAGTTTTGCAACTATGTTGATTTCCGCGGAAGGCACGAGACTCCTGCGGGAGTAGTGTGTCAAAGTGAGACCCCACAGGCGCAACGCGCCGAGGAGGCTCACGGACCGCCCGCGGAAAGCGAGTGCCTGTAGCGGAAATCAACAGTTCAGATTAACATAGCCAAAGAGAGGGAGATTGCGGTCTCCTTCTTTCCTTTATCAAAAGCAATTTTTAAAAATTGAGGTGCTTACATGTCTAAGATTATTGCCAGAGAAGAGCTAAAAGGAATTAAACCATATGCTCTAGGCAAATCACTTGAAGAAATTAAAACGGATTACAATTTACAAGTTATTCGAAAAATGTCTGATAACGAAAACGTGTACGGATGTTCTCCACAGGTACGTGAGGCTATCAGCAAAAATCTGAATCAACTTTTCTATTATCCAGATGGCACAACATCAACACTGATTTCAAAATTAGCAAGATTTTATAACGTTCCAAAGAGCCAATTTATTATCGGCAACGGCTCTGAGGAAATGATCCGACTGCTCACAAGAGCTTACATCCGTCATGGAGATGAAGCAATCATGGCCGATATTACCTTTCCGAGATATGAAACAAATGTTGTGATTGAAGGTGGACAGCCAATTAAAGTTCCTCTAAACAATGGCACACATGATTTAGATGCGATGCTTGAAGCAGTCACTGAAAAAACGAAAATGGTTTTTGTATGTAATCCAAATAATCCGACCGGAACAATTGTCGGCAAAGAGGAACTGTTCGATTTTATAAAGCGAGTTCCTGAAAACATTATTGTGGTGGTTGATGAAGCTTACTACGAATACGTGATGACTGACGATTATTTAGAAACACTGCCATTACTAGAACAGTTTCCTAATTTAATTGTATTAAGAACATTTTCAAAAATTTATGGCTTAGCAGGACTAAGAGTGGGCTATGGCATCATGGCTGAAGATATTGTGACGGAACTTGCTAAGGTAAAGGATGTATTCAATGTCAATCATCTAGCTCAACATGCTGCTTCGGTTGCTCTTGAGGATCAGGGCTTTATAAAGCATTGTGCCAAGAAAAACAGTGAAGAGCGAGTATATGTGTCTAAGGCTTTGACTGCTTTAGGAATGCAGGTTTACCCATCCGAAACAAACTTTTTATTTGTTTGTAGCAAGCAGCCCCTTGTTACGTTGCTTATGGAGAAAGGATTTATTGTTAGAGGTCTACAGATGTCTGGATGGGCTGAAGCCTTCCGGATGACGTTAGGTACGAGAAAAGATAATGATGCATTTATAGAGACGATAGGTCAGTTTTTAAAAGAAAGTGTGGTGTAACTCGTGGAAATTAAACCAGAAACTCTTGAATGGAAAGATGCTTACAAACTACTCGTTGGTTCAGTTTTACCTCGTCCAATTGCTTTTGTTACTTCTATTTCTGAAGATGGAGTAGTTAACGCCGCACCGTTCAGTTTCTTTACCGTCATTTCAGCAGATCCAATGTTGGTTTGTTTTTCACCGATGAGACGTGGGACAGATGGAGCAAAGAAAGATACATTGACAAACATTGAGTCGACAAAGGAATTTGTCATTAATATTGTCAGTGAAGAAATGGCCGTTCAAATGAATGATTGTGCAATTGAGTATCCACCAGATATAGATGAGCTAGATGCTTCAGGTCTAACAAAAGATGAAAGTGTTTCGGTAAGACCACCAAGAGTAAAGGAATCATTGGTTCATTTAGAGTGTGAATTACACCAAGCACTTGATTTTGGAGATCATCCTGGAGCGGGCAGTTTGGTCATTGGAAAAGTGAAACATGTTCATGTGAAGGATGAATTGTATGATCATGGTCGAATACTTACTGAAAAATTAAACCCTATTGGTCGTATGGCTGGTCAAACATATACAAAGCCATTGGCAGATACATTTGAATTAATTCGAAAATAATCCTAAGGTGATGTTATGAAATTTGTGACGTTTATAAAAAAAGATGGTGTGTCGCGTGCCGGATGGATGCTAGGTAATCACCATGTTGTTGATATGTTTGAAACAAGTAAAGGAAAACTTCCTTGCAATATGCTTTCATTTTTAGATAAGCAAGAAGAATATATGGATATTATATCTTCATTATCCGAGCCTTTAGAAAGTGTTTATGCTTTAGATGAGGTTGAAATCGTTTCTCCTCTCCCTAACCCACGTAGCTTTAGAGACTTCTATGCCTTCGAACAGCATGTGAAAACAGCTAGACAAAATCGAGGCCTAGACATGATTCCAGAGTGGTACGAGATACCTGTGTTTTATTTTTCGAACCACATGGCAATAAAGGGTCCGAATCAAGTTATAACACGACCAAGTAAATGTGAGTGGCTTGATTATGAGCTGGAAATTGCTTGTGTGATTGGAAAAGAAGGGACAAATATAAAAGCCAGTGAAGTTGAGGACTATATCTTTGGTTATTGTATTTTAAATGACTGGAGTGCAAGAGATCTTCAGCGGCAGGAGATGAAGGTAGGATTAGGTCCAGCAAAAGGTAAGGACTTTGCAACATCAATTGGTCCTGTGATTATTACAAAGGATGAACTCGAATCGTTTCGAACGTTGAAGGGCTATGACTTAGATATGACAGCCAAGGTGAATGGAGAGCTGCTTTCAAAGGGTAATTTTAAAGATATTCACTATTCATTTGGAGAAATGATTGAGCGAGCATCTGATGGTGTGACATTGTATCCTGGAGAAATTATTGGATCAGGTACGGTTGGAAGTGGTTGTATTCTAGAGTTAGGTACAGAAGTTCATCGTTGGTTAGAACCTGGAGATGAAGTGGAGCTAGAAATTACGGGTCTTGGTGTTTTAAAAAATCGAATAGGGTAGGGAGAAGGTGAAGTAAATGTATTATCGGTCAATGGGGAACATTCCACATAAACGTCATACAACTTTTCGAAAAGAAGATGGCAGTCTTTATCGAGAACAAGTGATGGGGACGAAAGGATTTTCTGGAACACAGTCTATTTTATATCACCACTATATGCCGACCTCTGTTGTTAAGTCGGAATTAATCGGCAAATACTTGCCAGAGTATGAAGAGCAAGGTTCACTAGATCATCGTCATTTTTACACAGATAAGCTTTCGCAGAGTGGGGATGCACTGACTGCACGAGAGTATTTGCTTGGAAATGATGATTTGTTGATTGGTGCAATGAATGTTGATAAAGCAATGGATAATTACTATCGAAATGGGGACGGAGATGAAATGCTCTTTATCCATTATGGTAGTGGTAAGGTTGAAACGATGTTTGGGACACTTACATACCGCCCAGGAGATTATGTTGTGATTCCGATTGGAACCATTTATCGTGTCGTACCTGACGAGGGTGCACCGACGAAGATTTTGTTTATTGAGTCATTCAGCCAAATTACGACGCCACGAAGATATCGAAATGAATATGGTCAATTGCTTGAGCACAGTCCATTCTGTGAACGAGACATTCGAGGACCTGAAACTCTTGAGCACTTTGATGAAAAAGGGGAGTTTGAGGTTATCACAAAGACGAGAGGATATTTACACTCTCATATTTTAGGCCATCATCCGCTTGATGTAGTTGGTTGGGATGGATATTTGTATCCTTGGGTCTTTAATGTTGAAGATTTTGAGCCAATCACTGGACGTATTCATCAACCACCACCTGTTCATCAAACGTTTGAAGGACATAATTTTGTTGTTTGTTCGTTTGTACCAAGGCTGTTCGATTATCATCCGGAAGCGATTCCGGCACCATATTACCATAGCAATGTGAATAGTGATGAGCTTCTCTATTATGTGGAAGGTAATTTTATGAGCCGTAAGGGAGTTAAATTAGAGTCCATTACATTACATCCAAGCGGGATTCCACATGGGCCTCACCCTGGGAAGACGGAAGCAAGTATCGGGAAAAAAGAAACCCTTGAGCTAGCGGTGATGATTGATACATTTAAGCCGCTTAAGGTTGTGAAAAAGGCAAAGGATTACGAGGATACTGGATATATGTATACTTGGGTGGAGTAGTAGAGCTTTACGTTTCGGAAAATAGCTGAACCTGGGAAATGAGGTCACGTAAACGGATTTACGTATCGGGAAATAGCTTAACCTGGGAAATTAGGTCACGTAAACGGATTTACGTTTCGGGAAATAGCCGAATCAGGGAAATTAGGTCACGTAAACGGATTTACGTTTCGGGAAATAGCCGAATCAGGGAAATGAGGTCACGTAAACGGATTTACGTTTCGGGAAATAGCCGAATCAGGGAAATAAGGTAACGTAAAGTGATTTACATTTCGGGAAATTACTGAATTGGGGAAATAGAGTCACGTAAACGGATTTACGTTTCGGGAAATAGCCGAATTGGGGAAATAAGGTAACGTAAAGGGTTTTACGTTTCGGGAAATACCCGAATCGGAGAAATGAGGTCACAAAAAGGTTTTTGTACCCTCAAAATCAAAAATCCGACAATGAGATCACATATCTCAACGAAACAAAGAGCCTGGGGATACATAATATTCTCAGGCTCTTTTATTTTTATAGTTTTATATTTATAGTCCTTCTCACCATTCCTCTCCATTTCCATAGCATATTTACAATATCGATTAAGTAAAAACTGGACACTTGCTGTCCAGTTTTTTTACATTGTTCTTTAATCTGCAGACAACAAATAGACCTTTACCCTGTCATACTCGTCCACACACTTCACATCTACTTTCATAAAATAATAATAATTACAGGAAAAGGAGGGATACCTTTGAGTAGAAGAAGATTACGAATTGATGCTGATCGTGTGATTATCAACGCTGATGAAGTTATTGTTATTGAAAACGATGATAGAAGACATGATCGTAAACGCAGAAGAGATGATGATGTATTAGGAGTTGACGACAGACGTAAACGTAGAAGAGACGATGACGTACTAGGGGTTGACGACAGACGTAAACGTAGAAGAGACGATGACGTACTAGGACTTGACGACCGTCGTAAACGTAGAAGGGACGATGACGTACTAGGAGTTGATGATCGTCGTAAACGGAGAAGAAGAGACGATGACGTACTAGGAATTGACGACCGTCGCAGACCACGTTTTCCGTGGTAATATGAACAAAAAGGGGAGCAGCTAATGATGCTTCCCTTTGTTAATGAATAAGTGGAAAATCAATTGTAACCGTGGTCCCTTTTCCTTCTTCACTTTGCAACTGAAAGGTACCGTTGTGCTTTTCAATAATTTTTATAGTGGTCATCAAACCTAAGCCTGTTCCTTTTTCCTTTAACGTATAAAAAGGTTGTCCGATATTAACAATTCGTTCTTTAGGAATTCCTATACCAGAATCTGTGAGCTCAATTTGAACTTTGTTATCTATAGGAAAAGTATGTATTGTGATAAAACCGCCTGATGGCATCGCTTCTATTGAATTTTTTATAATATTAATAAAGACTTGTTTAAGCTCATTTCGGTCACATAATAATTGAAGCTCTTCATCATAAGGAAGGTATGTAAACTCCACATCATGCAGCATTGCTTCAGGTTGCATAAGGAGAATTACTTCCCTAATAATATGATTTACAGGGTGAACCTTGAAATTTTGAGCCTGTGGTTTTGCTAAAATCAGGAAGTCATTTGTAACCTGATTGATTCTGTCTATTTCAGACATAAGTACATCATAATAGTGTTCTCCCTTTGAATCTTCACCCATCATCTGTATAAAACCTTTTATACTAGTAAGAGGATTCCTAATTTCATGGGCGATGCCAGCGGCAATTTGTCCAACAACGGCTAGCTTCTCGGATGCCTTTAATAGTTCTTCCTGCTTTTTACGTTCATTGATATTACGTAGGACAAGTTGAACACAACGTTTATTATTGAATTGACAAACAATCGCTTTTGATTCAACAAAGGTAGACGAGCCATCCTTTGAGACCAGCTCATATTCACTTAAATCTAAGGCTATTTCTTCTGGTGAGGCATAGATTTTTTGTTGTCTAAGTTTTATTTTTTCATGGTGTGATATATGGGTGAAATCTAGAAGACTTCTGCCTATTACTTCATGTTCATCATGACCTGTGTAACTTAATGCAATTGGATTTACATACAAAATGACACCTTTTTCATGAATGACGATACCATCAGGGTGATTATCTATTAATTGTTTATAACGCTCTTCACTTTCAATTCGTCTTTTAATTTCTCTTTTTGATCGATAGTAGGAAAATAATAAATAAACGCTAGTAAATAAAATTAACAAGTAAGAGAGTAAAAAGATATAATTTAAGTTACTAAGTGTGCCTTCTTTTAAAATGAGATAGAAATTTAAAATCATAAAAGTTAAATGTATAAATAAAAGAAAGAGATTGTAGGAGTTTTTCTTCATTTTATCTGTTACCTTTTGCCTAAACATTCCTTTGCACTCCTATATAAATCATAATGTTTCTTGTTCATATTCCATTACAATCATAGCAGAAAATGACAGGAATTTATATAATATTACAAATTTTTCTTTATCTTAAAAATGTGGAGGAATTTTCATGATTAAAAAAATAATTGTCTATACTACAAACGACTGTATTGAATGCACTATGGTAAAAAAAGTACTTGAAGAGGAGGGAATACCAGTTGAGCTGAGAGATCTTTCAATCAACCCTAACTTCCAAAAAGAAGTTGAGCAGTTAGGATTTATGGGAGTGCCTGTTACAGTTTTAGAAAATCGCGCTATAAAGGGATTTACAAATGAATTAAAGGAATTAATAGAGCTAGCTAAGGAGTAATCTAGTACATACATGACATTTATCATGTTTTGGATATGACATCTATGTCTACCATGTTTCTTCTAGTTAAAGTATAGTATGATAAAATAACGAAATGGAAGGAAAATGAGATGACAAACCAAAATCAAAAAACTCTTAGAAAAGAAATGGCACCTTTTGAAAAATCGAACACTAGAGACAGTATAGTACAGATGATTAACACACTTGTACCTTTTTTTGCGCTTTGGTTTCTAGCCTATATTAGCCTTGAGATATCTTATATACTAACGTTCATCATAAGTGTGTTTGCAGGAGGTTTTTTAGTAAGGACCTTTATCATTTTTCATGATTGCTGCCACCATTCCTTCTTTAAAAACCGAACAGCGAATAAGATTGTAGGGACAATTACAGGAATATTAACTTTATTCCCTTACAGTCAATGGGCTCACACTCACTCGGTTCACCATGCAACGAGCTCTAACTTAGACAAGCGCGGGACAGGTGACATTTGGGTATTAACAGTTGACGAATATATAGAAGCATCTATTTGGAAACGCATTGCATATAGACTATACCGAAATCCGCTGGTTATGTTTATATTAGGTCCGATTTATGTCTTTCTGATTGAAAACAGATTTAACCGTAGAAATGCAAGATGGAAAGAACGCGTTAATATGTACATTACGAATACTTCTATTTTCGCTATTATTGCCTTAATGTGTTGGGCAATTGGATGGCAATCGTTTTTATTAGTGCAAGGTACAATCTTTTTAATATCTGGAACTGCAGGTGTATGGTTGTTTTATGTACAGCATACCTTTGAGGATTCTTATTTTGAAGAAGATGCACATTGGGAATACGTTAGAGCCGCTGTTGAAGGAAGTTCGTTTTATAAGCTGCCTAAAATACTTCAGTGGATGACTGGTAATATTGGGTATCACCATGTACACCATTTAAGCCCGAGAATCCCTAACTATAAGCTAGAAGAAGCTCATAATCAAAGTGAACCACTTCAAAATGTACCTACGATTACTCTGGCAACAAGTCTACAATCCTTAAGATTTAGATTATGGGACGAGGACAAAAAAGTTTTTGTCGGATATAAGGATATTAAAGAAAAGCTAGCTGTTATTAAGAAAAATCGTGTGATTGTTGAAGAATAAAACGAATTACATGCAATCTTTTCCAAATGTGATATGATTGCATGTAAATACATTTTTAAAGAGGTTTAAATGAAGAAAAAACTTGCGCTATTCCAAAAGAACTGGGGGATTTCCCCCTATATTTGGAGTGTTTTTAGTATATTGCCATTTTATTTTATTTTCCAATCTTCTTCCACAACTGAAATCGCAATTGGAATCCTGTTGACCATTGTCTTTTTTATTAGCTATCGTCTAGCTTTTATCTCGAAAAAGTGGCCGGTCTATCTATGGACGTGTATTCTGATTGCAATATCGTTTACTATGACATTACTTTTTCAGTTTGTATACTTTGCTTTTTATATCGCTTATTATAATGGAAATATAAAAAATCGAATTGCTTTTATGACCTTATATATTATTCATCTTGTCAGTACAACCATTTCCATTAATTATAATTTTGTCATGCAGGATGAGATGTTCCTTAGACAAATTCCGTTTATTATTATCATGTGGATTGCTGTAATCCTTCTTCCATTTACAATACACAATCGAAAAAAACAAGATCTACTTGAAGAGAAACTAGAGGATGCGAACAAAAGAATTGCTGAGTTGGTAAAGCAAGAGGAGCGGCAAAGAATTGCAAGAGATCTACACGATACACTGGGACAAAAGCTTTCTCTTATCGGCTTAAAAAGTGACTTGGCACGTAAATTAATAAGTAAGGACCCAGAACAGGCTCGAAATGAGCTTAAGGATGTCCAACAAACAGCGAGAACCGCGCTAAATGAAGTTAGAAAAATGGTTTCTCAAATGCGTGGCATACGTTTAAAGGAAGAACTTATCCGCGTGAGGCAGTTATTAAAGGCTGCTGAAATTGAACTTGTTTGTGATGATGATGTCAGCCTTGCGAATGTATCGTTGTTTATCGAAAATATCTTAAGTATGTGTATGAAGGAAGCTGTAACCAATGTGGTTAGGCATAGCAAGGCCACAGTTTGTCGTATTTCAATCAATCAAACTTGGGATGAAGTATCTGTCACCATTCAGGATAACGGAATCGGGATTGTAAAAGAGACAGACATTGGAAAAGGTAGTGGACTTCAAGGAATAGAAGAACGCCTTGAGTTTGTAAATGGGATTTTGGAGATTATATCAGACCAGGGAACGACGGTAATTATGAAAATACCAAATGTAGTAAAGCAGCCGGATAGGAGGGACCAGATATGATAAGGATTGTCATAGCTGAAGATCAGCGAATGATGTTAGGAGCATTAGGATCATTACTTAACTTAGAAGATGATATGGAAGTCATCGGAAAGGCAAGTAATGGTCAAGAGGCAATCGATCTCGTTCGTAAACTTCAACCAGATGTATGCATCATGGATATCGAAATGCCTGAAAAATCTGGTCTTGAGGCAGCAGAAGAATTAAAAGGATTTGACTGTAAACTCATTATCTTAACAACATTTGCTCGTACGGGTTATTTTCAACGTGCCTTAAAAGCAGGAGTAAGTGGTTATCTATTAAAGGATAGTCCGAGTGAGGAATTAGCAAGTTCTATTCGCTTTTGTCTTGCTGGAAAGAGAATTTATGCCCCAGAACTGATGGATGACGTCTATAGTGAGGAGAACCCACTTACAGAGCGTGAGAAGGAAGTTCTTGAGTTAGTTGCTGATGGTAAAAATACTCAGGAAATTGCAGAGGAACTTAGAATTAAAACAGGAACGGTTAGAAACTATATATCTGCTATTTTAGAAAAACTGGAAGTTAAAAATCGGATTGAAGCCATTACGCAATCCAAGGAAAAAGGCTGGTTTAAATAGGGTGTGGTCTAAAAAGTTATGTAGTAAAGCATAACTTTTTTTATTTTTCTAAGATAATAGGATATGATAGATTCACAGATTAATCTAGCATACTTGTTTTTAAAGTAAGGAGAAGAGTAACATGAAAATGGTATCATGGAATGTAAACGGGATTAGAGCGTGTGTAGGGAAAGGGTTTTTAGATTACTTTCACTCAGTTGATGCAGATATTTTCTGTTTACAGGAAACAAAACTACAAGAAGGACAAATCAACCTTGATTTAGAAGGTTATCATCAGTATTGGAACTATGCGGAAAAGAAAGGCTATTCTGGTACGGCTATTTTTACAAAAGAAAAACCTATATCATGTTCATATGGTGTTGGTACAAATGATTCCGAATCTGAAGGAAGAATTATCACATTAGAATTTAAAGACTTTTATTTAGTGAATGTCTATACACCAAACTCTCAACGGGACTTAGCAAGGCTTTCAGTAAGATTAGAGTGGGAAGTAAATCTACGAAACTATTTAATTGATTTAAATAATGAAAAGCCCGTTATTTTATGTGGTGATTTAAATGTTGCTCACCAGGAAATTGATTTAAAAAATCCAAAGCCGAATACAGGAAACTCAGGTTTTACAGATGAAGAACGTGGGGAAATGACCAAATTATTAAGTGCTGGATTTATTGATTCTTTTAGACATCTATATCCTGACCAAATAGATTCCTTTACATGGTGGTCCTACATGAATAAGGTAAGAGAGCGTAATATCGGTTGGCGAATTGATTATTTTATTATGTCTGAACGACTAGCTTCTTTGTTAAAAGATTCGCAGATTCATTCTGAAATCTTGGGAAGTGACCATTGTCCTGTTTGTATTGAGGTAGAGTTATAATTTTTTGTAAATGGATCGGTTGATTTGGGAATACTGTTTGTATGAGTTGGTATAGGAGGAAAAGTGAATGGTAAAAGCATTTCTAGAAGAGATGGTAATAGCAAAGGCTGATGTAACGGAGCTTGAAAAAGAGTATGCAGAGAAACAGGGTATTTCCTTAGAGAATGTAAAGGTTGGAACCATCGAACTTGCATCTCGTTTTTCAGATGCCTATATTGTTAGGAGTCATAAAGAGAATGAAGAAATTATTGCTGAAGCTGACGTAGAATTTTTACGTCAACCCTTAAGCTACCTACAAAAACACAAAGATGAATATATCTATATGGAGTCCAAATGGTTTGATGCTTTAGGGGTAGATGCAGCGTCACTTGAACTAGATGATGTGTTTAAGACCTATGGAGTTATGGTAGGGTTAAAGCAGAAGAAAAATGTTGGACCAGTGATCAAATCTTTTCTTGAAACGGAGCTCGAAGGTGATTTACTTAAATATGCAGCAATGTTTAATGGTGATGAAGGAATATGGGATATTAATTTCTCACTAAATTATGTAAAGGGTTTTTCTGATGAGTTAACCATTGGTGAGGCTTACTTAATGATACATCAACTGCTGTTTAAACTAGTTACTACATTAGAGAAATAAGGATAAATGGGTGTAAATCATGTTTATGATTTCACCCTTATTTTTTTGAAACTTTTTCTTTAAATGATGTAACAATTTGGTAATATAACCGTCTCATAAGTGTAAAACAAAAAATTATGAGGTGAATAGAAATGATGAAATGGTTTAAAATGCTACCAATGTTGATGATTATAGTAATGACACTTGCGGCTTGCGGAATGGGGAATGACGACAGTTCTGGAGATGCAGTGGAACAGGCTACACCTGTAAATGGAGCTGGTGAAGAAACAGAAAACAAGCAAGAAGAAACTGAGAAGGAAATGGTGAGAGAAGAAGGAGCATATGTAGGTCAAGTCGATGCAAACTCAATTCAAGTAAATACAGAATCGCAATCGTTAACTCTACAAACTACGGAGGTTACTGGCGTTGATTGGAGTTCTATCGTTAAGAATGCACATGTTATCATCGAGTATTATCAAAATGAGAATGATCAATATATGTTAACTAGCATCAATGTGGTTGAAGAGAAGAAGGAAGAAGAGACTAAAAAGCCCGACAGTAAAGAAAAAGTGATTCGTGTAGAGGCAGCTTATGTAGGGCAAGTGGATGGTAACTCAATCCAAGTGAATACAGAGTTTGAATCGTTAACTCTACAAATTTCAGAGACAGTCAATGTTAACTGGAGTAACCTACCTAAAAACCAACATGTTATCATTGAGTATGTTAAAAATAGCAAAGGTCAACATGTACTACAGCATATAGAAGTAGTAGGTGGGGGAAGCAAAGAAGAAACAAAAGCAGATACAATTCGAGAAGAAGCAGCCTATGTAGGTCAAGTAGATGCGAATTCCATTCAAGTAAACACAGAATTCCAACAACTAACACTCCAAATTGGAGAAATCAAAAATGTTGACTGGAGCAGCTTCGATAAAAATCAACGTGTTATCGTAGAATACTATAAAAACAAAGACGGTCAATACATTCTAACAAATATTGAATAAATATGTCTTTTGGGGCCTGACCCCCGGGTACTTTAAAGCGTTGACGCACCGGAGGTCAGGCTTATTTCTTTTTCGGAATTAAATGGTTGTTACAGAATATATTGTAATGAAAAAATTTCGTATAAAGAGGTGTTGGTTAATGGCTAAGGTGGTCATAATGTACGAGAAACCAAAAGATGTTGAAGGGTTTGAGAAGCATTATTTTAAAGTTCATGTGCCTCTAGGAAAAAAGATTCCGAATTTGAAAAAGGATTCCATTCACAGAGTGATCCAAAATGAAAATACAGATCTTAATCTATATTTAATAACAATACTTGAATTTGAGAATATGAGTACACTTATTGATTCACTAGCTAGCCCAGAAGCGAAAGCGACAGAAGAAGATGGCAAAGAACTATTCCAATACCTTCACAAGCCACCCATCATCACTATAATAGAATAATGTCTTTTGGGGCCTGACCCCCGGTGCTTTAAAGCGATGATGTACCGGGAGTTTTGGCCTATTTTTATTAAAATATACTAAATTGTTTAAAAATTATAAAAACTAACAAGGATATTTCTGGAACACGAAGAATATATTGTTTAAGTATTTCGATTTTTCAGAATCGTAAGCGCTTGCAGAATTTCCCGAAAGGAGGAAGAAATTTGGGGATTTTAGAAATCAAGGATATCACGTTACGTTTCGGGGGTGTTACGGCACTAAATCAGGTTACATATGAGGTAAAAGAAGGTGAGATTTTCTCGTTAATCGGACCAAATGGTGCCGGTAAAACGAGTATGTTGAACTGTATAAGTGGGTTATATCGACCCACGAGTGGTGCCATTTGCTATAAAGGCGAAGATATCACTCAATTAAAACCACATAAACGAGCCGGCATGGGCATTGCTAGAGCTTTCCAAAACATTGAGCTTTTTCCTCATTTATCGGTTTTGGACAACTTAATGCTTGGCAGACATGCAAGAATGAAAACGGGTCTACTTTCAGGCGGATTCTACTGGGGGAAGGCTCAAAAAGAGGAAATTGAGCACAGAGAGAAGGTTGAGGAGGTAATTGACTTTCTTGAAATTGAAGATATCCGAAATACCCCAGTTGGCAGATTGTCTTATGGTTTACAAAAGCGGGTAGAGGTAGGAAGAGCATTAGCACTTGAGCCAGAGCTATTGTTACTTGATGAGCCGATGGCCGGAATGAACAGTGAAGAGAAAGAAGACATGGCTCGTTATATTATTGATATTCATGCTGAAAAACAGACGACCATCATTTTAATCGAGCATGATATGCGAGTCGTAATGGACCTTTCAGATCATATCGCTGTTTTAGACTTCGGAAAGTTAATAGGCTATGGGACACCAAATGAAATACAAAATAATCAACAAGTTATCAATGCTTACTTAGGTGAGGATGAAGAGCAAGTAGGCTAACAATCGGGGAGGAGGTATTTGATGTCAAACATGACATTTCCTCAAGTATTAAGGGAAAATAGTAGATTAAAGGGTTCGAAGGTAGCTTATCGAGAAAAGGATTATGGAATTTGGAATGAAGTTACCTATCATCAATACTACGAACATGTGCAACATTTTAGTTTAGGGCTTGCAAAACTAGGATTAAATCGTGGAGATAAGCTAGCGATTATCGGTGACAATCGCCCAGAGTGGGTCATCAGTGAGTTAGCCGCTCAAAGCTTAGGTGGAATATCCGTAGGGATTTTCCAGGAATCTCTTCCTAATGAAATTGCTTATATTCTTGATAATTGTGATGCTTCAATCGTTGTTGTAGAAGATCAGGAACAAGTCGATAAGCTTTATGAAGTGATGGATCAGATTAAGAAGGTCAAAACAATCATCTATTATGATCCAAGAGGAATGAGAAATTATAAAGCTGAAAATCTCTTATTCTTTGATGACGTACTAAAAATAGGGAAGGAACATAACAAAGAAAACCCTACATTTTTTGAAAAAGAACTTAATAAGGGAACCTATGAGGATTTAGCGATTCTATCTTATACTTCTGGAACGACAGGAAATCCTAAGGGAACTATGCTAAGTTATCAAAACCTATTTGATATGGCGCATAACCTAACCTCATTTGATCCATTAGATGGTAATGACGAATACCTCTCTTTTTTACCGCTAGCATGGATTGGTGAGCAAATGATGACCATTGCCACCGGACTATCAAGTGGGATGACGATTAATTTTCCAGAAGAACCAACGACTGTATTGGAAAACCTTCGTGAAATCGGGCCACAGGTTATGTTTTCACCTCCACGAATCTATGAAGATATGGTTTCAAAATTTCAAGTGCGAATCCAGGATGCCGGCTGGTTTAAGCGTAAAGTGTATGAATGGTGCAAGCCGATTGGTGAAAAAGTAGCCAAAGCTAAGTTCAATAAGGAAGAAATTCCACGTGGATTGAGAATGAAGTATAAACTAGCAGACTACTTTTTATTTTCTGCGATACGCGACCATCTTGGGTTACTGCGTATTAAACGTGCCTATACAGGAGGAGCGCCACTAGGTCCAGATGTATTTACATTTTTTCATAGCATTGGGGTTAATGTAAAAAGTATTTACGGTCAGACTGAGGTATCAGGAATCTCGATTGTTCACCGAGATGGTGATATTAAGCTTGATAGTGTTGGGACTCCGATACCTGGTACTGAAGTAAAAATTTTGGATAAAGGTGAGGTTCTCATTAAAAGCTCTAGTGTGTGCTTAGGGTATTACAAAAATGAGCAGTCAACCAAGGAAACAATTGAGGACGGTTGGCTACACACAGGGGATGCAGGAAGAATGGATGAAGAGGGACATCTGTATATCATCGATCGCTTGAAAGACGTAATTCGTCTACATACAGGTGAAATGTTTTCTCCTCAATTTATTGAGAATAAATTAAAGTTCAGTCCTTACATCCAAGAAGCAGTTGCGACAGGAAGAGATCGTCCTTACGTTGTTGCAATGATTAATATTGATATGGAAAATGTCGGCCGTTGGGCAGAGAAAAAACAAATTGGATATACAACTTATACAGATTTATCATCTAAACCTGCTGTTCTTGAACTTATTCAAGAACAGGTCAATGAGGTAAATAGGTCCCTACCTGAAAAAGCCCGCATTAAAAAGTTTGTTCTGCTTTATAAAGAATTAGACGCAGATGATGAAGAGTTAACTCGTACGAAAAAAGTACGAAGACAGTTTGTGGCTAAAAAGTATGAAAAGCTTATTGATGGAATCTATTCAGAAAGTGACCAAATCGATGTGGAAGGGCGAATTAAATATCGTGACGGGAATGAACAACTGATTCAAACAACACTTCGAGTAATCTTTATGGATGAAGGCGAGGGAGCAGCTTAATGACGTTTTTCTTACAAATGTTAGTAACAGGAATCGTTGTAGGTAGTGTGTACGCACTAGTTGCCCTAGGATTTGTATTAATCTATAAATCTAGTGACGCAATTAACTTTGCTCAAGGCGAGTTTTTACTAGTGGGTACGTATGTCTGTTTAACACTCATCACAGCATATAATATTCCATTTCTACCTGCTCTTCTAATTGCATTATTATTTAGTGCCATTTTAGGGTTTGTAATAGAGCGGATTGTTCTCAGGCCCTTTATCGGAGAACCCGTCATATCAATGATTATGGCAACGATTGGACTTTCCAGTGTATTAGCAGGGGTTGTTCATATCATCTGGGGACATGAAACACGTGTTTTCCCTAAAATTTTTTCCGAACAACCAGTTAAGTTTGGTGAAGTAGTTGTAGCACCCGTTTACCTTTGGTCACTAGGGATTGTCGTAGTCATGCTCTTAATTTTCACTCTCTTTTTCAAGTATTCCAAGCTTGGAATTGCGATGCGTGCAACGGCAGATGATCAACAGGCTGCCATGTCTATGGGAATCAGCGTAAAGACAATATTCGCCGTATCATGGGCTATCGCTGCGATTGTTTCTGCAGTTGGAGGTATTTTACTCGGAAACATCAATGGTGTAAATGCATCGTTATCAGCCATCGGACTTAAGGTTTTACCTGTTGCAATTCTTGGAGGTCTCGATAGTATTCCAGGTGCGATTGTAGGGGGATTAATTATCGGAATCATAGAAAGTATGACTGGTGGCTATTTAGATCCATTAGTTGGTGGTGGGATGAAAGAAGTTATGCCATTTATTCTACTGGTCTTTATTTTAATGTTTAAGCCGTATGGATTGTTCGGTAAAAAAGAAATCGAGAGGGTGTAAACTATGCGAAATCCATTCGTAATGGATTGTGGTGAATTCCATGTTAACTACAAGCAAGACATGAACATTTGGAAAATTACCCGTGTTAGAATGCGAATTTACGCAATCGTTCTACTCTTTGCGATTTTCCCTCTAATTTCTTCGGATTATATCGTGGGACTTGCCACTTTGTGTGGGATAGCAGCAATTGGAGCGATCGGGTTAAATATTTTAACAGGTTTTACAGGACAAATCTCAATTGGGGTTGGTGCTTTCTTAGGGGTTGGAGGCTATACGTCAGCTATTTTAACTGTAAAGCTAGGCTTAAGTTTTTGGATAGCGATGCCCACAGCTGGATTAATAACCGCGCTTGTAGGTGCACTATTTGGAATTCCTTCTCTGCGTTTAAAAGGACTTTACCTAGCCATTGCAACTCTAGCAGCTCAAGTAATCATCTTGTTTGTCATTTCAAGATGGGATTCGTTGACAGGTGGAACAGCTGGAATGGTACTTTCTAGACCTAGTGTCGGTGGATTCATGTTTGCGAGTGAAACAAGTTATTACTATCTAATGTTTATTGTATTACTTATTACGACAGTTTTTACGTTGAATTTGTTTAGGTCTAGAGTGGGCCGAGCCTTTATCGCGGTACGTGACCGTGACATAGCTGCAGAAGTGATGGGTATTGATATCTTCAAATACAAAGTGTTGGCTTTTTCAATCAGCTCTTTCTTCGTAGGAATTGCTGGTGCTTTGCTTGGCCATTACACGATGATTGTTAGCCCTGAGCTATACAGCATAACGGTTTCTATTGAATTCTTAGCAATGATTTTAGTAGGTGGTCTAGGAAGTGTGTTCGGATCGATTTATGGTGCAATCTTTATTACGTTACTACCAGTTTTCCTCCGTGGTGGAATCGAGGTTTTAAGTGGAGTAATGCCGGACCTAGCGAATGTACTAGTAGGGTTAAAGGAAGTGGTTTTTGGATTAGTTATTATCCTATTCCTAATCTATGAGCCTGAAGGTCTAGCGAAAATGTGGAAGAATATTAAAGATTACTTTAAGCTCTGGCCGTATTCCTACTAGCTACGGAAAAATATGTATTTCTACTTAAAAATATTTATAGGAAAATGAGGGGGAAAAGTATGAAAAAGTTCATGTCAATCAGTATGATCTTGTTACTAGTACTAGGTGTTATGGCTGGCTGTTCAGGAGGAGAAAAGGCTTCAGGTGATGAAAAAGGTACGATTAAGATCGGTGGACTATTTGACTTAACCGGTGGGACTGGTGATGTAGGCACTCCTTATGCTGAGGGGGAAAAGGCATACTTTGAGCACCTTGCTACAAAGGGTCTTGTAAATGGTTACAAGCTAGAACTAATTGGGGATGATTATGCCTACAAAATTCCAGAAGCCCAAAAGCTATATCAAAAGCTTAAATCAAAAGACAAAGTAGCTGGTGTATTAGGATGGGGTACTGGTGATACCGAAGCACTTCGTAGTTTAGTAGCAAATGACAAATTACCGTACATTTCAGCTTCCTACTCAGAAAACCTTAAAAATCTTGAGGAGAGTCCATACAACTTCTTAGTGGCAGCTACTTATTCTGACCAAGCTCGTTCTGCGATTAAATGGATCAAGGATAATCACAAGGGTGGAACTCCTACACTGGCATTAATTTACAATGACACTGCATTTGGTAAATCACCAATTGAAGATGCAAAAGCATTCGCCGCTGAAAATGGTGTAGAAGTTGTTGATGAGCAGATTGTTGAACTAAGTGCATTAGATGCAACATCTCAATTATTAAACATGGAAAAGAAAAATCCTGACTATGCGATTATTCAACAAACATGGGGTGCTACTGCAACGATCTTAAAGGATGCGAAAAAACTAGACATTGACACGAAGTTTATTGGTTTAAACTGGGCAACAGGGGAAGGCTTACTTCCAATTGCAGGAGAAGCTGCTGAAGGATTTATTGGCGTGGTTACACATGCCTTCCCATATGAAGACTTAGAAGGTATGGCTGATATTAAAGAGTACTTAGAAAGCAAAGGAAAAACGATTGATGACATCAACCAAAAATTCGTTCAAGGCTGGGTAGCAGCATCAATTATGGTTGAAGGTGTGAAATTGGCAGATGACCCAACAACTGGTGAGGGAATCCGTAAAGGATTAGAGAAGATTTCTAACCTAGAGTTTGGTGGATTAGCCGCACCAATTACTTTCACTGCCGACAATCACGCTGGTACAAACCAAATCCGTTTAGCTGAAGTGAAAAACGGAAAGTGGGAAGTATTTACTGACTATATTGGCTATTAATTACTTAAGGGGGAGAGGAATTGTCCCCCTTTTTTTTGAAAATGTTCGACACCACGCTTATTTTTTAAGTAAATGGAGGATTATGATGCTAACTTTAAACAACGTCGAAGTAGTGTACGATCGCGTTATATTAGTTTTAAAAGGACTATCGATGGAAGTACCAAAAGGGAAGATCGTCGCTTTATTAGGTAGTAATGGGGCTGGCAAAACAACGACCCTTAAGGCTATTTCAGGTCTTTTAAAAAGTGAGAATGGTGAAGTAACGGATGGTTTTATTGAATTAAATGATGAGCGAATTGATACCAATGGTGCAGATGTTATTGTAAAAAAGGGAATTTTTCAATGTATGGAAGGTCGCCGTGTATTCGAGCACCTTACTGTGGAAGATAATTTAATTGCAGGTGCACATACTCGGAAGGATCGAAAAAATATTAAAGGTGATATACAAAAGGTGTATCACTATTTTCCGAAGTTAGAAATGCTAAAAAACAGGCAGGCTGGTTATTTATCTGGTGGAGAGCAGCAAATGCTCGCAATTGGAAGAGGCATTATGGCAAAACCAAGTGTATTACTTTTAGATGAGCCATCCTTAGGACTTGCGCCATTGTTGGTAAAAGAAATCTTTGGAATCATTAAAAAGATTAATGAAGAAGAAGGGACTACCATTTTGGTTGTCGAGCAAAATGCAAAGGTAGCCCTCTCGATTGCTCATTATGGCTATATCATGGAAAATGGACGTGTTGTTATGGAAGGCTCTGTTGATAAGTTATTATCCAATCAAGATGTGCGTGAATTTTATCTTGGTGTAAGTTCAAAGGGTGCGAAAAACTATAAAGATATTAAATCTTACAAACGTAGAAAGAGGTGGCTATAATTGTCATCGATTCAAGAATTGATATCCTATGCGTATGAACATGCAGAGGGCTTTAAGGTTGTAATGGAGGTACAAGAACTAACTCCTGATAGAATTACAACTGTAGAGGATCTCGTAAAAATTCCTGTGTTAAAAAAGGATAGATTACCAGATTTGCAACAGGAGAATCTACCTTTTGCAGGATTGTCAACCCGTTCTACAGCTGAAATGGCAAGGGTATTTATGTCACCAGGTCCAATCTATGATCCTCAAACACATGAGGATGATTTTTGGAGATTTTCAGAAGCACTTGAGGCTGCTGGTTTTAATGAGAATGATATTGTTCAAAATACATTCTCTTACCACCTGTCACCTGCTGGTTTTATGTTTGATTCTGCCTTGAGAAAGCTAGGTGCGACTGTTATTCCAGCTGGAACAGGCAATCGAGAGCTGCAACTCCAGGTTATGAAGGATATAAAAGTAACTGGTTATGTAGGTACACCAAGCTTTTTTACCATTCTACTAGATACTGCTGTGGAAAAAGGTTGGGTGAAGGGGGGAGAACTAGCCTTGTCAAAGGCATTTTTCACAGCGGAGATGACACCTGTGGCATTACGTCAAAGGTGTGAAGAATTAGGTATTCAAGTTTTTGAGGGATATGGTACGGCAGATTGTGGCTGTATTGCTTTTGAAGATAAGGAAGGACCAGGGTTAAAGATTACAAGCTCCGCCATCGTTCAAATTTGTGACCCGGTATCTGGTGAATTGGTTGATGATGGAGAAGGGGAAGTTGTTGTTACGTTATTTGATAAAAGCTATCCTCTGATACGTTTTGGAACAGGGGATTTATCAAAATGGGTTGAAGGCTATGAGGGAGAACGGATTGTGGGGGTTCTAGGCCGTGTAAGTGATGGAGTTAAAGTGAAGGGGATGTTTGTTAGAGAAAAACAGCTTGCTGCTGTACTGGCAAACGAAGGTTATACATCTTTTCAAGCCCTTGTTTCGAGTAGGGAAAATCAAGATCAATTAGAGATAACTGTTGAATCAGCTACTGAATTGAATCAAGATCTTGTTAGCAAACTTCAAGATGTGATAAGAGTGAGCCCTATTGTTAAAAGGGTAAACATTGGAGAATTATCGAAAAGGGAAAAACTACTCGTTGATGAGCGAGTGCGTCCATAAGTTTTATTTAAAAAGATGAGGTGCATAGGCCTCATCTTTATTATGTTTTATCATGATAATAACAAATATCAGCATGTATCTTGTCATTTAGTTCAAGTATCCCAAATGAATACTCCTTCTGAAATCGTTTATCAGTAGGAGAACCAGGATTAAACAATAAAGTACCTTCGTGGTATTCCTGGTATGGAATATGAGAGTGACCAAATATAATAACGTCAAGACTAGGATCGTTAAAGGCCTCAAGTGCGCGCTCTTGTGTTGTTTTCTTTTTGCCGATATGGCCGTGAACAATTCCGATTTTAAAGCCATTAAGTTGCAGCACCTTTTTATCTCCAAAGAGTTGGCTAACCTCCGGAGTGTCAACATTTCCACTCACTCCAACGACCGTACCGTATTTTTCGAGTTGAGTAAGGACTTCTAGGTCAGTCCAATCGCCAGCATGAATAATTAAATCTGCATTTGCTAGCTGCTTTACTAACAAATCTGGGAGCTTTTTTCCACGTTTGGGCATATGAGTGTCTGAGAGGACAATAATCTTCATTTATTTCATTCCTTTAGTTTTGTAATCTTATTTTACTATAAATGATGAATGATAAATTAAACAAATGGATCAGGCAAGCAAAACGTTGGTTAAGATTTCTCTTTTTTGAGATAATAGTAATCGTTCTAGAACTTACTTGTAGGAGGAATACACGTGCCTAAAAGCTTAATGGATACAACAACATTACATAATGGAGTAAAGATGCCTTGGTTTGGACTCGGTGTTTTTAAAGTTGAAGAAGGGTCCGAGGTTATTGAATCAGTAAAGGCTGCTATTAAAAATGGGTATCGAAGCATTGATACTGCTGCTATTTATCAAAATGAAGAAGGTGTAGGACAAGGAATTAAAGAATCAGGTGTTGCTCGTGATGAGCTATTCATAACTACAAAGGTTTGGAATTCAGAGCAAGGCTATGACACTACATTACAGGCTTTTGAAACAAGCCTTAGCAAGTTAGGTCTTGATTATTTAGATTTGTACTTAATTCATTGGCCAGGTTTAGATAGCAGCAAGTTTAAAGATACATGGAAGGCTATTGAAAAATTATATAAAGATGGTCGAGTTCGTGCTATTGGCGTGAGTAATTTCCATGTTCACCAGTTACAAGAACTGATTAAAGATGCTGAGGTTAAGCCTATGGTTAACCAGGTTGAGTTTCATCCGCATTTAACACAAAGGGAGTTATTAGCTTACTGTCAAAGTGAGGGAATTCAACTCGAGGCATGGTCACCATTAAAACAAGGTCAGCTTTTAAGTGACCCAACCATTAATGAGATTGCTGAAAAATATCAAAAATCCACTGCTCAGATTATTTTACGATGGGATTTACAAAATAAAGTTGTAACGATTCCTAAATCGATTAAAGAACATCGTATTATTGAAAATGCTGATGTATTTGACTTTGAACTTTCAGCTGAGGATATGGAACGAATTAGTGGGTTGAACAAGGATGAACGTGTCGGACCCAACCCGGATGAATTTAATCGTGGGTTTGAAGAATAAGTAGTTTGTTTGAAACCAGGCTTGGTGTGTAAACCGAGTCTGTTTTTGTTTTATTGAAAGCTTTCTACCTATCTTGTAAAATAACGACATAATTAGACTTAAAAAAAGAAAAGGTGTTAGAGATGAAACCATTTATTATAATTGGAGCGGGAATTTTAGGAGCGTCGACAGCCTATCATTTGGCAAAAAACGGAGCGAAAGTGCTATTAATTGATCGCGAAGATAAAGGTCAAGCGACGGATGCAGCAGCAGGAATTGTATGTCCTTGGATATCACAACGAAGAAATAAAGCATGGTATCAGCTTGCAAAGAATGGTGCTAGTTACTATTCCTCATTAATTCCTGAGCTAGAAAAGGATGGAGAAAAAGATACAGGCTATAAGAGGGTTGGAGCCATCAGTCTTCATACTGATTCTGGAAAGCTAGATAAAATGGAAGAAAGAGCATATAAAAGGAGAGAAGATGCCCCGGAAATTGGTGAGATTACTCGGTTATCTGAGGTAGAATCAAAGAAGTTATTTCCTTACTTGGATGAAAAATTTGCATCTGTTCATATTAGCGGGGCAGCACGAGTGAATGGCAGAGCACTTCGTAATGCGCTTGTAAAAGGAGCAGAGAAACATGGTGCTGAAGTTTTACAAGGAAATGCTCGTTTAGAAATAGAGGCAGGGAAAGTGGTTGGTGTAACGGTGGGCAGTGATTCTTTTCTAGGTGAGAAAGTGATTGTAACTGCTGGAGCGTGGGCAAAGGAGTTAATTAGACCGCTGGGCATTGAATTCTTAGTAGATGCTCAGAAGGCACAAATTGTACATTTACAAGTTGACGAACATGAAACAGCTGAATTACCTGTGGTTATGCCGCCTAATGATCAGTATATTGTTGCATTTGACGAAGGGAAAATCGTAATTGGAGCCACACATGAAAACGATAAAGGATTCGACAAGCGTGTCACAGTAGGTGGACTTCATGAAGTATTAGATAAAGCGTTAGGAGTTGCACCTGGACTAGAAGAATCTACAGTAAGTGAAACAAGAGTTGGATTCAGACCATTTACCCCAGGATTTCTACCCGTTATTGGTTCGCTTCCGAACAATGATGAAGTATTAGTAGCTAATGGTCTTGGTGCCTCAGGACTAACAGTTGGCCCATATCTAGGGTTCCAGTTAGCCAAACTTGCACTCGACCAACCACTCAATATCGACCTCAAACTCTATCCAGTCTCAGGCGCTATTCTTTAAATGTGTCACCGGGGGCCTGTCCCCCGGTGCTTTAAAGTGTAAAAGTGAATGTTATTTTGTTTTATGGTTAATTCTAATTTTGTGTTGTGAGTAAAGGTATTCATAGATTTTGGTATTTGTGGCCTCACCGTATTTCTTTAACCATTCTTTGTTTGATAAATCTACTAGTTCAACCCGTAAAGAATGGTAGTCCTCTTTAGCTTTTTCACGCAGGTCAAATGTTAACTTTGAGACGAAAAATAGTGCACCGTTTACAAATAAATCTCTTGTTAGGTTTTTATCTTGAAAAAATGCTTCTATTAAATAAAAGTTGGCAAAAAAGCTTACAGGGAAGAAATATTTAATGAGAGTTATACTTGCTATTACAATAAAGGCATATAACACGGTCGTATGTTGACTCTTCTTTTTGTTATGTTTGTTATTTAATTCTATTAATCTTTTTATTGAATCCTCGTCCTCTTTGGATATGTGAAAATCATGATGCTCCCAAGGTGCTATTGCAAGACTTGTAGACATAAATTGTCCCTCCTTATCTGAAAAAAGCTTGTATTATATGTATATTAACTAACTTAAAACATAGAATACTAAATTTGGGGCCTGACCCCCGGTGCGTTAATGTGATAAAGTGAAGTGATTAAAATTATGAAAAAAATTCCTCTTTTGCATGAATTTACTTGTGTTTGGGAAAATAAAAGATAGAATTACTTATGTAGTTTATTACCGCAAAATAAGGAGGAGAAAATATGGAAAAGATCGAAGTTGGAGAAGTATTTACAATTACAGATGAGAATGATACAGAGCAAGAGGTAGAGGTGCTAGGAGTCGTTACTCTTGAAAATACGGACTATATAGCTGTTAGTTTTGTTGAAGACCTTCAAGAAGGTGAAGAAGGAGACATTGATGTTTTCTTTTTGAAAGTGGACGAAGATGGTGACTTCACGGCAATCGAGAGCGATGAAGAGTTTGATAAGGTATCTAGTGCATTTGATGCCATTCTTGACGAAGAAGTGTAAGAAGAGGGGATGTTATATCCCCTTTAATCTTTATCAAGAAATTGAATTAATTTTGTCGATAAAGCGACCATTTCAAGTCTTTCTACTGTTTTGCAATAATCTCCTTCAATATCACCATTCACTTTTTCCTCAGATTTCGCCATGTAGTGTAACACATCCCAGTCCTTATACCAATCACCAGGTGATGCCGGTTCGTGCTGTTGATTTTCCCAAACTGACGCAAGTGCAGGACTATAAATTCTTGGTGTACCTTTCGTAAGTTTACAATTTTGTAATCGGGGCTTTAATTCACTACCAGGAGCCAGTTCTGCAATATCATTAAATAGATGCGGCCAGTAATCTTTTCTAGATCCTGTATGGATTGTTTGTTTTGCCCATTTTTCAATGGGCGGTAGATGGTGCATGGAAAACAAGATAGAGTAAAGCCTCTTTCCTAATAATATCCTCTCATCTAGACTGTCAAAATGACGGACAGTCTGGCCAGTAAGCTTGGTTTTTGTATCGTTGGAAGATGGAAATAGTATATGATTCATAGATAATAAATCCTGCAATTTAAACTCAAAGGTATTTAAAACATCCTCCTTGAATCTGTTGTTCTCAATTACTCTACTCTCTATATAGCTCTGTTCATTGATAATTAACGCGACAGTAAGCGTGTAAGAATCTCTATATTCCAGGAACTGATTCCAGATGGGTTCCATAAACACAGACACATTCAAGTGTGGTAGTAAATAGAAGAGGTTTATTCCAGTTTGAATACTTTTTTCATACAATAATAGTTGAGGAAAAGCATCCTGAAAAATCAACCAATTGCCTCGCTCGATAAAATTAAAAAAAGATTTTATCTCTTTTTCCGTTAAGATTCTTGGTAAATACTCTCCTTTTAAATCAGTCATATTCCATCCAGCATTTCTTGACACCATATGAGCTAAAAAAGACCAATGAATTTCAGGGTGTTCTAGATAAAAATCAAGATAGGCCATCGTTCGAGTGAGATTGTTTAGATTCAGGATTTTTGTAGTCGATTGTATCTCCTCAATAAGTAACTGTTCTTCTGTGGAGAGTGAACGCTTAATGGAGGTGTTTTTTTTCAAGGCTTTTTTTAGTTCCTTTTGAGTTTTCGATAACTGTTTATGCCTTTTATTAAAAACCCTACACATTCTCTTACCTCCTAAATCAATTAAATGACAAATTTATCGGACTATAAGGTCATTTTATTGAACAAAAGAAAAAGATAGAACTGTTTCACTCTTCGGTTTGGATGGTCGGAAATTAAATTTATTTATCATAGGATAAAAATGTTAATTAAACGAATACTACCTTTGTGTTTACACGAGGGAGATGCCATTTAAATGAAAATGGAGACTAAACCTTCCTACATAACTTTCTTTTTGACTTTAACAAATCGAGGAGGATCAAGGAATGAAAAAGAAAAAGTATGTATTGGTTATATTCGTTTTAATAATGTTTATGTCAGTGGCAAATGGAGTATTAGCACAAGAGAATCCTACAAATAAAAAGGATATTGTCGATACGGCAGTAGCAGCGGGTGATTTCACTACGTTAGCAGCTGCTTTGAAAAAGGCTGGTTTGGTCGAGACCTTGAAAGGAGAAGGACCATTTACAGTTTTTGCTCCGACAGATGCAGCATTTGAAAAACTATTAAAGAAACTAGACATTACAGCAGAAGAGTTATTAGCTAGGGATGATTTGAAGGAAATTCTGTTGTATCATGTTTTATCAGGCAAAGTTATGTCTAGTGACCTTAAAGATGGGATGAAAGCTGAGACATTAGCAAAGAAATCAGTAGAAATATCACTTGACCCTGTTAAAGTAAATAATGCCAATGTTGTAAAAGCTGACATCCAAGCTTCTAATGGTGTCATTCATGTTATTGATGAGGTATTACTCCCATAGAGTAACGGTATCCTATAAAATGGACAAGGCTGAATTCAAATTGAATTCGGTCTTTTTTTGGGCATTAATTAACCGAACACGTTAGGCATAAGAATTGCATCGTTCTTCTTGCAAATGCTATTCTTTTCATATTTAGTAAGAGCAGGTTGGAGATAATCGTTTGGTGCTGCTTGAAGTTATTTAAGAAAGGGAATGAGAATTCATGAGATTAAGCATTTTAGACCAAGCACCAATATCTTCTCACCAAACACCAAAAGTTGCTTTACAGGAATCGATGAAATTGGCACAGGTAGGGGAAAAGTACGGCTATACAAGATATTGGATTGCAGAACATCATGATTTATCTGGGTTGGCCTGTTCAGCTCCGGAGGTCATGTTAAGTTACATAGGAGCAAATACATCTAGCATTCGAATCGGTTCAGGAGCTGTGTTGTTACCTCATTACAAGCCTTATAAGGTGGCCGAAGTTTACAATATGCTGGCAACTTTGTTTCCTGGTCGGATTGATGTTGGAATCGGAAGAGCCCAGGTGGCTCAGCTGAAGCAACCAATGCTTTGTCGGATAATTTTTTGCAACAGGTATGGAGGATGCCTACTTCGGTCAAGGAACTCCTAAATTTTTTAGACAATAATTTTCCACAGGATCATCCTTATGCAAAGGTTAAGGCAGAGCCAATACCAGAGATTTCACCTACTCCTTGGCTACTTGGAACAAGTAAAAAAAGTGCGGTACTAGCTGGTGAAAACGGGTTGGACTATAATTTTGGACAGTTTATGAGCGACAGTGATGGTGTTCAGATTATACAGCAATATAAAGATGCCTTTATTTCTCGTAATGAGAAACAAAAGCCAGAGGCGTCTTTAACTGTTTCTGTCGTTTGTGCAGAGACAACTGAAAAAGCAAAAGAGATTGCCTTAAGTACACAAATATGGTCGATCCAAAAAGGTAGAGGGGAAGGGAATGAAGGTGTTCCATCAATAGAGGATGCTAAGCGGTTCTTGTTAACTGCAGAAGAAACAGAGGTCATAGAAAAAATGAACCGGAAAATGATTATTGGTAATCCAAAGGAAGTTAGCAAAAGACTATACGAGATACATGAAAATTACAAAGTTGACGAAATCATGATTGTAACGATAACCCACTCTCCTGAAGACCGTTTAAACTCATATAAACTTATTGCAACTGAGTTACTAGGGTATAGTGGTTAAATAAGGTCATATTTACACACCCTAAATACATGGAGGTGATAAATATGACAGATCAAAATATCAACAATGATAACGTACAAAACGAAACAACGACAAGCCATACTGAACCAGATGGAACTATGCATGTCGTACATAAAGATAATGAAGCCACAGACGACTTTCTACTAAAAATGGTAAAAACAGATGCCTTCAAAACAATGACAAACAACTAGAACTCTGGGGCCTGACCCCCGGCGCGTTAATGCGTTAACGCACTGGGGGTCAGGCCCCGTTTAGGTCGGCATAGTAGAATCGATCTTTGCCAGTGAATAGGTCTTGAGTAATCGTTGTTTCATCCGAGATGGTGAATTCAATCTTTTTAGAGAAGAGAGGACCATCAAACACGAAGGTGTGAAATTCACCATTTTCTCCGCATGGGTCGACACTTGTAGGTAGTTCAGCAATAAAACCTTTATCAATTACTCTTCCAACGAATGACGACTCTAATTGTTCAACGTCAACACATGTTATTACTGTCTTAAAACCTAACTCCAGAAACTCATTTATTAGTGATTGGGAATCTTCACCCCATAATGGAAAAATGGACGTTATGGAAGTGTTGGTTAGCATTTTTTCTCTATACGCCTTTACATCCTCTAAATGAATATCTCCAAACATAATATAGGAGACCTTGTCCTGTTCAATTTCATCTAGGGCTTTCCCCATAATTTTCTCATATTGTTCATTCGTACAAGTAGGTGGGATATATACTTTACGTAACGGGATTCCTAATGCTTTTGCCTGAGCATTCAACAAACTCTCCCTAACACCATGCATGCTTGTTCGTTTATTTTCTTCATTTAACGTAACCAACAGCGAGTCAACAATCCATTCTCCAGATTGTATGATTCGGTACAAAGCTAGTGTAGAATCCTTGCCACCACTATATGAAATTACAATTCGATTTTTAGGCATGCTAAAATCACGTCTCCTTATCTTTTAATGGTAACGGATGATAGGGGAAGAAGACAAGAATGTGGACTCATAAAAAATTCTAGAACTGTACTACTTTTTCATTAGATTAGAACGTAAAAAACTAATTTAATCTGAAAAAAGGAGTCTGAGATGAATCGAGATGAGAAAAGAAAACAATTGCGAAAACAAATTCAAGCAAAGTATAGAAAGATTAAACAACAGAAAAGGAAAGAAACTGAGGCCAGCGATGGGGAAATCGTTCTTGTTGTGACAATTTTAATTTTGCTCATTGTTTTCAATGCGTTGTTTAAATCTTTATAGAAGAGTATAGAAATAGCCTGGACGAAAGAAATCCAAGCTATCTTCTTGAAAACTCATCTATTTGATTTTCTACTTTTCCTTGTCAACAATTGACGTCATGTTAACTGTGCCATGGTCGGTTAGTACTTCTTCAGTTCGTTTGTCATCTTCCATACCGTAATGTTTATTCGTTAATTTACCAGTGTCCTTTGGTTGAAACGTTTCTTTTTCCAATGGTGTACCCCCCTATGTAAAATAAACTACGATATTATTATCCATCTCATTGGTCCATTTTATACCAAACAGAAGGTAGCCTGATTTCCATGCGTCAAGGATTACTGACGCTATAATTCAGGTTCTTTTAATTGTATCAATAATAATAAGTAGTCTAAAATAAGGAAAAGGGAGGAATCACAATGGTTAAAATAACTCAAGCGGCAATAGATAAAATCAAGTCAGAAGTCCAAGATGTAATTGCTGAGGGAAAGAAGCCCTTTATTCGATTAACAATGGGAATTGGCTGAGGAGGTCCACAACTTCGCCTGGCTCTGGAAGAGTCAGCATTACAAAATGATGAAGTAACTGAGCAAGATGGCATACAGTTCCTTGTACATGAAAAAGATAAAGTATATTTTGATTCTGCAAAGATTGATTACACGAAAAAGCTATTAGGTGGAGGAGAGTTTACCGTCCTTCGAGTATAGTAGAATCATGCAAGAGATCTGTTTCAATACAGAGCTACTTGCATTTTTTTATTGACAGAAAAAGTTTTTTATGATAATTAAAAATTAGTGAGTTTAGCACTCTCCTTGAACGAGTGCTAATTAATATGTAAAATAAGAAATAATCGTTGTGGAAGGAGATCTAGTTATGGCCAAAAAACAATTTAAAGCAGAATCTAAAAGATTATTAGAAATGATGATCAATTCTATCTATTCAAAACGTGAAGTTTTCTTGAGGGAATTAATTTCAAATGCAAGTGATGCAATTGATAAGCTTTACTACAAAGTTCTTACAGATGAATCATTAAGTTTTGATAAAGACAGCTACTACATAAAAATAACAGCGAATAAAGAAAATAGAATGCTAACAATTACTGACACTGGGATTGGGATGACAAAAGAAGAGCTAGAAAATAACTTAGGTGTTATTGCCAAAAGTGGTTCTTTAGCATTTAAAAATGAAAATGAAATTAAAGATGGACATGCTATTATTGGACAATTTGGTGTTGGTTTTTACGCAGCCTTCATGGTAGCAGATGTCGTAACGGTTGTAAGTAAGGCGTTAGGAAGCGATGAAGCGTATAAATGGGAATCAAAGGGAGCGGATGGTTACACAATCGCACCAACTTCAAAAGATACTGTTGGAACTGAAATCACCTTAACGATTAAAGAAAACACAGAAGATGAAAGCTATGATGAGTATTTAGAGGAGTACCAATTAAAGTCTATTATTAAAAAATACTCAGATTTCATTCGTTACCCGATTAAAATGGATGTGACAGAAAGCAAACCAAAAGAGGGAACAGAAGGCGAGTACGAGCAAGTTGTTGAAGAAAAAACGATCAACAGCATGGTTCCAATCTGGAAAAAGAATAAGAATGAACTAACGGATGAAGATTATGAGAAGTTTTACAATGAAAAGCATTACGGATTTGATAAGCCTTTAAAGCATGTTCATATTAGTGTAGATGGTACAATCCGATACAATGCGATTTTATATATTCCCGAAAAAACGCCATATGATTTTTACTCAAAAGAATATGAAAAAGGCTTAGAGCTGTATTCAAATGGTGTACTAATCATGAACAAATGTGCAGACCTAGTACCTGATTATTTCAGCTTTGTAAAAGGGCTCGTAGACTCAGAGGATTTGTCACTTAATATCTCTCGTGAAATGCTACAACATGACCGCCAACTAAAGCTCATTGCTAAAAATATTAATAAGAAGATTAAGAGTGAACTACAAGCTATGTTAAAAAATGAGAGAGAAAAATACGACGAATTCTATAAATCCTTTGGCAGACAATTAAAATACGGTGTTTATAGTGATTTTGGAAGCAATAAAGATGTTCTTCAAGACCTATTAATGTTCTATTCTTCAAAAGAGAAGAAGATGGTCACATTAGACGAGTATGTGTCAAGAATGCCAGAGGACCAAAAGTACATTTACTATGCAACAGGTGAGTCTCATGCAAGAATTGAGAAATTACCACAAACCGAGCTAGTAGCTGAAAAAGGCTATGAAATCCTATACTTCACGGATGACATCGATGAATTTGCAATTCGTATGTTAATGACATACAAAGAGAAAGAATTCAAGTCTGTATCAAGCGGTGACCTTGGAATCGAGCAAGAGGATAACAAAGAGAATACAGAACAAGAAACTAACGAGAACAAAGAGTTATTTGATTATATGAAAGAGTTATTAACTGGTAAAGTGAAAGATGTACGCGTGTCCAAACGATTGAGAACACACCCTGTATGCCTAGCAACAGAAGGGGAAGTAACAATCGAAATGGAGAAAATTCTAGCAGCAATGCCCGATAACCAAAACATTAAAGCTGACAAAATACTTGAAATCAACAAAAATCATGATGTGTTCAAATCATTAAAAAATGCATTTGAACATGACAAAGAAAAATTAAACCTATACACAAACCTCCTTTACAACCAGGCCCTTCTCGTTGAAGGACTACCTGTAGGTGACCCAGTCGAATTTACAAACGACATCTGTAAAGTTATGGTCTAATTGTGTCTTTTGGGGCCTGACCCCCGGTGCGTTAAAGCGTTAGTGCACTAGGGCTCAGGTCCTTTTATTATTCAGTAGAAATAAGCTTACTCGTACTTACTTCCTATTTTTATTATATATTTCCAACTATAAGGCTATGCTAGATTAGAAATATATCTGGATAGGAGATTCACTCATGGAACATATAGGTTCATATAATATTTACTGGTTCGTATTCTCCATTTTTATTGGAATTATCTTTTCTTATATAGCTTTAGACCTTAGATGGAAAATGATAGAGTTTAATGAAATAATGTATAAAAAGTGGTTAATTTGCTGTGCCGTTGTAATGGGTATAGGAATTTGGATTATGCATTTTGTCGGAATGGTAGCCTTGGAGATGCCAGGTGATTTGGTTTATGATATGAGGCTAGTCTTACTTTCTATGATTTGTTCTATTATAGGAACGGGAATTGCTTTTTTGATAATGAAGACAAATCTACTTCGTTTAATCATCGCAAGTTTGTTCATGGGTACAGGTATATCAAGTATGCATTATGTTGGACTTAGTGCTTTGAGTGTAAATTATATCATTCACTACGATCCCCTGTTTGGGATAATTTCTACTTTAATCGCGATGACTGCTGCATTTGGTGCATTGTGGTTATTATTTTTCTTTAATGATAAACATTCCGTCCGAATTGGTCATCGAATTATTAGTAGTGTTTTAATGGGAATCGGAATTTCAGGCATGCATTATAGTGGAATGTGGGGTACACATTTTTACATTGACCCAATACCTGAAGAATACTTTACATACTATGAAATCACCTCGGATACACTTAGTTCATTTATAGGTCTACCAGCAATAATCGTGTTATTCATTATGTTTGTATCAAGTGCTTTTTTAGATAAAAAGTTAATTGTACATATTAAAGAACTACGGGAAACAGAGAGGAAATTAAAAGAGTCAGAAAAGCTATCACTTGTAGGTGAGCTAGCATCCGGTGTGGCTCATGAAATCCGTAATCCGTTAACCTCGTTAAAAGGCTTCACAAAAATCATCTATCAAAAAACGAGGGATAAAACAAATAAAGAATACCTAACTATCATGATGGATGAAATCGACAGAATCAATTTCATCGTTAGTGAGTTTATGGTCTTATCAAAACCACACTTAGTGAAGTTTACCTCTAGCGATTTATCTAGTGTTTTACATAGTGTGGTTACATTATTAAAAACTCAAGCGGTTTTAAAAAATATTGAAATACTCACTGCTATCGTAGGCAACGATTTTCTAACCACATGTGAGGAAAATCAAATCAAACAAGTTTTGGTTAATGTGATTAAAAATTCAATTGAAGCAACACCAGATGGTGGGAAAATATATGTGAAACTTGAAAGTGACAACTCAACAATTTCACTAACCATTATTGATGAGGGTGTTGGCATTTCAATGGAAGACATGAAACAAATAGGAAATCCCTTCTTCACAACAAAAACAGAAGGAACAGGTCTAGGAATTATGGTCAGTAAAAAAATTATCCATAATCACAACGGGAACTTTGTAATCAAGAGCACTCAAAACAAAGGAACAACAGTATCCATCACAATACCTAAAACAAATAAAGCAAGGCAAGAACTAACCGAAAACAACATATCCTAAAATTGGGGCCTGACCCCCAGCGCGATAACGCTTTAAAGCGCCGGGGGTCAGGCCCCTTCTGTCATATTTTGATGCTAGTCCGAATAGGGTTAATAGTGGTTAGTGAATTATAAAATTCGGGTAAGAGGGATCTGAAGTTATGATAGGACTAGTTGTCATCTTGGTGTTCGTGTTGTTTTTGCCTTTTTGGAATAAGAGGGTAGAGCACAATTTAGAATTGTTTCTACTTGTTATGGGGGTTGCTGCTTGTATTGTGAGTACCTCTATGGATCGTACAATCATAAGTAAAGCACTTATAGATCCAATAAATATTAGTATTGCCGTATTGATAGCGGGTTTGTTGTGTAAATGGCTAAAAGAATCGATTGAGCGTTCAATCGTTTTACTAATCCGCGTATTGTCACCAAGAGTATTTTTCGCGTTAACGGTCATTATTTTAGGGCTTGCTTCAAGTATGATTACTGCAATTATTGCCGCTATTATACTAGTAACGGTAATCAGTGTTATATCACTAGACCGTCAATCAGAAATCCGATTTACGATTTTAGCGTGTTTTTCGATTGGTCTTGGAGCAGCTTTAACCCCAATTGGTGAACCACTAAGTACCATTACGGTCAGTAAGCTTAACGGAGACTTTTCCCTCCTATTCAAACTAATTGGACCTGAGGTTATAACTGCGGTAATTGTATTAGGACTATTAACACCTATTTTTATCAAGCCAATTTCTCGTACAAAAGGATTAACAGCAAACCAACCTATAGAAAGCTACACTGAGGTACTTGTTAGGTCTTTTAAGATTTATATATTCGTTATGGGTTTGACGTATCTAGGAAATGGGTTCAAACCATTAATTGATGCGTATATTCTTGGCCTACAGCCAGCCTTGTTATACTGGTTAAATATCATTTCAGCTGTATTAGATAATGCAACACTTGCAGCTGCTGAAATCAGTCCTTCAATGGATGGAGAAACTATTCGAGCTATCTTATTAGGTCTATTAATCAGTGGTGGAATGCTAATCCCAGGGAATATTCCTAACATCATTGCAGCAGGTAAGCTTAACATTACAAGTGTAGAATGGGCACGTTTTGGTATACCAATTGGTTTAATTTGTATGGTCATATATTTTATCGTGTTGTTTATTTTCCAATAAAAAATAATTAGGAAGCCCATGTTAGAATGAAGGCTTCCTTATCTTTGTTGTTCCTGGTTATGATATTTTTCATCATATATTATTGATTCCTGTAAAAAACGAAGAACTGTTTCCTTATCGGTAAGGGTAGGATAGGTATACTGTTCATTGTATTTTTCTGGTCCTTTTCCAGTAATAATTAATCCATCACCGTTTTGCAGTAAGCCTATTGCTTGATAAATTGCCTCACTCCTGTCTTTAATCACAGTAACATTCGCATAAGGTTTACTAAGCTCAAACAATTCTTTAACCATTAGTTCTTCTTCTATCCCGTTCAAATCATCAAGGGTTAAGTAGACATGATTACAATACTTTTGACTAATCTCAACCATTTCTTTACGCTTCGAACGATCACGATTTCCTCTAAAACCAAATATATGATAAAGATCATTATTGATACAATAAGTAGCTGTTTCTAAAGCGTGAGAAAGGCCATCGGGTGTATGGGCATAATCAATAATAACCTTCGAGCCAATTGGTGTGAGTATTTGCTCAAATCTGCCAGGTGCTCCTTCAAATTTCTCCAATGCATAAATAACTTCTCCAGGAGAAAACCCAATATCTCGTGCGCAAATATAGCTTCCAAGAGCATTTAATAAATTGTGTTTTCCTGGAATTTTCATATGAATTTGATATTCTTCACCATGATCTTGTACGATCAAAGTTGCTGTTGGAGTGGAAGTGTACGACTTCAAATAAATGTTTTCTCTCCGCTTTTTCTGCCCATATGAAAAAACAGGTATTTTTTCGTTATACAGTTCTCTATATAATCTCTCTCCCCAATGGGTATACGTACCAACAATGGCTTTCCCTTCGGTTTTAAGACAGTTAAAAAGCTTTTTCTTTGATTGATAATAGGTTTCTAAGTCTAAATGATAATCTAAATGTTCATGAGTCAAATTAGTAAATAATGCGTAATCAAACATTTGACAAGCCACGCGATATTGATCTAGACCGTGTGAGGAAACTTCCATCACAACATATTCATCCTTGCTTTCAAAAATCATTTTTTGCAAAGTAATCGCGTCAGGAGTAGTTAAGCTTGACTCATGCTGTTCTCCATTAATAATGTATCCAACAGTTCCAATAAGCGAAGCTGTTTTACCGTTACTTGTTAAAATGTGGTGGAGCATATACGCTGATGTGGTTTTTCCATTCGTCCCTGTGATTCCAATCATCTTATGCTTATATTGAGGCTCTTGAAAAAAGGCATTTGCCAATTTCGATAAAAGTGATCTGGAATTTTCAACTTGGTAATAGGGGACTGAAACCTCTTTCTTTAACTCCTTTTCACCAATAATTGCAACAGCACCATTGTCTACCGCCGCCTGTATAAAGGTATGGCCATCCGAAATATGTCCTGAAATAGCAACAAAAAGATTACCTTCATTTATTTTTCTTGAATCGAATTCAATCCCATTAATCTCAATATCCTCATCACACAGTAATCCGATTTGTTGAAATAACTTCTTTAAAGCAATCTTCATTCGCTAATTCCTCATAAATTATAGTTTGAGTTTTATTTTTTATCATAAGCGTAAAAATATACTTAAAAAGAAAGAGTAGATGGGGTAAAAACATAAAAAAACAGCAGCTCAAATTTTGAACTGCTGTTGTGAAGCTATTTTAGTAAACGATATTCTTGAATTTCTTTTTCAATCTCAGTAAGCCTTACTTCAAGCTTTTCAAATGAATGGCCAAGTGATTCAAGACGCTCAATATCACCTTGTATTCGAACGTATTCTCGCTTTAGTTCAGAGATTTTATCTTCAACATTTACTTTAGTCACGCGTTTCACCACTTTCTGTTTTATAAAAAAGTATATTGATAGTTTAGCAAAAAAAGGGTTGGAAGTTTAAAGGGGAGGCTTTGAACCAGATCTTATAATCCAATTCAAATCCATATATTTTACTCAACTTTTACTCTTCTGCCTTCCTCATGTGAAACCCTAACAGCATCTAACACTTTTTGTGTAGTGTTTCCATTTTCAAAATCTGCAAGGTAAGGGTGTTTTAAACCATTTTGTAGTGTTTCTTGAAGGGCATCTAACATACGATTAAATCCGTTATAGTAACGAGCGGCAACTGCTGGCATTTCATCAGGTGCTTTAATTTCTGGGGCTAATTCAACACTTTCTAGTCCAGCATCACCACTGCCAATGAAAACTTTGTTATCATCTAACATGACAAGGGTTCCATTCTCACCAAACACCTCAAGACGCCAAGTATCTTTTGTTTGTCGAGCAGCTGAGATTAACTCAAGAGTAACAGTAGCGCCGTTTGTAAGTGTACCCATTACTTGAAATCCATCATCAGCAGTTCGTACTTCAACTGTTCCATCCGCCTCGGTTGAGGTAGGAACATGGATAGGAAGATTTGCAAACACCTCGATAAATTGACTATTGGTCCACCAGTGAAGACCATCAATCATGTGTGAACCAAGTGCGCCAAGCATTCCACCGCCTGTTTCTTTTTGACCAAGCCAGCCACGGGATCTAGTAGAAAGACCTGAGTAGTTCGCAAAGGACGCTTGGTAGCGAATATGCGTTATATCACCTAAACTTCCACTTTCCAGGATTTCCTTTACCTTAGAACGGGCAGGGAGGAACCTGAACTCATGATTAATCAGACCAAGTTTTCCTGCTGTGTCACGAACTGAAATCATTTCCTCCGTCTCGATTGTATCAAACGCCATTGGCTTTTCACACAAAACATGAACTCCTTTTTCATAAGCAGCAAGTACCATTTCTTTATGTAAGTGAACAGCAGAAGCAACTACAACTAAATCCAGCTCTTCTTTTCTAAGCATAAGCTTCCAGTCTGTGTACACACTCTCAACTAAACTTGTGTTTCGAACTTCGTCCACATTACCTCGTGATACACTAGAAATTGCAACAACCTCAAAGCCTCCATGTAACTTCATCATAGGGGCGTGAACCTTTGCCCCGAATCCTGTACCGATAATTCCTACTCTTATTTTACTCATATCCAAACAACTCCTTTATCCAAATTATATCTTCAACCGAAACGCCTTCACAATAATACCGTCATTTGCCGGTTCAAAGTCATATTTAGGCAATCTCTCAAAACCAATCCTTTCGTAGAGTGCCATCGCGCTTTCCATAAAGTCACCAGTATGTAAGCCGATTGCATCATAACCTTTAGCCTTCGTCCGCTCAATACAATCTTGGATTAGAGCTGATGCTACGCCCTTTCCACGAGCAGCAGGAGAGACGGCTAGCAATCTGATTTCAGCATGTTCTAATTGTTCGATAAACCCTTCGTACGCATCCGTTTTTGGTGGGAAAAGGGCAACACTTCCTAAAATCTTGCCATCAATTTCTGCAACAATTAACTCGACTCCAGGCTGAATATCAGCATCTGAAGAAATGGCTTTTCTTAAAGCATTCCAATGATCAGTTGGGATGGACTCTGCATGTTCACTGTAAGCAGCAACTCGTTGTTCTCGGATAATAGGGACTTCATGAGGTAAAGCATCTCGAATGTTCATTGAAATCAACTTCCTTTTTTAATAAGAAACTTATCTTCTTGTTTACTTAAAAGATGGCGATTATGTTCTGAATTCCAAACAGTTAAATCAGGCCCTTTAGGTAGGATTTTCACTTCCTTTTTTTCAGGGGAAATGGTAATAGACGTATGATAATGTTTTTTTATCGCATCAAAATCAGTAGTATCACCGAAACCCTCTGTTTGATAAAGGTCACGAACATAGCCCCATAAGTGGTTATATTCACGAATTAAATTACGATTGGTATTAAATCCGTTATAGTAGGCTGCATCAAATCGAACTAGTGTTGCAAACAATCGTACATCAGAATCTGTAATATAATCACCAAATAAAAAGCGTTGGTTCGATAACCGTTCTTCTAATTCATCTAAACGAGAGAAAAGTTGGTTGTATGCTTCTTCATAGGATTCTTGAGACTGAGCAAAACCACACTTGTATACGCCATTATTGATGTCATGAAATATAACATCATTTAATGCGTCAATATCCACACGGAGGTGCTCAGGGTACAAATCAGGAGCATTTTCTTTATGAAATGGTTCCCAAACGGTTTCAAAATAGTTAGTAAGCTTGAAATAATCATTGTTAACTGCTTCATTTTTTAAGACATCAACGATAACAGGTACCGTTGGTCGACCAGAATATTCAGGATCTGTTTTTAAATAAATTTCACTCATGTATCGAATTCCTAAAACAGGATCAGTACTATCTTCATCCAGAGAAAATTCCCAATCTACACGTGGTAGGATAGGGCGCATTGGACTAGCTGTTCCTAGACTAATTACATTCTCTAATCCTAGTACTCAACGAACAATCACAGAACGATGTGCCCAAGGACAGGCAGGTGACCATAGAAGTCGGTATCGATTTGCTTCAACAGGTAAATTACCTAACTCATTCCCAAATGGAGTAGTAAATCTGTTTGTTTGACGTTTAAACGATCCATCTTTACTAATCTCAACCGGCTTTTTAGTCGTGTTAGGTGTATCTATGTCTTCTCTCAAAGTAAAACCACCTTCCAAATTTAGTAGTTATGAATTTTATTTTACTTTATTTTTAAACTATTAAAAATTATTTTGATTCAAGGGTTTAAATTCACCCAATAATAAAAACAGGGTCTCTTAAGTTACAACCCTGTTTAATCCATTAACTATGTGAATACTCAAGTTTCGCACCTGGAACTGAAAGTCCTAAGCGAATTAAATGCTTCCGAATCCCACTGCGTTCCCAAGTTTGTAGTAGGGGTTCCGATAATAATTTCTTAGGATAAAAAATCCCTACTGATGCAAGCTCTTCAAAGTTTAACCCTTGACGAACATAGTGTTCAATTCGTTCATCTCGTTTATCGATGATGGCAAGGAATTCAGACATTGCTACTTTAAATTCTTGCTTAGTAAAAATTCCTTTCTGATGTCCAGTTATAAAGGTATCCGCATCAAGTGTTAAGAGGCGTTTACCAGAAGAAATAAAATCATCAATATCTCCGTCTGATCCGTTATACCAAGGGCCAAAGGAGGTCATATCATAATCCCCAACGAAAACGACGCCTTGATCTGGGAAGTAGGGACAAGATAATCCTTTTGTATGTCCTGGCGTATGTAAAAAGTGAACCTTAACATCACCAAAGCAGTACTCTGTTTCATAATCATAGGTCCCTGTGATTTGACCTATGTTTTCGACCCATTCTTGTGGAAGAGATTTACGCCACATTTCCACACCTTTGGAACCCCATTCTTGGTAAATGCCATTTTCGTTAGCAACACCCTCAATCGTCCGTGTCGTTTTATACTCGATTGGGTTTATCCATTTTAGAGCATCTTTAAATAAATGATTGTGCTGTGTATGATCAGGATGATAGTGAGTATTAATAATTAAATCTATTCCAAACTCTTCATTAATTGTTTGTAAGCTAGAAGCTTCTCCACCTGAATCAATTAACACTTTATCTGAACAATCAATATATAAACTTCTTGAAAAGGGAACCTTACTTTGATTTGGACCTTCTACAATGACAATTGGGCCAATTCGGTTCATTGTACAACACCTCTTTCATGCAATAATTGAATGAATGTTCATTCATTATATCATAGGATGCACCTCAATGAGTAGAAGAAGAGTTGACCAACTTTTAATCTATTAGCAAAACTATGAATTTAGTCTTTATTTTTGTACATGTTACACATTGCAACACAAAAGTAGTACACCATTTAACAGAGTGTATAATGCAATCAAATTTGTTAAAAAGTAAAATGTACATAAAGTTCTAATTTTTCAGTTAATTTGAATATCTTAGATTATAAAACATCTAGTATTCATCCTAGTAACCACTTTTTTAGCTGTAAGCGTTTTCTATAAAAAAATATCAAGGGGGGCATTTCCGATGTCAGATCAAGTGAAAATTGGTCTTATTCAAGCTTCGAACGATGTAGATGGAAACCAACCAGTCGAGGTTCACAAAGAAAAAGCCGTTGAAAAACATATAAAGCTAGTAAGAGAGGCTAAGGCAAAAGGGGCACAAATTATCTGCTTGCAAGAGATCTTTTATGGGCCATACTTTTGTTCTGAACAAAACACGAAATGGTATGATGCAGCCGAAGAAATCCCTAATGGCCCTACAACAAGGCGCTTTCAAGAGTTAGCAAAAGAATTAGAGGTTGTTATCGTTTTACCAATCTATGAAAGAGAAGGTATCGCTACCTACTATAATACAGCTGCTGTTATAGACGCAGATGGATCCTATCTAGGAAAATACCGAAAGCAACACATTCCTCATGTTGGTGTAGGGAATGATGGGTATGGATTTTGGGAAAAATTCTATTTCAAACCTGGTAATTTAGGATATCCAGTGTTTGATACAGCTTTTGCAAAAGTAGGTGTCTATATTTGTTATGATCGTCACTTCCCTGAAGGTGCTAGAATACTAGGTTTAAAGGGTGCTGAGGTTGTATTCAATCCTTCGGCGACAGTAGCAGGGCTTTCTGAATACTTATGGAAGCTTGAGCAACCAGCACATGCTGTAGCGAATGGATACTTTCTTGGCGCGATAAACCGTGTAGGGTTTGAAGGCCCTTGGAATATGGGTGAATTTTACGGACAATCATATTTGGTTGACCCACGAGGCAATTTTGTAGCCATGGGAAGCCGAGATCAAGATGAAGTGATTATTGGCGAAATGAATAAAAAGATGATTCGAGAGGTTCGTGATACATGGCAATTTTACCGCGATCGCCGTCCTGAGACATATCAAGAAATGACGTCCTTATTACCATAATTTAGATCCTACAGGGCTTTACATACATGAGAATGGTAAAGGCCCTGTCTTTTTATTTTAGCTCTCATTCCTATGAATCTACTAAAGGAGGTATTAATGGTGAATAACGGAAACCAAGCTAGAATTTCATTTGATAATTTAGCTAAGAACTTTCAAGAAGTGCATCCAGGGTTAACAAAACAAGAAGCGATAGAAGAAGCAAATCGCTGTCTATATTGCTATGATGCTCCCTGTATTCAGGCTTGCCCGACGGGGATTGATATCCCGACTTTTATAAAAAAGATTTCATCAGGTAATGTCAAAGGTTCTGCAAAGACCATTATGACAGCCAATCCAATTGGGGCAAGCTGTGCTCGAGTATGTCCAACCGAAGAATTATGCGAAGGTGCATGTGTTTTAAATCATTCAACCAAGCCAATCATGATTGGAAATTTACAGCGGTATGCAACTGACTGGGCTATTCAAAATGAGCAGGTTTTGTTCAAGCCTGGTCGGAAGAACGGGAAATCAGTTGCCGTTGTTGGTGGAGGACCAGCTGGCTTATCTGCTGCTAGAGAGCTTGGTTTACTAGGCTATGATGTGACCATTTTTGAAGCAGAAGAACAAGCGGGTGGATTAAACACGTACGGTATAGTTTCGTTTAGATTGCCACAGCAGATTTCATTCTGGGAAGTAAACCAAGTAAAAAGCTTGGATGTGAAAATTCAAACAAATACTAGAGTTGGCGTAGACATTTCGGTTGAAGAGATTCTAAATAACTACCATTTTGTGATTCTAGCCGTTGGAATGTCAAGTGTACCTAATCTTGGTATTCCAGGTGAAGAATTAAATGGAGTCTACGATGCGATAGAGTTTGTTAAAAATACAAAAACAACACCAATCTCAGATCAATTTTTAAACAAAAAAGTAGTGGTTATTGGTGCTGGTAATACAGCAATCGATGGTGCAACCTGTTCCGTACGTCTCGGAGCTGAAAATGTCAAAATCCTTTACAGACGAACAGTCGAGGAAATGACGGCTTATGATTTTGAATACGAATTCGCAAAACAAGATGGTGTTGAATTCAGATGGTTAACGGCTCCGACTCGAATTGTTGGTAATGAGCAAGGTCAAGTGAGAGCCATCGAATGTATCAAGATGACATTAACTGAGCCAGGTAAAGATGGTCGTAGGCGTCCTGTGCCTATTGAGGGCTCTGAATTCACGCTTGAAGTAGATGCGGTAATTAAGGCAATCGGTCAATCCAGATATGTGGAGTTGCTTGAAAAATTCCAGCTTGAACACTCAGGCGGTGTTGTGAAAATTGATCAGAATACGTATCAAACCTCAAATGAAAAGGTGTTTGCTTGTGGAGATGTTATTTTTGGAAAGGGTCAGGGTGAGGCCATGGTCGTTTCTGCAGCTCAACAAGGCAAAGAGACCGCTTATGCAATTCATAAACTATTATCAAAACAATCGGTAGAAACAGCATAATCACTAAATAGAACGGAGGTAAGAGAATGGCAGATTTAAGTATTAATTTAGCAGGCATAAAATCACCCAATCCTTTTTGGTTAGCTTCTGCTCCTCCAACAAATTCAGGGTATCAGGTTCAACGAGCGTTTGAAGCTGGTTGGGGAGGAGCTGTTTGGAAAACACTAGGCGAGCCAATTCTAAACGTGTCATCCCGTTTTGCTGCGGTAAGCTTTAATGGCCAAAAAGTTGCAGGATTTAATAATATAGAGCTCATTACTGATAGACCACTAGAGGTAAATCTAAAGGAAATTTATGAAACGAAGAAACGATTTCCAAACCATGCGATCATTGCATCGCTAATGGTTGAGCCAAAACAGGAAAAGTGGCATGAGATTGTAAAACGAGTTGAAGATGTTGGAGTTGATGGTCTAGAGCTAAACTTTGGATGTCCACATGGGATGGCTGAAAGAGGAATGGGCTCTGCTTCTGGGCAAGTACCAGAACTTGTTGAAAAACAAACCTACTGGGTTAAAGAAGCAGCTAAAACACCTGTAATTGTTAAGCTCACTCCAAATATTACGGATATTACTGTAACGGCAGAGGCAGCAGCAAGAGGTGGTGCGGACGCGATCAGTATGATTAATACAATTAATAGTTTAGCAGGAGTCGATATCAATACGTGGGACACGATTCCACATGTTGGTGGAAAAGGGGCTCATGGTGGATATTGTGGTCCAGCAGTTAAGCCTATTGCTCTTCACATGGTTGGAGACTGTGCAAGAAATCCGAGAATTAATATCCCAATCTCAGGGATTGGTGGAATATCAAACTGGCAAAATGTTGTTGAATTTATGTTAATGGGTGCAACCGGGGTTCAGGTGTGTACAGCGGTTATGCACCATGGATTTAGGATTGTTGAGGATATGATAGAAGGATTAAATAATTATCTTGATGAAAAAGGTCTTACTTCAGCCATGGACTTAGTCGGTAAATCAGTAACTAAATACTCAGACTGGGGCGATTTAGATCTGAATTATAAAATCGTAGCCCGAATTAACAATGATGTTTGTATTAACTGCAATAAGTGTCACATAGCCTGTGAAGACACGTCACATCAGTGTATTGATATGTTGAAGGATGGCAATGGCTACAATATTTTGAAGGTAAGAGAAGAAGATTGTGTTGGCTGTAACTTATGCTCAATTGTGTGTCCGGTCGATGGTGCAATCGATATGGTTGAGATACCGAATGAACTCCCACCTATGACCTGGAACGAACGTCAAGCTGTATTAGGAACTGTTTCTTGTAGTACCGAAACGGTGAAAAAATAAATAGCTGTTAAGGAGGGTAAACATGAAGAAGATTATCAAAAACGGTACCATCGTTACGGCAACAGAAACGTATCAAGCGGACATTTTAATAGAAAATGGGGTTATTAGCTTACTAGGTCAAAATCTGACTGAACAAGGAGCAGAGGTCGTTGATGCAAATGGTTGCTACGTGTTTCCAGGTGGAATTGATCCCCACACTCACCTCGAAATGCCTTTTGGAGGTACGGTAACCAAGGATGATTTTGAAACAGGTACAATTGCTGCTGCATTTGGAGGAACAACGACGATCATTGACTTTTGCTTATCAACAAAAGGTGAACCTTTGAAAAATGCGATTGATGTATGGCATAAAAAGTCAAAAGGTAAAGCAGTTATCGATTATGGATTTCATTTAATGATTGGTGAAGTCAACGAATCGGTCCTAAATGAATTACCATTGGTTATTAATGAGGAAGGAATTACATCATTTAAAGTATTTATGGCTTACAAAAATGTTCTTCAAGCAGATGATGACACGCTATTCCAAACCCTACTTGCGGCTAAGGAACTCGGTGCGCTTGTTATGGTGCACGCTGAAAATGGAGACGTTATTGATTACTTAGTAAAAAAAGCATTGAGAGAAGGAAACACAGACCCAATCTACCATGCTCTTACAAGGCCACCTGAAATTGAGGGCGAAGCAACGGCTAGAGCAGCAACCTTAACAGGTCTAGCAAACTCTCAATTATATGTTGTACATGTATCCTGCGCAGATGCTGCTCGAAAAATTGCAGAAGCAAGAGCAAACGGTGTTGAAGTATGGGGAGAAACTTGCCCACAGTACTTGGTATTAGATATATCTTACCTTGAAAAACCGAATTTTGAAGGTGCTAAATATGTTTGGTCACCGCCACTACGTGAGAAATGGAATCAAGAAGAGTTATGGAAAGCATTAAAAACAGGACAGCTTCAAACGGTTGGTTCTGACCAGTGTTCATTTGATTTTAAAGGACAAAAAGAATTAGGAAGAGGAGACTTTTCAAAAATTCCAAACGGAGGACCAATTATCGAGGATCGCTTTAGCATTTTATTTTCAGAAGGTGTTAAAAAAGGAAGAATTTCCTTAAATCAGTTTGTTGATATTACATCAACAAGGATTGCAAAGCTATTTGGATTATACCCAAGAAAAGGAACCATTGCCGTAGGGGTTGATGCGGACCTAGTTATTTTTGATCCGAATGTGGAAAGAACTATTTCTGCCAAAACACATCATATGGCTGTAGATTATAGTGCTTTTGAAGGGATGGAAGTGACCGGTGAACCTGTCACAGTGCTCTCAAGAGGGGAATTTGTTATTCGCGATAAACAGTTTGTAGGTACAGTTGGTGCAGGACAGTTTGTGAAACGAGCAAATTACGGACATTCGCTTGAGCCAAAAGAGAGCAAGTCCGTAACCCTTTAAATAAAGGATCAGTGGATGGTGTGTTCGAATACCTCCACTGATCTAAATGACCTTGCTGAATAAAGAAGTACGCATAAATTATTCAGAATATTAAAAATATTAAAGGGGTGTTTGTATGGAAAAAGGCGGGAATTATTTAAAGTCTCCAGATTTACTTCCCATTTCTCATGGTAACAGGAAGATTAGTGCTTTTGGATTCTCAGTCATTTGGGTTGGGATGGCTGTTGTTTTAGCAGCCTTTGCTATTGGTGGTTCGGGCATTCAATCTCTACCTTTAGGCTGGGTAATTGCTGGCACACTTTTGGGTTCAGTCTTAATAGGTATTTTCATGACGATTATCGGGGATATAGGGGTTGAACACGGACTCTCTTTTCCAGTTTACATGAGGGCACCATTTGGAACGATTGGTACCCATATTCCTTCATTAGTTCGTGGAATTACAGCTTCCTGTTGGTTTGGAATTAATACCTATTTTGGTGCAACCGCGATGAATGCAATTTTAGCAACTCTCTTTGGCTTTGACAATTGGTTTATTTGTTTCCTTTTATTTGCAACAGTTCAATTAGTAAATACCGCATTAGGAATTAAGGCAGTTGAGCGCTTTGCTGATTTAGCAGCACCTATCATCATTCTAATCTCAGCTTGGATGTATGTTTCTTTATCGGATAAGGCTTTAGCTGAAGGCAGGGATGTATGGACGTGGGTTGAAAATCCAGTCACTGGTGGTGCAGCCTTTACCGCATTTATGGTTGTTGTTATGAGTAATATGGGATTCTGGGCTACTTTAGCTGCTGATATGCCATCTTTATCCCGATTCTTTAAAGCACCTAAAAACGAGCGCAACTGGTTTAGACGTAATAAAGCCCAATTAGCTGGTAGTGTAATCGCTATGCCTTTAACAAATACATTTATGGTTATCATTGGAGCAGTTTCTTATGTTGCGGTGATGAACTATGATCCCGTAGTTGGACTTCAACAAGCAGCAAGTGGATTTATTTTAGGTATTCTCCTTTTAATGATTGTGTTAGCACAGTGGTCAACAAATACTTCGGCAAATGTTATTCCTGCAGCGACAATATTCTCAAATGTAGGTGGACCAAGAGTTCCATTTTGGGCGGGTGTAATCCTTGCGGGTATTGTTGGAATTGTTGTTCAGCCTTGGAGCTTATTTGGAATTATTATCCCTGCTTTACTCGTTATTGGGGGTATTCTATCAGCTATCGTAGGGATTTTGTTTACTGATTATTATGTGCTTCGTAAAAGACGTGTAAATGTTCATGATCTTTACAAGGCAGATGGTCAGTTTAGATACATGAATGGGATAAATATAGCAGGTTTAATTTCATGGATTGTAGGAGGTTTTGCAGCGTACTGGTTATCTGCTTACTCTTTCTTTGTCGGGTTTGGCGTAGGGGCGATTATGTATTACGTGCTCTGCAAGTACTGGTATTTTAACAAGTATAAGCAAGCGGAAATTGAAGACCCGAGTGATGAAAAGTATTTAGGGATTACAGCAGGTAGGGATTGGGAAATAAGTTTAGATCCAGAGCCGGTTATAATTCCTGAAAGTGTGGATGTAAAAGTATAAAAATTTTGAGATAAAGGAGAAAAAAACAATGTCCGATTATCAACAATTTTTACAGGAACGAGACAGAATTGATTTTCTACTTCAAAACGATTATAAAATCACGAACATTACTGAAAACCTAAGTGGGGCTTTAGTCGATTTTGAAAACAAAGAAAAGGAAAAAGAAACGCTACACATCCAAACGGCAGAAGCTCGGAAGTATTTCTCAGTTATGTTAATCAAACAAACCAAAGAAGCCTAAAGGAGGAGCATATGTGGGATTCTTCGTGAAATTTAAATCGAAAATTAACCATGAAGAGTTGGTAAACAACAATCTTAGAAATGGTAACACACCCTTTGAAGTGATCAAGTGGATGAAAGCTTTTTGGCAGTCCGAAGACTTTTATGACAAAGAGAAGTTCAACGGAATGATTCAAGAGTACGATGCATATTATCCAAATGAATAGTTCTTACTTTAGAAACTGGTAAGCTACTAAATAGCTTACCAGTTTTTCTGTTATCTGAAAAATTAGATAATTCAAAGCGTTTGTATTATAATTAACTATAATTCTTTAATTTATGTATAAGGGAGACGAAACTTTGAAATCTTATCTCATGGTTAAGGATATTTTAGAAAGAAAACATTTTGAGAACATAGAAGTGATTGCGGGGAAAGAGGGACTGGGCCGATTAGTAAAATGGGTCCATGTTGTCGAGGTTATAAATATTCGTAAACTATTAAATGGAAGTGAACTAATCCTTTCAACAGGTGTTGCATGGAAGGACAACCATGACATCTTTCTTTCTCTTGTCCAGCAGTTAATTGATTCAGACGCAGCTGGCCTATGTATTGAAATCGGTACCTTCACATCCACTATTCCAGAGCTGGTCATTGACCTAGCAAATCAAGCACACTTTCCAATTATTCTATTTCATCATGAAGTTCCATTTGTCGAAATTACTCAAGACATTCACACACTCCTCATCCACCGTCAATATCAGATGATATCAGACTTGGAAAGCTACTCACAGGCTCTAAATAAGAAGCTCTTGACTATCGATAATTATATTGAGATTCTAAAATTCATTCACCAGTATCTACAGGTACAAGTGATTCTACTATTTAGTAATGAGGAAGTTCAGTTTTTACCTGAAATCAGTAGTAGTAATGAACGAAAATTACTCTTAAAATCTATTGAAAAAAAGGATAGTACGCTTTACTCGATCGAAAGAAATCCAGTTCAACTATTAGGTGATAATTATGCCGAGTTGATTATTTGCTCTGATGAAAGAGTCTTAACAGAATTTGACCACCTAATATTAGACAGGACTGCAACAGCACTTGCTCAGTTATTATTACGGGAACTTTATGTAGAAGAAAAGAGAAGAATGGAAGAGACCGAGTGGCTTAATGGGTGGATTGAAGGTATACATACAGAAGAAGAGATCAGAGAATACCTTTCTTATTTTAATCCGAAGTTTAAAACAAAAGGAGCCGTTGTTTGTTTAATTAAACTTGAGTCATTCGAACAATATTCTTCAGCGGATATAACTTATTTTAAACTTTTTGTTAGATCGATATTCGAACAACAGGGGTTCAGTTTGTTTGCGATTGAAAAGAGAAACACATTGATTTTCATCTTTTTAAATGAAAGAGGTAGTTCCACCTGGAAAAAAAGATTCAAGCAAGGCATGGAAAGAGTATGTAATGTAAAATCGCAAATAGGTGAACAAAAGAAAAAAATAGCCATCGGAAAATATGTAGAAGACATTACAGCCATTCATTCAAGCTATCAAACTTCACTAGAAACCATCCGAATCCAAGAACGCATTGGAAACAAAGCTGAAAGCCACTTTTACGACGACCTTCACATTTACCGTATCATCTCACAACTAAATCGCCACTTAGACCTACACGAAATTGTCCTAGAATACCTTGAACCAATTATTGCTTATGATAAAAAATACAATGGAAAGCTCATGGAAACGTTAAAAATCTATTTATCCTGCAATGGCTCAAAACAAGAGACAGCCAAAAGACTCTATATTGTAAGGCAAACTCTCTATCATCGAATTCAAAAACTAGAAAAACTACTTGGCCCGGATTTTATGAATCATGAAAAGCGATTAACGATCGAATTTATGATTTATTCGTATGAATATTTAGTAGCTGCAAGGAAAGCGACGGAAGTGGAGCGGGAGGCTTACTGATGAGTTAGGATTATGGGTTGTTTTTGGAAGGATATTACAATACTTTCTTTGAAGGGTAAAATACTTAATTAATTCGATAAAATACTTAACTATTACTAATAAATACTTAACAACATTTATAAAATACTTTCAAAACTCAGCAATTTACTTAATTAAGAACGAATTACACAACTATAGAGAATGTAACGTAACCATATTTAACTATTAACCTACTTACCCACCTAAGTAGGTTTCTTCTTTAATCAGATTGTTGAATAACCCCCACCACTTATTTTACAAAATGTCTAATGAATGCATGTTTAAAATGAGCGATAATTAACATAGATTAGTATAATAAGAAATACAGACAAGTAAGAGGAGGCTTCTATATGACTGTAACTAAAAATGAGACAGTGGTTCTACGAAACTATATTAATGGAGAATGGGTTGAAGCAACAAGTACTGAAACACTTGAGGTTCCAAATCCAGCAACTGGTGAAATTCTAGCAAGAGTCCCAATTTCTACAAAAAAAGATGTAGACTTAGCGGTTAAAGCAGCTTCCGACGCTTTTAAAACATGGAGAGATACACCGGTTCCGAAAAGAGCGAGAATCCTCTATAAGTATCACTACCTGTTAACTGAAAATCATGAAAAGCTAGCTCAACTCATTGTTCAAGAAAATGGAAAGTCATATAAAGAAGCTCATGGAGAGGTGCAAAGAGGGCTAGAGTGTGTTGAGTTTGCAGCAGGTGCTCCAACATTAATGATGGGCGAAACATTAGCTAACATTGCTGAGGATATCGATTCTGAAATGTTCAGGTTTCCTTTAGGTGTTGTTGGCGGAATTACGCCATTTAACTTCCCAATGATGGTCCCAATGTGGATGTTCCCACTAGCGATTGCGTGTGGAAATACTTTCGTTCTTAAACCTTCAGAACGTACACCGATTTTAGCAAACGAGCTTGCTAGATTGTTTACAGAAGCTGGTGCTCCAAAAGGGGTATTTAACATCGTCCATGGTGCACATGATGTTGTAAATGGACTTTTAGATCACCCTGAAGTGAAAGCGATATCATTTGTTGGCTCACAACCAGTTGCAAAATACGTTTACGAAAGAGCAGCTGCTCAAGGTAAACGTGTTCAGGCCCTTTCAGGTGCAAAAAATCATCACATTGTTATGCCTGATGCCGATATGGAAAAAGCGGTAGCTAATATCATTAGCTCAACGTTTGGAAGTGCTGGGCAACGTTGTATGGCTTGCAGTGCAGTGATTGTTGTTGGTGATGGTGACAAGTTTGTTGAAGCACTTAAAAATAAGGCAGATGACCTGATTATCGGAAATGGAATAGACGATGAAGTTCTTCTTACTCCAGTTATTAGAGATTCTCACCGTCAAAAGGTGTTAGGGTATATTGAAAAAGGGCTAGAAGAAGGCGCAACACTTTTAAGAGATGGTCGAGTGGATATGCAGAAAATGCAAGAAGGAAATTTCCTTGGGGCAACGATTTTTGATCATGTTACACCAGAAATGACAATTGCAAAAGACGAAATTTTTGCACCTGTACTAAGCCTTCTTCGTGCAAATGATCTTGATGAAGGGCTTGAATTTATTCGTAAGTCACGCTATGGAAATGGAGCAACAATTTACACGAAAGATGCAAGAGCAGTTAGACAATTTAGACAAGAAGCCGATGCTGGAATGCTAGGAATCAATGTAGGAGTACCTGCAACAATGGCCTTTTTCCCATTCTCAGGCTGGAAGGATTCTTTTTATGGAGACCTTCATGTAAACGGAAAAGATGGAGTAAACTTCTTTACTCGTAAAAAAATGATTACATCACGTTTTGATTATTAATACACTGTTGTAAAAGGGGAGTATCCCTATCAAGAACTCTCCTCGTGTTTTTGTCCGATTTTCATGAATGGAAAGGGGAAAGACGTGATGACAAAAATGAAACAAGGTAACGACATCCTTTCAAAGGATAAAGATTATGTATGGCATTCGATGAAGCCTTATAACCCGGATGGGACAATGGTTGTTGAGAAAGCAGATGGATCGTGGGTAACGGATCATACGGGAAAGCGATACCTAGACGGAATGGCTGGTTTATGGTGTGTAAACATAGGTTATGGCAGAACAGAGCTTGCCGAAGCAGCTTATGAGCAATTAAAGGAAATGGCCTATTATCCGCTGACGCAAAGCCATAACCCTGCAATTAAACTAGCTGAAAAGCTCAACGAAATGTTAGGAGAGGAATATGTTATTTTCTTCTCGAATAGTGGTTCTGAAGCAAATGAAACCGCATTTAAGATTGCTAGACAATATCATCAGCAAAGAGGAGAAGGGTCTCGTTATAAGTTTATTTCCAGATACCGTTCCTATCATGGGAACTCAATGGGTTCACTTGCTGCTACTGGTCAGGCACAACGAAAGTTTAAGTATGAACCACTAGCACCGGGATTTATTCACGTTGCTCCACCTGATTCATATCGTAACCCTGAAAACGATAACACAAAGCCAACCGAATTGAACTCAGTCCAAGACATAGATCGTGCCATGACATGGGAGTTAAGTGAAACCATTGCAGGTGTCATTATGGAACCTATTATCACTGGAGGTGGTATTTTAATACCTCCTGATGGATACATGAAAGGGGTTAAAGAAGTTTGTGAAAAGCATGGAGCACTGCTCATTGTGGATGAGGTTATTTGTGGCTTTGGAAGAACTGGAAAACCATTTGGTTTCATGAACTATGGCGTAACACCTGATATCATCACAATGGCTAAGGGGATTACAAGTGCTTACTTACCTTTATCAGCCACTGCTGTGAAAAAGGAAATCTATGAATCATTTAAAGGGACAGAGGAATACGATTATTTCCGTCATATAAACACATTTGGCGGTAATCCTGCGGCATGTGCACTAGCCTTGAAGAATCTTGAAATCATGGAAAATGAGAATCTTTTTGCCCGCTCAAAGACACTTGGGGAGCGACTAAAAACAAGCTTAGCAACCAATATACAAGACCATCCCTATGTAGGGAATGTAAGAGGTAAAGGTTTACTTGTAGGGATTGAACTTGTAAAAGACAAAAGCACAAAGGAACCACTGGAAGTGGAGCTTGTTAACAAAGTCATTGCTGGCTGCAAACAAAAAGGCTTAATCATTGGTAAGAATGGTGCTACGGTTGCTGGATTCAACAATGTCTTATCGATTTCTCCTCCATTAAATATTCTAGAAGAAGATCTAAAGTTTATCGTAAAAACAGTAACAGAAGAGGTTACTGCTCTATAAAGTAAGAACTAATCCCAAATCAACATACGATTTGGGATTATTTATTTTCTATTTCAAAATCAAGGTCCAATCTACCTATTAACTGTTACAATTCTTTTACTTAATTATAACAAATTCACTTACTTTCGACTTGTTTTGATGTTTTGGGGCAAAAATCGACAAGATTGTAGTATAATAAGTTTGCTAGAATTTAGATTCAGTTAATGGAGGCAAAATAGTATGGGTTTGGCTTTAACAATTTTATTCGGCTTTGCAATGTTGTTACTTATCTTTTCATTTGTACGAATGAAACAATTAGCGAAAAAAGAGAAAAAAGAAATAGATTTAGTGTCCATTCAGTTAATGGAAGAGATTAATAGACTTGGAAATCAAGTTCGTAATCTTGAGCTTGATGCAGAAATATTTGCAAAAGAGGTTGGAATTCAAACTACTTCATCAAGCAAGCGTGTTGTCATAAGAGAAGTTTTAGATATGTATAAACGAGGGTATTCACTCGAAGGGATCTCTGCACAAAAAGATTTATCTATAAACGAAATTCAACAATTACTTTCTCCTTATGTAGCTCTTGATGGAAGGAGAAAAGTTGCAAATGAATCCTAAAATGATAATAAGCTTTGCAGCAGGACTGATTGTTTCGACAGGTGTATGTGGTGCAGTATATTACGCTGAGCCTAATACTGAAAAAAGTGTGGTTGAGTCGACAATTGGCGTAACTGAAGACGAGATGAAAAAGCAACTTACCACTAAAGGCTATGTCGTTTTGTCTGATGAAGAGTGGCAACAAATCACAGGTCCTAAGGAAGTAGAAGGAGAAGAGTCTACAAAAGAGGAATCTGGAGAAACGGAACAAAAAGAGAATTCGACCAAAGAGGATACGAAAAAGAAAACACCCGAAGTTACCAAGACAACAGTCACTGTTGCAGACGGTATGACAAGTATTGATGTTGGTAAAGCCCTTCAACAAGCAGGTTATATTGAAAATGCCTTTAATTTTACTAAAATCGTAGAGGATAGAGGTTTAGCTAATAAGCTACGTCCTGGTACTTACGAAGTTAATAGTGGTATGTCAATTGATCAGCTTCTAGCTACATTCTTTAAATAATGAAAAAGCGAACAGACAAAATACACTGTTCGCTTTTATGTTTTACAAAAACTCCGCATTCTTCGTAAATTTTCGTCTTAATTTCTGAGCAATGTTCGCCCGAGATTTATTTAAACTTTCCAATTTCCTTTATGACAACTTTTGCTTCTGTATTTACTTTTACTGTAGGAAAAACCTCGTGCCAATCGAGACTTTTCCATTCTTCGTAAGTAATAGCATTTCTAACGAATTTACCAATTCCAATGCTATCCACTTTATTTTCTTGCATAGTAGCAATCAATTTTCCTACTTCAGTTTTCACATAGTACGATAAATCTTCTTCAAGTTTTGCTCTGTCTTTGTCGTCGGAAATGGTCTTGTCACCAATATACTCTAAAACGGATCCTTCAACTTCAAGGGTTAAGCTTACCTCATAATGTCTATCCTGTATTTTTTTCGCTCGAATTTTTCGGTTGCCTATGACAGCGGTGAGCATAACTAATTCTTGGTTTTCTTCACCTTCGTTTAACTTTATATTCAAGTTCCCTCCGCTTATATCTTTATAAGAGAGGACAAACAGTGTACCTTTTTCTGGACTGATTTTTGTGATATATTTATCGTCTTGAAAGAGGGCGATACCCGCTACGACAATATTATCTCCCTCGTTTTTTAACATGGGCATAACAGGATCAATGCCATCATCGAAATAATCTCTAGTAAAGTGATATACAGTTACCCTGGGTATTGCGTTGCCATTGACCGATTGCTCTAAGAGATTACTTATATAATCACCGGTTCTTGGTCTAGCTTTATAATGCTGATTAACAACTTCATATGCATCTTGGTTTGCTATGATAAGCCTAACAGTTTGGCCTATTGCTGGATCTCTGACTAACGTATCAATATGAGGCCACAATCCACCCTTAGCAAGTGCTTCACCAAAGAGTGAATTTTGTAATTGACCACTCACAATTTGACGATTTGTCATTGCTGCAAATTTACTTCGTGCATCCTTACTACTAGCAGCTGTTGTTACTAAAAGTTCTCGGTCTTCTTTTACCCTCTCTGAGGTAACTGGTATTGATACAGACACCTTCAACTTTGGGTTCTTTGAGTACTTCTCACCATCATCTGCAAGATCATAGGTTACGGTATGAATCATCCCTAAATCTTCAAGAATGTGTTGGTCTGAACATCCAGTAAGGAATAGAATAAACACGAGGAAAAAGAATCTATACACTGACATCCTTACCTTTCCTCTTCATTTTCTGAATAAATAAAGCCGAAAGTACTATTAGAGGTAATACAAATGCAATCACTGTTTCAATGTAGGCAAGGTTAGTTAACCATAAATCAACCTCTGTGATAACCCTCGGGAAAAATGCGATTATAAATGTAAAAATAATGATACTTAAACTAATCATTTTCTCATTTGATCTTTTAAAAATACGCTTTAAGGCTTGCTTGGCAGCCCAAAAATATAATACGGTAGTGACAATCGTTTTGAGGAAAAATGTTGTAAATAAAATGTTTTCAATTCTAGCCATAAAGGGAAGTTGAATAAATGCTAATAAATCAAGAACTGGATATAACATATGTGCCAGCTGTTGATAGCTATAAAAACCAAAACATACGATCATAACAGTGAGGTAGACGAAGGTTGTAACTAGGTTTCCGATATACACTGAGCGTATTAGCTTTGATTCCTTTGTGACATAAGGAAAAAATAGAATGGCCAGTTCATATCCTAAGAATGCACTATATCCATCAAGAAGTCCTTTAACCCAATCTGTTCCACCTTGAAGGAAAAAGGTAGTATAGCGCGATAGTTCAATTTCTGGTATATGAAAAACCTCTAAGAAGACAATCCAAACTGTAAGCATGAAGATAATCGTGGATGCCTTGGAAATATTGTATAATCCTTTTATTAATAAGAGAAAAGCCAGTACATCCATGGCAAATTTAAACATCATCGGATTAGTTGTCGGAAATGAGAGCATTTGAAAAAGTAGAATGTATTTTTTTCCAACCATACATCCAAGAATGGACCATACAACAGCAAGACCTATATAAAAGGGATATAATACTATTTTTGAAAAAGTATCTTCTAACACAACCCAAATAGAAGTACCCTTACTGTATTTGTAGGCCAAAGAAATAACAAAGATATTTACCATAACTATACTTGAAAGAAATAAAGTAACCATCCAGCCATTTGTACCAAAGTGTTCTGCTAGTAGTCCGGGCAAGCTAAACAGCACAACTCCAGATTGGATTTGGTATGTTAGAAGAATGATATGAAAGCTACTTAATGATTCTTTAACAGGGTTTAGCATACCTTTATCTCCTCATCTTGTTCCTATTCGGGTTATCTGATTTTGATAAAACAGGACGTTTTCGTAAGGCCCATAATGGACCACGGACGAATGTGTCCAACCATTCTTTTTTATAAAATGGAGCAATAGGGGTTACATAAGAAGTTCCCACGTTCGTTACCCCACTGAGGTGAATTATTAAAAAAGCAATTCCAACAACAATCCCGAAATTACCCCATAGACCAGCTAAGAGGATGAATCCAAATCGTATTAAACGGATAGAAGCACTCATGATATAGCTTGGAATTACAAATGATGCGATGGCAGATATTGCAACTGCAATAATTAAAATATTGGAAGTGAAGCCAGCATCCACTGCTGCCTGCCCAATAACAATCCCACCAACGATACCGATTGTTTGTCCAATCTTCGTCGGCAGTCTTGCACCTGCCTCCCTTAATAACTCAATTGTGACTTCTAAGAGAAGAGCTTCATAAATAGGAGGAAAAGGAACTCTACTCCGGGATTCAGCTAATGAAATTAATAAAGTATCAGGAATGATTTCATAATGATAGGTAGTTGCAGATACATATAATGCTGTAAATAGTATAGTGATAATAAATGCAAAAAAACGTAATAACCGAATAAAAGAACCTAGCCACCATCTTTGATAGTAATCATCAGGTGAAGCAAAAAATTCAAAAAAGCTTGTTGGTGCAATAAAGACCGATGGACTACCATCTACAATTCCAACTATACGGCCTGAAACTAATTTAGATGCAATCGTATCAGGTCTTTCTGTCGTTAGATATTGGGGGAAAATCGAGTTAGGATTCTCATCAATCATCTGAACAAACATATTTGTATCATGTATAGCATCCAGTTCAACCGATTTTATTCTCCCGATAACCTGATGAATTAAATCTGGATTAGCTACATCTTTTATATAGAGTAGATACACATCTGTTTTCGCAATCTCTCCAACTGAAAACTTTAGGACTTTCAGGTGTGAACTTTTTACTCTTCTACGTACGATTGAAAGGTTTGTCCCGATGCCCTCAACAAACGCATCATGTGGTCCAGTAATAACGGTTTCAGTTTCAGATTGAACAATGGCTCTTTCCTTAGGACCATAAATGTCTATGATGTAAGCATTCTTGTTCAAAAAAAGTAATGCTTTTCCATCTAAAATCTCGGATATGGCTTTTTTAGACTCAGCAACGGGTGTATATTGCCTCTCTGTTAACATTGTTTGAAGTTGGTCTAATGAAAATGTTGAGCATGGCATTAAAACAGACTGTTTTAGTTTTTTATAATCAACTAAATGATCAAAATAAAATACATGAACTTGATTGTGAGGGTAGGTTCTGTGCACTAAGTCGCCACAATCCTGAAATTCATTAATAATGTGATCAACTGTTGGATACATTGTTTCCTTAGGACTAATCGCTACGTTTTCCGTTGTCCTGCTATTTCCTTCGTCAGTACTTTGTTCATCTGGAAACTCTCTCATATATGCACCCCCTTATGTTTAGCATTCTTTAGAAGGTGGTAAGTTATTCCTCTTTAAATAACTAAAGTTTATAATTCGCTTTAAATAATTTAAGACTCTACTGTTACTTTAGAAAAATGGTACAATATCTCCATATATAAAAGGGGGAGCTACTATGAATTTAAAAGAAGGTATGATTGAAGTAACAGGTGGAAAGGTATTTTATCAACTTCATGACAACGGTACCGAGAATACACCTGTAATTGTTTTACATGGTGGTCCAGGTTCTTCGCATTACTCTTTACAAGGGTTAAGAATTCTAGCAGAAGACCGACCTGTCATTTTTTATGATCAATTAGGATGTGGAAAATCTGATCGTCCAACAGATACTTCATTATGGACGCTAGACCGCTTTGTTGAGGAATTAAGTCAAATCCGTAACGCATTAAATCTTGAAGAATTTCATATATTAGGACATTCTTGGGGGACAACCTTAGCTGCAGCTTATTATTTACAAAAGCCTGAGGGTGTAAAGAGCATAATTTTCTCTAGTCCATGTCTAAGTGCACCATTATGGGCAGAAGACCAAGAAAAAAACCGAAAGCTATTACCGCAAGAAGTTCAAGAAATATTAACTAGATGTGAAGAAAATGGAACAACAGATTCAGAAGAGTATAAGGAAGCTACGAAAGTTTTTAATCAACACTTCGTATGCAGACTTGACCCATTCCCAGAGTTTCTAAAACAAGGTGCACATTTTAAAAATCCTGAAGTGTATAACATCATGTGGGGTCCTTCTGAATTTCATGTAACAGGGAACTTAAAAGACTTTGATTGCACAGGAGAGTTAAACAACATCGCTGTTCCAACTCTATATACATGTGGCCGATATGATGAAGCAACACCTAAATCTACGGAGTATTTTAGTTCTCTAACGCGAAATGGGAAGTTTCATGTTTTTGAACAAAGTGCACATATGCCGTATATCGAAGAACGTGAAGAGTATGTAAGAGTGATAGGCGGCTTTTTAAAGAATGTGGATTAATGTAAAAGGTTCTTCATTAGACTATATTCCTCTTTCTAGAGAGAGGGATGTGGTCTGAGAGACCTCTTTCACCATTTCGTCACATCTTTAATGCAGTGAAACCCCAATAATAAAACAACCAATTGTTAGATACTTTCTTTAGAGCAAAATAAAATGAAAGAAAATAGTTAAATATTTTTATTGAAAACGATTTCTACCTATAGTAGAATCCAAAGTAAGAGATATCCGAAACGTTTTGGAGGAGTTTCACAATGACAACAATTAAAGATATTGCAAAGGCTGCTGGAGTCTCCGTGACAACTGTTTCAAGAGCCCTAAACGGATATTCTGATGTAAATGAAAAAACAAGGCAGAAAATTATTGAGATATCAAAAGAATTAAAGTACAGTCCCAATACGTTGGCAAGAAGCCTTGTAATGAATAAGTCCAAAACAATTGGTTTACTTATTTCGGGCCTTAACCGAGGCAGTATAAAAGATAACTTTACATTCGAGGTTTTAGTAGGCTTAAATCAATATGTGGGTGAAACAGACTATGACCTTGTCATTTTTAGTACAACATCTTCAAAGCAACGTGAAAAGACTTATTCTGAACTATGTCGCGAACGAAGGGTAGACGGTGTTATAATTTCTGGAATTCGTACCGATGATCCTTATTTGAGGGAAGTTGTTGATAGCGAAATCCCTTGTGTCTTAATAGATATTCCGATACAGTCTGATTCCGTTGGCTATGTTACAACTGATAATGTCCAAGGAGTTAAAAAGGGAGTACAGCATTTAATTGAACTAGGTCACCGAAATATTGCGATGGTCAATGGACATGAGTACGCTTTTGTAAGCAGGCAAAGACTTGAAGGTTATTACCAAGCAATTGAGGGTGCTGGAATACCAATAAACCCTAAATGGGTCACCAATGGTGACTTTGAAGAAAAGAAAGCCGAAGAACAGGCACTTGAACTATTATCAACTTACCCTGAGATTTCAGCCATATTGTGTGCAAGTGATTTGATGGCAATGGGGGTAATAAAGGCTGCTAAACAACTAGGTAAGAAAGTTCCTGAAGAACTTTCCATTGTAGGTTATGATGATATTATTCTCGCAGAACACATTACACCAGCTTTAACAACTATTGCCCAAGACAAGGTACAAATGGGTTTTGAAGCGGCAAAGTTATTAATAAACATGCTTGAGAATGATAATGAACCACATACGATAACGCTACCAACAGAGTTAAAAATCAGGGAAACAACGAGTACTCTAAGGAAATGAAAAGAATCATTTGATTCTTTTGCATAAAATCCGAAACGTTTTGGTAGACATAACATGACGAAATGCGATATTTTTTTCAAGTTCGACCAAAACGTTTCGGAAAAAGAGAGACTAAAAACAAGTTCTCTTGGCAATAGAGATTAAGGAGGTACCTATGGATTACAGAGTCATCAAAGAAAACGATCTCTTCTTACTAACAGATACAAATGGAAACATTACGGAAAACCATCAGTATGGACTTGGTCTTTATACGAAGGATACAAGATTTTTAAGTAAGTTAGATTTAAAGATTAATGGGGAAAATCCAGTTTTGCTAGCTTCAGATGCAGCTGAGAACTATATGTCAAAAATCTTACTAACCAACCCTCATATGGAAAAAGACGGCGAATTGATCTTATGGCGTGAATCTGTCGAAATAACAAGAACTCGATTCATTTATGATGAAGTTTTATACGAGTCTATTAAGGTGAAGAACTACTACCCAAAATCCGTTAATTTCAATGTGAGTCTTCATTTCGATGTTGATTTCTCAGATATGTTCATTGTACGTGGGTTTCAAACAGGTGAGATTGGAAAAAGAAAAGGCCAAACGATTTCAAACAAGTCATTAACCTTCCACTATGAAGGAGCAGACCAGCTACATCGATCAACAATCATTAGCTGGGATAAAGCAGAAAAATCATCTGATTCAGATGGAAGCGTTTACTTTGATTTTGAATTGAATCATTTAGAAGAAGACACATTCATTTTTATGATTCAACCAACGATTGGTCAGGTAGATGTGACGGAACCATTAGCATTTGACCAAGCGTTAGTAAATCTTAAAAATTCCTACGAAGAGTGGGACAGTTCAATTACAAAAGTTAAGACAGATTTTGAACCGCTACAACGTCTAATAGACCGTGGAATTGGTGATTTACGAGTACTACTAACGGATTTAGGATATGGCAAGTTCCCTGTTGCTGGACTACCTTGGTTTGGTGTTCCATTTGGAAGAGATAGTTTGATAGCTGCACTACAAATGCTACCTTTTAATCCTGTAGTTGCTAAAGGAACATTACTAACGATGGCAAGTCAGCAAGGGACAAAGGTCGATCCATGGAGAGATGAACAACCAGGGAAGATTATGCACGAAATTCGTTATGGAGAGCTTGCGAACACAAACCAAATTCCTTTTACACCATATTACGGAACAATTGATGCTACACCGCTCTTTCTAGTGTTGTTAACTCAATACGTCCGATGGACGGGGGATTTAGAAATTGTAACTACGTTAAATGATAACATCGAAGCAGCATTAAATTGGATTGATCATTATGGGGATCGTGATGGTGATTTGTTTATCGAGTACCATCAAGAATCAAGTAAGGGAATTGCCAACCAAGGATGGAAAGACTCCGGTGATTCCATTGTTCACCGTAATGGAGACTACGCGAAAACACCAATTGCTTTAAGTGAGGTTCAAGGCTATGTGTACCAAGCAAAAATGGAGCTAGCTGAAATCTTTGACACTCTTGGAAATGGTGAGAAAGCAAAAGTGCTAAAAGAACAAGCAAGTTCTCTTAGAGAAAAGTTTGAAGAAGCATTCTGGATGAATGATCTGAACTATTACGCCATTGCATTGGATGAAAATAAAAAGCAGGTAGGTACAATTACATCAAATCCAGGGCATGTATTATTTTCAGAAATGCTTTCACCTGAAAGAGTAAATTCAGTAGTAGAAATGCTTGTATCTCCAAAAATGTTCTCAGGATTCGGCATTCGAACAATGGGAGCAGATGAGGCTGGTTATAACCCAATGAGCTATCATGACGGAAGTATATGGCCTCATGATAATAGCTTAATTCTTCTTGGGATGAGTAAGCTACAAAAGAGTGAAGAGGCCAATACGGTAATGCAAGGTCTAATCGATGCGTCAAGTTATTTTGAATATGATCGCTTACCTGAACTTTTCTGCGGTTATGAAAAATCGATTGGTAAGGCTGTAAAATACCCGGTTGCATGCTCTCCACAAGCGTGGGCAGCTGGAACACCACTTGTTTTTGTTCAATCCATGTTAGGCCTATTTCCTAACAGTATGAAAAAACAGATAACAATTTCTCCTAATCTGCTAAAACCTATGAATGAACTTGAGGTAAGCAATCTATCAATCGGAGAAGGACTGCTATCCCTTCGAGTGACTAGAGAAGGAATTGAAATTTTAGAAAACACCACTGGATATAAAGTTATTAATAAATGATCTTATTCGAAGATTTCTTCGATAGATAAAATTTTTTAAAAATGAAAGGGGAAAGAAAAATGTTTAATAAGAAATGGCTTGCTACACTTGGTATGACCACATTATTAGCTAGTAGTATTCTAGCAGGTTGTAGTGGTGAGGATAAAGACACTACTTCTAAAGATGCTCCAAAAGAAGAAGGAAAACAAGTAGAAATTACACTTGCAGGTTGGGGTTCATCTCCCGAAGAAGCAGCCCTATTAAAGCAAGTATTAGTAGACTTTGAAGACAAACATCCAAACATTAAGGTAAAACATGAAGTAATTGCTGATCAATACATGGATGTTATTAAAACTAGATTAATAGGTGGAGAAGGTCCAGATGTGTTCTACCTAGATGCTTTTGAAGCACCTGGTTTAATTGAAACTGGTGTAATTGAACCACTTGATGAGCATATGCCTGAAGACTTTGATGCGGCGGATTTTGAAGCTCCTTTATTAGAAGCATTCCAAAAAGATGGCATAACGTATGGTTATCCAAAAGGGTACTCTACATTAGCATTATTCTATAACAAAGCAATGTTTGCGGAAGCTGGTGTAGAAGTTCCAACAACTTGGGATGAATTACGTGAAGTTTCTAAAGCACTAACAAAAGGTACTGATGTATATGGATTTGGACAAAATCCAGAGCTTGCTCGTTTAATGTTTATAGCTGAATCAAAAGGCGGAGAAGTAGTTGTAGATAATAAAGCAAACTTTGCTGATTCAAAAGTTGTTGCAGGGCTTCAACCATATGTTGATCAAGCATTAGTTGATAAGACGGCTGCACAACCTAACCAAGTTGGTGCTGGTTGGACAGGAGAAATGTTCGGTCAAAGTAAAGCAGCTATGGTTATTGAAGGAAACTGGGCAATTCCTTATATTCAAAACACATTCCCAGATATCGATTTCGGAACAGCTGAAGTTCCAACGATTGATGGTAAAAATGGAACAATGGCATTTACTGTAGCTTACGTAATGAACGCTGCATCTGAGAAGAAAGAAGCTGCTGCGACGTTAATTTCGTACCTTACTGGTAAAGAAGGAATGGAAACGTGGACTTCAAAAGGCTTTGAGTTACCTTCACGTAAGTCAGTTGCTGAAAAATTAGGGTATGACAAAGATGAATTACGTGGTGCACTTGTTGCTGGTGCTCCTTATGCAACAGTTTGGTCTGATGGAACAAACTTACCAATCATTTTCACAAACTTTAACAATCAATTTGTAAGTGCGTACCTAGGAGATCGTCCTCTTGCTGAAGCATTGAAAGAAGCACAAGAAGTGGCAAATAAAGAAATCGACAATAACTAATATTTAACTTGAAAAGATAGGGGAGGGGTTCTTCCCTCCTCGACTCTTTCTATTCAACTCTTTGTAATGATTTGAATGAAAATCGTTAGAAAGAGTTGAGATAGAAAGTATCAACTAGGAAACTTCCAATCACATGCAATCACAAGACTTAAAGGTTAACAGAAAGAGGGAGTTGAGAAAATGAGAAATCGGAAAAAGTTATTACGTGAAGCAGGTCAAGGGTATTTGTTTATGTCCCCGACACTATTCGTACTACTACTCTTTATAATAGGTCCTATCCTATATGCGATTTTTCTTTCCTTTCACAAAGTACAGCTATTAGGAACGGTATCGTTTGATTTCGTAGGCATTGATAATTTTACAAGAATAGCAGATGACAGCCGTGCACAAATTGCCCTTTGGAATACGTTTAAATATGTCGCGATTGTTGTTCCAACGCAAACGTTTTTAGCATTAGTTTTAGCTGCGTCACTTAATGCTGGGCTAAAAGGACAGAAATTCTTTCGAATTGTATACTTTTTACCTACGTTAACGTCTTCGGCCGTATTAACTCTAATATTCATGTGGATGTATAATCAAAACGGACTTATCAATAAGATGTTAGATATCGTTGGATTACCAACTTATAACTGGATGGGTGATCCTTCAGTAGCGTTAAATGCAATTATGATCATGAATATTTGGTCAACAGCACCGTTCTTCATGGTAATATACTTAGCTGCGCTTCAAGGAATACCAGATTCGCTTTATGAAGCTGCCGATTTAGATGGTGCCAATGCAATTCAAAAGTTCTTTTATATTACGGTTCCTAACTTACGTCCAGTAACTTCTTTTGTGGTCATTATGGGTATTATCGGTACCTTCCAATTATTTGATCAATCGTATATCTTCTCGGCCGGTTCAGGTGGTCCGAATAATTCAACCCTTACCGTTGTCTTACTTATCTATCAATATGCGTTTAAAAACTTAGGCACAATGGGATATGCAGCTGCCCTAGCATTTGCTTTAGCGGTTGTTATTCTAACTGCAACAGTACTTCAACGGAAATTTTCAAAAGAAGAATCTCTATACTAAAAGGAGGTCAGTAGAACATGAAGAGAAAGATCGGTTTCGGTAAAGGACTATTATACACGATCCTAACTGTATACGCGTTAATCACGTTAATACCTTTTTTGTGGGCACTGTCCTCTTCTTTTAAAACATTAGAGGAGATTGTGAGTGGGACTATCAGTTTTATCCCTAGGGAGTTTACGTTAGAAAATTATAAAATGATTTTCGTAGAACAAGAGCTCTTTCCACGTTGGTTATTTAATAGTATTTTTATTGCATTATCTGTAACTAGCTTAAATATTCTTTTTAACTCAATGGCAGGGTATGCATTGGCAAGGTTAAGCTTTCCTGGTAAAAAAACACTCTTTATAATAATTCTTGCCGTTTTAATGATACCAGGACAAGTAACGATGATTCCAAACTACTTAATTTTAAAAGAAATAGGTTGGTTAAATTCCTACCAGGGCATGATTATTCCGGGAATGGTCAATGCTACATTTATTTTTATGATGCGACAGTTTTTCATCAACTTCCCTAAGGAACTAGAGGAAGCAGCAGAGCTAGATGGATTAGGAAAATTCGGAACGTTTTTTAGAATCGTATTACCAATGGCTACTCCAGCTCTTGCTGCACAAGCAATATTTGTGTTCATGGGTTCTTGGAATGATTTTATGAGACCGTTAATTATTCTATCAGATCCTGAACTATTCACTCTTCCATTAGGATTGAACACCTTTAAGGGACAGTATATTAGTTATTGGAATTATATTATGGCAGCTTCGATGGTATTTACACTACCTGTCTTGTTGCTTTACGCATTCTTCAATCGTTACTTTATCAAAGGTATTTCCTTTACAGGTGATAAATAATAAAAACAAGACCTTGGTTCAGATGCCAAGGTTTGTTTTTGTACTTAGCGGTTGAAAAAATGTTTGAGATTTATAAAAAGGAACGACACTATGTACATAGGAAGAAAGAAAGGACCGATGAAATATGAACCATGATGATAAAATTATTCAGGCAGAAGAAGTACTTAAGTCAAAGCATGAAGAAATTCGTAAGACCAAGTGGTATCCCACCTATCACGTTGCTCCTCAAGCTGGATGGATGAATGATCCAAATGGGTTTAGTTTCTATAATGGAGAGTACCATTTATTTTATCAGCATTATCCATTTTCACCTCAATGGGGACCAATGTACTGGGGGCATGCGAAAAGCAGAGATTTGGCAAGTTGGGAGCATCTTCCAATCGCGCTTGCTCCAAGTGAAGATTATGATAAAGATGGTTGCTTCTCAGGAAGTGCGATTCAAATCGATGATAAATTGTATCTTATGTATACAGGGAATGTGTGGACCGGTGATGACCATGACCACCAGTTAAAGCAGGTTCAATGTATAGCTTCTAGTCAAGATGGGATTCATTTTACAAAAGATGAACAAAACCCTGTTATCTCGACTGCTCCTGAAGGCAACATTCATCCTTTTCATTTTAGAGATCCTAAAGTTTGGAAAAAAGGTGAGCACTATTATTGCGTATTAGGCTCTAAAACCAATCAGAACATCGGTCAAATTTTACTTTATCGTTCAAAAGATTTAGTGGATTGGGAATTTATGAATGTGGCTGCTACTGGGACAGGAAACTTTGGCTATATGTGGGAGTGCCCGGATATCTTTAACATCGATGGACAGGATATTCTTCTTATGTCTCCACAAGGAATGGCACCAGAGGGATATATGTACCATAATCTTCACCAGTCAGGATATGTGGTTGGAAAGCTGGATTATGAAACAGGGATCTTAGAACATGGTCCTTTTCAATTACTCGACTATGGATTTGATGTGTATGCTCCACAAACAACCGTTGACGAACAAGGCCGTCGAATTGTACTTTCATGGATGAATATGTGGGAAAGTGAAATGCCTGAACAGAAGTATGAGTGGGCAGGTGCGATAACCTTACCAAGAGTGATGACACTTGAAAATGGAACGCTACGCATTTCTCCAGTTCCTGAACTAAAATCGCTGCGTAAAGACAAGGTTGCTTATGAAAGGATCCAGGTAAATGGTAATGAACTGCTGCCAAAAGTGGATGGGAGTTTCGTTGAATTAAAAGTAACGATAGACGCAAAAGATGCAACACAGTTTGGACTAAAGGTAAGGGTGAACGAAGATTTAGGTGAAGAAACAGTGTTGTATTATGACACTAGAACAAAGGTGATCACCTTTAATCGAGACAATTCAGGGGCTGGTCCTAAAGGAATCCGTCAAGCTCCCGTCGAATTAATTGACAACAAACTACACCTACATTTATTTCTTGATTCTTCTTCTGTTGAGTTATTTATTAATGAAGGTGAAAAGGTAATGACAGGTCGAATCTACCCAAATGAAGAATCGATAGGTATTCAGTTCTTTAGTGAAGGGGAAATTGAGTTATTAAAGGTAGAAAAATGGACGGTTGCAGGTGCATTTTAAAAAGAGGAGAGGTTTAGGGGAATGAGTTCAAATCAGAAAGTATTATGTGTAGGTGAACTTCTAATTGATTTTTTCTGTACGGATGTCAATGTTGATCTAATTGAAGGGCGTACATTTGAAAAACAAGCAGGTGGTGCTCCTGCAAATGTTTGTGCTGCAATCGTAAAACTGGGTGGCGATGCGGTATTTAGCGGGAAGGTTGGTAAAGACCCTTTTGGTTACTTTCTAAAAAAGACATTAGATGACTTGGGTATTGATACCTCAATGATTGTTTTTGATGAAAATCATTCGACTACTTTAGCCTTTGTCTCTCGTAAGGAAGATGGAGAACGTGATTTTGTTTTCAATCGTGGTGCAGATGCTTATATGACAAAGGAAGACATTTATGAAGCAAGGCTTGATGAATTTTCTATTTTTCATTTTGGGTCAGCAACAGCTCTTCTTGGCGACCCTTTTAAGTCAACTTACCTGAATCTTATGAAACAGGCAAAATCGACTGGTAAACTTGTATCATTTGATCCGAACTTTCGGGATGATCTTTGGAAAGGTTCAAAAGATAGCTTTATCTCGATTGCTAGGGAGGGTATATCTTTAGCAGATTTTGTAAAGGTGAGTCTTGAAGAGTTAGATATTATTACTGGCTATAATGATATAGAAGAAGCTGTTCAAAGGCTTCATGACTTAGGTGCAAAAGTCGTAGCAGTAACTTTGGGGCAAGAAGGAACATATTTATCCAATAGAGTAAAAAGTGTGACGGTGCCGAGTATCAAGGTTAAGAGCATTGATTCGACTGGAGCAGGAGATGCGTTTGTTGGGGGGATTCTATACCAACTTTCAACCGAAAATTCTCCAATTGAGTTGTTGTCTGATTTTGACCGGTTAAAAGAGATAGTGTCATTTAGTAACCGGGTGGGTGCAATTGTTTGTACAAAGGTTGGTGCGATTTCAGCTTTGCCGACTTTATTAGAGGTTGAAGGTTAGTTGAATGAAAAAATGTATCAGTAAGAGAGCTTTAGAAATACGCTCGAATAGAGGTTAGACAATGAACGAACTAAGCTTTCTAGTTATTTTATTTGAAGAAAAACGCAATGAGGAAAATTCATTTCCAATGAAGAAATATATGAAAGATCATTTTCCCTTTCTCGGAATTAAAACGCCACTAAGAAGGGAGCTAATGAGGCTATTTTATAAAGAGACAGGGATCTTAAAAGAAGCGTTTAAACCTACTCTTGTTGAGCAGTTATGGGAGAAGGAAGAGAGAGAGTACCAATATGCGGCCTTAGACTATATTAGTAAATCTTTGAAAAAAGTTAACTCTACTCATATGCCGCTAATGGAAAAGCTTATAAAGACCAAATCATGGTGGGATACTGTTGATACTCTATCCGCACATCCTGTTGGAAAGATTGCTAAAGAGTACCCCGAAATAGTTGCACCAACAATCGAAAGTTGGGTAACTGATGAACACTTATGGCTTCGTAGAACAGCTATACTATATCAGCTTCGCTATAAGGCTGAGACAGATGAAGATAGGCTATATCGATATATTTTAAAAAATGCCAATAGCAAGGAATTCTTTATTCAAAAGGCCATCGGCTGGGCGCTGAGAGAATACTCTAAGACAAATCCTACTTCTGTAAGACAATTTATTGCTCAGAATTCCCTAGCTAAATTAAGTGTCCGAGAGGGTAGTAAATACGTATGAACGTAAAACCCGCATAGAGCTGCCTATGCGGGTTTTGATATGCATTTTCCTTTATTTTTTATCCATTAGTTTACCTGCAATAAAACCTAGTAGAATATTTGTTATTGTTAATTCACTTACCCCACCGATAAAAATAAATGAAAGAATACCAGCGATAACACCAAACAAGACTGCGTTCCAAGACATTTTAATCCACCTCCATTATAGAAGACGAATTAGTTACCATTAAGTTTCAAGAATGTCTAGAAAAATTATACAATAAACAAATAGAAGAATGTCTAAAAACCAGCTGACATGTATAAATATTAGATATAACGCTTAATTGTTATTTTGGGGGTTGGAACAATGATTACGTATATTCCTTGTCAAAATTGTAAGGATGAATATCCGAGGGAAATCGTTTGGTTTGTTTGTGATCGATGTGGATTTCATATTTGTGAGCAGTGTAAGGGGAAAGATAACAAAACATGTCATATTTGTACGTATGGGTATCTGGAAAGAAAGTTTTAAGTTTAAATATTTTTTTCGCTATGAAGGGATTATGAAAATGTTGTCGAATAATTATGCTTGTGAGATGAAATTAATTCTCAACAGTAGAATAATTATTCAGCGTAGCGGAGGAAAAAGATGGTTACAATTTTTAAGGATTTTATTTTAAACATTTTCTTTATCTTTTCACCATTAATTTTCTACCCATATATCTATAAAATAAAGCATAGAGTCTTCCTTTACCGTTTTCTTCTGACCATTCTTTTTTCTGTCATTTTAATTATTGTTATGACATTGCCCATTAACGTAAATGGGCTGACTTATGATTTTAGGTCCATTGCTGTGATTGTTGGCTCACTTTATGGTGGACCAGTTGTTTCAGTTGTTTTATTTGGTGTACTAATCATATATCGATTTATCCTGGGTAATGCGAACACGTTTTTATACGCAATTTCATTAATACCAACGATATTCATTGTTTTTCTGACACTTAAGAGATTTAATTCAATTAAGATCTATCAAAAAATCATCATGGCTGTTGTGTTATGTACCTTAATGAAAATATTAACCTTTTCACTTTATCTATCATTTATAGGTCAATTAGACTTGTTAATTAGTAGTCTTAGAGAAACACTTCAAACGTATATCGTCCAGGGGATAATTATTGGTTTTTGCGTTTATTTGCTTGAGAAGTTAAATCATTATTATTATATGGAGGAAGAAATATATAGAAGTGAAAAGTTAAAAATGGTAAGTGAAATGGCCGCTTCTGTAGCTCATGAAATTAGGAATCCATTGACTACTGTGAAGGGATTCATTCAACTGTTTGCTGAAGATCATTTAGATAAAAGCAAAAAGGAAGAATTTAAACAAATCTGTCTAGAGGAACTAAATCGGGCAGATTTAATCATTAGTGATTATCTATCACTTGCAAAGCCCACGATAGACGTGGTTGAAAATATAGACCTTCAGGAAGAAGTTCGTTATCTTTCTAATGTTCTATTTACCTACGCAAGTTTTAATAACATAGAAATAAAAACAAGTTCACCTGATGAAAGTGATATGTATATTGTTGGAGATCGGAACAAGCTTAGGCAAGCACTGATTAATCTTTGCAAAAATGGAATTGAGGCTATGCAAGAAGGTGGAATACTAGAAATTGAACTAAAAAAACTGGGTAAAACCAATACGATTTATATTCGTGATAACGGTCAAGGGATGTCACCTCAACAACTGAAAAGACTAGGAACACCATTTTATTCTTCCAAGGAAAAAGGAACCGGACTCGGAACGATGGTTTCCTATGCTATAATTAAAAAGATGGATGGGGAAATTGAGATTGATAGTGAAGTAGGTAAAGGAACAAAATACGTATTAACTTTTCCAGAAAAAGAAATAGTAGGACCAATAAATTAGAATTAGTGGACAGTATTTGATGCTGTCCGTTTTTTTATTATGTAAATATAGAATTTTTTTACAAAATAAAAATAATTTGTAGTACACTTTTAATTAGCTAGTTAAATAGAAAGAAGATGAAATGTTTTGATACAAGCTTTTAAACTTACGACCAACAATATAGGTACTAAGATGAGGGTGTACCTCTTTCAAATTGATGACATTCTACTCGATACCGGACCAAGTAGTGTTGGTCAGGAAGTCCGTAGGATTTTTAAAGAATTAACGATAAAACAAGTCATTCACACCCACCATCATGAAGATCATACAGGGAATAGTCCGTGGATTGAGAACAATTACAACATTCCACAGTGGATTCATCCTCTTGGAGTAAAACATTGTGAAAAAGCTACAAAACTACCATTGTACAGAGCGGTAGTCTGGCACAATCGCAAACCCTTTCATCCGCAAGCCTTAGAGAGTTCTTACGTACAAACTACATCACATCTTCTCAAAATTGTTCATACACCTGGTCATGCAGAGGATCATATTGTTTTGATTGATGAAGAGAAGGGCATCTGTTTTACAGGAGATCTGTATTTGCATCATGCTCCGACGTCTAATTTTTCTTTTGAATCCGTACCAGAAATCATTCGTTCTATAGATAAGACATTAAAGTACCGTTTCAAGGATGTGTATTGCTCGCATCGTGGATATATACAAGGTGGACGAAAACTTTTAGAGCAGAAACGGGACTATCTATTAGGTCTTCAAGAACAGGTTATACATGCTTATCATAGAGGCAATTCGGTAAAACAAATTCGAAAAGACTTGTTTCCGAAAAACGGACCAATTCAGTATGCTTCCTTTTTGGAAAACTCACCAATTCATACAGTGAATTCCATTATTCAGGGATTGTAGAAAAGATTTTGCCTTTATAGTGAATCAAAGGTATTATCTTATAAAAAGCAGTAGTATATTCAAGGAGAGAATGTTATGGCATTTAAACTAGAAACAACAATTGATGTGCCTTTAGAAAAGGTATTCGAGTTTATGACAGATACAAAAAATGCACCCGATATATACGATTATGTTGTTAAAACAGAGAAAGTAACAGAAGGTCCTATACAAGAAGGCACAGAAATTAAAGAGGTTAAAGAAATTAGAGGAAGAGAAATTACAAGTACACTAACTGTATTAGCTTATACACTCAATGAAACATATGCCTTCAAAAATGAAGTGAATGGTTATACCGTAGAATACCAATACACACTTAGACCAAATGGAGAAGGAACAACAATAGAGTTTAATGGAATCCTTCGTCCGAAGGGTATCAAAAGCTTTTTTTTTAAACCAATGTTTGAACGGATTATTAAAACGGAGGATTCAGATCATTTAGATCGTTTGAAGAAGCTGTTAGAAAAGAAAGATAAGGAGGAAGAGAACATATAAAATTTTTTTATGAAAGGAAGTGCAGTAATGATGGAGTATAGTGAATACAGGGTTGATCACAATGGTACAAAAATCCATTACTTAGAGATAAACAGTCATCTAAAAGAAACTACGCCTCTCGTTATTGTTCCGGGACTTTCAGAAAGTGCAGAGGACTATATATCAGTCCTGGAAAAGCTTGCTCCTAGACATTGTGTTGTGATCACACTTAGAGGTCGTGGCAAGAGTGATTCTCCTAAAACTGGATACACTCTAGAAGACCACATTGCAGATATTGATTCAGTGATTACTCATCTTAAATTAAATGAGTATGTTTTGATGGGCTTTTCAAGAGGAGTTTCCTATGCAATTGGATACGCGCTCCAAAATACAAAAGCTTTAAAAGGTCTCATCATAGGAGATTATCCAGCAGTGCATACTCAACTCCCTGAAGGATGGGTGTACTTTTTTTCTTCATTACCACCTTGGAGAGGGAAAGCGTTAAAACAAAGAATGAGTAAAGATGCTTTACGTGGACTTCAACAAGAGTCTTATCTTGTACCATTTTGGGATGAATTAAGTAAGATTAAGTGCCCAGTCCTTATTATTCGTGGCGGTAAATTAGGTGCTGTTTTATCGGAAGACGATGTTAAAAAATATCAAGATAAAATCCCACATGCGCAGGTAGAAGTATTTGTAGGACATGATCATAACCTTTTTGAACCAGATGAAGAAACTTTTATTCAGACAACAGAATTGTTTATGGAAGGTATAGAATAATTTGTGATTAGATGCAAATAATGTTTATGATATATTTATACATTAATATCCTATCAACTTGGACACCTACTAATATCAAAAGTAGGTGTTTTTATATAAGTTATTTGGTTAAAAAGGAAGGGGGAAAACATGAAAGTGAAAGATAACTCTTCAGATGGAGTAGCTATTTTAGCATCATGGCTTAAAGAGGCTAGACATACAACGGTTCTTACTGGGGCTGGGATGTCTACAGAATCGAATATTCCAGACTTTCGTTCGAAAAGTGGATGGTGGAATAATATTGATCCTAGAACGGTGGCTACAACTAAGGCACTTAAAAGAGATTATGATTTATTTCATGAATTTTATAGTATGCGAATTAGGGGGCTTGAAAAATGTTCTCCCCATAAAGGACATAAAATACTGTCTGCATGGGAAGGTAGAGGGCTAATCCAAGCTATAGCCACACAAAATGTAGACGGATATCACATTGCTGCAGGCAATGAATCTGTATATGAACTCCATGGTTCAATTCATAAAATTCGTTGTGATAAGTGCTCAACTCCAGACTCTATAGATCACTTCTTAGATAAAGAAAGTTGTCATTCTTGTGGAGGGAAGCTTCGTCCAGGAGTGGTTTTATTTGGAGAAACACTTCCTGAAGAAAGTTGGAATACAGCAATGAGCCATATAAGAAAATCTGATCTTGTTATTGTTATCGGAACAAGTCTTGAAGTGTATCCTGCTAGTGAACTACCTAGTATGACCAATGGGAGAAAAGTGTATATCAATGCTGAAATTGACTACCATGCTACTCAATTTGACTTAACTATAGAGGGTAAAGCGGGAAAGATATTGAAGCAAGTGAATGAGTTATTGAATTTATGAAGGGGTATATCGACCAATTTTCGAACTACTTTACTATCATAATAAGGGGGAAAAGAAATGAATAGAGAAAAAGAGTATGTCTGGTATGCAAGCTATGGTTCAAATATAAATGTAGACCGTTTTTTATGTTATATAAAGGGAGGACAGCCAGTTGGTTCGTCTGAGGTAGAAGTAGGGTGTAGGGATAACACTCTTCCAATTGAAGAAGACACCTTTACGATGAATCATCCACTTTATTTTGCAAAAGAGGCAGGGAGATGGAACAACCAAGGTGTCGCTTTCATCGGGCACAATAAAAGTGAGGATATTACGTACAGTAAGAAATATCTAATTACTACTGAACAATTCTTCGATGTAGTGAAGCAAGAGAATAGTGGTATTGAACTTGATATAGACCTTGGGGATATAAAAGAAAAAGGCATTAAAACTCTTCGCAAATCTTGGTATGGAACCATTCTATACTTAGGCGAAAGTAAAGGATATGCAGTCTTTACGTTTACAGCACCTTGGGATATAAATCAAGTGGAATTAAACAAGCCCTCACATGCCTATTTAAGTACGATTATCAAAGGATTGAAAATAAATTATTCTAATGAGGAAATTTACAATTATTTTATATCTAAGCCTGGAATAGAAGGGAATTATTCTGAAGAAGAATTACGGAGTTTACTAGTCTAAATGTAAACCACAAATTAACAGATTTTATAAAGATACGATTAACGGGACTGTATGGTAAAATAGGTATCTACTTGACTACGCCCTCGGAGGAACCATACATGAAGAATACACCTTATTTTTATCAGTTTCTAGAGCCATTATCAAAGGAACTAGCCCTTCTTGCAAGGGAGCTTGAATCTAGTATTTTTTCTAGTCCTAGAACGATGTTAACACATGCTAGAGTGTTTGTTGAAAACATCTTAATTAACGTGATGGCCTATGAAAATATGAAAGAACATCCTACAATAACGTTAAAAGATCGACTTCAAATGCTAGAGAATGATGGTATTTTAACAGCAGATATTCGTGATGCATTGCACAATATTCGAAAAGCAGGTAACCAAGCTTCGCATGATGCGAGAATGTTCCGCTACTCAGAAGCACTGTTGTCTTGGGAAGAGCTATACAAAGTGGTTAAATGGTACATTGAGGTATACGCACCTCTTTCAATTAAAGTACCTGATTATCAAGATCCATCAGCACCAAAAGAACAAGCCTATGACATTAGTGAACTAGAAGTGCGTTTGAAAACACTTGAACAATTATTAATTGTATCAATGCAGAAGGAAACGAATTCAAATTCATCTGAAGCTGAAGTGGCAGCAACGACGACAGAAGAGTCGATAACATTTGAAGAACCTGGATTTACAAAAATCAGGACCATTTCCTATAAGGGTGAAACATTAGATATTCCTTACTTTTTACGAGACGCATTCTTACTTCCACAACGGTTTGAAAAATCAGAGACGTTTCTAATTCGTCTTGGCGCAGAGCAACAGGCTCGAATTATGAGTGAACTTCCTAGTAATTTAGAAGGTCTCTATACTCATGTAAAACGCTTTAATGAAAAGAACGATGAACAATTGTTTAATGAATTAAAAGTCTTCATCGAGGAAGAAAAGATTCGGAGAAAGATTAAACTACAGCGTCAAGGAGAACTGTTCCTATTTTATAAGGCTGAACATTTTATTCTGACTGAGGAACTTAAGCAAGTCCCACTTACCACAGAAGAATTTAAGGGAGTGCCAAGCCTTATTAAACAGCTTAACGAGGAACAAATCTATAAAGTTGGGCAATTGCCGATGGAACTAGTGATTTTAGGTAAATATAAAAACGTTGGTGTTGTTAACATTGGAAGATTTTTTGAACAATTGAAGCAGAAGTAGTGGACAAGGGGGAGAGTTCCTTGTCTTTTTTGTATTCGACAAATGCGCGGCAAATGTCGAATAGTTTTTGTGTGTGGAAACATACTGATTCGACAAATGCCACGTACTTGTCGATTGTGAATACCTGTTCCTTTGTAGTATTGTTATATTTAAGATGACAAAGGGAGGCTAGCGTTCATGGATTTAGATATTAAGGAACTTGGTCAATTTGCATCAGGGATCGTAAGTGAAGCGGGTCTATTGCTGTTAAAGTTAAGAAACGATTCTTTAGACTTTGAGGAAAAAAAGAATCATGCGGATTTAGTTACTGTAGTTGATAGTGCAGTTGAGAGGTTTTTAGTGGACAAAATAGTAGAGAGATACCCTAGTCATGGGATCGTTGGCGAAGAAGGGGTGTTTGAGACGAATGTTTCTCACTTCGACACGCAGTGGATTATTGATCCGATTGATGGAACAACGAATTTTATACATAACTTTCCGTATTACGGCATTTCTGTAGGAATTGTACATAAAGGGATAGGAGTAATTGGAGTCGTCTATAATCCTTCAATGAATGAGTTATATTTTGCAGAAAAAGACCATGGGGCATATGTGAATGGTGAGAAGTTAAGCCTAGATAAGCCAATGTTGTTCAAAGAAGCCCTTGTCTCATCAACAATGTTTTGGGAAGATACAAGGAAGAAGGATGCCATCCATCCAAGTCTGTTACATATCTACAAAACCACGAGGGGCCTTCGCTTAGTTGGGGGTGCAGCTATTAGTTTATGTGAAATTGCCAAGGGTACACTTAGTGCATATGTTGCACCAATGTTAAGTGCATGGGATTATGCTGGAGGAGTTATTGTTTTAAAAGAAGCAGGTGGAGTCATTACGAGGTTAGATGGAACATCTGTTTCATTTAAAGAAAGTGGCAGTATATTGGCTGCTCATCCAAGTATCCATCAAGAGCTTCTATCCATCTATACTGATTAGTTATTCGAGAAAAATTCACAAAGTTCACACGTGACAGGAGATAAATTACGTGATAATCTGTATATAGACCAGTTGGTATAATTTGAGGTGAAGTCTTTTGAGTACTAAAAAATCATCCAAGGATAAAATCATAGAAACATCGTCCATCTTGTTTCAAACACAAGGTTATCATGCAACAGGTTTAAATCAGATTACAAAAGAAAGTGGTGCACCAAAAGGCTCATTGTACTATTACTTTCCTGAGGGAAAGGAGCAGTTGGCAAGTGAAGCAGTAGAAAGTACTTCGATTCTTGTTGCCAATCGTATTAGAGAAGGATTACAGTGTAGCGACGACCCTATTACAGCTATACAAACATTTATTAACAACTTAGCTGATGATTACGAAAAAAGTGATGTCAAACAGGGTCTTCCAGTTGCGGCTGTAGCACTTGAAACAGCTCATACGAGTGAAGTTCTTAGGCAATCTTGTCTGAACTCCTATGAAATGTGGCATAACGTTTTTGCAGATAAATTAATCTCAGGCGGTTATAACAAAGAAGATGCACAAGAAGTGGGTCTAGTCATTAATGCAATGATCGAGGGTGCTTTTATTAATGTATTATTGCAACAGAACAGTGATCCTTTAAGAAAGGTAGCTCGTCATATCCCGAAATTACTGTCTTAATCTTTAGGCTATGCAAATTGAATGTATAGCCTTTTTATCGACATATTATTATATAGACTGGTCTATTATCTTGAGTTTTATACTGAAGGGAAGTGCCCATTATGAAACCAGCCATACTAGTTACCGGTGCAACAGGAAATATTGGATATTATGTTGTGAAAGAACTTTCTGCAAAGAATGAGAGGGTTCGTGTTGCATTAAGAAATGTTAATAAAGATAAAGAAGTTTTTTCACAGTATGAAGTTGACATGGTAAGATTCGATTTCTTAGATCCATCAACATATGATCAAGCACTAGATGGAGTGAAGAAGGTATTTTTGATCCGTCCTCCACAGCTTGCAAACCCAAAGAAAGATATGAAACATTTTATCGATAAACTCAGTGAAAAAGGTATTGAGGAAATTGTTTTTGTATCTTTAATGGGAGTTGAGAACAACCCAGTTGTACCTCATCGGAAAATAGAGGATATGATAGTTGCCTCTGGAATAGAATATACCTTCTTACGACCAGGTTTTTTTATGCAGAACTTAAATACTACCCATCGTGATGATATTGCGTTACGTAATGAATTATTTATGCCAGTAGGGAAGGCAAAGACTAGTTTTATTGATACAAGAGACATTGCTGCTGTTGCTACCGTTTGTTTAACTGAACCAGGTCATTTAGGTGGAAAATATACGTTAACAGGAGCAGAATCCATTGACTATCATGAAGTGGCTACTATACTATCAAAAACTTTAGGAAGAGAAATAGAATATAAAAATCCCGGAGTATTAGAGTTTCGAAAAACAATCATAAAGAGAGGAATTAAAAAGGAATATGCAAATGTCATGACCATGCTTTATGTTCTAACTCGTTTAGGTACGGCCGAAAAGACAACAGATGATGTTGAAAAAATTCTAAAACGAAAGCCTATTACTTTTGAACAGTACGCGAAGGATTTTCAAGAGGAATGGAAGTAGAAACTATGTTAAGGGAGAGGGTAGAATGTTTAAGAAGAATTTTATGTCTTATGTTAAAACAGGTATTTTAGCTGGTGTTCTTATACTGTTAATTGCAAATGTGTTGTTTCTAATTATGGGTTTACTTTTTGGTCATGATATTTCTTTTGTTGGGCAAAATCGTGATACACTTTATATTGTTTTTATTTCTTTTGCAACTTCTATCTCACTGCTTATAGGAGCGATCTTGTTTTACTTTTTTCAAAAGTATACGAAGAAACCAGTGCTTTGGTTTTCAATTATTGTCTTGCTAGGTTTTTTGTACAACACCTACACGGCAGAGGCAAGTTTAGATGCGCAATATAAGGTAACTGCTCATATCCTACATTTAATTGTAAGTGGTCTAGCAATCTATTTGGTGCCAAAACTTTCAAAAGAAAAATCAGAATGAATAAAACAGGACAGGTGATTAAAACCTGTCCTTTTACATTGAATATGACATAATAATAATGAGAGCAACCTAGAGTTCTTCCTACTCCGAAATTTCATCTAACGTTTTTTCAAAGCTCGGTGCGAGGTGGGTTAGAAAGTATTCCACCTCAGGCATGTTTAAGCTGTTTATTTTTTCCTCTATTTGTTTTTTTGCTACAACAAACTCTCTGTTTCCAGCGGATAATTCAGTTGCACACTTTAAGTATGCATCCAAAAGATCTGCGGCTTTTATATATCGTGACAGCTCTTCCTCAGCCTGTTTTTGTATTACATCTCTATAGACTTCTCTTAATTCTTCAGGAGCTTGACTAGTTAATTTTTCTGCAGCCAATTCCTCAATATCTCTAAAATTCTTTAGAATATCACGATTATGGTGCTTGACTGGAGTCGGTATATCACCAGTAAAAACTTCTGTAACGTCATGAAAGAGAGATAAAGTGACGGCTCTTTCTGTATTCACTTCTTTATTAAATACAACATTTGCGATTGAGCAGAGACAATGTGTTAAGACAGATACATGAAAGGAGTGTTCAGCTACATTCTCCTTCATCACATTTCTCATTAAGCTCCAGCGTTCAATGTACCTTAACCGATATAAATTGGCTAATAAATGACTTTCCATATATCCACTTCCTTACTTAAAACAAGCATAGAAAAAAGTTTAAATGATAGGTTTTAAATACGCAAGTTATTAGTTTTTCTTCTTACTAGTGGTGTATTCAATTGGTGTTTAAATAAAAGCACAATGATATTTATATTTAAATGGTTTTGGTTTGAACGACATTATGTAAAAACTTTACATTTCTCTAGTTGAGAAGTAAAGTTTTATCTCTGAATCAGGTTACTTTAACCTTTAATTTATGTCAGGCATAATCCAGACCACTTTACATAAACGTACAAAGAACGTAGAATCTCGTTCCTTGATAACTAAATGATCAGGTTTAACATCCATTACTACTCCTGTTAATCTACCTCTTGTTGTTTCAAGGACAACAGGTTTACCTACTAGCGAACAAGTAGCAGAATATACGAATGGCTCAACCACTACAACCTGTTCTGGCTGCAACATAGACATTGATTGCATTGGCTGCCGGACTAGAGGATACATATTATTCATATTGTTTTCTCCTTGTTTGATGGAATTTGCTATTCTGGCATGATCCAAATAACTTCACATAAACGTAAAAAAAAGGTGGAATCACGTTCTTGGAGTACTATATGATCAGGTTTAACATCTATCACTGTCCCTGATAAGTTGCCTCTAGATGTTTCAATTACTGCTCTTTTTCCTACAAGGGTGCTAACTGTTGCATACACAAATGGCTCTACCACTACAACTTGTTTTGGTTGCATAGTAGGTTGCATATGCATTGGTTGATTCATATGGTTATACATGTTATTCATTTTTGGTTTACCTCCATCATCTATTTGCAATACTTTCACAATTTATGCGGTTATATGGGATTTTGCCCTGGTTATTTACCTAATTTAAGCATTATTTAGCAAAACAAGAACATGTTATATTAACATGTTCTTGTTTTTTTGCTCAGTTTATTAAACTCCCACAAATTTTCCTAGCATTTAGGATAGTAGCAAGTACCTACGATGATTAATAGGATAAATAACACAACAATTAGTACGAAGGTATTGTTACATGGTGTGGGACAAGTGTATCCGTAACTAGGCGCAATCATTGTTGGTTGAGGTGGAACATTAGCTCCTAATACTGGTGCTGCGTTTACGTTAGCTCCCATATAGGGTGCTGCATTGACATATGCCTCCATGATCATACTTCCTTTCGAAATAGGGTATTTTCACTACATTATACTCACCTATGTTAAAATTGCCCCAATTCGTAAAGAAAATGGGTGAATGTCACAGACGTTTATTGTTAAATTGCTGGTGATAATACGAAAGATAGTGTAGAAAAGAAATTGAGCTTTTATTATGATGACATACCTTATATTGCTTTTTAGGTAAGGGACCTCTTTGTAGAGTGGATATTGCAAATAGGCCCTTAAAGGAAGGGTTAGTAACCAATCTTGTTAAATAAGCTGATTGACTACTACCTGCACGCCTGTATTTATTCAAAAACTCAATCATTTCTTGAGTGCTCTTTATTCCCACACCATGTCCGAAAAAAGTTCCAGCACTCATCGTTACCGCATTTACCCCTCTATACCATGAGGTTGTTGGGTTGTAATCTGGGTTACGGAAATAAACAACGTCCCCAGGTAAAATATGGTCCCCATAGTAGGTATAAATTCCGAGGTCAGGATCTGAATGCCAGCTATATAAATAGAGAGACTGAAATAGAGAGTTAAATAGAGGCTTTCCAATACTCTTGAGCACAGCATGGTAAAAGACAATGATACAAGCAGTCGCACATTCAAAGGCATACTGTGAACTACTTTGATAAATGTCGAGAATGGCATCCGAAGGATTTACGTTCGACTTTAACAGGAATCCACCTTCACTTGTTCGTCTCCAATAGGCTTCATTACAATATGCATACTGAAAAGTCGTAAACTCAGCTTGACTATTATTCATTTCCCTTGCACTTTCTATAATGTTTTTACGGAGGTTCAGTTCAAATAGAAGTTCATTAGACGAAGAATAAGAATATAAGACGCGAGTGTTGGACATTTGCTGAAGAATTTCATTCTCAATACTCCCAACGTTAAATCCATTTGGTTGAAAGGGCATACCAGATATTTGTATCATGTAGTTCTCCTTTCCACTACGGTACTGTTCTTATACTATTCAAGTTTATGTTTAAAGATGTTATGTCTAACTTATGTACATGTATATACTAAGTAAACTATTTAATGAGAAATCACTTCACTTTAACTTGTAATTTTCTGACAACATTATCATTAAGTGATAAAATAGAGAAAAAGTCGTGGGTGGTTAAGGGGTTGTAAAATTGAACTACGAAATGCGAATTGCAAGGATGTTGGCTGAGAATATAGACGGCTTTGTTAAATTTGTTCAAATAAATAATGAAAATAGATATAAGAGTTACATAGAAAATCCTGATAAATATTATCAACTAAAACTACTAGTAGACGAGTACAAGTTTCAACTGCTTGCAGATGAACTATGGCGGATAAACCAATTTGTTTGGAATGAAAAATACACAACGATACTAGTTAATAGCTTTAGAGAGGGAATGACCGTTATTGAAGAATATGTAGATAGAAACTATAACGATTTATTCATATTCACCCCTAGGCTTGATACACTAAAGAGCCTCTACTCTTGTTTATAAAGGCTCTTATGAAAAGTATTAATTAACTCCAAAAATATAAATAGAGTAGGTGATTAAATTGCAAACAAATCCAATTTTGATAGAAAGCGTAAAAGAGAAGGACATGAAATCTATCCTAGATTGGTTTGATTCAAAGAGAGACATATTTTATAAATTTGCTTGGAACTATAATAAAGATCCTAAGGTGATTGAAGATTTATTCTATAATTCCATCATGAACATTTATGATGGAAATCGTAAACTTAAAAAGAACACTAATTTTGAGGCCTGGGTTATTTCAATTTTTTTAAAAGAATGCTGGGAAATCCAAAAAAATAACCAAGAAGAGCCTTTTGTCACGGATAATGTGATATTAAACGATTTGAGTCAATTGGAAAGTAAATATAAAGATACGATTATCCTATCCTACTTCATGGACTTGCCACATGATCAGGTCGCTCATATCCTACAAGTGCCTATTCAAGCGGTAAAAACCAATTTGTTAACAGGAATTCAATTGCTCAGCAAAGACTTTGGTAACACGACCCAACAAGAAGATTGTAAGGAGTTTCAGAATCAATTTTTCGATTACCTAAATTGGTCGTTAGTTAGGGAGAAAAAGATAGATTTAGAGATACATATACACACCTGTCAAAGTTGTCAAAGAGTATTAGGTTCTGTACAAAATGTGGTTTTAACACTAAGAGAGGTAGGCAATCTGGAAATTCCCAATGGGTTCATGAAACATATAACCTCAAAAGTAAATGAAACTTTAACTAGAAGGCTGTTAGTCAAAAAAAAGCGAACAATCAAAAGTATAGTGTTATCATCACTTTTAGGAATAATCCTTGTTGTAGGATTTTTCACAAATGGTTTCGGATATCTTTACTATTCCTGGTTAGACTTTCGCCAACTAGAAGATGAACAAATGCTCGGCTATTTAAAAAGTGGTTTAGGTGAACCATTAAACCTCGAAGAAGAAAGCAATGGAATTAAAGTGAAGATTAAAACGGCTATAGCTGACGAATATCAAACACTTATCTATTTTGAAATAGAAGATACAAATGAAGAAAGTAATAAGTATATGATTAATGTTTTTGATGGGGTGTATATTGAAAATGAAAGAGACATCTTAGATGATCGATCTTTTCCTTTCTTTAATTTTCCTATAGAAAAAATAGGGCAAGAAAAAAATGAAAATATATTTAGTGGAAAGTTCAGTTTGTTACCGATTTCCCAAGAAAGTGGGACTATTAAATTAAAACTAACAAACCTGCTAAAGGTAACAGAGGATTCATCTAGTCCTGAGGAACTGATTTATAGAAACTATAATGAGAGAGAGGTTGTTGTTGGTGATTGGAGTTTTGATATTCCGGTGACAAAGCATGCTTCAGTAGAACAAGAATTAAATAAGCAAATTGAAATAGATGGTGTCCCAATTACTTTTAAAAAGATATACTTTGCCCCAACAACAACTGTCCTTGAATATGACTTTGAAAGAATGCAAGGGCAAAAACACATTAATGAAATCCGTATCCAAAGTCTTGAAAATGAGGGGAAAATATCTAAAGCCCACCTTTATGGGTATCATTATTCAAGAAATGGATTTTATCAAAGTAGTTTTGATTCACATTATTTTGAAAAACCAAAAGAAATCAAAGTCCAGTTTAGTTCGATTCTTTCATTTATAGAAGATCGTGTCACCTTTGACCTTAATAAGGAATCCACAAGCCCTCAAACGATTGAGTATTTAGGTAATACAATATCAATTAACAATATTATAGATGGGGAGCGGAAGAGGGTTGAATTTATAGATGCCCAAGTCGAAGGTAGAGAATATGAATCATTGCATTTCGAGTTTAAAACGGAGAATGATGAACCATTAAACATGAATTATCATTCTAGTGACGGAGTATTAATTGACCGCAATGGAAAAACGTATGATCAAACAGAATATAATTATTTTATGAGCAATACAGAACCTCCGCGCTATTTCCAAACGAAAATTGATGTTGAGTTATTTGAGCAGGGATCTAATGAAGGTGTATTTCCAGATAAGCTGCAAATACATGGATATAGTACTATCAATTATATTGATGACGTGGTAGAAATCTCACTAGATTAATAGGATCTTAACTATAAAGAGGGAGTAACTAGAATTTGGAGTTACTCTTTTTTTGAATAAAAAAACAAACTCAGTTAAGAGTTTGTCTCACAAACGATATCCAGTTCATATTCTTGTTTATCATCATCTTCTCCCATTAGACATGGGAAACACATATCAAAGCCAGATAGTGCTGAACCAATTGCCCATATACTTTGACCACATAAGCAACGAGCGCCTTTTTTCTTACGCTCTGCAAACACCAGCATTCTTTCTTTCGTTTCTCGCTTGTTTAACGCAGAGTTATCTTTAGCCATTTTCTCAAGAAGTTCTTCTATAGATATAGGTATCATAAATTCACCCCCAGCAATGAAGAGAAGTGGGATATATTTAGTTCCCAGCTCCTCGGTATTTTTTAACACCAGCATTCCAAAGGGAAATTGCAATGCCTAAGAAGATCACTCCCATCACAGGAGTAAAAAACGCATACATGTACCATTCATCTCTTCCTAAGAAGTAGGCTGCAGGGTACACCCCGACAAAGGCAAATGGTAAAATCCAGGTTAGCACAAACCGTATGACCTTGTGATAAATATCAACTGGATAACGGCCGTAGTTACCTATGTTGTACATCATTGGCATGATGTCTGTTCGGCTATCAGACCAAAATCCAATTGTAGCAATGGAGATAAAGATACCAGCATAAATAAATGCACCGCCAATTACCATTGCTATAAAGATAAACACATCATACCAAGCGAAGGTTAAACCTAAGTTCGCACCAGCATACACCATAATTACTAAACCAGTAACCACACCAAATAATGATTCTAACTCCATGCGTTCCATAATTATTTGAAATAGACTATGAATTGGTCGTGTTAACACACGGTCCATTTCGCCTTTTACAATATAACGATCATTAAAGTCCCAGATGTTAAAAAAGGATGAAAATAAAGCATAGGGAACAAGGAAGAATCCGTAGATGAAGATTATCTCATCGCGACTCCAACCGCTTAGAAAGGAGGTGTGACCAAATACAACTAAAATGAAAATTAAGTTGACAGCCTGAAATAACAAGTCTGATAGAATTTCGACCACAGTATCAACGCGGTACGTTAATCTTGTTTTTAAATATTGAGAGGCATATTGAAAGAACATTGAAACGTAAAACATATTAGCCTCCTTGTACAATTAATTGTTTTTTTGCGAGTGACCATAACATACGAATCGGAATGAGTAGGATGAATGCCCAAACAGCTTGTAGCATCACAGCAGTAAAAATTTCCTGACCGACAAAGCCTTCTGTAAAAATCATACTAGGGATATAGCTAATCGCCTGAAATGGTAAATACGTCATAACCGATTGCGCCCAAACTGGATAAAAAGAAATCGGTAGTAACAAACCTGAGAATAAGTCAATAACCACACGTTTTGCGCGAATTAATCCTGTATTATTAAATAAAAAGAATGTCATAATTCCAGTCAGTAGGTTTATTTGAGTATTAATAATGAAACTAAACGCAAGTGAAACAAAGAAAAACAGCCACGTTGAAAAACTAGCTGAAAAACTGATTGGAAAAATTAGAGCAACAATGAACATCCCTGGTACTGAGAAAAATAACAAACGGAAAATCCCTTCTCCAAGTCCTTGCATCGTTTTCATCCCCAAATAGTTATAAGGACGAATCATTTCGATTGCAACTTTCCCATCCTTAATTTCATTTGCAATTTCTCGATCAATATTATTAAAGTAAAAAGCTCGTGCCATCCAAGCAACTGCTACATACGTTGTCATTTGAAGCACTGACATCCCTTGAATTTCTTGTTTATCACCATATATAGCTGACCATAAAAAGTAATAGGCCCCGATATTAATACTATAAATTAAAATTCCACTATAATAGTTCGTTCGGTAAGCCAGCATCATTAAGAAGCGAATTCGAATCATTTCAAGATATTTACTCATGAGAGGGCCATTCCTTCTTCATAAATCTTGCGGACGATCTCTTCCGTTGATACTTCATTGATTCGAACATTTTTAATCGGGTTCTTTTGAATAACATCTCTAATGATTTGGGATACAAGTTGCTCATCCCCGTTTACAAAAGCAAGCCAAGTGGTCGCGTCTTTTTGTTCCCAAGTTACATTTTGTATAGTAGGGAGGTCAGCATTTGTGATGACCTTCAGAAAATCAAATTCAACTTGTTTACCTTCAACCGCTTGAGCTTGGAGTTGATTAAGCTTACCGTCATATATGATTTTTCCTTCATCTAATAACACAACTCTTTCACAAAGTGCCTCGATATCTGTTAAGTCATGGGTCGTTAGTAGAATCGTAGTTTTATACTGCTCATTGATCTCTTTTAAAAACTTACGAATCTTTAACTTAACTAATACATCCAATCCAATCGTAGGCTCATCCAAAAAGAGGAGGGGAGGGTTGTGAATAAGAGCAGCTGCTAATTCACAGCGCATTCTTTGGCCAAGAGACAGTTTTCGAACTGGCTTATCTAATAAAGGCCCAATTTCTAACGTCTCAATCACATGGCCCATGTGTCTGTTATAATCCTCATCCGATACACGGTACACCTTTTTTAACAATCTAAAAGATTCCTGCACAGCAATATCCCACCATAGCTGAGAACGCTGACCAAATACGACTCCAATCGTACGAACAAACTCTTCACGTTGCTTATGTGGATTCATCCCATTTACAGTAATCGAGCCTGCAGTTGGTGTTAGGATGCCGGTTAACATCTTAATAGTAGTCGACTTTCCAGCACCGTTTTCTCCAATATACCCGACCATCTCACCTTGCCTTACCGTTAACGAAATATTATCAACAGCCGCAAGCACTTTATAATTACGAGTAAACAAGTCACGAAAAGCTCCTGACAAGCCTGAACGACTTGAATATGACTTAAATTCCTTACGCAAATTTTGAACTTCAATTACGTTCATTTTGATCCTCCTAGATGAAATATACGAACCTTATCACAAAGTATAATTTTATCGTGGGCTTGTACATCAATCAAGTATACAGCACTGTTTGCTCAATCTAAATAGATAAGGGTTCTGTAAAAATTTAAAAAATTCCACACTGTTAAAGGTGTGGAATTTGTTTTTTATATTAGTATTATTACTTATTATACTACTTCAAAAAGCTATTTAAATTGCCTTGTAAATGAATTCTTATCGATGTTGATCAACAAGAATGAGATTGCCATCTGGATCTTCAATTGTGAAATGAGCTGGACCTTCGTTAACAGCATCTGTTTCAGTTAACATTTTCATTCCTTTTTCTTTTAAATGATTTTGGATTTCCCGTATGTCCGTAAAAGTATCGATATTTTCTGCATTTTGATTCCATCCAGGATTAAAGGTAAGAATGTTCTTATCAAACATCCCTTGAAATAAACCAATGACGGAATCACCATTCTTCATAATTAACCAGTTTTGATTGATATCACCACTTAACACGTGAAAACCAAGGTTCTCGTAAAATTCTTTTGAAGCATGAATATCTTTGACATTTAAACTTACAGAAAACGCACCTAGTTTCATTTTTCTACTCCTTTTGGTAACTATATTTTTTGAGGAACAAAAATCCTATATTCAATTTAACTTTCCTAAGATTAAGTTTACAATTATAGATATAATAATGGAAACTTATTTTGATGTTTAAACAATTACAAGTAACAATACTTAGGAGGAGTTCCTTTGAACAAATTTAGTTTATTTGGAAAGTTTACAGTGCAAGAAGGGAAACGTGAGGAAATGGTAGATATTTTGCTAGAAGCAGCAAAATCAATGAAAGATTTGGATGGATGCGAGATATACCTTGTAAATATTTCTGACAGTGAACCAAATACTGTCTATGTTTATGAAGTGTGGAATGATGAAACTGCCCATCAAGCCTCTCTTACCCTTGAATCTACACAAACGCTAATAACTCGTGCGAAGCCAATCATTTCCGGAATGGAGAGAATCGGCACTCTAAAAACAATGGGTGGAAAGGGTATTTAAACAATATCTTTATTAATACATGGGGCGATTCTTTACACATAAAGGCTTTCTTTTAACATAATTTATCTTTGAGAAGCTAATGAAATAATAGCTTCTCTTATTTAGTTCAAGAAGAGGGAAAAAAATTAGCCTGGGCAAAAATAGATGCTGCACTGCTCACTACAGTTATTGTTGTTTTTACATGGGAAATGTTTAACATAATTTTTAATCTCCCTAATACGGGGTAAAATTACTTCACTCCAAAAAGACCCTTATAGATAAGACTATTTATAATTTCAGCCATTTCTTTTGGAGTTCTATCCATCCCTTTGTTTAGCCAGTTTTTTATAACGTGAATACTACCACTGATGATAAATGTGCTCATATATTCAGATGGCTCTTCGTCTAGGTTGGTAACAGCTCTCCAATTTTCCATAAAGAAATGATTGGCGAAAATCATCACTTTCTTCTGAAAGGTAGTGTGTATCTTATCATTAAGAAGTGTTGTACATATTTCATACTTTGATGCAAAGTATTCAAGTAATTTTTCAATAACCTCAGAGGAGTCTTCCTCTTTCTTATAACTAAACTGACTTAGATACCCCTTCATATCCTCTATGATTTCATCTTCTAACTTATCTAGCAAGTCATATTGATCGGAATAATGTGAGTAGAATGTTGAACGGTTGATATCTGCAAGTTCGCAAATCTCTTTTACCGTAATCGATGAAATTTGCTTTACGCTTAATAGCTTCACTAGATGATCCTTTAGTACCATCCGAGTATATTTTTTTCTTCTGTCTAGTTTTTGGCTAGTCATAGTAAAGATTCCTTTCTTTTTCGAGATTACCCAACACATGGGATGAATGTGTTTGATAAATGACGGATGTTGCTTTACTGTTTGTTGATTAGGCAACACGGTGTCTCTATAATGATATAGGGAATAGTAAAACACGGCAAGAGAGGGTGAGTGATTATAGGTATTGCAGCACGAATTATTAAACATAAAAAACCAGTAGCAATTATCTTTACCGTTCTCACAATTATCTGTTCAGTAGCTATGTTAGGGGTGTCGGTAAACTATGACATGACAGAGTACTTACCAGATGACGCTCAGTCTACAAAAGCATTGGAGATTATGGAACAAGAATTTGAGGGAAGTGTTCCTACAAATAGAGTGATGGTGAATAATGTCTCTATTCAAGAGGCCCTTGCTTTTAAAGAAAAACTGGATGAAATTGATGGGGTATCAGATGTAACCTGGTTAGATGATGTCATTGATATAAAAGCTCCACTTGAAATGGCTGATAAAGAGGTTGTGGAAACCTACTATAAAGATGGCAAGGCCTTATTTTCGTTTAGTATACGAGATGGAGAAGAAGTGGCAATTGCCGATGAAATCTATAACCTTATTGGTGAAGAAAATGCAATGGCAGGTGAGTCGCTCAATACAGCTACCCAACAAAAGATGGCTGGAAACGAATCGATGTATGCAGCTGCATTATTAGTTCCAATTATCATCCTCATTTTAGTTGTATCGACCAATTCATGGGTTGAACCATTATTCTTTTTAACAGCTATAGGTGTCTCGGTGTTAATAAACATGGGAACAAACATTTTTCTTGGAGAAGTATCTTTTGTTACACAATCAGTAGCACCTATCTTACAATTAGCTGTTTCCTTAGATTATGCTATTTTTCTACTTCATAGCTTCGCTTATTACAGAGAGAGGGTAGCAGATCCTCATGAAGCAATGGAGCTTGCGATGAAGAAGTCCTTCTCTGCAATTGCAGCTAGTGCGTCAACTACGTTTTTCGGTTTTATTGCATTATCATTTATGGAGTTTGAAATTGGTTCAGATCTAGGAATTAACCTTGTAAAAGGGATTTTATTAAGTTTTATTAGCGTTATGGTCTTTTTACCAGCGTTAACACTATTATTTTACAAATGGATTGATAAAACGAAACATAAACCACTACTTCCTAGAATCAATAAAAAGGGCAGTACTGTTGTGAAAATGCGATACCCGAGTTTAGTACTGGTTTTACTACTACTTGTACCAGCCTTTTTAGCACAAGGTCAGACGGATTTCACTTATGGAATTGGGGATCAGCCAGAGACGACAAGGGCAGGAAGTGATTTGATTAAAATTAAGGAACATTTCGGAGAGAGTACACCTATTGTCTTACTTGTACCTAAGGGTGATACCCCTAAGGAAGAAGAACTGGTTCAAGAATTAGAGAAAATTGCACATGTGACAAGTGTAATTGCCTATGTTAATACTGTAAGTGCTGTGATTCCTCCGGAGTATTTAGATACATCAATTAGAGAACAATTTTATTCTGAAAATTATAGTCGAATTATCTTGCAAACTGATACAAAAAACGAGGGAGAACTAGCATTTCATTTAATTGAACAGGTCCAACGTACAGCACAAAATTATTATGGTAAAGAGGCTTATACAATTGGAGAAAGTGTAACCTTGTATGATATAAAAACTACGGTTCAAAAAGATAACAAGTTAGTTAACTTGTTAACCATCCTAACGATTGCGTTCGTTCTGATTGTTACTTTTAAATCGATTTCAATTCCTATAGTTCTTCTTTTAACGATTCAATCAGCTGTTTGGATTAATCTTTCTGTACCATACTTTACGGATTCATCCTTAGTTTATGTAGGGTATTTGCTTATCAGTATCATTCAGCTGGCTGCGACGGTAGACTATGCAATCCTTCTAACTGATGCCTATAAAGACTATCGAAAAGAGATGCCTGTGTTTGAAGCTGTTAAGAAAACACTCGATGAGAAAATATTTGCGATTGCGATTTCTGGTGCCATATTATCGAGTGTAGGTTTTATTTTATGGATTACCTCGTCTAATCCAATTGTTTCATCAATTGGATTACTACTAGGAAGAGGTGCGCTACTGGCATTTATTATGGTCGTGTTTTTCTTACCAGCTATGTTATTGGTATTCGATAAATTCATTAGAAAAACAACATGGAAAGCAAACTTTTTTAAGGAGAATGATTCATGAGGAGAATAACAAAATTATTACTTGTCTTTGCAGCAATCCTCTTAGTTCTGCCGACTTTTCTTGTAACAGCAGCTTCAAATGACAGTAAGTCAGGGGGAGAACAAGGAAAAATCTCCTCAAAGGATGAAGTGGTGTATGCTAAGCTTAGCGCGACTGGTGAGAGACAAGAAATATATGTAGTAAACATATTAGATATTGAAAAAGCAGGAAGTATAGTGGACTATGGTTCGTATATCAGTCTAAAAAACTTAACGGATTTATCGCAACTAAAACTAGCAGACAACAGGGTGGAATTTACTGCTCAAGAGGGAAAATTTTATTATCAGGGGAACATAAATGATGAACCGTTACCATGGGAAATTACAGTTGCATATTACTTAAATGGGAATAAAATTACACCTGAAGAGCTTGCAGGAAAAGACGGACGTGTAGAAATCCGAATTGCAACTTTAGCTAATGAGCAAGTAGATCCTGTCTTTTTTAAGAACTATTTATTACAAATTTCTCTTTCACTCAATCTAGACCTTTTTGGCAACATTCAGTCACCTGACGGGATACAGGCAAATGCAGGAAAGAACAAACAAATAACATTTACGGTCATGCCTGAAAAAGAGGAAGAGTTTATCGTCGAAGCGGATGTTGTGAGGTTCGAGCTAGACGGGATAGATATCACAGCCATCCCATCTTCTATGTCGATTGATGCACCAAACATTAATGAAATGACAGATGATATGGAAACATTGGCAGATGCCATTAAAGAGATTAACAATGGCGTGGGAGAATTAAATAACGGTGTAAGTGATTTAAACAATGGTGTAAAAAGTTTAAGTAATGGTTCAAAGAAATATAAAGATGGAATTGCTTCAATAGCTGGTTCTTCTTCTGAACTTATATCTGCATCAAAAAGCATAGAAGAAGCACTTGAAACTTTCAGTACAGCTCTTGCAAATCCAGAAGAAACCGGGATCGGTGATTTGAGAGAGTTAGAAACTGGGCTCGCTCAAATGTCAGATGGATTAACAATTACAGCAGAAGGATTAGCTACTTTAAAAGATAATTATGTTAATGCTTATAGTGCGTTAAATAGTTCAATGGAAGCTATTCCAGATTATGTGATTACAGAAGAGCAAATCCAACAACTCTATAACAGTGGTGCAAATCAAACGGTAGTTAATCAATTAATTGAAACCTACTCAGCTGCACGTAAAGCAAAAGGAACCTATTTAGCTGTAAAAGAAGCATTTGACGCAGTAACTGCAACTTTAGAGCAAGTCAGCGGTTCTCTTGCAGAAATGGCAAACGGTATAGACAAAATGGCAAAGGGTCTTGCAGATGCACAGGCAGACACAAATGTTGCCGATACCCTGGCGCAACTACAGGAAGGACTTAGTCAATTATCTTCAAATTATAAAGCGTTTCATACTGGATTAGTGGACTATACAGGGGGAGTAGGGCAATTATCTAGCGTTTATCATGAGATGCACACTGGAATTGCAGAGCTTTCTAAAGGAACGGGTGAATTAGGAAAAGGTGTTGGTAAGCTTCATGATGGAACAACTGAACTTCATGAATCGACTAACAACTTACCGGCACAAATGAAAGAAGAAGTTCGTGAAATGATGGCAGAGTTTGATAAATCCGATTTTGAACCAGTTTCCTTTGTTTCACCAAGAAATGAAAACATCCATTCTGTTCAATTTGTTTTTAAAACAGAAAGTATTAAAAAGGAAGAACCAATAGAGACTGTAAAATTAGATCAAGAACCAAAAGGATTCTGGGCTCGTTTGATGGAGTTATTTAAATAAGAAAATGTATAGTTGGTACTAGCCATTATGGTTGGTGCCTTTTTTTGATGTAATAGAGGATGTCCCTTCGGAGGAGCGAAGGGACTGTAAAGGTTTATTTTTTGCAATTAGAACATACCGTTTTCATTAGTTGAATTGTCTGGAATCGCTTGGCCAATATCCCATAACTCAACTATTTTATCATCTTTAAATTGAAAAATATGTACAAGTGCAAAACCAAGGTCACCTGGATTCTGCTTCACATGGGAGAATACCGTAACTGTCTCATTTTCTTGAATAACCTGTTTTACCTCAAGTTCCTTCTGAGGGTTATTTGCTGCGTCATCTTCCATCGCGAGCATAAGAGATTCTGCATCTCCACGGAAATAAGGGTTGTGGTGTTTGAAGTCAGGTGCTATGAATCTCTCATAAGCTTCACGTACTTTACCTGATGCTACGAGCTTAAGAAAAGAAACTGCTTTTTCTTTAAGCGAAAAGGTAGATGTTGGTTGTTGTTCCATACTCATTTCTCTCATCCTTTCATTATTCGAATCAATCATAGTGTTTTTGAATTAACAGAAGTGTAAGGGATAGGTTGGTCTATGTCAATTGAATCTGACTCGAAATCACTTTCGACAAGTGCGTTCGGCATTTGTCGAATTTATAAAATCAGCATTTCGACAAGAGTGTATTGTGTGTCGAATGACATGCCTCTCATTCGACAGAAGGGTGAAAGTTGTCGAGCTCTAGTTGAAGTCTCTTTCGACAAATGCGTGGCATTTGTCGAAAGAGACACCTGATAACCTAACCTGGTACACGTATATCTCTTTATGTGCCCTCAGTTCGCTGGTTTCCTTGATTAGAGGGCTCATAAAACCGATTTAAACCGTGATTTTGCACCTAATTAATTAATTCGATTTATGAAATTCGTTGACGAATTTCAGCTTTGGTACTCAAACTGGAATGAAATATGTTTTATTTGAAGATTTTAAAGTAGGATTACACTTGGATTAAACAAAAATGGCACCAGTGGACTATTCCTCTGGTGCCATCTACTTTACCAAATAAACAAAGCAACAATGGTCGATATGATTAATCCTAATATTACCGGCTTAAAGTTTTTCCGAACAAGATCCATAACAGGAACTCCACATAATCCTGCAACTGCAACGAGTGAGGACCAGGCAATGATAGTTCCTCCACCAGTCCAGATAGAACCCATTTGACCTATGGCTGCCAAGGTAGAAGGGTCAACTGAATTGGATGCTAGTGCTCCTGATAAAGCGCCGGTTAATGGTAAACCTGAAAAACCAGATCCATCTAGTCCGGTGATGATTCCGATTAATAAGATACCAAAGGCTGACAATATCATATTTTCGGGGATGACTGTCTGACCAGCCTGAACTAAATCAAATAGAAAGGCTGGACTAGCTTGATCTCCTAGAGATAATATACTTGCTGAAAAATCTCCACTACCAAGGAAGAAGAACCCTGCAATAGGAATAACGGGTCCCATTGCTTTAAAGGCAAAGACAAATCCCTCTGTAATATGTTCACTTATTCTCTCTAAAGCATCACTTTTATCTTTTGTAAGAGTCGCGAAGGCGAGTAATAATACAGCAACGCCGCCGATAAAGGCAGCACCGTCACCGCCTTCAAAGCCTCCCATTCGACCACCACTAAGCTTTGTATAAACCATGAAAATCATAACTGCAAGCATCGATAGTGGAACTATAATAGCGAATACTTTACTTTTTACTCCTTGATGAACAGGTTTATTTTTACCGTCTTCATCCTGTTTGCTTTGTAAAAGGTTTATTTCTTTTTCGATTGCAGGGTCATCTGATTTTCGCATATGCTTTCTAAATCCTAGATATCCCAATAGAATAGCAACAATTCCTGTTACTAAAGATAATACTAATGCTTTTTGAGCAACGATTGCTTGATCAATTCCTGCGGCTGTGGCACTTAAACCTGGAGCAACTTGGATGACATAGTCTGAAGAGAGTGCCATTCCTTGACCAGCAAGGGCTACTGCCATAGCGGCACCCATTACTGGCAACCCAGCTCTTACCGCTGCTGGTACGAGTAATGCACAAATGAGAGGAACTGCGGGTGTAGGCCAGAAAAAGAGCGAAATGGCATATGTGACACCGATGAGTGTAAAGTAAGCAATATGTCCATTCTTCATCACCTTTTGTAAGGGGGAAATCATTTGTTTATCTGCGCCTAAGTCCTTTAATGATTGAAGCAAAGCAACCATAAAGGTAATAATTAGAAAAATACTAAACAGTTCTTTTGCGGCGGTTAAATTCGCGTTAAACACGGAAGTGAAACCACCTACAAGACTGCCTTTATATACCCACGCTACAAGAAATGTACCTAGTAATGTTGGTAAAACGACACCTTTCTTGAAAATCATAGTCAGTATAACAGCTAATGTAACAAGCAAATATAACCAATGAGCAAGTGTTAATTCCACCTTAACTTCCTCCTTTTTTACCTCATGTGAAACCCCTTCAGGTTGGATATATCCTATGCACACATGCCTATTATGGTGATGAACCGAAAGATAACATTGATTTTATAGAGACACATTCTATGACCATTCCTATGACACTACAAACTTTAAAGTTGACCTTTATAGGATTATGAATTACCATATGTTTAAACACTTAAACATTTAAACGCTATTTACAAATAAACTTATTTAGCGTTATTCAGGAGGAAAAAAATGAACAAAACAGTATTAATAACTGGAGCAACTAGTGGATTAGGCTATGATTTTGTAAAACTATTTGCAAATGATGGATACAATCTTGTCCTAGTTGCGAGAAGTACACAAAAAATGGAGGAAATTAAACAAACCTTCAAAAATATAAAGGTTACAATTATCACAAAAGATTTAACTAGAGTTGGAGCAGCCAAAGAGGTATATGAGGAAATTGAAAAACAAGGGATATTCATCGATGTCCTAGTGAACAATGCAGGATATGGTTTAATGGGTGAGTTTGATAAACTTGATTTGCAGGCTCAGGTAAATATGATTCAATTGAACGTGACAGCTTTAACTGAATTAACGTATTACTTCTTACCGAAAATGAAAGAAAAGAACAGTGGTAGAATTTTAAATGTTGCTAGTACAGCAGCTTTTCAGCCAGGTCCTTTAATGGCGGTATATTATGCTACGAAGGCATATGTCCTATCATTTTCAGAAGCACTTGTTGAAGAACTGTACAATCATTCAATTACAGTTACCACCTTATGTCCTGGTGCAACAAAAACGAATTTTGGCTCAGTTGCAAGTGTCGAAGGAACAAAAATGTTTAGTCGAGCTATGTCCTCTGAGAGTGTTGCAAAAGAAGGCTATATTGGTTTATTAAAAGGAAAGCGGGTTATTATTACAGGCAACTTTAATAAAATGGGAGCAATTAGTGCTAAATTTCTACCAAGAAGCCTTGCTGCAAAAGTAGCTAAATATGTAGCAGGAGAAAAATAAGAAGTTAGACTAAAATTATGGGGGAATCAATGATGGCACAACAAGCAATTGAAGTATTCAGAGCATGTATTCCTTTATTCAATGCTTTAAGTGACCCCGCAAGGCAAGATATCGTTCTTTTACTTGCAGAACATGAGTCACTTAGCGTAAATGAGATTGCCAACCATTCAAAGTTGTCCCGTCCAGCTATTTCACACCATTTAAAAATTATGAGGGACAACAATCTTGTGACTATCGAACAAATAGGAACTGTACGAAATTATTCTCTCTCTCTAGAAAAAAGTGTAAAACAGCTTAAGCAACTAATAAACATTGTTGAGAGTGAATGTATTTTTGATGATAAGGGTGAGAAGGATGACGTTTGAAGAAATAATGATAAAGCTTGAAGAACTAGGTACGGACCAAACTAAGCAAATTTATTTAAACCATGGGGTAAAGGAACCTTACTTTGGCGTAAAGATCGGAGACTTAAAAAAGCTTGTAAAGTATGTTAAAAAAGACCATGAGTTAACATTGAAGCTATATGATTCAGGAAATCATGATGCCATGTATCTGGCAGGTCTTTCCGTTAATCCAAAGCTCATCTCAAAAGAAACTTTACAAGATTGGGTGCAAAAAGCTTACTGGTATATGATAGCAGAATACACAGTCGCACAGGTTGCAGCTGAAAGTGGGTATGGCCTTGAATTGGCCAGAGAATGGATGAAATCAGAGCAAGAAATGATTGCAGTTGCGGGTTGGAGTACGTATTCAAATTACCTATCAATTACATCTAATGAAGAATTGGACTTCTCTGAAATTAGAGATTTGTTGAACAAGGTAAGAGAGACAATTCATGATGAGCATAACAGAGTAAGATATGTTATGAATGGATTTGTGATTTCTGTTGGGTCTTACGTTCCAGAGTTAACAAAAGAAGCTAAGCAAGTAGCTGAAGCCATTGGGAAGGTTCATGTTGATGTCGGCAATACAGCATGTAAAGTTCCACTTGCAGTAGAATATATAGAAAAAGTAGTTGATAAAAATAAAGTCGGTATCAAGCGTAAGACTTGTATTTGCTGACTGTAAAAAAAAATAACCACCTTCACATTCTTTATGTGAAGGTGTTATTTATTTTACAACTTTAAAATAGCTCCATGTCTGTATACTCATCCTTGAATCTTAACGGAATCAAGTAATCATAAATCTTACTTTTTTTTCTGCTAACTGGTTAACAACTAAACAACTTCGAGATAAAAACTGTAATTTAAGACACCTTTCTCATATTGCTAGCGGCACAAAAATATAGAAACTAACGTATTGAAAAACGGAAAACTATCTTATTATTAGCTATGCTTTTTATACTGAATGGGAAACCTTTTTTCGTTCTAAACGTATAACCAATATAGACACTTAGTGAAGGTGGAACTTTTTATGAAATATCGCTCTAAGAAAGACCTATGGCTGACAATTATTGTCTGGGGAGCAATGCTCTTTTCTATTGGAAACAGTACCTATGCTTTGATGGAAAGTGAAGTGGGAGCTGTGGGTTATTTCATTATTTTAGCGATTGGAATAGGACTTCCATTTTTTGTACTGTGGATGTGGATAACAACGTATTATGTTTTCACTGAAGATAGTTTAATCGTAAGGTTTGGCCCTTTCAAAAAAACTGTCCCACTTGATTCAATTACTTCAGTGAAAAAAACTACAAATCCATTCTCTAGTCCGGCACTTTCTATGAAAAGGTTAGAAATTTTGTATGGGAAGTACAATATAGTGCTTATCTCACCAGAAAATCGAGATACTTTTATGGAATTGCTTAGAGAGCGTTGTCCTCAAGCAAATGTGGGCAAATAGTAAAGTTCATTGCAGGGGGAGATTACCCCTGTTTTTTTATAAAACCGTTACAACTTCTTGTTTACTAGTTTTTTGGTAGTTTTTTATATTAACACCTAGCCAAGACAACTTTTTGTTATACTTTAGACTATATATAACTCCTTATCCTAAAATATCAGGTGATAAAAATGCTGCCCGAAATAAAGCTCTCTGTACGCACATTGGTTGAATATGTATACCGTAGTGGAAGTATTGATAACAAATTTCGAACTACCTCAACTCTTACTGAGGGGACAAAGGCCCATAAGGTGATTCAGAGCACGTATAATGAGACAGATCAAAAGGAAGTGTTTCTTAAAACGGAAATTGAATATGAAAAGTTGCTTTATAAAATTGAGGGGCGATGTGATGGGTTAATTTTTCGTAGTGATGAAGTTCTCATTGACGAAATTAAATCTACCACAAAGGATTTGAGTTTAATTAATGAAGAGACATTCCCTGTCCACTGGGCTCAGGCTATCGTTTATGCTTATATTTATGCTAAAGACCATGAGCACCGAGAAATGAGTGTTCAATTAACTTATATTCATGTGGTTACAGAAGAACAAAAGAAATTTATCAAACGTTTTACCTTTCAAGAACTAAAACAGTTTGTAAATGAGCTGGTAAAGAACTATTCCCCTTATGCATTGCTCATGCACAAGCATCGAATAAATAGAGATCAAAGTATAAAAGAATTACCATTTCCTTTTTCTACTTATCGTGAGGGTCAACGTACTCTGGCAGGTGCTATTTATAAAACAATCGCAGAGGAGAAAAATATATTTGCAAATGCACCTACTGGTATTGGTAAAACCATTTCTACTATTTTTCCAACTGTTAAAGCGATTGGTGAAGGAAAACTCGAGAGACTATTTTATTTAACTGCAAAAACGATTACAAGACAAACGGCTGAAGAAGCTTTTTCCCTTATGAAAACCAAGGGTCTTTGTATGAGTGCAGTAACTATTACTGCAAAGGATAAAGTATGCTTTAAAGAAGAAACCATATGTCAGAAGGAATATTGCGAGTTTGCAAATGGTTATTATGATCGGCTTAATGAAGCTTTTTTGGATATATTTTCTCAAGAAACGTTTATTAGCCGTGCTACAATCGAAGAATATGCGAGAAGGCATACGCTATGTCCATTTGAATTCTCTTTAGATTTGGCCTTTGTAGCAGATGCAATCATTTGTGATTACAATTATATTTTTGACCCGAAAGTAGCACTAAAGCGATTTTTTGAAGAACATAAGAGACAAACTGTATTATTAATTGATGAAGCTCATAACCTAGTTGATCGTGCTCGGGAGATGTTTTCAGCTGAATTGCAAAAATCTAGCTTTCTAACATTAAAACGTGACTATAAAGGAACAAATTTGTACGAATCTGTTACTCAACTAAATAAATATTTTATTGAACTAAAGAAAAAGTGTGCAGAGAAAGGACATATAGTCTTGAAGGATTTACAAGATGATCTTGTAGAATTGCTTGAAGAATTCACACATGTGGCTGAATTAGAATTATTGCATCAAACTAAATCACAAGATCAGCAACTGCTATTGGATACCTATTTTGCGGCAACAGGGTTTGTCAGAATATCAAAACTTTTCGACGAAAGGTTTGTATTCTATGTGAGTACTGAAAAAAATGAGGTTCAAATTAAATTATTTTGTTTGGACCCTTCTTATCTCTTGCAGCAGATTAGTAAAAAGTTTCGAGCAACTGTCTATTTTTCTGCCACACTGTTACCATTTCAATATTTTATGGATATGCTTGGTGGTACGACAGAGGATTATACCATTTCGATTCCTTCACCATTTTTAAAAGAACAAACAGACGTATTCATTCAGCCTTTATCCACTCGATATCATGACAGAGACCATTCAAAGTCACATATTGTAAACATGTTATCAAATCTTGTAAAAGAACGAAAAGGTAACTATCTGGTTTTCTTTCCATCCTATCAATATTTAAAAAGTGTATTTGAAGACTTTACTGCAAACTATCCTGAAATCCGTTCCATCCTTCAGCATAACAATATGGGGGAGGACGAACGTGAACAATTTTTAGAGGAGTTTAAAGAAGATAGTACAAGTACACTCGTTGGCTTTGCTGTATTAGGTGGTATTTTCTCTGAAGGTGTGGACTTAAAGGGTAATAGATTGAAAGGTGTTGTTGTTGTTGGGGTAGGGCTACCACAGCTTTGTCTAGAGCGAAATATAATAAAAGACTATTTTCACTCTTCTGGAAAAAACGGATACGACTACGCCTATACCTACCCAGGAATGAACAAGGTGCTACAAGCAGGAGGTCGACTAATCAGGTCTGAAGCAGACACGGGAGTCATTGTATTAGTTGATGATCGCTTTCTAACTCAGAAGTATCAGGGACTTTTCCCAGTTGAGTGGAGGGATTTTGAAACTATTTAATAATAAGGAGGATTAATGGAAGTCCATATGTCCTCCTTATTTTTTTATGTTTTATGATTGTGTAAATAGATTCTCCTATACTGTGTTGCTCTTAAGTACATTTGTTTCATGCATCTTTCTATTTCCAAATACTAAAAGAAAATAGATAGCTGCAGCAAATGACCCCAAGGCAGAGAGGATGCACAAAATCAGGTATCCTTGCTCATTTCCAGCAACTTGAACGATATACATGGCAATAGGCCCAAGTAAACTAATAGAAATGGAAGTTGCCATAAATCCAAAGCTGTTCGTTAATCCTCTGACTTCTGGTTCTACTCTATCCATCATGATTTTAGTTTCAATCGGATTCAGTCCGAATTTGGTTGAGCGGAATAGTATAAAGGCAACCGCTGCAACCCAAATGTTTTGTGTTGCTCCTAACAATAGAACCGCTGGAATCGATAATAGATGATAAAGTGAAACAGTTTGAACTTCTGTAATTCTACTCGTGACACTGGAATTATACGACATAAATACAACAGTCCCTAAAGTAGCTATCGCTAATATGAAACTGATGTTAGAGGGAGATAACGCAAACTTGTGCAAAAAGAATAAATTTATAAAAGGAGCAATGATACCTAAGCTAGCTCCTGCAAGTGCTTTTGATATACTGAATGTCATAATCGGTACGAGTAATTTCGGTTTTTTCTTTAGAATGCTTAAAAGAGTCGAATGAGCTTTATTAGCTATAAGTTGTGACTCGGTTTCCCTGACAAATAGTAAAGGTATTAGACATAAAATGAACATGATTATGGTGATTGAAAGTGTGATACGAATGCTAGATGAGTTTGATAAATGAAACAATTCCTGAATCCCATCCGAAACAATTCCTCCCAATAATGTTCCTAAAAACGTAAAAAAGGTGCCAGTGCTAAAAGCAAATGTAAACAATTCTTTCTTTTCAATTGCGTTTGAATACTCCGTCAATAAGGGTACAAACGTTACGATTGAAGCGGCGTGACCGACACCAATTAAAAATCCCCAGAATGCAAGCTCACTTGGAGTTGTTGCGAACAAATTGCCAGTTAGAGCAAATGTAAATACACATACCCCAGCTATTACTCCTTTTTTAGAACCTAAACGATCAGATAAAAATCCAGCAGGGATATATATAATTGCTTGTGCTATAAAATTCAGGCCAAGAATCTTCCCTATAACAAGTTCACTACTTACCATACTTTGTAAAAACAAATTATACAAAACTAAGTGAATCCCTAGCCCTAAACAAAAGATCATATTCCAAATAAGAGTGTATTGTGTATTCGAAGAATAAGACCTAAAATGCGAACGAAATTTAAATAAATTAACTATTTCCTTCAACCCCTTTACTTTACATAATTTACATATTATGGCCAATGATTTACCATAACAAGTAGGCACTTTTTTGTTCGTACATTTGGGAGGTGTTTGTTTGAAAAGTAAAAAGTACAATTGTCCAGTTGAACTCACAGTCGAAGTAATGGGTGGAAAGTGGAAATCAAGAATCATGTGGCATCTAACTAAAAATTCGTATCGATACGGAGAACTGCGTAAATTGATTCCAGGAATTACGCAAAAAATGCTAACTCAATCCTTACGGGAGCTTGAAGCAGATGGATTAATTGCGCGTAATGCTTATGATGGGAAAATACCAAAAGTTGAATATTTTTTAACACATTATGGGGAATCTACCACGCCATTACTGCAACTTATGAGTCAGTGGGGAAAGAATCATAAATTACGTATAGAAAATACAGAGGAAACGAGACCAATACAAACTAAAACTTTAGTAAATCCACAATAATACATTACTAGAATATTGTCCTATAAGGAGATTTATATGGAAACATATATACAACATTGTTTAGAAGGAGACGTATTCTCTGCCTATCATCATTTAAAAGGGCTGCATGCAAAAACGGACGAACAACACGAATTAATAAAGAAATATAAAGAGACATTTTTTACACCAAATCCTACGTTCTCTATTGATAGTAATGACCCTTGGGTGAGAGGTGTAGTCAGTGCTTATTATAATTACTTCATCCTCGTCCTAACAAAACAATTATCAAATAAGGAAGCAGAACAGCGTTTGTACCAGTCATTACTAATATACGTATCAGGAATTCCAAAAGATTTAAATGAGGTTGAGGAAGAATTGGAAGCTACTTTTAATAGTAAGGGTTTCTATTTCCTTGGTGGGTATACTTTGCCTTTTAGAGGACCATATATTTGGCAAAAGCAGGAGAAGGTAGACTATCAGGTTGAGTTGCCATTTTCAACACAGAATTTAACAATCTATTTAATGGATGATTTTTTAATGTTAAGTTGGTTACATTTTGCAACCTTTGGTGTGAAGTCTACAGGAGGTTGGGCAAAACATGATGGCTTATATTGTGTTCGCAGTCGCTACGGTGACACACTGGAGACAAATGATTTTCAAGTTACCTTTCTAAAGCATGAAGCACAGCATGTATATGACCTTGAAAAATATCCAAATATACAACCATGGGAAATAGAATATCGTGCTAAATTAGTAGAATTAATTTACGGAGATTCAGAAGATCTATTGGTAAAATTCATGAACGAAGCGAAAAACAACCCTGATTTCCCACACCTTTTTGCATCTTATAAAATTAAACAAGAACTTGGTCGACTAGATGGATCTTCTATAAGAGATTTTGCATTGGAATTGTATAAAGAACACACTTTCCAGTTGGATGTAAATAAAGGTACGGAGTGAAATGGATGGAGGTACTTAAATGAATATTAATAACATTCTTGTCTCGGGTAACTATCAGGAAGAATTTAAAAGTCATCTATCATCAAATCTTTTAAAAGATTTCCGATTTATACCAGTAGAAGAAATCACACCAACTGACCTTTCTTGGGCAGATGCATATGTTGGTCCTAGACCTAGTCCAAATTTCAATTTTTCAAATATCAAGTGGGTTCATTCTTTTAATGCAGGAGTTAATAACTATCTAGAGATAGAGGGATGGAAGGAGAATAATGTTTTACTAACTCGCACCGTATGTTCGTTTGGTCAAAGAATTAGTGAATATTGTTTAAGTTATATACTACAAGATTTACAATACCATAGTCAGTTTCAGGTGAAGCAAAAACAGAAAAAGTGGCAGCAAATGACTCCTAAAATGCTAAGAGACCAAACGATTCTAATTTTTGGTACAGGTGAAATTGGACGAGAGGTGGCTAAAACGTTTGCCAGTTTCGGAACTACTGTATACGGAGTTTCTCATAGTGGTAAGCCAAGAGACTATTTTACAGAAGTCACAACTGTATCCAATGCAGCTATTTTGTTTAGTAAAGCGGATTGGATTATTAGTACCCTTCCACTAACAAAAGATACTGAAAAACTATTTGATCGTGACTTTTTTAATAAGCTAAATGGCACTGGTTTTATCAATGTTGGAAGAGGGGCAACCGTCGATGAAGAAGCATTGCTTCACGCTTTGAATACAGAGAAAGTTCGTAGAGCGATATTGGATGTAGTCACTACTGAACCACTTCCAGTGAACTCAGCACTATGGGAAAGAGAAGATGTTACGATTACACCTCATATTTCTGCGGTCACTGAAATTGATGAAGCAATTGATTGTTTTCTTGATACATTACGAAAAGTGCAGAATAATGAAATTTTAACAAATAAGGTGGATTTTGAAAAAGGATATTAATACTTTTTTAGATTATGTGGAAGTCCAGGTGAAGAGAAATTATGGAAGCAACACAACGAAAGATCCTGACTGCCTTGTTAATTTCAACGTTTTTGGCAGCAATCGAAGTAACCATTATTAGTACAGCCATGCCACAAATCGTCGATAGTCTTGGCGGATTTGAGATGATTAGTTGGGTGTTTGCAATTTATTTACTAACAACAGCTATTACTACACCAATCTGGGGGAAGCTTGCTGACCTTATTGGTAGGAAGAAGATTTTTTTACTAGGGGTAACAGTATTCCTGATTGGATCTGCCTTATGTGGAGTCTCACAAAACATGGTTCAATTAATTATTTTTCGAGCTATTCAAGGTATTGGAGCAGGAGCGATTAATCCGATTACATTCACAATCATTGCAGACGTGTTTAATTTTCAACAAAGAGCGAAGGTCCAAGGTCTTGTAAGCTCGATGTGGGGAATTGCAGGGGTTTTTGGTCCTCTAGTTGGAGGTCTATTAACGGATTTCCTTTCTTGGCGGTGGATCTTTTTTATTAATATACCTTTTGGAGTTATTTCTGTATGGATGATCACGAAATATCTCAAGGAGACTTTAGAAACGAGAGAACGAAAAATTGATTATGGTGGAGCCATCACATTTACGATTGGTATTAGTGCATTATTATTCGCACTGTTATCCTTTAATCAAGGAGAAAGTGGAATTGAACTTAGTACATTGAGTTTATATGGACTGTTTGGAATTGCATTTTTCTTTCTACTCGCATTCTTTGGAATTCAAACAAAGCATTCAGAACCAATGATGCCATTACATTTATTTAAAATGCCTGATGTTTCTATCTCTATCTTGGGTGGTTTTTTAACGAGCATTATTTTAATTGGGTTAACAGCTTATTTACCTTTATGGACACAAAATGTATTAGAGATGGGCGCAACGTCTTCAGGCTTTACCCTGATACCACTTTCGATTGGGTGGCCAGTTGGTGCAATTCTTTGTGGTCGAGTGATTCCTCAATATGGGATTAAGAGTATTGCCATTTTTGGTGGAAGTCTCATTTTTATTAGTTCACTACTTCTAACCTTTGTGACACCTGAAACTTCATTATGGATTCTTTCTATCATCATTTTTGTGATGGGTATGGGATTTGGGTTTGCAACGACTGCTTTCACGGTGATTATTCAATCATCTGTAGAAATGAACATGCGAGGTTCAGCAGGATCGTTAAATACTCTCATGCGGACATTAGGTCAAACACTAGGTGTAGCGTTGTTGGGAGCAGCTATGAATTACGTCATGAATGCAAATGCTTCTAGTGGTATGGCTTCACCACTTGTAATAGGAGAAGGATTGCATACTGTGTTTATCATTTCAGCGATTGTTGCTCTGGTTAGTCTTCTTGTAACGCTATGGATACCGAAACGGAATGCCGAGGAATATGCGAATTAACTAGCTTCTCAATGCCTTATACGGATAGATTCTACCGGCGTATGTTACTTAGGAGGTAAATTATATACAGTACAATTACAGTATCTTAAGTGAATTGATGAAAACTATGATAAGGGAGATTACCATGAGTGAACTAAAATCAATTGAACAATTAAAAACACCAAATACAAGAACTAGTTTAGCAATCGATTTTAAAAAACTAGGCTTAGAAAAAGGGATGGTTGTGATTGTCCATTCCTCTCTAAGTTCGTTTGGGTGGATATGTGGTGGACCTGTTGCAGTTATACAAGCACTGATGGATGTGGTTGGGGAAGAGGGAACGATTGTCATGCCAACACAAACCGGTGATAACTCTGACCCATCAAGTTGGCAGAACCCACCTGTACCAGAGGAGTGGTGGCCGATCATTCGTAATGAAATGCCTGCCTATGACCCAAAGGTAACACCAACTCGTGCAATGGGGAAAATCGTAGAAACGTTCCGCACGTATCCTAATGTAAAAAGAAGTTTTCATCCAGCTTACTCTTTTGCTGCCTGGGGGAAGCATGCTGAGTATGTTCTAACTGAACAACCTTTAGAATCTGGGTTTGGACCACAATCACCCCTAGCAAAAATCTATGAGCTAGACGGCTATGTTTTATTATTAGGTGTTGGTCATGATAGTAATACATCATTACACTTAGCTGAACATGCGATTGATATGCCAAAAATGGTTCGAAAAGGCGCTGCAATGATTGAGGATGGCGAGCGAGTTTGGAAGACTTTTGAAGAAATTGAATACAACTCAGATGTATTCGAGGAATTAGGAAAAGACTTTGAAGTGAAACATCAAATCAATCTCCTAATAATAGGAAATGCAGATTGTAAGCTTATGAGTCAACGGTATTTAGTTAATTTTGGTCGTGATTGGTTGCAGAATAAACATTCTAATGAATAGAGTGAAAAAGAGTAGGGCTAAACCTACTTTTTTTTATATTTTAGATTTCAACTTACAATCATAGAATCAACGAAACTCACAAAGAATCTCACAATAATATTCTTTTATCACCTAAAGTCTAATATTTTTTAAAAAATCTGAATTTTGTAAACTGCTTTACATCGAAGTCAAAAAGATAATATTATAATGAATTTAAACTTGGACAGTGATTAGGGAGGTGAAGGAATATGATAGAAACTTGGGTAGATATCAAAACAGAGGCTGCTGATTACCTAAGTAAGCTTATACAGATCAACACGAGTAACTATCTCGAAAATGAGATGGAAGCTATACAATTTTTAGTTAAAATTGCAGAAAAAAATGGTTTGTATACATATGTTCATCGTACAGGAGGAAACAGAGGAAATGTTGTTATCTCTTTAAAGCCAGAATATGAGAATCCAATTGTATTGTTGTCTCATCTTGATGTAGTGCCAGCCAACGAAGAAGATTGGGAGCATCCACCCTTCGCTGGAGAAATCATCGATGATGTCCTCTGGGGAAGAGGAACGATTGACACAAAACAAATGACTATCACACATCTGATGACGCTTCTTCTTTTAAAACGAAATAAGGTTGGATTAAATAGAGATGTTATTCTGGTTGCCACATCAGATGAAGAAAATGGAAGTCATTTTGGACTTATTCCTTTTTTAAAGGACCATCCTAAACTACTTAATAATAGTATTGTGTTCAATGAAGGTGGTGGGTTCCCACTCTTGTTTGAAGACCATGCGTACTATCTATGTGAAATGGGACAAAAAGGATTAGCAAGGGTAAGGATCACGGCTAAAAACGATTCAACCTCTAACCCTTATCTTCCTAATAACAGCTCATTACAAGCAATTTTACAAGTCATTAAAGCATTCCAAACTCCAGACATCAACGAAATCATGCCTTCGTCAACGTATACATTATATTCTACAATTGCTTCAGATTTAGGTATCACTTTTTCAGAAAACGAATTTGACTCATTCCTTCAAAAGATTCCACAAACGTATGTTTCTTTATTCAAAGCAATGTCAAAAACAACTTTTTCGATTACAAAATGGGATGGCGGTAAGAAGCATCCATCTTTAGGAGGACAATATGAAGTTTACTTAGATAGTAGACCGGTTCCTTCAGTTAATAGAGAATCGTATGAAAAGATGTTAGACACAATTCTTGCCGGTCTACCAGTTGAATATGAGATTTTATCGTTCTCCCAAGGCTATGAATCTTACATAAATACAGAGCATCTTGCCCTTTTTGAAAAGGAAGTTAGAAAAGAGATACCAAATGCAAAGGTAGTTCCTTTTCTATCAATTGGTGGAAGCGACTCTAGACATATAGACTCGTCCCAATCTCAAATCTATGGGTACTGTCCTATGATGCCTGATATGAGCTTTGATAAAGTCATCAAAATGGTCCATGGAATCAATGAAAGAATACCTTTAGAATCCCTCCGATTCGGTATTCAAAATATGTATAACATTATTATCCAAATGGAAGGGAGCGTTAAGGGATGATATCTGCTACAAAGACAATTACAGCTGAAAAGTTGGAACAAGCTTCAAAACTATTAAATGAAAAAGGGCTAGATACTTGGTTATTACTGACAAGGGAAGGTTCGGACCCTGCGCTGCCTTTATTAGTTGGAATTCGATCTGTCCACAAAGCAGCAATTTTTATTCGAAGCAATGGTGAACATCTTGCCCTTAGTTCAGTAAGTGATAAAGGAAGTTATGAATCTACGAAATTATTTAAAAGAGTGGAAGTCTATGAAGCAAGTATGGAAGAAGCTTTTCTTAAGATGATAGATGAAATTAAGCCTGTGAGACTAGCTTTGAATATTTCAGAGAGCGATCACTTATGTGACGGGTTAACACAAGGTCTATACCTCTGGCTTGAGGATGTAATGGGTAAAGATAGACTAGCTAGTTTGGAGGTTTCTAGTGAAGAACTGTTAAAAAAACTCAGGAGTGTTAAGACCGAGAGTGAACTAAATCATGTCCAAAAAGCAATAAATTACACGACAGATATTTTTGAAGAAGTATTCCAGAAAATGCAATGTGGAATGACAGAACTAGAAATTGGCCAACTCTTTGTTGATGAAATGAAAGTAAGGGGAGTGGGTAACGGATTAGGACATCCGAGTGATCCACCTCTAGTGTGTATCGTACGAAAGGGATTGGCTCATCGAAAACCGGCCAACCATAAGACTGAACCAGGTGATATTGTTATTATTGATTTCAGCTTGAGATATATGAATTATGTTTCAGATATTGCTCGAACCTGTTATTTCCTTAAACCAGGTGAAGATAAAGCGCCTGAAGACATTCAGAAAGCGTTTGATACTGCGGTCAAAGCAATTACAGTGTCCATTGAAGAATTGCTTCCTGGGAAGGCTGGATTCGAGGTAGATGCTGCCGGTAGAAAAGTAATAGAAGAAGGCGGATATCCAACAATTCGCCACTCGGTAGGACACCAGATAGGGAGAGCCACTCATGATGGGGGAACAATACTTGGTCCTAAGCGTGTACCACCTAGACCAGAGGTAGAAGGAATTATCGAAGTTGGTGAAATTTACGCAATCGAACCAACGGTGATCCAAGACAATAACCTTCCATGTATTCTTGTCGAGGAAAATGTTCTTGTTACCGAGCATGAACCACTTATATTAAGTAAACGTCAAACCCAACTTGTACTCATTCCATTAGCAGGTAATTGATGATGAATGTAATTGATGAAGCACTACATCACTTTGTTGAAATAATAAAATTAGATACGACGAATAAGCTCCAAACGGAATATAAGGTTGCAGAATACTTAAAAGAGGTCTTGAGAAAAGAACAAATAGAATCAGAGATTGTATATAGTCCCAATAATCGTGCTTCCTTTATCTCAAGATTAACAGGAACTAATTCAACTTCTAAACCAATTGTTCTTTTATCTCACAACGATGTTGTAGAAGCGAGAGAGGAAGACTGGTTATTTCCACCATTCTCTGCCACAATACACGATAAAAAGATATGGGGACGAGGAACACTTGATACGAAGCAGCTGACCATTATGCATCTTATGGCATTTATACATTTAAAACGGTTAAATAAGCCATTGAACTGTGACGTATACTTCATTGCAACAGCGGATGAGGAAAATGGAAGTAAGGAAGGGATGGAGTTTATTGCCAGAGAGTATCCCGAACTATTTCAAAACGCAATCATCCTAAGTGAAGGTGGAGGATTTACGGTACATAGTGAAGATGAAGTGTTCATGCTCTTTGCTTCTGGAGAAAAGGGAACGGCAAAAGTATCCGTTACAGCTTCTGGTGTTGGAGGCCATGCAGGTAGTCCACCTGAAGTTCAAGCAGTGATGGAATTAACAGATGCACTTGACAGTTTAATGAAGATGGAGATCCCGTCTGATAATTATCCAATCCTTCAGATGCTCCAACAAGAATTGAAGTTTCTAATGAATAAAGGCAATGAACAAGGTCAGTTAGTAAAGAAACTCTATGATTATATGAAAGCCATAACATTTACACCAGAAAAAATAAACGTTGGTGGTGATCAGCTTAATGTCATTCCTTATAAGGCAGAGGCTATTCTTGAATTCAGAACACTACCAAATCAAACTAAAGAACAATTTGAGTCATTTATGAAGGAATGGCCAATTCCTTCAACTGTGAAATGTACCTTACTATCCTTTGAAAAAGGGTATGAAAGTGATCCGTTGGATGAAATCATTATTCGCTTTAAAGAACAATCATCCAACTATGGAACCAAAGTGAAATGGGTTCCATTTACAGCACTCGGTCGGACAGATGGGAGATTTGTTGGTGACGCAGCAAGCCAAATCTATGGGCTTTCTCCAACTTTAACTCCTTTTACGGAGGTGCTTCAAAGAGTTCATAACAAAGATGAGCATATTGAAGTAGATTCATTTAACTATGGTGTAAATCTTATGATTGCTGTTTTAGAAGACTTTTGTATTCGTAACGGAGGTGGAGCTAGTGTATCAGGTACAAAGAGAGAAACTGAACCAATCAATCGATTTTTTACGTGAACTAGACATTGACATGTGGTTAATTCTTACTTCAGAGGGAAGTGATCCATGCATTCCACTAATGACAGGAGTGGGAACAGTTGGACCAGGTGTGTTTATCATTACAAAAGAAGGCGAAAAGCTTGCCCTTTGTAGTAGTATCGATGCCCAGGATCTAGAGGAATCCGAATTGTTTGATACGGTTTATAAACATTCTGGCAGCTTAGCGGATTTACTAGTTGATGTTATAAAAAAGATTAACCCTTCCAATATTGCTCTTAATGTGTCTGAAGAGGAGTATTTAGCAGACGGTCTTACCGCTGGACGTTTTAGATGGTTACAAAAGACATTGAATCAAGTTTTTAAGGGGGATTATGTTTCATCACAACCATTCCTCACATTGATACGAAGCATTAAATCAGAAACTGAAATCAATCGAATTGAGAAAGCAGTAAAGGTGACAGAAGAAATTTATAAAGAAGTATTCACTCAGATGAAAGCTGGCATGACCGAAATCGAATTAGGTTCGTTATTCGTGAATGAGATGGAAAGACGCGGGGTTGTAAATGGTATTGATCGAAACCTTTCCCTTCCTATCGTATTGAAGGAAAACATTGCTCATCGAGGGCCGAGTGATGCTGTTGTTGAAGAAGGTGACCTTGTCATTTTCGATTTTAGTGTTGAAGTTGATGGTTATGTTTCAGATATTGCAAGGACAGTTTATTTTATGAAAGAGGGAGAATCAGAACCACCAAAAGAAATACAAGAAGCTTTCTCCGCTGTTCATGAAGCCATTACCAAAGCAGCCGAAATGATAAAACCGGGTGTGAAGGGGTACGAAGTAGATTCTGCTTCAAGAAGCTATTATGTCTCTAGTGGATACCCTGAAATCACACATGCAACAGGTCATCAAATTGGAAGAGATACGCATGATGGTGGAATTTTATTAGGTCCTAGATGGAAACGGTATGGAAATGCTCCATATGGGGAGTTGAAAGAGGGAATGGTTTTCACTATCGAACCTACATTATTTTTAGATAATGGTATTCACTTTATCGTTGAGGAAAATGTTGTTGTTACCTCAAATGGTGTTAAGTATTTAACTGAACGTCAAAATGAGTTGATATATATACACACAAATAGGAAAGAAGGGAAGGAGATTCTTGAAAAAATACCTGATTAAAAGAATACTTCAATCAATTCCCATACTTATAGGGATTACCATCATGACATTTGCCATTATGCAAATGGCGCCTGGGAACCCGATGCAAACGATGATAGACCCAAAGATATCTTCTGAGGAAATGCAGCGAGCCCAAGAAAATCTTGGATTAAATGATCCACTTCATGTTCAGTACTTTACATGGATTAAGGAAGTGCTGTCTGGAAACCTAGGATACACCATTAAAACCGGTCAACCGGTAGGAGAACTCATATTAGAACGACTTCCCGCCACGCTATTACTGACGGGAACAGCCTTTATCATCGCATTTACAATTGGAGTTCCATTAGGTGTGTATTCAGCAACACATCGCTATAAGATGCCTGATTATGTGTTAACAGTCCTGTCGTTTATCGGGATATCCATTCCCTCTTTTTTCTTTGGATTAGGAATGATATTTATCTTTGCTCTGAAGCTTGGTTGGCTACCAACTTCAGGAATGGTTACAATCGGAGCAAACTATACAGGTTTTGCCCTATTCATTGACTATGCGAAGCATGTTGCAATGCCAGCAATCGTTCTTGCTTTACCAACCATTGCAGTTGTAATGCGCTTTACTCGTTCAAGTATGTTAGAAGTTTTAAATCAAGATTTTATTCGAACGGCTGACTCAAAAGGCTTAAGTAAACCAAAAGTATATCTAAAGCACGCCTTACGAAATGCATTAATACCTGTAATCACTATTTTTGGTTTATCGATTCCATTTTTATTTGGAGGAGCATATATCACTGAACACATTTTTAACTGGCCAGGGATGGGGAGTCTAGGTATCCAATCAATCGTGGCTAGAGAATACCCTGTCATCATGGCCTTGAATCTATTTACCTCCATTCTAGTTATGTCAGGTAATTTATTGGCAGATGTCATGTATGCATGGGCCGACCCAAGAATCAGATATTGATTACGAGTGAAAGGGGGGAGTCAATTGAATGGCAGTATTGAAATAGAACCTAACCAAGCAGAGATATTGCAGCCGAAGTTAAACAGAAGATGGCAAGATAACGCTGCTTGGAGGCGGTTCAAACGGAACCGGCTTGCTTTGTTCGGAGCTATCGTACTTTTAGCTTTACTTATTGTTTCAGCATTGGCACCACTTATTGCACCATACAACCCATATGAATCTTCTGAAGGAGATCTCGGTTTGTATAATGTTCTGGCTCCACCTAGTCAGGAACACATTCTTGGTACAGATAGTCTAGGGAGAGATATGTTGTCCCGAATCATATACGGTGGAAGAGTATCCTTAAGTGTTGCTTTTGTTGCTGTCATGATTGCAACAGTGACCGGCGTCCTTCTTGGAGTCATTGCAGGCTTTTACGGGAAATGGGTCGATACATTAATTATGCGTATTACCGATGTTGTTATCTGTTTCCCAGTTCTTTTCCTAGCAATCACTGTTGCAACCATTCTAAAACCTAGTTTATTTAATGTAATGATAATCATAGGTTTGGTCAGTTGGACAACGATGACTAGATTAGTAAGAGGAGAAGTACTACGCCTTCGAGAAATGGAGTACATTGAAGCTACAAGAGCAATGGGACAACGAGACGTGATCATCATTTTGAGACATATCTTACCTAATATTATGGCACCAATTATTGTACAAGGAACACTCCAGACAGCTGAGGCAATCTTAACCGAATCTGCACTAAGTTTTTTAGGTGTAGGTGTTCAGCAGCCAACCCCAAGTTGGGGGAATATGTTGAACGAAGCTACATCAATTATGGTTTTACAATTTAAACCATGGGTTTGGATGCCTGCAGGATTTGCCATCCTACTTACCATTTTATGTATCAACTTTGTTGGTGACGGTTTACGAGACGCGTTAGATCCAAAAGTTAAAAATTAATATGTAGGGGGAAATTAAATGATGAAAAAGTTAAGTGTTAGAGGAATATTTGTTTTACTATTCTTACTACTTTTATCAGCATGTTCTTCATCAGACACTACTACAAATGAGAAGCCAAAAGATGAACAAAAACCGAAGACTACAAATGAGAAACCAGCGGAAGAACAGGCAAAAGAGGGTGGAAGTGTAACCATTGCCTTTAATAGTGAGCCGGGGAATCTTAACCCCATGGTATGGGCAACAACCTCAGATACGAATGTAACACACATGGTGTTTGATTCGTTAGTTATTCCTGATGAAGAACTGAAAATGGTAGGAAGATTAGCAGAAAACTGGACGGTATCAGATGATGGTAAGACTTACACATTCAATTTGAAAAAAGATGTAAAGTGGCATGACGGTCAGCCATTTACAGCAGAAGATGTAGAATTCACATTTACTTCTTTAGCAGATAGCACGTACGATGCTGGTGCTTATTGGAGGGTAGACCCGATTGTAGGTGCAGCTGAATATAAGGCAGGCACAGCCGATAAGGTTGCAGGAATTGAAGTAGTGGATGAGCATACGATTAAGTTTACGACGAAAGAGTCGTTTGCTCCGTTTATCTCTGGATTATTTATTGGTGTATTACCTAAACATATTTTAGGGGATGTTTCTCCTGGTGAATGGGAAAAGCATGAATCAAATCGTGCACCGATTGGAACTGGCCCTTTCAAATTTGTGAAATGGGAGACTGGTCAATATATTGAGCTAGAAGCGAACAAAGATTATTTTGACGGTCCACCAAATTTAGATAAAGTCATTGTACGTTTTGGCGATGCGAACACAATGTTAGCTTCAGTATTAAGTAAAGATGTAGATATTACTTCTGTACCAATTGCAGAGACACCGTCAGTAAGCACACTTGACTATGCTAGCCTCGTTAATCAAACATCACTAAGTGTATATTACGTAGGTTTTAATGCAAAAAATGACCATTTTAAAGAACCGAAAGTAAGGCAAGCACTTGCACATGCAGTTAACAAGCAAGCAATTGTTGGTTCAATTTTGGGTGAATATGGAAAAGTTGCAGATGATATTTTCCCATCTAATCACTGGTCACATAATCCAAATCTACCAATTTATGATTTTGATACTTCTAAATCAGATGCGTTATTACAGGAAGCAGGATATCAAAAGAATGGCAATGGAATTTACGAGAAAGATGGCAAGGAATTAAGCTTCTTAATGGAGGTACCAACTGGTACAAAAGAAAGAGAAAAATCCGCAGTACTGCTAAAGCAGATGTGGGAATCAATGGGTGTAAAAATGGAAATTCGTTCACTAGATTTTCCAACATTGGTAACAAAACTTTTACCTAAAACAGATGATGGAAAACAAAGAGAAGTAACAAAAGACGACTATGATGCTTATATCCTTGGATTCGGGGTTGAAGCAGATCCAGATGAATATAGAAGTTATTTCGGTAGTGCATACATGCCGCCAAATGGCTATAACTTCGTTGGATACTCAGATCCTTTAGTTGACGAGTTATTAGAAAAACAAACAACAGAAGTTGATTTTGAAAAACGTCAGCAGTTAATTTGGGAAGTAGGTAAGAAACTTGCAGAAGATGAGATTTGGATTCCGTTATACGAGCAGGTATCGCCATTTGTCGTAAATAATCGAGTACAAGGATTTGCCCCAGACTTTAGAGGAGCTACATTTAATGTGAAGGATTGGTCCGTAAAATAAAAGTAGATTTGTAGTTTCAAAGGTAGGGGGTTATTCCTCAAGAAATGAGAGGGGTACCGCCCTATCTACCTATTTAGTCGTTTGCCGGAGGTGGATATATGATAAAGCGGATTGAAAAATTGCGTAGATTCATGAAGGTCGAGGGATTAGATGCTTTATTCATCTATTCCTATGAGAATAGAAGATATTTTTCGGGCTTTTCAGGTAGTAATGGTTATTTGCTAATTACAGATTCATATTGTGGGTTAATAACGGATCAAAGGTATACAGAACAAGCAAAAGAACAATCGCCCAGTTTTGAAGTTGTCACACATGGAATTGAACCGTTTAAAACGATTCAAGAAGTTTTTGAAGGTAACGTATTCTCAAGAATTGGTTTTGAATCAGAATCTATATCTGTTCATTTATTCACTACTTTATCATCCATGTTCACAGATTGTGACTGGGTTCCCCTTACAAAAGAACTCCTTACATTACGTAGTAAAAAGGATCCTGAAGAAGTCGAAATTATTCGCAAGGCAATAGCGATTTCAGATCAATCCTTCAAGGAATTAGTACCAATGATTTCACCAGGAATGACTGAAAAGGAAGTAGCTGTTGAATTGGAGTATTTGATGGGAAAACATGGGCATGAAGGTCCTGCCTTTGGTACAATTGTTGCTTCAGATACCCGAGCAGCCTTACCACATGCCACCCCTTCTATTAATAAAATTAAAACTGATCATTTTCTCCTGATTGATTATGGAGTCAAATATATGGGTTATATGTCCGATATGACTAGAACACTTTGGATTGGCTCACCTAGTGAAGAACTAAAAGAATATTATTACCTAACTCATGATGCTCTAGAAAAATCAATAGAAGCAGTCAAACCAGGAATGACCGGACATGAATTAGACACTGTCGCAAGACAAGTTTTTTTAAGAGAAGGTCTTGAAGGATACAGTCTAAGAGGATTAGGACACGGTATTGGATTACAAATTCATGAAAATCCAAGAATTGTATTAAATTCTAATGAAGTATTAGAACCCGGTATGGTTTTTACAATTGAACCAGGTTTATATGTACCTGGAAAAGTAGGTGTTCGTGTAGAGGATATCGTTTTAGTAACAGAAAGTGGGTGCGAAATACTGACGAATACCCCAAGGCATATTCACATTTAGAAAAAGAAAAGGGGTTTGGTTATGGATCGTTTATTAGAAGTTAGGAACCTAAAAACCTATTTTTATAATGATGGGATGGAAACAGCTGCAGTTGACGGGGTTTCATTCGATTTGAAGAAAGGTGAGACGCTTGGAATTGTAGGTGAATCTGGAAGTGGAAAAAGTGTAACTTCTCTTTCACTTTTACAGCTGATCCCTAAACCACACGGGAAAATAATTGAAGGAGAAGTACTTTTTAAAGGGAAGAATTTAGTAGATATGGCTGAGAAAGATATTCGAAAAGTACGTGGTAATGATATCTCCATGATCTTTCAGGAACCAATGACTTCACTTAATCCTGTATTCACGGTGGGAAATCAAATTATGGAAGTCCTTACTCAGCATCAAGGCTTATCTTCCAAAGAAGCAAAGTTAAAAGCGATAGATATGTTGCGCTTAGTCGGTATTCCTTCTCCTGAACAAAGAGTAGATCAGTATCCGCATCAGTTATCCGGAGGTATGAGACAAAGAGTTATGATTGCTATGGCCTTAGCTTGTAATCCAGATTTACTTATCGCGGATGAACCAACAACTGCACTTGATGTAACAACTCAGGCACAAATCTTAGACCTGATGAATGATTTAAAAGAAAAATTTAATACAGCCATTCTCCTCATCACACATGATTTGGGTGTTGTTGCTGAGACCGCCGATAAGGTAGCGGTTATGTACCTTGGTAGAATTGTTGAGTACAGTGATGTTGAGACATTCTTTGAATCTCCTAAACATCCTTATTCACAGGGTTTAATCAAGTCTATCCCGAATATCGAAAGCCGTGTAAATCGACTAAATCCTATCATAGGTCAAGTTCCTCACCCATCTGAGGTGAAAAATGGTTGTAGGTTTGCGAGTAGGTGTGAATTTGTCCAACGAATGTGTTTGCAGGAGGAGCCTCCTCTTATAGAATTAAATGAAAATAAAATTAGATGCTGGATGTATTCTGAAAAATGGGAAGAAAAAAGGGGGGAGCAAAATGGCAGAGAGATTGCTAGAAGTTGAAAATCTGAAAAAATGGTTTCCAGTTGAAGGTAAGGGGCTACTCTCGAAAGGTTCAAACGTTGTTAAAGCTGTAGACGATATTAGCTTTTACATAGAAAAAGGGGAAACCTTAGGGTTGGTAGGAGAATCAGGTTGTGGAAAGTCAACTGCTGGGAGAGTTATCCTTCGATTGATTGAAGCAACTGAAGGTAGAATTCTTATCGAAAATGAGGATCTTAGGGCTCTTTCAGCTAATAAATTAAAGAAAAAGCGTAAGGATATGCAAATTGTTTTCCAAGATCCATATGCTTCCCTTAACCCCAGATTAAAGGTTGGAAAAATTCTAGAAGAACCGATGTCTATCCATTTAAACATCAGTAAAAAGGAGAGAAAAGAAAGAGTAAAACAGATTATGTCTGATGTTGGATTGAATACCGCATATATTGATCGCTATCCACATGAGTTTTCTGGTGGACAAAGACAACGTATTGGCATAGCTAGAGCATTGGCGGTAAATCCAAAGCTTATAATTATGGATGAACCAGTATCTGCACTTGATGTGTCTGTTCAAGCACAGGTACTAAATCTTATTCAAGATTTACAAGAAAAGTATAGCTTAACCTACCTATTCATTACACATAACCTAAGTGTCGTGAAACATATATCAAACCGAATCGCAGTGATGTACCTAGGAAAAATTGTGGAGATTGCAGATAGGGATGAGTTTTTTGAGAATCCTAAACATCCTTACTCAGAAGCACTATTATCAGCGATTCCAAAACCAAATCCAAAGTTAAAGCGACAAAGGATTATTTTAAACGGTGATATTCCTAGCCCTGTTAACCCGCCTAGTGGGTGTAGGTTCCATACTCGATGTCCCTATGCAATGGATATCTGCAAGTCCGTATCTCCAGAGTTAAGAAATACCGGAAATCAGCATTTTGTAGCTTGTCATCTTGATGAGCTATAGCAAATAGAAGGGGAGAGGTAAATGGAAAATTATGAAGTTGTCATAGTTGGTGCCGGAGTAATAGGTTGTTCAATAGCCTATTTTTTGACTGAACAAGGATATTCCAATGTACTTGTCATTGATAAAGGCGGAATCGCATCAGATATTACAGGAATTTGTCCAGGTGGAGTTAGGCAACAATGGGGCACGGAAATTAATTGTGTCATGTCAAAAGCTTCAACTGATTTTTTTCAAAATATTAATGAACATCTACATCCCGAATATGAAATTAAGTTTAGGAATGTAGGGTATCTGTATACGTTCCATTCTGATGAGGCTAAAAGTAGATATGCGGAAAGCGTTGCACTCCAAAATTCGTTAGGAATTCCAACCAGGTTTTTAACGCCTCAAGAAGCCAAAGAAATAGTGCCTGGTATCAATGAATCAAGCTTTCTATCAGCTTCCTTTTGTGAGACAGATGGATTTGCGGATGATGCTTACCATGTAACAAATAGCTTTGCAAATGCAGCCAAGCGTAAAGGTGTGAAGTTTGTAAGTGATGATGTAGAAAAAATCGTTTTAGAACAGGGTGTCGTAAAAGGTGTATATTGTGAAAAAAGAGGATATATTTCAGCTGACAAAGTCGTCAATGCAGCAGGCCTAGGGTCGAAAAAGCTTGCTAAAACAGCTGGTGTTGAACTACCAATTGATTTTGAAGTGAGACGAATTCTATACACAAACCGCATAACTGAACGAATTCTAGAACCTTTGTTAATTTCCTTTGAGAAGGGATTTGCAGCAAAGCAATTAACAGACGGAACGGTTTACTTAAGTTATTTAGGCAAAGATGTAAAGCCACCATTTAATATGTTTGATTTTCAATTACGTGCAGCAGAAGTCGGGATTGAGCTTTTCCCACCACTAGAAAATCTTGTGTTCCATACTCATATTGATGGTACATATGACAGTACGCCTGATCATCAAGCGATATTGGGTGATGTGGATGGTTTACCTGGCTATTATCAAGCTGTTGGGATGAGTGGTCATGGGTTTATGATGTCACCAGCCATTGGAGAATCAGTGGCTTCACTTGTAGCAGAAAAAACTCCAACACTAGACGTTTCAAGTTTACATTTTCGTCGATTTGCTAATAATAAACTTATTTTTGAACCAAGTGTCGTATAAGGAGGGGTTGTATTGAGTTTATTTAACATCAATTTTATAGATATCGATGTTTCAATTAGAGCGCGTTTATTAAGTGAAAAAGCACCAGCAACAACAGAGGCATTTTTAAAGTTACTTAAAAATCCAATTCCATCAACAGGAAAGCATGCAATGTATACTGGAAAAGAGATCTCCATTCAGTTACCTGTAAAAAGTTGTGAAGGAACTGAACTTCATGATCCAGCAAAGGAGAACTTAACCTGTTTCCCACAACCGGGCGATATTCTTTTTACATTTATGCCAGCATATGCTTGGGGTGGAGTTCCTACTCCTATCTACGATTTTGGTCTGTTTTATGGTAGAGATGCACGTACCTTTTTTCCGGCAGGTTGGCTTCCTGGAAACCTTTTTGCAAGAGTTCTAGATGAAGACATGGAGGAGCTAGAGGAGATTGGTAAATTAATTCATACAAAGGGTCAACAGAGACTAAGGTTAGAACTAAATAGCTAATTATTAATTTGACACCTCAATTTTAGAGGTGTTTTTTGTTGAAGATATTCTATAAGAATAAAAATAGGCTAGCCTAAGTTTAGACTAGCCTACCATTATAAAAATCGAGGGAAACATATTAAATGAGTTTCTCTAATTGTTTTAAACAATTTAGAATGTCGTCTTCTGTATTGTATATATGTGGAGCAATTCTAATAACATCCTTACGTGCAGATACAACGTAACCAGCTTCTTTTAACAAACCTTCAACCTTGTTTGCATTTTCCACGTAAATTGCTGTACTAGCGCCTTTTTGATTAATATCCCTTGGGCTAGCTAGTTTGAAGCCCATTTGTAATGCATTTTCAATAGTATGATAGGATAGCTTTGATAAGTGTCTTTCAATCGTTTCCATACCAATACGTTCAATAAATGATAGAGCAGCATCTGCAATATATCCATTAATCACAGGTGGAGTTCCTGTATTAAAGCGCTGTGCTGAATTTGCATAGTCTAAGTTTTTTAAATCGAAGGCAAAAGGCTCTTTCTGGCCAAACCATCCAATGGTTGTTGGAGAAAGTTTTTCAGCAATTTCCTTTTTTATATACATAAAAGAAATCCCTGGCACTCCCAGAAGGTATTTTTGCATTCCTGCTACTAAAATGTCAATATCCATTTCTTTTACATCAATATTAACACCACCAGCTGACTGATAAGCATCGACAAAGAGAAGGGAATCATTCCGATGTGCAATCTTCGCAATTTCCTTAATGTTTTGTTTGAAACCATTATAATAAGATACATGAGAGACACATGTTAATCCTGTATTCTCATGAATATACTTTTCATAGTGGTCTATGGGTATAACATTATTTTCCGCTGGAATAAAAGTAACCTTAAAATTCTGCTTTTTTTGTTGTGCTAGTACCGCATGTCCGATACAAGGGAAGTCCATTTCCGTAACACAAACTTCTTGATTATTTAGGTCAAGTGAATGTAAGATAGATGAAATAGAATCAGAAACAGAAGAGAGAATAGCAATTTCATCTGGATTACAATTAATGATTCTAGAAAACTTTTCTTTTGCGTTATTGACTTTTACCATCCATGTTTCCCAGGACATCCCATCTTCTAGTAAACTATTTTTATACTCTTCCATCGCGTCTAACACATCCAGAGAAATAGCACTTTGTGAACAGCTAGAAAGAATAATTTTATTCTCTAGGCTAGGGAATTCAGATCTTATTTTTAATAATGTTTCAGTTTCCATTACAACAAATCCTTTCAATGTTAATGAGGTGAAAAGTATGAATGACTTTGTTCAAGAATTCAATTTGCTAAACCCTTGGTTTGATAATCTACCTTACGAATGGAGCCAATTGAAGGACTATGGAGAAAGAGTTACGTTCAAAAAACATGAAATTATTTTTAGTCAAAATGAAGTTGGCAGTTATTTATACATTATTGAAAGTGGACGTGTTCGTTTATTCTTAATTTCACCAAGTGGAGAAGAAAAAGCTCTTTCAATTATAGGGAAAAATGGAATTCTAGGTGAATGTTCCTTAAATGGTGATTCAAGTTACGCGACAAATGCAATTACTGCTTCAGAGGTAGTTTTACTCAGGATTTCTAAACAAAGTTTTATTGAGTTTTTATCAAAACAACCTCAGTATATCTATCAAACTATCGACCTGATAACTAAAAAGTATCGTCTCCTTTGTTCTCAGTCCTTACAACTCAGCTACATGAAATCTCTTCCTCGTGTTTGTGCTGCATTTATACAGCTATCTATCCAATACGGAGAAATAGTTGAGGAGAAGCAGGTAAAACTAACAATTAACTTCACACATCAAGAATTAGCAAACTTACTAGGTACAACAAGAGTGACCATAGCTAAAAACATAAAATGGCTAGAGGACCAAAAATATATCGTGAAAAAAGGTAAATCTTATTTGATTTACAATATTGATGAACTTGCTGAACTTGCCAATGAAAAAATGCTTTTCCCTTAAAATTATTATAGTTTAAATCTTCGGAAAATAATGTAAAATACTTAACAGTTAACTACTTTTTATAGAAATTGAAAGAAAATAACATCAGATATTAACATTCATGCTATATTATCAGACCAGTTGGCCACTCCAACTGGTCTTTTCAGTACTTGTAACTCAGTCTCCAGACGGAAGTTAAATTCAACCCTGCGCTCGTTAAAGAGGAATTATCAAAAATTTATAATTAGGGTAACAATTTCGAATTAAACAAAGGTAGGTATCAAGCCAATGAATACAACCAATAAAAGTTTTAAAATGTTTACCCTAATTTGGTTAGGGCAATTGATTTCGGTAGTTGGAACCAGTTTAACGTCATTTGCTCTAGGATTTTGGGTATTAACTGAGACCGGATCCGTGACGGAGTTTTCAATGATTATACTCTCTTTTGTGCTACCAACCATTCTCGTATCACCGTTTGCCGGAGTTATCATTGACCGATTTTCAAGAAAAAAACTAATGATTCTTAGTAACAGCATGGCAGCACTATCAACTGTAATCATCCTTGTACTTGTGTTAACCAATAGTCTAGAAATCTGGCACATTTATTTTACAGCAGCATTAGCATCTGTTTTTAATACGTTTCTAATGCCGGCTTATCAGTCTGTTATTTCTCTATTAGTTCCGATAAATCAACTAGGCCGTGCCAATGGTATGATTCAGCTTGGGGAGTCTGTCTCGGTTATTATTGGTCCCGTTATTGCAGGTTTCCTTCTCCATTCATACGGTCTACATGCAGTTATTATTGTGGATTTAATTGCATTTGCATTCGGGGTTACAACGTTATTAATTGCTAAAATTCCTGAACTTGGTGTCAAAGAGAAAGCCAAATTAGACGTCAGTCAGTTTTTGACAGAGGCGAAGGAAGGATGGAGTTACATCATGGCGCACCCAGGCTTTAAGTGGCTCTTAATTTTTTCTGCAATTATCAACCTACTGCTAGGGTTTATTAATGTATTATTACAGCCATTAATTATTTCATTATCTTCTGAACAGACGCTGGGAATTGTTTTATCGGTTACAGGATTTGGAATGCTGCTTGGAGGTATTGTAGTAAGTGCGTGGGGTGGACCAAAAAAACGAATTCATGGCGTTTTTATTAGTTGTATCTTGGCAGGTATTCTTATTTCTCTTTCTGGTTTTACAACGTCCATTGTATTCATTACAACTTGTTTTACGATCTTCCTCTTCTTAATACCACTTGTGAATTCATCTAGCCAGGCAATTTGGCAAAGTAAGGTAGATCTGGAGATTCAAGGTCGGGTATTTTCTATTAGAAGAATGCTGGGAACTTCGTTATATCCATTTGCGATTATTTTGGCTGGTCCACTTGTAGATAAAGTGTTTAATCCTTTGATGGCACCAGGAGGATTGCTCGCAGGAAGTATTGGTCAAATCATTGGAGTTGGAGAGGGCCGTGGAATCGGACTATTATTTATCGTAACAGGTCTCTTATTCATCATTGTTACGGTGGCTATCTACTTACAACCAAAAGTTAGAAATATGGAAAAAGATATTCCAGATGCAATCGTTGAGAAAGAGAATAAGACTAAGATCCAAAAGCCTTTAGTAGAAATGGTTTAGTTATATATGTAGATTAAAGAAAGAGGTTTCATCCTATCGATGGAACCTCTTCTGTTGCTAAAGATCTATATTATAATTCTTTCTCCATTATTATATGTGGAATTCCATCCTCAATAAATATTTCAGAAGTTGTATGATATCCTAGTTTTTCATAAAAGCCTTCTGCGTGGGTTTGCCCGTGCAATTTAAGCTTTGATACGTTTTTTCCTGTTGCAATTTCCTCAAGAGATTTGATGATTGTTTTACCAAGACCATACTTACGATAGGATTCTAAGATACAGATTCTTTCTAATTTACCATAGTCATTTACAACTCTTAATCTTCCCGTGCCCACTGGTTTATCGTTATAAAACACTAGAATGTGTTTACAATTGCTACTAAGAGTATCAAATTCATCATATTCATCTGCTAGTGGTACACCTTGTTCCTTTACAAATACTTCTTTCCTTATATCAAAAGCTTTTTGTAAATCATCTTCTTCATTAATTACCTTAAAGACCATGCTATTCAAACCTTTCTTTTCTAATATAGGTTTACTCGAGCCATAATTTTATCATTCTTTGTTTAGTAATTCTAATTGTTGTTAATCAGAAAACCATTTTTCTAACATCCTACTATATTTATGGTACAATTATTTCGTGGGGCGAAGTTTTTTAACATATAAAGGTTTTTTGCCTCTTATTGTCAAAATAGTAATTATACATAATTTGTAAATAGTAAAAGGGGGAACTACAATGAATTTTAATGATTACCAATATGCCAGACCGAATATGGAAGAAGTAGAGACAAGCTTTAGTGAACTTTTAGAAAAGTTTCAGTTGGCTGAAACCTTTGAGGTACAAGATGAGGTTATGGCAAAAATCAACGAATTACGATCTGAGTTTGAAAGCATGAGACAGATTGTTCAAATTCGTCAAACAATAAATACAACAGATGAATTTTATAAAAAAGAAAAAGAATTCTTTAATGAAGTTGGTCCCGCATATAAAGGTCTAGTTACGAAGTATTATGAGGCACTAACAGGATCGCAGTTCCGTACCCAGTTGGAGGAGAAGAGGGGTAAACAATTATTTCTATTAGCTGATAGTCAGTTAAAAACGTTCTCTCCAGATGTGTTAAAAGATATGCAGGAAGAAAATAAACTAGTTAGTGAGTATGTGAATTTACTAGCTTCTGCAAAAATACCATTTGATGGTGAAGTGAAAAACCTTGCTCAACTTACCCCATATCATCAATCATCTGATCGAACTGTTAGACAAGAATCGAATGAAGCGAAGTACAACTTCTTTGTAGAACATGCAGATCAATTAGATGATTTGTACGACAAGCTTGTAAAAGTACGTACCCGTATTGCGCAAAAACTGGGCTTTTCATCTTTTACAGAGTTAGCTTATGCAAGACTTTCTCGAACGGACTATGATGCTGATATGGTAGCTAAGTTCCGTGATCAAGTAAAAGAGTACATTGTTCCTTTGGCTTCAAAATTAAAACAAAAGCAACAAGAGCGTATTGGTGTAGATACATTTAGATACTATGACGATAGCTTCAGCTTCAAAACAGGAAACCCTGATCCAAAAGGAGATGCTGAATGGATCGTTGAACAAGCCAAAAAAATGTATGAGGAAATGTCTCCAGAGACAAATGAGTTTTATACCTATATGGTAGAGAACAACCTAATGGACTTGTTAAGTAAAGCAGGTAAAGCGGGTGGAGGCTATTGTACGTATATTAGTAAATATAAATCACCATATATCTTTGCTAACTTTAATGGTACAAAGGGTGATGTTCGAGTGTTAAAGCACGAAGTAGGGCACGCGTTCCAAGTATTTGAAAGCCGAGTTTTCGAAGTGCCTGAATATGGCTTCCCAACTCTAGAAGCATGTGAAATTCATTCAATGAGTATGGAGTTTTTTGCATGGCCGTGGATGGAGCTTTTTTTTAAAGAAGATACGGATAAATATAAATTCTCTCATTTAAGTGAAGCTGTACTGTTTATTCCTTACGGTGTCGCAGTAGATGAATTCCAACATTTTGTGTATGGGAACCCAGACGCTACACCTGCAGAGCGTAAACAAGCTTGGAGAGACATTGAGAAAAAGTACCTACCACACCGTAATTATGAAGGCAATGATTTCTTAGGAAACGGTGGGTTCTGGCAGCAGCAAGGTCATATCTACAAAGTACCTTTCTACTATATTGATTACACACTAGCTCAAATTTGTGCGTTACAATTCTGGAAACGAACACAAGAAGATTCAGAAGATGCATGGAAGGACTATTTGCATCTTTGCAAACAAGGTGGAAGTCAATCATTTACTGACCTTGTAAAAGAAGCAAATTTAATTTCTCCATTTGAAGATGGTTGTGTTAAATCAGTCATTGATGAGATTGAGACATACCTTAATACGATTGATGATCAGTCGCTTTAATACATTTCTTGTACGAGTAGGATTACGTTGTCCTGCTCGTTTTTTTAAATCGTGCTACATACTAGTTGAATAAAAATGATTGCCATAACAACATCTTAAGCATAAAAGTTTGTTTCTTTCACCAGACTTGTTACTATAGTGAAGTAACTTCCATTAAGAAAGGATTAAAGAAATGACAAATATAAATATTCCCGTTTCTGTACTAAATTTGGCTCCTATCCGAGAGGGTCAAAACGCTAAAGAAGCGATTGACGCGATGGTTGATTTGGCGCAAGCAACCGAAGAAATGGGCTACGAACGTTATTGGATTGCTGAACATCATAATACGCCAACACTTGTTAGCTCCGCGACTGCAATATTAATTAAACATACATTAGAACATACCAAAACAATCCGTGTAGGCTCTGGAGGAATTATGCTTCCAAACCATTCTCCACTTGTAGTAGCAGAACAATTTGGCACAATGGCTACGATTTACCCAGATCGCTTAGACTTAGGTTTAGGACGTGCACCAGGGACAGATATGACAACAGCTAGTGCATTAAGACGTTCGCAGCATGATTCAGTCTATACATTTCCTGAAGATGTGAATGAACTATTAAAGTATTTTGGACCGATTGAACTTCAAACGAATGTGAAAGCTTATCCGGGTTTAGGAACAAACATTCCAATCTATATACTAGGTTCATCAACCGATTCTGCGTATTTAGCAGCAAAATTAGGATTACCTTATGCATTTGCGTCCCATTTTGCACCAAGATACATGGAGGAGGCTATTTCAATTTACCGTAGCCGATTCCAACCTTCTAAATACCTAGATAAACCATATATGATGGTATGTTTGAATGTAATTGCCACTGAAAATGATGAAGAAGCTAGACGTGAAATGACGACAATGCAGCAGTTTTTCCTAAATGTTGTTCGCGGCACTTCAAGACCAATGCAGCCTCCTGTTGATAGTATGGAAGGTATTTGGACAGAGCATGAAGAGCTAATGGCATCATCGATGACAAGCGTAACTTTACTAGGTAGTAAAGATTCCATTCGTAAACAGTTAACCAATTTTCAAGAGAAATACAATGTGGATGAACTAATGGCGGTATCTTATATCTTTGACCCAGTTAAACAAAAACGTTCATATGAAATCTTAAAAGAAGTTGTGGATGGAAAATAAAACATAAAAGCAAACTCTATACAAGATAGGGTTTGCTTTTATGTTGTTTGTAAGAGCCTAATTGTCATGGGTTTGCTCTTTTCAGCTATTCAACAATCTTCATCCTGGCAGTCATATTTATAAAACATTTCTTCCGCATATTCGGTCTCATGTTTTTTCTTTTTATGAAGCTCATCATAAGCTGAATTGGTTATGAACATTACTTGATTTTCGGCATGTTCTTTTTTCTCCATCTAACGCACCCCTTCATTAAATGTCTCTCTACAATATTTCTTTTTACCTCATTTTTTATTCACTATTTTTGCAACTAAAACAATCCAACTTTATTATTGTATATTCCTTAAATCACAAGCAAAAAATAGTAATAGTAGAAAGGGGAGATTGTATGCCGGGCAACGATAAAACGCCAGATCTTGTTGAACAACCACTCATGTCAACAGGTACAACCCAGCCTGGATTTGAAAAAGGTAGAGAAGAATCAAATCTAGTTAGACCTCCTAAAATTGGAGAAGTTATTGTAGGAGTTCAAGAAAGTAAAAATCGAACAAAATAATCTACATATAGAAACAGGAGATGAATGACCATGAAGAAGACGAAGGAAAAGTTTCTAGAAGGTGCAAAAGTAACCAAAGACAATCAAATCTTTGGAACCCCTAATAGTGATGCAAAGGATGGAACTGGAGATTCGCCAAATGATAATGTTCGTAAGAAACAATAGTGGAATTAAGCAGCCAATTTTGATTGGCTGTTTTTTTAGTTTATCAAAAAATTTTAGATAGCAGTTCATTCATTGGCATGGTATATTTTTCTAGTAGTTTTTTAGAAATGGAGAGTAAAACGATGATTCTAATAAAAGCTAGCATCACAAGAAGCTTACTGGCAATGATACTGTAGAATGCTTAAGAAAACATCTAATTAGCTTTTACTTTGTTAACGCTTTCTTTTTCTTCCAAACAAACCAAAAACAACTTGAGGTTTTCTGTACTATTTGTTTTAATAGGATAGAACTACGATTAAGATTAATAGAATTGGATTAGTTGTATAGCTAACTAGAAGAGTCTGAAAGGAAATGTCATTAATTATGAATCAAATGCGAACTGAAAAAGATTTTTTAGGAACGAAAGAAGTACCTATCAATGCATATTATGGAATTCAAACACTTCGAGCAGTTGAAAATTTTCCTATTACAGGATACAGAATTAACGAAGAGCTTATTAAGGCAATGGCTATCGTGAAAAAAGCGGCTGCACTTGCAAATATGGATATTCAACACCTTTACTCCGGGATTGGGGAAAATATCGTCAAGGCAGCAGATGAGTTGATAGAAGGAAAATGGCATGACCAAATCATTGTGGACCCTATCCAAGGTGGAGCAGGAACTTCAATTAATATGAACATTAATGAAGTAATTGCCAATCGTGCGCTTGAACTTCTTGGACAAGAAAAAGGTGACTATGTCTATTGTAGTCCAAATACACATGTGAATATGGCTCAATCTACAAATGATGCTTTCCCTACGGCAATCCATATTGCAGTGTTAAGTCTGTTAGAAAAGTTACTAAAAACAATGGAAGATATGCACGCAGCATTCAAACAAAAGGCGATGGAATTTAATCATATTATTAAAATGGGGCGCACCCACTTACAGGATGCTGTTCCAATTCGCCTTGGACAGGAATTTGAAGCTTATAGCCGTGCAATCGAACGTGATATAAATCGAATTAAACAATCTAGGCAACATCTATACGAAGTGAACATGGGTGCAACGGCTGTCGGAACTGGATTAAATGCTGATCCTAGGTACATTGAATTAGTCGTAGAATACCTTAAAGATATTAGTGGGTTTGAGTTAACAGGAGCTGAGCATCTGGTTGATGCAACACAAAATACAGATGCATACACAGAGGTGTCAGGAGCTTTAAAAGTTTGCATGTTAAACATGTCAAAAATCGCTAATGATCTAAGATTAATGGCATCAGGGCCAAGAGCAGGTTTGGCTGAAATTATGTTGCCTGCAAGACAGCCGGGATCTTCAATCATGCCTGGTAAAGTAAATCCTGTTTTACCAGAACTTATTAATCAGGTAGCGTTCCAAGTAGTAGGTAATGACCAGACGATATGCCTTGCATCTGAAGCTGGTCAGTTGGAATTGAATGTAATGGAGCCGGTCTTAGTCTTTAACCTTCTTCAATCGATTAGTATTATGAACAATGCTTTCCGTACTTTCACTGATAATTGCCTAAAAGGTATAAAAGCAAATGAAGAAAGGCTAAAAGAATATGTGGAAAAGAGTGCTGGAGTTCTTACAGCGGTAAACCCACACATCGGATACGAAGTAGCATCTAGAATAGCAAGAGAAGCTATTTTAAACGGTGTGCCTGTTCGAGAACTATGCTTAAGATATGATGTTCTGACCGAAGAAGAGCTGAATATAATTTTAGATCCATATGAAATGACAAACCCAGGAATTTCTGGTGCATCCTTACTAGATAGATAGTAATAGAATAAATTTTTTTAGTCGTAAATAGCAAACGAATTCACAACTGATTCGTTTGCTATTTTATTTATAGAAATATTGTATATGATTTGTATAAAGATATCTTATCACGGGTTGGTCGGTAGAGAATTTCAGTTCGTCATGATGATAAATAAAGGTTAGGAATGGAAAAATAAGAAAAAATGAGATAAGATTATAACAATAAAGTCTTTAATGGTAGAAATGAGAAAAGAAATTCGTTGAGAATTATCAAACGCTTCCGTTATTATCTTATCAAGTGATAGGTTTTTCTCTCGCTTATGTGAAAGGATTTTGTCTATGGAACATAATACAAGCCATACACATCAAAAAATTGTAAAAGTAGCACATGAACTTTTTATGGAGTTAGGTTATCGTGCCGTATCTACAAGAAGAATTGCAGAAGCATGTGGTATTACTCAGCCCACACTATATCATCATTTCTCGAATAAAAAGGCCATTTATATGGAGGTCTTAAGAACTGAATTGTTGGATATGCAAAACGCTCTTAATCGAATTATAAAGAGATTTGACAATGATATTGAGGAATCTATATTCCAGGTCTCTTACTATATTCTAATTAACAAACCTCCTTCGATGGGACAGATGTTTCACGATATTGAAAGAGAATTAAACAAAGAGGAGCAAGATCAAATTCGAGCATGGTGGGTCGCATCATATCAAGATCCAATTGCTTCAATATTTGATAAAGGGATTAAAGACAGGAAACTAAGAAATCCAACCGAGTTTGGTTCTTTCCCTGTCCCTACAGCTTACCTGCTTTTAGGTTTACTTTCTTCAAAGGATACTGACTATAAAATGAAAGAAAATATGGCTAAAGACCAAGCAAGATTCTATACAAATGTGATTCTGTATGGTTTATCGTCATCATAGAATGTTCACAGGAGAACTTTAACAAAAAGAAATGTTAAAGTTTTTCTTTTTTTCTTAACCTATCACTTGATAGGTGTGTATAGATTTTGTATAATCTATTTATCATTATATTTTCATGAAGGAGAAAACAAAAGTATGAACTTTTTAACGAGGTTTAGTTTGAAAAATGCGGTTGCTGTATTTATTATTTCATTCTTATTTGTACTAGGGGGAATCTATTCTTTTTCTAAACTTAAGGTAGACCAATTTCCAGAAATCGAATTCCCACAGATAACGATTGAGGCGATTTATCCAGGTGCATCACCTGATGATGTCAATGAACAAGTAGTTTCTAAGCTTGAAGATCAATTTGATTCATTGGAAGGAGTTACAAAGATAACAAGTTCAGTCTACGACAGTATTGGAATTATTAATCTAGAGTTTCCATTTGATACAGACTTAGACAGAGTGGAGCAACAAATTAATTCTAGCTTAGGAGATATTGGTTTACCTGAGGAAGCTGATATCAAGTTAAACCGATTATCCTTCGGAGCTTTTCCTATCTATAATATTTCTTTCTTTAGTTCAGATGGAGAAAGTATTGAAGAAATAATGAAGGATTCTGTCATACCAGAACTTAAAAAAATTAAGGGCATTAATAATGTGTCTGTAGCTGGACTAACGAATAGTCTAGTTCAAATCACTGTCGATAAAGATAAAGCGGAACAGGCGGGGCTTACGCTTAGTAGTATTAAAAATCAAATTAATGAAAAGTTTCTTTCATTCCCTGCAGGAAAGATAAACGACAATGAAGTCCAAATACCTATACGAGTGGAAGAAAAGTTAGACTCTATTTCAGCGTTACAAAACTTGCAACTTACATCTACTTTTGTTGGTGGACAAAATCCGCAACCGATTATCTTAAAAGATGTTGCAAAAATTGAATCAATAACTGAGAATAGTGAGTTATCTCGTTACAATCAAAAAAATTCCCTATCTATGGCAATCACTAAAAAACAGGATGCGAACACTGTTGAAGTAGCCGATCAAGTTATGAACGTTCTAAAGAAATATGATGATCAGTTAGATTATGAAATTGGAATTGATTCTGCTAAGGATATCGAAAAATCTGTTAGTACATTAGTGAAAGAAGGCCTACTCGGTGCTTTATTTGCTTCCATAGCAGTTTTGATCTTTTTACGTAATGCAAGAGCTACCATTATTGCTATTATATCTATTCCATTATCACTCTTAATCGCAGCGATCTTCCTAAAGCAAATGGATATTTCTTTAAACATTATGACTCTAGGTGGAATGGCAGTAGCTGTAGGTCGAGTAGTTGATGATAGTATCGTAGTAATAGAGAATATCTTTAGACGTGTTCGAAAGTCGAATGAGGGAATGTCTGATCATGTGATTATCGAATCTACAAAGGAGATTTTGAAAGCAATCACATCATCCACTTTAACCACAGTCGTTGTATTTCTTCCAATTGGATTTGTTGGGGGTATTACAGGTGAATTCTTTTTACCTTTTGCACTAACAATTATTTTCTCATTATTAGCATCACTACTTGTTTCTATTACAATTGTACCGATTTTAGCAAAATTTTCTTTCAAGAAGGTGCCAGTTGAGGAGAAAGAGGGAGCACTTCAACGTTTTTACGGCAGACTAATTGAAAAATCGTTAAATCATAAGTTAATCATTCTAATTCTTTCTTTTGTTTTGTTATTTGGATCTTTTGCAGTTGTACCTTCATTAGGCTTTACCTTTATTCCTAATGAAGAGTCAAAAATTTTGACAACATCGATTGAATTACCTTCATCGACATCTTTGGAAGGAACAAATGAAATTTCACTTCTTGTGGAAGAAATGTTTGGCGAACAGCCAGAAATAGCTAATGTTACAGCAGCTATCGGAGCAAGGGATTTCTCAACGGGTCTCAGGTTGAATAACAAGGCAAGCTATTTTGTAAATCTAAAAGAAGGTGTAAATATTGAAAACACCATTAAATCGCTAGAGAACAAAATAGAAGAAATTGCAAAAAAAGAAAACACTGATTTAAAAATTAGTGTTCAGGAGTTGTCAACTGGTGGACCACCTTCCAACAACAATGTAGACGTTGACCTGTTTTCTAATGATTTAGAAGCACTTCAAGAAGCTGCATCAATTGTGGAAGAGTATATGAATAAAAACAATGATCTTAAGTATATTACGAACAACTTTAGTGAAAAAAGAAAGCAATTTTTAATAGATATAGACTCACAGAAAGCAAGTGAATATGGGTTATCAGGTTTTCAAATTCTTGGTACTGTTAGTAATCAAACAATGCCAGTAAATGTTGGAACATTAAAATTAGATAACATAGATCAGTCAGTTCAACTTTCTTTTGAAGAAGATTTAGAATCGAAAGAACAGTTGGAAAGTATCATGCTATTCTCTCAAAAAGGACCTGTAGAACTATCAGAGATTGCAGAAGTAAAAGAAATAGAAGCGTTTACTTCTATTCAAAAGCTTGATACGAAAGTATACGCCCGTGTTTCCGGTCAAGTAAAAGGTAATGATGTGCAGGCTGTATCATCTGAAGTAAAATCTGGTGTAGAAAAACTTGATTTACCTGAAGGTGTGTCATTAACAAGTGGTGGTGGAAATGACGAAACGGTTGAAATTTTCCAATCACTCGGTATCGCCATAATTGTAGCCATTGGATTAGTATATCTAACCATGCTAGTTACGTTTGGGCAAGCTAGAATACCGTTCATTATTCTATCTTCACTTATGTTTGTACCAATTGGATCACTGGTGTCGCTATTTATTGTCAAGGAGCCTTTATCAGTAAGTGTTATGATTGGTTTCTTAATGCTAATAGGTATTGTTACTACTAATGCAATCGTATTAGTGGACCGCATAGGTCAGAATAGATCTCGCGGATTAACGATAAGAAATTCACTAGTTGAGGCAGGGAAAACAAGGTTGCGACCGATTCTAATGACAGCTTTTGCTACTATTGCAGCGTTAATCCCACTTGCTATGACGACTTCTTCTGGAACACTCATATCAAAAGGGCTAGCCGTGACAGTTATTGGTGGTCTAACGTCATCAACCTTGCTAACACTAGTTATTGTTCCTGTTGTGTATGAACTTTTCTTTATAAAAACATCAAAGCAGGAAATGAAATCTGATGTGAAATTAGATATATAGGTTTTAGGAAGAAAGGAGACAATTTTAATATTGTCTCCTTTTTTAGCTTTGAGTAATTAAAACAGAGCACACATTGCTTATAATACGATATAACAACTAGAAGATAAGATGGAGGATATAGTTATGGTAGATGTTTTTTCTGAGATTGATATTAAGCGACCTATTAAGTTAGTATCAGAGTATGCAGCCAATCCCGACCATGCACCGGAGTGGTATGTGAATATCAATTCAGCAGAATGGAAGACCAAAAAACCACTTACAATTGGTTCCCAAATCGCCTTTAAAGCAAAGTTCTTAGGTAGAGATTTGGCTTATGTGTATGAAATTGTTGAATATATACCTGAACAAAAAATGGTGATGAAAACAGCCAACGGACCCTTTCCAATGGAAACCACATATATCTGGCATGCTGTAAATGAAAACCTTACACGAATGACACTTAGAAATAGAGGGGTTCCAACTGGATTTTCAAAAATCTTCTCACCTTTTATGGCAACAATGATGAAAAAAGCAAATATGAAGGATTTGAATAAAATTAAGGCGATACTTGAAGGCTAACTTAAGATTCAGCTAAATATAACACTAAAAAAGGGATTCTTCTCAAGGAATCTCTTTTTTACGATAGTAATAAACTTTTTCCCACATTAACATATTCTATTTTGTAAATAATACATGAGAATATCGTTGGGGAGTTGACCAATTTGTCTAACAGTAGTTTAAATCAAACATACATTAAAGTGGCCGATATGAAGCTATATTGTGAATATTTATTGAATGACAAACCACCTATTCTTCTCATCCACGGATTTGCCTCATCCACTTATACGTTTCGACGGATTTTACCCTTATTGCAAGAGAGATATTCTATTATCGCTGTTGATTTACCTGGGTTTGGAAAGAGTGAAAAATCTACATCCTTTATTTACAGCTTTGAAAACTATGCGAAAGTAATGATTGAGTGTATTCACAAATTTGGCTTTTCTACTACTCATATTGTTGCACATTCAATGGGAGGACAAATAGCTTTAAATATGGCACGCCTTGCGCCTGAAAAGATTAATAAATTAGTGTTGTTATGTAGTTCTGGCTATTTAAACCCTGCAAATAAATATCTTGTTTGGAGTTCTTACTTCCCTTTTTTTGATAAATTTATTTATTATTACATTCGACGAAAGGAAGTAAAGGATCATTTGAAAAATGTATTTTTCAATCAAAATTTGATTAATGAAGATTTGATTCATGAATTCGGAAGACCATTAGCTGAAAAGGGTTTTTATAAGGCATTGATTCGGCTATTAAGGCACCGTGAAGGTGATTTACCTTCACATCAACTCCAGAAAATTAAAGTTCCGACCTTGTTAATTTGGGGAAAAGAAGATCGTGTGGTTCCAGTTGCTGTTGGAAAACGCTTGGTGCGCGACTTACCAGATGCACAATTAATTACGTATGAAAATACAGGTCATTTAATCACTGAAGAAAGACCAGAGTTCGTTTTTAAAAATATCATCATGCATACAAGTTAGAGATTTGTAAACAAAATTCTGATTTCTTCTTTATAACTTCTTAACAACTCCTTAATATTCACTTGCTACAATGAAAATAAGTAGGTGAATATTTTTTAAGGAGGCTTTTTTATGAAGGTACGTAAAGCGATTATTCCAGCAGGCGGACTCGGAACAAGGTTTTTACCAGCTACAAAAGCACAACCGAAAGAAATGTTACCAATAGTCGATAAGCCCACTATTCAATATATTGTTGAAGAGGCAGTGGAATCAGGAATTGAAGATATTATTATTGTTAGTGGACGTGGAAAAAGGTCCATTGAAGACCATTTTGATAAGTCTTATGAGCTTGAAAACACATTGGCAACAAAAGAGAAATGGGCTCAACTTGAAGAGGTACAATCAATCACTAAGCTAGCCAATATTCACTACATACGGCAAAAAGAACCTTTAGGCTTAGGACATGCGATTGCTTCTTGTCAAGCCTTTGTTGGGAGTGAACCCTTTGCTGTTTTACTAGGTGACGATATTGTTCGATCTACAGGTGTTCCTTGCTTAAAGCAATTAATTGCCATTCACCAACGTTATCATACTTCCGTTGTAGGTGTACAGACTGTTAGTGATAATGACGTAAGCAAATATGGAATTGTAGCTCCTAAAGGAGTGGAAAATGAACAAGGTGTTATTTCACTTGATAGTCTAATAGAAAAGCCATCAATCTCAGAAGCTCCATCAAACTATGCCATCATGGGACGTTATATATTAAACCCAGAAATCTTCCCAATTCTAAAGACTCTTAAGCCAGGTACAGGAGGAGAAATCCAACTAACAGATGCGATTAACTTACTTAATGCTTCTCAGGCTGTGTTAGCTTATCAATTTGAAGGGATTCGCTATGATATTGGGGATAAAGTTGGATTTATTCGAGCGACCATTGACTTTGCTTTAGAAAGAAATGACCTAAGACAAAACGTACGATCGTACATGGAAGAAGTGTTAAAAAGAGATTCGAGCCTTCAATCTTATTAGCTTTCTAGATTTATAGAAACCTTTATCTATAACCAATTTGGTATCTTAACACAGAGGAGCGGTTGTATAAATGAGAAAGCCAAAAGTGTTAATTTTAACAACAAATTATGGAAATGGGCATGTTCAAGTGGCACGTGCACTTGAAGAACGATTGGTGTGTGAAAATACTGCTAATGTTGTTGTTAGAGATATTTATCAAGAAACCAATCCCCGTTTGCATGAATGGACCAAAAATCTATATCTAAAAAGTTATACCAAAAGTGGAAGACAGATTTACCGTTTGTTCTACTATAGTAGCCAAGGAATTGCAAAGAGAAAAAAATTAACTATATTTTCTTATGGCTATTCTAAATTAACGAAAATCATTGCTGAAGAGCAACCTGATGCTATTATTAATACGTTTCCTTCTTTTGCTGTTCAATCATTTTTATTGAAAACTAATTCTTCCATTCCAACTTATAATGTTGTGACAGATTATTGTTTGCATCACTCTTGGGTACAGCCTGATATAGATAAATTTTATGTTGCAACTGAGGAACTAAAAACACAATTAATTAAAAATAAGATTGATAAAGAAAAGATAAATGTGACAGGTATCCCTGTGCAACAACAGTTTCAAAAGTTATTTTGTCGCCAAAGCTTATTGGAGAAATACCAACTTAAAGGTGATAGAAAAACAATTTTAATTGTTGCTGGCGCTTATGGCGTGTCAAAGGAAATCAAATATATTTGCGAAGGTCTAACAATGAATGAAAATCTACAAATTATCGTTGTTTGCGGGAAAAATACTGAGCTCCATGATCAGCTACAACTTAAATTCCATCAGGAAAAAAACATACGTATTTTAGGGTACGTTACTGAAATGGCTGAATTGTTTGAGCTAGCAACATGTGTCATTACTAAGCCAGGTGGAATTATATTATCTGAAGCCGTAGTTAAGAATGTTCCAATTGTGTTAACTGGAGCAACACCTGGACAGGAGAGGGAGAATGCACTTTATTTTCAGGAGAACGGTGCTGCCGTTTTACATGATAAGTGGGAAGATTTAGTAGAAGATACTCAAAAACTCGTTTTTGAAGAACAGAGATTGATAGAGATGAAAGCTTCCTTATCCAACATTTATGTACCTCATGCCACAGATACAATTATTAATGATGTTTTGCAAACCTATTATTGGCAACATGCTGAAAATAAAATCGGAAGAGTGTAAGGGGGAGTGGTAGTATAATGGATACGTCAACTCATGTGATTACAGGAGTCGGATTAGGTGGTTTATCTTTTATAGATCCGACCATGGTTAATCATCCAGAACTTCTTACGTCAATGTTTTTTTGTACAATTGTAGGTTCAAATGCACCTGATATTGATTTTCTCTATAAGTACAAAGGAAATGATACGTATGTTAAAATGCACCGTGGTATGAGCCATTCGCTGATTGCACAAGTGTTACTTGCATTATCCATTGCTAGTCTAGCAACATTGGCCAATGGGGGATTGTTTTTTACGACGTTTTTCTTCTGGACCTTATTAGCTGTAATTGTACACGTGTTATTTGACATCTGTAACATTTACGGAACTCAAGCATTCCGTCCAATTACTCATAAATGGTTTGCACTAAATATTTTACCGATTTTCGACCCATTTATAATGAGTTTACATGTAGTTGGAATTGCATTATGGTTAGTTGGCTTCCATTCTGGACTTGTTTTCATAATCATATATATCGCCATAGTACTTTATATTTTACTCCGTTTTATAATACATCAAAGTGTGTTGAAACAAACCACGATAGAGAGTGAGCCAGGTGCCACATATACACTTATTCCTTCGTTTCGGTTAAACCATTGGGGAGTCATTGCTAGCTATAATCAGCAATACAAATTAGGTAAATTTGAAAAAAATAGTGTTGTTTGGTCGAAAGTGTTAATGAAAGCTTCTGAAAAAAACGAAATCATCCGTGCTTCTCGAAAACATTCATTTGTTCACTATTTGATGTTACATTCTACACATTTGCACGCAAACATAATTAATCACAAAGATGGGTACGAGGTACATTGGTTCGACCTACGCTACCAATCTAAAATCGATGAACCGTTTATTGCAATTATTAAACTTGATAAAAAACTAAATCTTATAGAAAGTAATGTGAAACGTGGATTAATTTCTGCACCTGAAAGAGTTTAATAAGTAAAAGGCTAAAGGAACATCTTAATAATGTCCTTTAGCTCTTCTTAATTTTAGAAGGGTTATTTACCTTATAAGGCACTGGGTCTTCTATAATGAACTCTTCCTCTACGTCCTTACCTTTAGGCAATCTTTTTTTGACAATCTTGCCATCAAATTCAAGCTTTTCTCCTGGTACTAATTCAAACTTTTTTAATGTTTTCGAATGGGAGCACCATGCAAGTCCAACTTCAATAGGTTCATCTTGTTCAATGACGACATTTTCAAGAACGACAACTTCATCATGTTCCTCATTAAAATGATTCCAGCTTAATGCAAATTGTTTTACAGTTGCTGTCATATGTACTTTATCTTCTGGTAAATCTATTTTCGTTGGCTTTTCTTCTTTTGTTTTTTCCTTACTAGCTACAGGCTTGTCTTCAGGAAGGTCTTTCTTGTTTGCCTTTGACACTGGTGTAGTTGGTGCAGTCTCTTCTTTTTCTATTTTACTTTTAGAAGTAGGTGATGTTTCCTCGTCATTTAATGCACTTGCTTTGCCAAAACTTGGTGATTGCATTTCTTTTAAGTAGGCAGGGTGGATACAGGTTAAATTACCATCCTGAAATTCAATAACAATCGTGTTATACTCATTTCCTTCACCGTATACTTCGTAACCCTTGATAGTAACAAGCCTTTGAAACGTAGCTTCTTTATACCAAAACTCTTTTTTTACTTCCTTCGTAGTGGAAAGTCCCCATTCTCTAACCTTTTCTTCATAGTCTGTTTCATCTGTAAAAGTCTCGAATTGTCCTTTTGGTGGTAAATAGAATGTTCGGTCAGAATCTTCAATGTGAGGTAACTTTATTGCCATCGTAACACTTCCTTTCTGTAGTTATTGTATACTAATTCCTTTTTTATCAGCAAGAAAAAGGGAATAACCGTTTTGGTTTGGATACTATTAAAAATGAAGGGCATCAATAAACAGAGAATTTATTTTATTATCTGAAGGGTGGTAACTATGGCTATTAAAGGAATCACAAAGCTCGAACGTCCACTACAAATTTTACTTTTAGGCGTTTTATTAGCGCATTTAGGGACATTATTAGTCATGCCAATCTTACCAATAATGCTAAAAAACGATGCAGGCCTTTCGGTGACTAAAATTGGGAGCGTCCTAGCCGCCATTGCAATTGCCTTTCAATTTGGAAGTATATTTGGAGGGATATTAGCCGATCGAATTGGACGAAGATTCATAATCGGACTCGGCGCGTTAATTGCTGGTGTTGGAATTAGCTTGTTTGGATTCTTTATAGAATATGGCCCCCTTATAGTTGCTGCGATTATAATGGGACTCGGCAACGGACTTCATGCACCTTCTATCAAAGCCTCTATCGCTGCATTTGCTTCTGAAGAAAATCGAACTACTGCTTTTTCTTTAAGAGGTATTGCAGCAAATATTGGAACTGGGACTGCTGGTCTTATTATTTTCTTTCTCATATCAGGAACACCTTCCATTCTATTTTTTGCAGCAGGTTCGATTTATGCTGTTCTAGCAGCTATAAGTTGGACACTTTTACCAAAAAGCTGTGGAGAAGATCCTTGCCCTCAGCTTCCTATTGGGGCATATGGTGAGGTTTTAAAAAATAAACCTTTCTTAGTGTTCAGTTTAGTAAGTATCTTAATTTGGGCATTATATGCACAATTGTCTCTAGCTCTCCCGATTAGAGCTACAACTATATTACCTTCTCCTGAAAATGTTGCTCTGATTTGGACAATTAATAGTGTGATTGTTGTTTTCACACAACGATTTATTACAAGACGTTTTATAGACCGCGTGCATCCACTGTCAGCATTAAGTGCAGGTATTGTTTTTATAGGATTAGGAGTAGGTTCACTCTTTTTTGCCAGTACATTTTGGCATTTGGTTTTTAGTGGTGCCATTTTTGTTTTCGGTGAAATGCTCATTTTACCGACTACAGATAGTACAATTTCACAACTCTCCAAAGCAAATATGATAGGTCTATTTTTCGCAGTATCAAATGTTGTTTCTGGGCTTGGAGAGGCTGGTGGAAAGTCAGTAGGTGGAGCGTTATTGGGTAATGTAGAAGTGAATGGACTATCATGGATTATATACGCTCTATCTGGTGTGGTATTAGGTTTACTTGTTTTGGCCTTAAAAAGATGGGAACCACTTAATGCCTCGTTGAAGCAGGCTATTAAACAAGAAGACAAACCGCAACATGCTCCACATGTTGCGGTTGAACCACCTCATCATCGATCACATCCTATAAATGACTGGGTCCCAGAACAATTTTTCCGGAAAAAACATCCTGTTAAATAAACTTGAAACGCTAAATGATCCTCATATCATTTAGCGTTTTTATTAAGGTGGGGTACAAGGTGCTTTTCTTATTTCTTTGTATGTTGACAGTTGGACTTGTTACTAGCTTTGTTCAGAAATACATACTGCGTATAAAAGAGCCAAATATAGAAGAATTATGGAAAGAACTTCATGAGCAAGATTGGTTTAAAGACTTGCTAGAAAAGCAAGAAGTAAAGATGATACTTGATGCATCAAAGGAAACAGGTCTTTTACGAGATCCTTATTACGTAAGGAAAATCATTGATCAAGAAGGGTACAGAGATGGCTTTATTGAATATATTTATGATAATTCCTATAAATAGCGGAAATATGTCCTAAAGAAAGAACACTAGTAGCTGTGAGACGACAGCAACCAAAATAAGCGCAAATGGATAGGCTGCAGCATAAGCAATTGCCGGATCCTCTGAGTCAATCAGTTGATTGACAGCACCTAAACCTGGAGTACTTGTCATTCCTCCACAGAGTGCTCCTAGTGAATGGATTATACTTAGGTGAAAAACTTTTCGGGCAATAAAAAATCCTGCAACAATAGGTACAATTGTAATAATCGCACCGGCAATGACTAAGCGAATACCTTCTGTTTGAATTACATCTACGATTCCTTGTCCTGCGGTTGTTCCAGCACCAGCTAAAAATAGCGCGAGTCCAATATCCCCAATCACCTGATTTGAAGGCTGGTAATATCTTGCCTTTATCGGACCTAGTTTACCAAAGTGGCCAATGATTAAGGCAACAAACAAGGGACCACCAGCCACTCCTAAAGTTAGTGTGCCTAAGCCAGGTAGGTGGATTGGTAACATTCCAAGTAATATACCCAATAACAGAATAATACTGAGTGAAAAGATATGAATATTCGTGACCGTTAGCTTGTTACGAGTAAATAACATTTCGACGTCGTTTAAACGATCCTCACTACTTACAATCGTTAACACATCACCACGTTCGAGACGTATACGAGTGTTCTGACTATACTCAATCCCACCACGTTCAATTCGAGTCACAGTTACTCCGTAATCTCTTCTAAGATTAAGTTCTCTGATGTTTTTTCCGATAATATCATACGAATCCACGATTACTCTGCGTAGTTTAATATGATCGACATTTTGTAAATCAGTGGGTACTTCCTTACCAGCGTATCTACAAAACTTATCAAGTTCTGACCTAATTCCTACTGATACAAGGCGATCCCCCTTTAAAAGGACAGTGTCACTTAAGGCAATAATACTACGTTGTCCTCGGATAACACGACTAATAACAACAGAGTAACTTTTATGAAACTTCAACTCTTGTAGGGTTTTCTTGTTTATAGCTGGATTCGTGACTTCAATCGTTATTACTTCAGGTGATTCTTCACTTTTAACCGGGTTATTTTTCTGTTGTAAGTCCTTTTGTAAATCAACTTTTAAAACACGTGGCAATAGTTGAACAAACAGGACCACTGCAATTACACCAAAAGGGTAAGCGATTCCGTATCCTACAGATGCAATTGGGTCATTGGTTGCTTGAAGTGCGGCTGCAAGTCCTGGTGTACTAGTTAGGGCACCAGTCATAATTCCAATACTCAAAGCTACTGAAAGGTTAAAGGCCTTTGAAACAAGGACAGTTGTAATAGCGGCAAGTAGTACAATTAAAATACTAATGATACCAAATATTACACCACTCGTACGAATCATCCTGAAAAAACGAGGGCCAGCTTGTAGTCCAACTGCAACAATAAACAAACTAAGTCCGAAGTTTTGGACAATAGGGGAGACCTGATAACCAAAATGACCAAACACCATAGCAACCAGAAGTACTCCAGCTGAACCAAGATTCAGACCTTTCACCTTCGTTTGGCCTAACCATGATCCTAAAAACAAAATAAAAAATAACAATAATAATGGTTCTTCTAAGAACCCTTTAATCGTGCTCATTTTTTATGGCCTCCATCAATGCATCTAATAGATAGTATGCCTTTTTGTACAGGAAAAAATAGGAGGGATATAGAATTTATTATGATTTAATACTAATTAAAGATGTGTAAAAATAATTAATTGACAGTAAACATAGATTACTATATTATTAGTTCATACAGTTGAATAGTTTCTCCTAAAGGGGAGTAGCTTTTACAACAAAGTCGTCATTTCGGAGTTATATACTCTCGGCTTTGTTGGCAACATTACAAACGTTGTTAGCAAGACCTTTACCTACCAGGTAAGGGTCTTTTTGTGATTTATTAGGCCTTTACCATCCACGGTGAAGGTCTTTTTGTTTGCCAAAATGATTCTAGATACAGAAACTGGCTCAACTGAAAGATAAAAACCATAATGAAAGGATTGACGAGTAATGAAAAAGGGTATGTTATCCATGGAAGAACTAATGAAGAGAAATAAAGAGGAATTACTGAAGGATAAACTTTTGCTTGAAAAAATCGAGAAACGCATTGAAGAGAAACAAATACTAAGTTCATCTAAATAAAATAACGAATTGAGACAATTGCGAAGGGAAGAGTACACTTGTAAAAAAAATCGGCTTCTTATCATAACTAAATAGATTAGAAGGAGAAACGATTTCACTTGAAATGAAGGAACATATTTTTAACGATGTCCCTATTAACCATACTAGAAACACATATTTCAACTTCGATAACGCTAGAGGCGAAAAACCCACCTCGTTATCAAAACGCAATTGTAACAATGATTCAAGGATTCAATGAAATTTCTGTAAAACCTTAAATCACAAAGAGAAAAAGGTGATAAAAGTGAAATTTATTAAAAGGATAACTTTTATATTTAAATTCAGGAGATTTGTCCCCTTTTTGAAGGATTTCTTTCTAACAAATGAAGTACCGATTCATAAAAAAGCACTAGGGGTTTTGTTTTTTCTAACTTATGCTTTCTTCCCATTTGACTTAATTCCAGACTATCTGGCATTTTTAGGACTCATTGATGATGTTGTCATAGCCTCTTTTGTTTTAGAAAGATTCGTTAAAATTGCACCAGAGTCTTTAAAGAAAAAACATAAATTTATCGAAAAATAACGTTTTAACCTAAGGGGGTTAACATTCATTGGAAATTTCAATTTTACTAGAATATGCTTGGGTATTACTTTTATTAATTGCCATAGAAGGGCTTTTAGCAGCTGATAATGCACTCGTTTTAGCGATTATGGTTAAGCATTTGCCAGAAGAGCAGCGTAAAAGAGCGTTGTTTTACGGACTTGCCGGAGCATTTGTTTTCCGACTTGGTTCACTCTTTGCTATATCGTTCCTTGTAAACGTGTGGCAGGTTCAAGCACTAGGTGCGCTTTACCTACTATTCATTGCTTTTAATCATATTTTTAGAAAACTAGTGGTAAAAAAGCAGAAAGAAAAAGCAGGAATGGTAAAAGAGAAGAAAAAATCAGGGTTTTGGGGCACTGTTATTAAAGTTGAATTAGCAGATATCGCGTTTGCAGTTGATTCAATACTTGCAGCAGTAGCATTAGCTGTAACACTTCCTAATACAAACCTTCCTAAAATCGGTGGATTAGACGGTGGTAAATTTCTTGTCATCTTTGCCGGTGGTTTAATTGGATTAATCATCATGCGTTTTGCAGCGAACTATTTTGTTACACTCTTACAAAAGAGACCTGGACTTGAAATTGCAGCATTTATGATTGTAGGTTGGGTAGGTGTTAAACTTACAGTCTTTACACTATCCCACCCAGAAGTTGGAGTTTTAGCAGAAGGCTTTGCTAAATCACCAGAATGGAAAATCACTTTCTATGCAGTACTGTTATTAATTGCAATTGGTGGTTGGTTCTTATCTAAAGAAAAGCCAGAAGAAACAAAAGTTCAAGAGAATATAAGCTAATATTAAAACCCTCAACCGTTAATGTTGAGGGTTTTTGAAATTAATAATCAGTCACGATTAAGTTTCTCTCTAAGTAAGATTCTATAATTTCACTAATTTGGAATGATACTTGAGGTAAGTCATAATTTTGTAATGAATGCTCGCACTGAGCTTTGTAAGCCATTGTATCATCATAATGATTCATATGGCGCTGAATTGCTAACTCATCATCACCACGCTCTTTTTGCCTCTGCATCACAGTATCTCTGTCAGCGTAAACAAAAATTCGTACAACTTGATCTCCGTACATATTTTTTAACAATTGTGCACCTTCAGTATTTAATGTTAAATAAACAATCTTATGCTTGTTAAAGATTTTTTGGATATCGAGTTCACGAATACCATAATAGTATCCATCTATTTGAACACTCTCTAGAAATTCATCTTGCTGTTTCATCTGTAGAAAAGTTTCTTCACCTACAAAGTGATAATCCTTTCCGTGTGTTTCGAAGGGACGGGGTGGGCGCGTAGTAAATGAGGGGATCGTTTCCATGTCAAACGTTGTAGCCACCATTTTGGCCAGTGTTTTTCTACCTGATCCATCTGGACCTGTGTAAATAAATATCATCTCTTTATCTTTTAACTTGTACATAAACTCCTCCTTATAAAATAATTATTGATAATTCTGTTAATTATTGTACCATATTTTGGACGAAAGGGACAGATATGAGTGTATAAATGTAGTAAAAAAGAGAAGCAGAGATTTTTCTACTTCTCTCTAGCAAGCTTTTCATGATCTATAAATTGAGGTGGTTGCTCTAACCAACCTCTTTCTATTTGGAGATTTAGACCATCTTCACCATACAGTGCAGCTTTTCGAATGAAGTTGGCATAAAGAGCGCCAACATCATGTCTCATTGAAGTTGACATGGCTGCTCCATATAATGATATTCCAACATTAGATAGTGTACCAATAATAAATAGCATAAGTTGATCACTGAAAGGTGCAGTCGTGGAGTTTGTAAGGTCAGCATCCCAGGTCATAGGGGCAGGTACCTCACTATCTAATAGGATATCATGAACATGACCCACAATATCTTCTGAGATTCTCTTTCCACGAATGAAATATTGTCGAAGTTCCTCTTCACCAATTACTTGCGCAAAACCTAAACATGTTGATTGTCCTAAAACATTATGTATTGAAGTCGTAGTTAAGTGGGTTACTTCTAAAGCTAATAATGGGCGACGATGACCAAAATATCCTCTTAAATAGCTCTGATCGTGAGCGAACTTTACTTCTTCAGGATAGTGCATATTAGGAGTTCTTATGAAAACCCCAATTTTCTGCATGAACGACATGATGTTATTATTAAGATTAACTGCATCATTTAGAAAATCACTATAAATCGCTCGAACATCTTCTCGAGCTGATAACGTAATCGCTGTTCCATGTGAACCTATACCAACTTTACATATATGCCTCATGTATTCAAGGTAAAAAAGATCACTAAATAACTTCGGTGCGTTTGGAATAACATGCTTTTCAACAGGAAATCCAGCTGGAAGTACAATGCTTTCTAAATTAAATAAGCTTTTTACTGTATTCATATGATCTCTTGCAACTTGTATCGTCTGGTCTATCAATGGATTGATATCCTGATTCTCAACAGTTTCCTTAAAGTGAGTCATAAGGCAAACGGTTAAGGAGTCATTAACATATGTAGACCACAGATTAGAAATTTCTGCACTTGATAGTTTAATATTTGAGCTCAATTTTCTGCCTCCACAATCATATTTGCATTATTTATGGCAATTTGTACCTACATATAGCATGTCCCAATTTTATTAAAAAGTTTATTCATTTATAAAATCATTTTTACGGGGGTATTTTGATGGAAACAAAGCATCTAGTTTTTGTGTACGGAACATTACGTAAGGACGAACGAAACCATTTTATCTTAAATGGAGCTAAATGCATTGGAAATCGGGCTTGGACAAAAGGTTACCTTTATGACACTCATCTAGGTTATCCAGTATTACAAGAAAACGAAGAAGGTACAGTCTATGGTGAAATCTACGAGGTTTCAGCAGCACAACTGGAAAAACTAAATGATTTAGAAGGATATTACGGAGAAGGCGAGAACAACTACTATGAGAGAAAGATCCAAGTCATTCATACCGACACTCAAGAATATGAAGCTCTTCTTTATTATAAGCCTAATGCAAAAAGTTCCATGTTTAAAGAATTGATAGATAGTGGCGACTGGATAACTTTTTTAGCGAATAAACGAAAATAAGTAGGAGGAAGACATGATTAACTCAATTCAGGAATGGGTAAAGACGAATGAACAACAAATAAAATCAACGTATAACCATTTACATACAAATGCCGAAATAAGCTGGAAGGAAGTAAATACTACAAAGTATTTATGTCAGCAACTACAGGAGTTAAATCTAAAAGTTGAAACCTTTGAAGACCACCCAGGCGTCATTGGATACTGGGGGAGTGCTTCAGAAGGTCCAACGGTAGGAATAAGAGCTGATATGGATGCACTATGGCAACTTGTTGATGGAGAATGGAAAGCAAATCATAGTTGTGGTCATGATGCGCACATGACAATGGTTCTACATTCTATTAAATGTTTGAAAGAGATTGGGTTTGAGCCTAAGGGGTTAATCAAGATTATCTTTCAACCTGCAGAGGAAACTGGAAAAGGCGCACAAGCATTGATCGAAAAAGGGATTATTGCAGACCTCGATTACTTACTGGGGATTCACTTAAGACCTGTTCAAGAAATGGAATTTGGTGTTGCATCTCCAGCAATTTATCATGGTGCAACTACCTTATTAAAAGGAGAAGTAAAAGGTATCCAAGCACATGGTGCAAGACCCCATTTAGGTATTAACGTGATTGACTCATTAGGAAGCATCCTTCAATCTATTAACTCGGTAAAACTTAACCCGACAGTGTCAGCATCAGCAAAAGTGACAATGGTAAAAGCTGGAGGCGATAATCTTAATATTATTCCAGATTTCGCTGAATTTGGAATAGATGTTCGAGCAGAACGAAATGAACTAATGTCTGAGCTTTTGGAAAAAATCCAGCATGCAGTAACAACCGCTGGTTCAATAAATCATGCAAAGGTCACGATAGAAACACAGGCAACAATGGTCGCAGCCGAACCCAGTCCTGCTTTTGAGAATATGATAGGTGAAGCTATAGTGGAAGCACTTGGAGAAAACGGACTCGTAGCGTCACCAGTCACACCTGGGGGAGAGGACTTCCATTTTTATAAAGCAACCTATCCTAATTTACAAGCCACTGTAGTAGGCTTAAGTACAGGTTTATCGCCAGGATTACATCATCCTGAAATGAGTTTTGATTTAGATGCACTGCTTAATGGGGTGAAGATATTGAGTGTTGCTCTTGTAAAATCATTGAAGCAAAATCTAGAATAAACACCAGTATGTGACACCAATCACATAATTTATCTATCTAACATGTTACGTTATTAATGAGAACTTTTCGCACTTAAAGATGAAACCTATTTGCAAAGGAGTATCTACTATGAGTGAAATCATTAATAACCGTGAACAACAAACTATAAAAGGATCAATTGTTGAGGTAGAGAGAGAGAAACACCCTGAGGATCAACCTGGACATCCCGTGCACACATTTATTTTAGAAAATCAAGCAATCACAAAGTTGGTTGAAACAAAGGTGACAGTTCACTTAGAAGAATTTATTAAGTCAGATTCACCGGAAAGCATTAACAAACTTTTGGAAGATTGCAATTTATTACTTGATATTGATAAGCACTACAGTCGGAAAGAAAACCTATTATTTCCTTATTTAGAGAAGTACGGAATCTATGGCCCCACAAACAATATGTGGAGAATTGATGATTTTATCCGTGATGGAATTAAAGATGCTAAGAGGCTATTAGCAAATTATAATGGGGAGAGCCAAGCGGTTATAGATGTGATGACGTTTGTAATTAATGAAGTTTTGAATATGGTATATCGTGAGGAAAACATCTTATTTCCAATGGCTCTCATGAATTTAACAGAAGATGAGTGGATAAAAATAGCACATGAAAGTGATGAAATTGGTTTATGCTTGATTGATTCAATAGAAGAGTGGTATCCAGACCGTAAAGCAATAAATGAAAATACCCTCTCTGAAGGTTTCATCAAAATGGAAACTGGAATCTTATCGTTAAAACAGCTTGAACTTATGTTAAACCATTTGCCAGTAGATATTACGTTTATTGACCAAGACGATGTTGTTCGGTATTTTTCTCACGGAAAAGAACGTATCTTTGCTAGAACAAAAGCAGTAATTGGACGTACAGTACAAAACTGTCACCCACCTAGAAGTGTACATGTAGTTGAGGACCTCTTAAGAGACTTCAAATCTGGTATAAAAGATACAGAAGATTTCTGGATAAAGTTCCGTGATAAATATGTATATATCCGTTATTTTGCCGTTCGTGATGAGAGTGGGAAATACATTGGTACTCTTGAATTCACACAAAACATAGATCCACTTAAGGCAATCGAAGGTGAAAAGAGGATATTAACTTAACTTTATTAAATTAACCAACTGTTTAAGCTTAAACAGTTGGTTTTTTTGTTCTCCGAAAGGGAATTTCGTGTCAACTGTATGGTAAACTATTACAATAAATTTAACTTACCAGGTTGAAAGGAGCAAGTAAATTAAAATATGTTTTATATTCTAAGTTTTATACTTATTTTTCTATTAACTCTTATCCTCTTTCTAAAGTTACACCCAGTGTTTGGTGGTACATTAAGTGATGAAGAAAAAGAAATGTACCGAACATTTCCGAATTATGTAAATGGTAAATTTGTAAATACATTTGACTTAAACATGAAAATGAGTCCTGCAACGATCGTAACCTTAATGAGAGACGGATTGGTAGGAAAAGAAGAGAGAAGACCAAAGACACCTTTACCTGTTTCTTTCAACAATAAAACTATTTCTAGTGAAGATAATCTGACTTGGTTCGGTCACTCAACGTTCTTACTTAATATAGATAAAAAGCACATTTTAGTTGATCCAATGTTTGGCCAAACTGCTTCACCTGTTTCATTTGCAGGAAGTAAAAGATATAGCAAAGAAGTATTAGCAATTATTGATAAACTTCCTCCTATTGATGCGGTGCTAATCACTCATGATCATTACGATCACCTAGATTATCCATCCATCCTTAAATTAAAAGAAAAAGTAAGTGAATTCTTCGTACCTTATGGTGTTGGCGCACATTTAGTGAGATGGGGAATACAAAGAGATAAAATAAGAGAGTTCAATTGGTGGGAAGAAATACTGTGGTCAGAGTTTACTTTTAGTTTCGTTCCATCACAGCATTTCTCTGGAAGAGGTATTACTAATCGGGACAGTACCTTATGGGGAGGATGGGTCATATTAGGAAAAACTTCAAGGATTTATGTAAGTGGGGATGGGGGATATGGGCCACATTTCAAACAAATCGGAAAGAAATATGGTCCATTTGACCATACAATTGTAGAAGGTGGTCAATACGATCCGCGATGGTCAGCCGTACATATGCAACCTGAGGAATCAGTTCAGGCTCATCTTGATGTGGCTGGGAGAAATATGATACTAAGTCATTGGGGAGCTTTTACATTGGCCTATCATAGTTGGAAGGAGCCCATTGAACGTGCATTAGTAGAAGCGGAAGCAAAAGGGGTCACATTGATAACACCAAAATTAGGTGAAACGGTCCACTTACAATCTAATATGGCTAAGTCTACTTTACCATGGTGGAGAGAGAAAGATTAATTTGAATACAGGGGGATCTCTTTTTATGAATAGCGTGCAGGTGGTTTATGTACTTTTTGGAAAATAAGGAGAAGCATGGTCCAATAAGACCATGCTGTTTTTCTATTAATTGTGTCACCGGGGGCCTGACCCCCGGTGCGGTAAAGTGGTAAAGGAGTAGCCTTTTTTTCTAATTGCATGGATGAGTTCTGGGAGAATGTGTAAGGTTTGTTTTAGTTCGTGAAGTAGAATGATGGCTCCTTCTTCTAAGTGATCAACGACATTGCATATTATTTGTTGAGGCTTATCTTTTAACTCCCAATCTATTGAGGCAATTCTCCACATAACGGTTGTTAATCCTAATTGTTGTGCTGCTTTAAGGGTGTCTTCATTATACCGCCCAAAAGGAGGGCGGAAGTAGTATATCTTTTCACCTGTCATATCTTCAATTACATTAACACTTGTCTTTATATCTTTTAGCTGTTTTTCAAAAGGTAATTTCACTAAATCTTTATGATTAATTGAATGAGTTCCAATAAGATGACCTTCTTTAATTACTCTAAGCCATGGCCTCTCATGGTGAAGCAAGCGGGATTGCCAAAAGAACATAGCGGGCACATTTTCATCCTTTAGGACATCTAGAATCTGCGATAAGATTCTACTTGGACCGTCATCGAAGGTAAGAATAACTGACTTTTCGTTAGGTGATCCAATTGTCACTATATTTTTATCACTTGAGTCGTACACGACCCTTGTTTGATCAACCACTCATGGACTTTTATTCATACCAACATTTCTCCTTTACCTAACTATAAACAAGCTCTTTCACTTCTTCCGAACTCGAATGATAAATTAGATTAAACTCTTTGTCACTGAACTCATTAGGAGAGCCATCAAAAACAACTTCTCCTTCTTTTAACGCGATGAGTCTTGTAGCAAATCGTTTCGCTAACTCTACGTCATGAACATTGATTATCGTCAATAAGTTGTGTCTTTCGTGTATTTCTTGTAGCAAAGTAAAAATGCGAGTAGAGGTACCAGGATCAAGGCTTGACACCGGCTCATCACCAAGAAATACGTTTGGATTCTGAAGCAATGCACGAGCAATTCCTACTCTTTGTTTTTGACCTCCACTTAATTGCTCTACTCTTCGATTCATTTGAGAATTTAATTCTACATCTTCAATGGCTTGCTTGGCACGGTCAATTTCTTCTTGTGAAAACCATCCAAGTAAATTTTTAAAAGTAGATCGATACCCAAATGTACCTGTTAAGACATTTTGCATTACTGTGAGTCGGGGGATGAGGTTAAAATGTTGGAAAATCATTCCCATTTCACGCCTAACAATGCGCAGTTCTTTTTCAGACAAATTTGATAAGGAGGTATCTTTATAAAAAACTTCCCCGTTTGTTGGTTTTTGAAGACCATTTATACAACGGATAAAGGTTGATTTACCTGAACCACTTTTACCAAGTATACAAACAAACTCCCGATTTTCAAAGGATAAATTGATGTTAGAAAGAGCATCACTTTCGCTACCAGTGTAACGAACGGAAAGATTAGTAACAGATAACAATGGGATTCCCCCTCTAAATGACATTATTGCGTACTTTACTGCCTATTAGGTCCACCATAATGACAATAATCATAATGATTAAAACATCTAAGGAAACAGAAGAATATTGAAACGTCTTAAAATCGTTAAACAACCGCTGTCCAATCCCTCCGCCACCAATGAAACCTAAGATGAGAGATGTTCGAATTGCAACCTCAAATCGATAAAAGTATTGTGATAAAACATTTGGCCAAATTTGCGGCAGTATACTAAACAGGTATCCAAATCCACTTTTTGCACCAACTGCTTTCATGGCCTCCTGTGGTCCAGGATCTGCTGCTTCAATTAATTCACTTATTAATTTTCCTAAAACCCCAATATTGTGAAACATAATTGCCAATACAGCAGGGAAGGGACCAAGGCCTAGGGCTGTTAATAAAATTAAACCGAAAACAATCTCCGGAATAGAGCGAACAAAGCTAAGGGTACTTCGAGAAAAATGATAAACAAATTTTGAAGGAGTCGTATTCCTGGCTGCGGTAAAGCTGATTGGTAAAGCAATAACCAATCCTAGGAAGCTCCCGAGAAATGCCATTGCTAATGTTTCAGCACTGTCTCTTATCATATATGGAAGTTTTGAAAAATCCATTGGAAACCAATGTGATAAAAAGTCAATCATATTACGAAAGTCCCTGAATTTTGATAAATCAAATTCAGTAAAAACGGCACTTATATAAATGAGAATACCAAGTATGAGGGCAGTGCCTATACTCTTTGGTTTAAACCACATGAAAAATCAGCTCTATTCTTCAATAATTCCTTGTTTAATTGCTGCTTGTTTAATACTTTCATAATCTTCATTTGTTGCAGTTGTAAAACCAGTTGCCCCAAAAGCATCAAGGATTTCTGGGTCAGTAATACTTAAAAATGTGTCTTGTAATGCTTTAATCGTTTCAGTATCTAGATCTTTATGAACAGCCCATGGATATTGGAAAAGCTCCTTCGATGTCCAGATAACCTTAAGTTGATCGCCATCTAATTTTCCTGACTCTACAAGTTGGTTATAAATAGCACTGTCAATTGCCCCAGCAGACACTTGTTGATTCTGAACGGCTAACCCAGTCGCGTCATGAGATCCAGTAAAACGCACTGACTTAAATTCATGTTCATCTTCAGATTGATATACACCCCGATCTTGTAATTCAATACTTGGAATTAACGATCCAGAAGTCGAGTTAATATCACCAAAAGCAAAATCGATTTCTCCACGTGCTTCTAAGAGGTCCTCAAGAGTGTTCCATGGGCTATCTTTATGTGTAATAACATAGGAATGATAATAAGGCTTACCATCAATAACTTGCGTGATGATTGCTTGAGCGCCGCTTTTTTGATGGGCAATTACATAAGTTAATGGGCCAAAGTAGGCCATATCTATTTTATTGTAGTTCATTGCTTCAACTACACCATTATAATCAGGGTAAACTTCAACTTTCACGTCTTTTCCTATACCTTCAGAAATTGTTGTTTGTAACTTTTCCATTGCAGATTCCATTGAACCCTCGGTTTGAGCAGGAATAACTCCAATTGTAAATGGTTCACTTTCATCAGCCGCTCCACAGGCAGAGAGGATAAAGACTAAACAGACAACCATATAAATTTGTAAACATTTTTTCATTTTTCTACACCTCATTATTTTAATTAAAAAGGACCCCTATGGAGTCCTTAATATAGCCATTGGAATGCCATAAGCACCTAAGCACTACGTTTTGAATTACACTACAGTAATTCTACAAGCTTTATCGCTTGTTACTTCACCAATAATCGCAGCTGGAACATTTCTGTCTAGTAATGCTTGATACAAAGATTCAGCGTCAGACTCTGGTACTGAAATTAATAATCCACCAGATGTAACTGCATCACACAATATGAACTGTGTTACTTCATCAATATTTTCACTATAATCAATACAATCTGCTAGCCATTTATGATTCTTTTTACTACCACCTGGTATGATATCTTGCTCAGCAAGCTCTCGAGTTCTACTTAGTACTGGCACTTTATCACTATAGATTGTAATTCCAGTTTGACTTCCTTCAGCAATTTCCCGAGCATGGCCAAGTAAACCAAAACCGGTTACATCTGTACAAGCATTCACAGGGAAATTCTCCATAGCTTCAGCTGCGTCCTTGTTTAGTGCAGCCATTATCTGCATCACTTCGTTTAACTCTGCTTCACCAAGTAAATCTCTCTTAATAGCTGTGGTTAATATTCCAACACCAATTGGTTTTGTGAGTATTAATTTATCTCCAGGCTGGGCAGCTGCATTAGCACGAACACGCTCTGGGTGAACTGTACCTGTCACGGATAAACCGAATTTTGGCTCGTTATCATCAATAGAGTGGCCACCAACGAGAACGGCCCCAGATTCTTTCACTTTATCAGAAGCACCTGCTAATATATCTGCTAATATGCTTTTATCAAGCTTACTAATAGGGAAGCCGACGATGTTCATAACAGTTAGTGGTTTTCCACCCATCGCATACACATCACTCAATGCATTGGCGGCCGCAATTTGACCAAACATATATGGGTCATCGACAATAGGGGTAAAGAAATCTAATGTTTGAACCAGCGCTATCTCATCATTAATTTTATAAACACCTGCATCATCGGAAGTATCTAATCCAACAAGCAGATTTGGGTCTGGAACAGATTTAGGTAAGTGACGCAAAACTTGCGCCAGGTCCTCAGGACCAATTTTGCATCCTCAGCCACCTTTTGAAGATAAAGAGGTAAGCTTAATTATTTCTTCTTTTGACATGGTTTTCACTCCTTGCTTAATTAGATTGAATATCTTGATAGATATCAAACAAATGTTTTGCTTCTTTTTGACTATTGTGATGTTGGTCTACAAAGTCTTTAGCTTTTTTCCCTAACATTTGTCTTAATTCGTTATTATTCATGATTTGTTCTGTATAATCAAGAAATTCGTCTGATGTGTTATAAACTAACCCCGTTTCTTGATGAGTAACGATGCTTCGATTGCCTTGATTATCAGAGACAATCACGGGTAGCTCGTGAGCCATTGCTTCTAAAATAGAAGAGGGTTGACCTTCAGATATAGATGTATTGAGTATACAATCTGCTTGCTGGTATATCGCACCCATTTGTTTATGCGGTACTTGCCCGAGATAGGTAATCCAACTACTATTTGTATGTACAAATTCTTCTACAATTTTACCTTCATCTTCCTCAAGGACAGGACCTACTAACCATAAACGAACATTCTGGTGTTTTTCTTTTAAACGTGCCAAAGACTCAATAGCAAAAGGAACATTTTTCACTTTACGAATTCCAGCAGGGAGGACAAATAGAAATGTATGTTCTTCCTTTTTATAATCAAGGTCAGCCAGCGGAAATCTGTCTATGCCTTGTGGAATAATGTGAGTCTTCTCTGAAATGCCAGGTATTTCATTTAACAGGATGTGTTTAGCTTCCTCATTAAATACGTGTATCGCTTTAGCATTCTGTAGGCAAGAAACGACAATTGATCTTGTTTTTTCATCAAATAAATTATGATTTAGATCTGTCCCAGTAAGAGTAATGACATAGCTTTTAGGCTTCTTTTCGAGTCTTTCCGTAAAGCGATAAAATCGATAGGCATGAAAACCATGATAAACATCGGCTTCTGGTAGGAAAGTAGCTGCTACATTATCCTCTGTCATAGAAATAATCTCTGTTTGCACTTTCAAGTTTTGTAACTCATTTGCTATCCGCCTGACAGTCACTGTGTTTCCACGAGGTTGATGAAAATTAGGTGTAACTAAGACTACTTTCAAGAATAATTCATCCTTTAATTCATTGAATACGAACCACTATTTTACGTATTCAAATAGAGTTTAACGTTAGTGTTTGTTGTTTTCTTTTGGCTATTCCATAAATGATAAACTAGGTGATGTTCAGCAGTTGGGGGCATTCTAACATTTTTCCGATAACTTTACTTAGTTTAAAATTTTTGTTTTCTTTTGGCAAGAAAAAGGCCTTGGTTCATAGACAAAAAAAAGTGTAGAATAATTTCCACACTTTCAAAAGTCGAATTAATTTGTTTTAGCAAATTCTGAAATAATGTAAGCTATATGAACAATGCCTTCTTCAAAATCTTTAAGGCGAATGGATTCATTGGGTGCATGTAATCGAGAATGAGCCCAACCTACTCCGGTACTAACGATAGGAAGTTGCAAGTGGTGTCCGAATTCGGTCATTGGACCTGTACCCGTATTATTAGGGGATAGTACCACTTCGGTATCATAAACTTCCTGTGCTGTACGGACCATAAGCGTGACAAATGGATGAGATAAATCAGAACGGAATGCTCTTACACCACTTAATAATTTTACTTTCACATCTGAGAACCCTTGTTTTTGAAGATGATTTTCAATACATTCTAGAATATGGGCAGGATCCTGGCCAGGAACTAAGCGACAATCTAACTTAGCCATCGCTTTTTTTGGAAGAACAGTTTTAGAACCTTCTCCGTAATAGCCACTCTCGAGACCACAGATTGTCATCGTTGGGTTAAAAATATTTGCCTCACGAGGATCTTGTCCATTATAAGAAGTGATCAATGGTTGCTTTAATCCATATAGGTTCGAAATAGATTGCTCATCAAAAGGTATACTCCTTACATACTCCAACTCTAAATCTGTTGGAGGGAGGATTCCATCGAAAAATCCATCAACTAAAATTTCATGTTTATCATTTTTCATTGATGCAAGTGCATGGGTAAGTCTCCATGCTGCATTATCAACAAGGGCACCAACTTTAGAGTGAAGATCCATATCTGCACTTTCACATACTAATTCAAAATAAGCCATGCCTTTTACACCAGCCATTAAGCTGACTCGGTCTTTATCATCTTTATCAGCATGCTCCCAAATACAAGCATCCGCCTTAAATAATTCATTGTATTGGGTTAAATAGAATTCAAGATTCGGACTGCCGATTTCCTCTTCACCTTCAAGTAGAAACTTTACATGACAAGGTAGACCAGCTTCTGACTCTTTTAAAATTTTAATAGCAGTTAGTCTGGCCATTAAGTCACCTTTGTTGTCAGCAGAACCTCTTGCAAATAATTTCCCTTCTATTTCAGTTAACTCAAACGGGGGAGTCTCCCATTCATCTAATGGTTCAGGTGGTTGAACGTCATAATGGTTGTAAAATAATAAAGTCTTTTCAGGATTTCCTCCAGGACCCGCTTCAAAGGAAGCATAGATAACTGGATGTCCACCTTCAATATCATCTAATACCTTTGTTTTACCTCCAAGTTCTTCAATGAAATTCAAAAGGTATTGAACCGTTTCCGGTATCATCTTTTTTTGAGCAGAAATAGTCTGTAAGCCACAGAATTCCTTTAAATCTTCCACAGATTTTGGGAGATTTTCCTTTACTTTAGTTTGTATCATCTCAATTAACAACCTATATACCTCCAATTCATTGCTGTTTGTTTACTATTTTCGAGATATTTTTAAAAATACCTTTAATATATTTCGCAACTCAAAACAATGTTAACAATCATGAGCTTTGGGTATATTAGTATGGTGATATTTTACATAAAAGGGGTGTTCTTAATGGAAAGTTTACAAGGTAAAACAGCGCTTATTACTGGTGCGGGAAGAGGAATTGGCCGTGCTACTGCTCTAGCTCTTGCAAAAGAAGGCGTTAACATCGGTCTTATTGGTCGTACAATGGAAAATCTAGAAAAAGTAGCTTCGGAACTAAATGAGTATAACGTTGAGGTATCAGCAGCAGTTGGAGATGTCGCTGATTTAGATTCTATAACAAATGCAGTTGAACATATAAAGGAGGACCTAGGTTCAATCGATATTCTTATTAATAATGCAGGAATTGCAAAGTTTGGGGGCTTTCTTGACCTAACTCCAGAAGAGTGGGAGTCAATTATCCGGGTTAATTTAATGGGTGTATACAATGCGACAAGAGCTGTCTTACCAGGAATGATCGAGAAGAAAACTGGTGATATCATCAATGTTTCTTCATCGGCTGGACAAAAGGGAGCACCTGTAACAAGTGCTTACAGTGCATCAAAGTTTGCCGTATTAGGTCTTACTGAATCACTCATGTTGGAAGTAAGGAAACATAACATTCGTGTTAGTGCTTTAACACCTAGTACTGTAGCCACAGATCTTGCAATTGAAACGAACTTAATTAGTGAAAACAATCCAGATAAATTTATGCAACCTGAGGATCTTGCAGAGTTAATGGTTGCTCATTTGAAACTTAACCGTCGTGTATTTGTTAAATCTGCAGGACTTTGGTCAACCAATCCATCGTAGGATGAAAGCTTGGAAATTTTTCCAAGCTTTTTTTTGGGGGAGAAGAGACTAACAATCTAGTTTCATTTGATTATTCAGAAATTTAAAGGTAAAATTGCTTAGATTAAAAATCTAGGAGAATTTTATGAAAACACAATCAATCTCAACTCACAATATACGGGTGATGTTTTGGGTTCGTTTTTTTGGAACGATCAATTTTATTGCACCAGTATTAACCCTCTTTTACTTAGGAAGAGGACTAGAGCCAATCCATATTCTATGGCTACAAATCTTTTGGAGTGGAGCTGTATTACTGGGTGAGGTTCCAGGTGGAGTCGTTGCCGATCGTTTTGGAGCAAAAGTATCGTTTCTTATTGGAGTAATTATTAAAATAATAAGTATTGTTGTCTTAATATACTCACATGACCCTTGGATGTTTTTCCTGTTTAGTGCCTTAAACGGACTTTCGGTTACATTTTTCTCAGGTGCAGATGAAGCATTAATCTATGAATCTCTTAAAGAAGACAATGATAATCACCGTATGGATCGTGCAATGGGAAAAATCCAATCCGCTGGGTTCGTATCCATGATTTTAGCTGTATTATTTGGTGCCTATTTCGCACAAGACCTACAAGATCAACAGTTTGTCTTTTTAATTGCTTTCGGCTTAGCATTTCATTTCGTAGAATTGATACTAATTTTCTTTGTGAAAAATCCTAGCAACTATGGAGGATTTTATAAAGAAAATCCTTTCACTCAAGTTAAATCAGGAATTAAAGCAATACGAAAAGCTCCAACTCTATTACTCTTGTTTTTAAACTTTACTCTTGTGTTTATCCCAGCGGATTCTGTCTATGAAGCATTTAATCAACCAATCTTTACTAATGCAGGTGTCCCTGTTGTGATGATAGGAGTACTATATGCACTTGCAGCTGTTTTTGGTTTTTTCGCATCACAGTCGGTAGGGTGGTTTACTAACCGCTTTCCAAGAAAGCTCTTAATGACCGTTACTGGAGCTCTAGCTACTATTGGTTTGTTCTTGTCAGCTATTTTAGGAGAATCGATTTGGATTGTAATTGGAGCATTTTTTGTACTACGAATTGGGCAAGCCATTAGAAGACCCATTTACTCACAATTAAAAAATGATTTAATTCCATCTGAAATACGTGCAACTACTTTGTCACTCATTTCTGTACTAGATTCAGCGTTTGACCTTGTCATCTTTGGATTATTATCGGTTATTGCCTTTGAAGGACTAACTGGTATTTTACTAGCTAGTAGTGCAATCGCCTTAATCGGAACACTAACTCCAATTGAAAGAGTCAGGTGGAGAGTGAAGGAAGCATGAGCGTCAATATAATAATGACGCTCTTTTATTATGAAAGAAATATAAATATGATAAAAAGACAGTTGACTGTGTGGTGCACACCACCGTTTAGGATAGTGCTAGGAGGTTAAAATGCACAAGGTTAGTGAGTTCTCTGAAATGACAGGTTTATCCAAAGAAACACTGCGTTACTACGCTGAGGTAAAATTACTAGAACCCGCTTACATTGATCAGAAAAACAACTATCGTTACTATGATGATGGAAGCTACTTTTTGGCAATACTTTTAGGTAAACTTCGGCGGTTTGGGTTTAGCATTCAAGAAATGATTTCAGTGATGGAGGATGAGTCTTTTGAAAATCTAGAAGTATTATTACTTGAAAAACGTGAAAAAATCCAGATGCAAATTAAAGACCTTAAACTACAAATTAAAGAAATAGATGACTTCGTCGAATCTGGGAAGGAGAAGAATGAATGATAAACTGGAAAAGTGAAAAAAGTATTCCAACCAACATTGAAAAGGTATGGAGTTTATTTTCGGATGATAATATAAAAAGTATTATGCCAAAAGTAGAGAAGCATACATTAATTGATAAGCAGGAACACAAGGTAGGGGCTAAGCATCAACAAACATACCGTGAAGGTAAACGGTTAGAAACCTATATCGTTGAAACATTGGCTTACGAGGATAGAGAAGACAAAAAGCATAAAGAGATACATTTTACATTAGGCAAAGCCTTTGAAATCAGATTATCGTATACTCTGTTAAAGATAGATGAGAACAATACAAAACTCATTTATGAAGGACATAATAAAGGCGTAAATTTTGTGGGTAGAGCGATGCTAAAACTTAGTAGTGAAAATAGCAACAATAAAGTTGTTGAAGAGTTTTTACAGAGAGTTTATGATGAAGCCCTCAAAAACTAATAAGAGGTGTGGTTCCATGTTAAAAAAGTTTTCAATTCAAACAAACAATCGTAGTCAAATGATTGAAGTGACAGAGAAAGTTCAAGATGTGATTCGTGAATGGGAAATTCTAGAAGGTGGTGTAATTGTTTATTGTCCGCATACGACTGCTGGAATGACGATTAACGAAAATGCAGACCCTGATGTAAAACGCGATATGATTCGTCGCTTTGATGAAATATATCCCTGGAATCATCAATTAGATCGGCATATGGAAGGGAACACGGCCGCACATATGAAGGCAAGTACAGTTGGAGCTTCGCAGTATATCGTTGTAAGTGAAGGTCGACTTCTGTTAGGTACGTGGCAAGGAATCTATTTCTGTGAATTTGACGGCCCTCGAAATAGAACATTTTTTGTGAAGGCAATCTAAAGTATTACATTTTACTACAACCTTTTCTTGTAATCTAATTTATAATTTAAATTAGGAAATAGAAAGGGTTGATAAAGATGAATGAGAGATATCCTATTGGAAAGTTTCAGTTTCGTGACGAACTAACTAGTGAAGTGATTAAGGAATGGATAACTGAAATTGAACGTCTACCAGTATATCTGCGTGATGCTGTTAGTAAATTAAATGAGGAACAGCTGGACACACCCTATCGTGAAGGTGGATGGACCATTCGCCAAGTAGTGCATCATGTAGCAGATAGTCATATGAATGCATTTATTCGTATAAAACTTGCATTGACTGAATTTAAACCGGTCATTAAAACATACGAAGAAGCACGATGGGCAGAGCATACAGATTACATATTACCGATTGAAAATTCGTTAACTTTACTTGAATCTTTACATAAACGATTTGTCACTCTTTTGAGAGACCTTAACCCCTCAGACTTACAAAAGACCTTTATTCATCCTGACTCTGGAGAAATCTCAATTGCTAAAAATATTGGTATATATGCCTGGCACGGCCGTCATCATCTAGCACATATTACTAACCTTACTAATCGTAAAGGTTGGTAACTGCGATCTATCAGCAGCACAAGTCTCAAGGTCCTCTAAGGTCTTGAGACTTTTTTTCTTATATAAAATGCTACAATTGCTTAAACTAAAAGACACCATAAATAGTTTCATTCTTTAAAAGTGTCTTTACACTTGTATATCCTATTGTATAATTAGTATGGAACTTAATTCATTTTTTATAACATTTAGGTAAATTGGAGGGGATTCTATTGACGGCACGTGAAGTAAAATGGGGCCTTATGATTGTAGTCATTATATTACTAGGCTACATACTCCCATATACTGTCCTATCAAATGTAACTGCTTGGTACGGAAGCTTCTTATTATGGACAATACTAGCAATAGCAATCATCGTTATTAACTATTTTTTCACAAAAAATTGGGGTGATTCAGAATGAGTACGACCTTAGTGTGGTGGACCCTAGCCATTTATATTGTTGTATCTTTATATATTGCATACTTATCTAGAAGTGGTAAACAAACAAGTATGGAAAGCTATTTCCTTGGTGAACGGAAACTTGGTGGTTTTGTTTCTGCGCTAAGTTATAGTGCAACAACATATAGTGCATTTATGCTCGTAGGTTTAGCCGGCTTAACGTATAAGGGTGGGATTGGCGCATATGGATTTGAAATTGTTTATTTTATGGGAGTCTCTTTAGTAGCTATTTTCGGTCCAAGGTTCTGGCTAGTAGGAAAGAAGTATGGCTATGTTACTCCTTCCGAAATGTTAGGTGATCGTTATCAAAATAAAAAGGTTGCTGCCATCGTTGCAATTGCATCTTGTATCTTTTTAATACCTTATAGTGCAGTCCAGCTTGCAGGTGTTGGCTATTTACTATCTGGGGTAACGAATAATGCTATTCCGTTTACTACCGGTGTTATTATCGCAACAGTTCTTGCGATTGTCTTCTCTTATATCGCAGGAATTCGTTCAGTTGCATGGACTGACTCATTGCAGGCATTAGTCATGATCATTACTGCTACGATTGTTGTTGTGTTAATCGTTAATGGTTTAGGTGGAGCCAGTGGATTCTTTAACACACTTGAAACAAATCATCCGGAATTTTTGACAGTTCCAGGGAATGGATTCTTTAGTTTCTTAACATTCTTAGGATTAACCGTACCATGGTTCTTTTTTAGTTTATCTAACCCTCAGGTTAGCCAAAGGTTATTTATGCCTGATTCACTAGGAAGTCTAAAAAGAATGCTAATGGGCTTCTTAGTATTTGGTTTTATCTATACAATCGTTTCTGTAGTCTGGGGCTTTTCAGCACTCGTTATGTTCCCAGGACTTGAAAATGCAGACCTTGCGACACCTATGATTCTTTCTTCTGAATTAGTTCCACCTGTTTTGGGGGCAATTGTTATGGTTGGGATTATGGCTGCTGCTATTTCAACGATTGATTCGATTTTATTAACGTTATCCTCATTATTTGCACGTGATGTTTATGGAAATCTATCTAAAAAATCAAATGATCAGCACCAGCTATTAGTAGGTAAGTTAGTCATTCCTGTCATTGCAATATTAGCCTATCTATTTGCACAAATGAATGTTAGTTTAATTGCTGTTCTATCGGTTGCATCATCTGCTGGATTACTGGTTACTGTACCTGCAATTATAGGTGCATTTTTCTGGAAAAGAGGAACAGCTGCAGGTGTAATGACAAGTGTTATCTTTAGTGGGGTAATCGTTCTTTACCTCGAATTTGCCAAGATTAAACCATTCGGAATCGCATCAGGAATTTGGGGACTGCTCATTTCAACAACTCTCTTTATTACGGTAAGTTTATTATCTAAAGCTCCTGAACAAAAAGCGAATGAGTTTATTTCTTATATTAAAACGGAATTAACGAAAAATAAAAAAAAACAGAATAGAGTTTCTTAACATGTTTGACCAAGAAGCATTTGCTTTTTGGTCCTTTTTTATAGTCAATTAGTACTAAACATCGTATAATAATTGTCTAGGAAGAAAAAGGGGAGAGAACTAAATGATTTGTGATGTTTGTCAACCTAAAGAAAGAGGATATACTGTATTTTTCAGTGTAAACCAAAACATAGATCAGCTAATACATTATTTCTGTAACTACTCTGAAACATTTTGGAAGCAAATAGATGACCATACCTTTTGGATGGTTGAATCGGTTCTATACGATTTAATGGACTATCTTGAGGCACATATGGATATAAAATCTATTTATGCAGTTCAATCAGAGGTAGTTAATCCATTAGAAAATGTTAAAGAAAAAAAACTTTTGTCCTTGTTTAAAGCTGAAAGAGAAGCGATTTGGGTAGATGATGTAATTAAAAATAGATCCATCTGTACACATTATCAACCTATCGTTGGTATAGAAGAGGGGCAATTAGAAATCGTTGGTCAAGAACTTTTATCAAGAGGACTAGATGAGACAGGAAAGATTATTCCTCCTTTTAAAATGTTTGAGGCTGCAAGAATTCGAAATCGTGTGTTTTCATTAGATCGCACGTGTCGATTAGAAGCGGTACGAAATGCTTCTGTTGTAGGAGACAAGCTAATTTTTATCAATTTTATCCCAACAGCTATTTATGTGCCTGAACATTGCCTTGCCTCTACTTTCGAATTAATTAAACAAATGGATATTGAACCGGAACAAGTTGTGTTTGAGGTTGTGGAAACTGATGAGGTAAAGGATCTAAATCATTTAATGAGAATCCTGAATTACTATCGATCTCATGGCTTTAAATATGCATTAGATGATGTTGGTGTTGGTTTTAATGATATAGAAACACTTAAAAAGATGGATCCGGATTTTGTAAAACTCGCCATAGAATTTACGAATGGTGTAAGTAAAGATCCTTCCAAACAAAAGGTTGCTAAGAGAGTGCTGAGTATTACACACGAAATGGGTGCACTAGCTTTAGCTGAGGGAGTTGAAAGTAAAGAAGACTTAGCCTATCTAATTGAATTGGGATATGATCTATTTCAAGGGTATTATTTCTCAAAACCTCAACCCGCTCCGATAGTAACATTAGACAATGAGCTCATTTATAAGTAGATAAAAATAGACCCTTGCTTTATGAAAGCATAGGTCTATTTCTTTTTAATAACTGAATCATACACTTTTTCCCAGTCACTATCTGCATTTAGGATATAAGAGTTCTGCGGCGTTTTAGACTTTTCAAATCCCTTTCCACCTAGTATGAACATGATATCCTTGTTCACTTGTAAGCAGTCATCTATCCAAGCAGTTACTTGTTCTTCATACCTCGAATTGGTAAGCGATATAGCCACGATTGAAATATTATTACCTATAATCAAGTCTGTCAGATCCGATAATGGAGTATTTGGCCCTAGGTAGACCACATCATGAGCTTTTTTCCTTAGAAATAAACTATAAAGCATTAATCCTAATTGATGATTTTCCCCTTCCGGACAAAAAGCCAATACCTTAGGTAGATTTTTATTAATCGGAAGAATACGGAAGAATTGAGTAAAGCGTCGGAGAATCAATTCACTTGAAAAATGTTCTTGAGCAACAGTTATTTTACCTGACTCCCAATCATCACCTGCACGGTACAATATCGGTACAAACACTTTATGGAAAACATCCTCATAATGATACATGGAAAAAGCAAAATCAATAATCTGATTTGACTTATTCGAATCGAATATCATTAAATAGTCGTACAATTTTTCCGTTAGTTCCTTAAAGGTTGTATGTTTAATTTCATTCACTTGATTTGTGGGACTTATTTCTAATTCAGGAGATTGCTTTAATAAACGGATGGCATCGCTTATTTTCAAGCCTTCTTCTTCAATTTGTTTTTTCAACCATATTAATGTATCAATATCATTTTGACTATATAACCGGTGACCACCCTCGGTTCGATGCGGAGTGATGATATGATATCTATTCTCCCATGCTCGTATCGTTACAGAAGGTATACCAACTAAATCTGAAACCTTTTTTATTGTGTACATAACATCGCCTCCTCTAAGTAATTATACATAAATTATACAAAAAGGCTAGCTATAATCGTTATCAAAAGAAAATTCCACCAATTTTGTTAAAAAACACTTGCACATTATGTATAATTTTTGTATTATTTTATATACAAACATATACGAATTTTATACAAATATGAGGTTGTAATGAAAATGGCAAAGTTATCGCTTTAGTTTGTCAGGATTAACAATCTCAATCTATGTTGCTAATAGTTTACGATAATTTGATTATCGTAAACTTGAATATAGATTAAAAGGAGACTATATTGATTAGTCTCCTTTTTTATGTATTATGCTAATTAGGCATCCTTATAGATTCCTTCTGATTTATCCAAATAATGCAACAAGACCTTGATATCCAAAATATACACCAAAGCCTATCAATGACAGACCAGATATAATTGAAATAGAGATTAAAATTCTACTATTAAGGAACTTTCGGAAACTACTAGATAAAGCAGCTACAAAGATATCCCACAGGGTGAGACCGATAAAAATCATCGAACTGTATAATAGCAACTCTGTGGTCCCATTTACCTGGGCTGTTTTAGCCAAGACCGATCCATAAATTCCTAACCAAAATAGAATTGAAAGGGGGCTTGTAATTGACATAATAAACCCAGTCATAAAACACTTAAATAGCGATTCTTTTTGTCTACTATAGGATACGGTTAATGAATTAACCCCTAAGATGCTTTCGATTCCAGAATAGATTAATATGAAACCGCCAAATAACCAAAGGAAAACTTGTACAAAAGGTATATCTAAAAACTGAACCATTCCCATATACACTAATAACATAAAAAAAGCATCTGCAATCATTGATCCTGCACCGACAATCCATGCATGCCAGAAACCATTTTTAATCCCCTTGTCCAAACGCGCTGAATTAACCGGTCCGATCGGAGCAGCAAGCGTTAACCCCAAAAATATATAACTTATTAAAATACTTACACTCAATGTAATCCACTCCCGACAAAATATATAACTTGTACATTTTATGTCAGGAAAATCAAGCTATGACCTTTGTCCATAAATTCGTAGGAGAATCTTTCTGAAATTCAAGAGGCGAGTCGTCTTGATGAAGAAGATAACCCACCTTTTTCATTACGATTAAACCATGCTCCTAGGATTTAAGAGCTGTTCAATCTCCGGTGTTAATAATCCTTTTTCATGGAGAACTTGTTTAATAGTTTTCTTTTGTTCATCTGCTTGTTTACCTATTTGAGATGAGAGGTCATATCCCAATTTAGGGCTAAGTGCAGTCACTAAGGCTAGACTTTCCTCTAATGACTTTTCACACATCATTTCATCTGCCTTTATTCCACTGATACACTTCACCACAAGTGTTGGAATGGTGTTGGATAACAGTTCAATTGAATGAAGAAGCGTATGGGCAATGACAGGCATAAATACATTTATCTCGAGTTGACTTCCTGTACCAGCTGTACTGATGGCCGTTTCATATCCGATAATTTGGCAACAAACCATATGTGTCATCTCTAAAATCGCTGGGTTTACTTTCCCAGGCATAATCGTTGATCCTGGTTGAACAGAAGGAAGGGTGATTTCGGCTATACCTGTTCTAGGACCTGAACTTAATAAACGTAAGTCGCTAGTTATCTTTATTAAATGAATAGCTAACTCCTTGAGAGCTAACATGGTACGTATTGCAGCTCCCGTGTTTTGCTGAAATCTAAAGAGATTGGTTGGTTGACGAAAAGGAAGGTTTGTTCGCCTACATACTTCCTGTAGTACTTTTTTAGGGTACTCTGGATGTACATTCATTTTTGTACCTATTGCACTTCCACCTAACCCGATCTCATAAAGTGAATCGAGTGCTGAATCAATGGCTTGGTACGATTGTTTTATCGTATCCGCATAGCCAGAGAATTCCTGTCCTAACCGTATCGGTACAGCATCATGTAAGTGGGTTCGTCCACTTTTGAGAATAGGCATTAATTCTACAGCCTTTTTTTCTAGTTCCTGTTGTAGCTGTTGAATAGCAGGGAGTAGCCTTTGAACAAGGTTTTCTGCAGCCGCCATATTCAAAGCTGAGGGAAAGGTATCATTTGTAGACTGGCACATATTTACATCGTCATTGGGATGAACAAGGTGGTCTTCTAATGACCCTCCAAGCAACTCTGTGGCTCGATGTGCAATAACTTCATTGACGTTCATATTTTGTGAGGTACCTGCACCCGCTTGGTACACATCGACTACAAAGTGCTTATCCCATCTACCCTGTGCAACTTCTTCTGAGGCAAGAACGATTACTTTTCCTTTGTCCGTTGGCAGTTTCCCAAGTTGCATATTGACGGTTGCAGCAGCTGCTTTAATAATTCCTTGAGCCTTAATGAACGATCTAGGAAGTCGAATTCCGCTAATCTGAAAATTTTCAACAGCCCTCTGGGTTTGTGAACCATAATAAGCCGACGCTGGTACCTTGATTTCTCCTAATGTATCGTTTTCTTTACGGTATAGATTAGACATCTCCATGAATGTACTCCTTTAATAAATAGTGTAGGGAAGCTAAACTAATTGGTTATTTTAATCTATTTTCAAAATCCGCGGACATTCTATCCATAAGTGCTGCCATTTGTGCTCGAGTTGATAAACCTCTAGGCCGAAAGGTGTCATCATCATATCCTTTAATATGACCTTGCTGATATATAGCCAAAATCGGCTCATAGGACCAATGCTCTATTGGAACATCTGTAAAAGGGACCTGAATATTCTCATTTAGAGGATAATCAAAAATGTTATACAAAATTTTTGCTAATTGCTCTCTTGTTAATGGACTATTGGGATCAAATTTCACTGAGGTCTTGCCATGTAGATAACCAAGTTCACGAGCAGTCTCTATTTCTTTTTGAGCCCAATGTCTAACAGTATCCTTGAATTGATAGCTCTTTGGTTCATAATTTTCATTTTCTAAAGCTCTAACCAAAATAACTGCTCCTTGAGCACGTGTAAGCGTAGAGTTAGGTGAAAATGTAGTACTTGTCGTTCCTTTCATCCAACCTTTTTGTGATACATGATTAATATTCGCTTCGGCCCAATTACCAATCGGAACATCCGTAAAATATGTGCTGTTAAGCCATAAGGTATAGTAGTCCCAAGTGTTTGGGGTTTCATGATATAACGCCCATGAACCGGTACCTTTGATACCGTATTGATTAGGTACCCTTAGTTTTGCTTTAATTGACTGCTCGTTTTCATACCAGATTACATAGTCTCCTTCGGTTAGCTTCGCACTACCTAAGAAGAAACTCTGTCCTGTTGGTATCTTAAAGGTTGCATAGGCAGATTGTGTTTTATCATCAAATAGTAGCTTCCCATTAAATTTTTGAATCAACGGGTCTACACGTAAGCTTGATAGTCCAAGTCCTGTAATTGAACGATTTTCTAGAGTGGGGCCATCTAATTTCCAGATTCGGCCGTAAAAAGGGAGACCTGCCACTATCTTAGACTTAGGAACCCCTTGATTGATTGCGTATTTAATTGACCTTTCAAAAAATGAAAGACTTGAAACTGGGCCAATTGGACTTTCTGGTGATTCCCAGCTTTCGTCATATGCCATAATCATTAAATAATCTGCGTGATTCGATAACCTTTGATAATCATAAAAACCATGCCATCCCGTATTCCAACCACTTGGATTTGCAGCAACAGCTACAGATACTTCTTTATGGCTGGGTATATATTCACGTAAAAGTCTCACTAATTCTGTATGTGCATCTCGATAACCATGCCCTACACCTTCAATATCAACATTGACGCCATCTAAATTGTACTGCTCAATCGCTAGGGCAATATCCTTAGCTAACTTTTCTCGATTTATTAAGCCATTTATACCAGCTGTTTGGTCCCAATGATTCGCTAAAAAGGGTACAACTCTTACACCGCGTTTATGCATTTCAGCTATAAAGGAAGATTGTAGTCTCCAAGTAATATCCAATTGTCCTTCTTTTGTAATATCGAAGTAATTAGGTGCTACAACATTCAAGCTACCTTTTGTCTTGTCAACTTGATGGATATAACTGCTTAAAGAACCAAAGTACAAATAAGACATATTAAACAACCTTGTCTGAGAGTTTGTTGAATCACTATTTTGAAGTAGTATGCAAAGCATGAGAGTAAGTATTAATAAGAGCTTATACTTGTTCATATTTGTACCTCCGTATGCTCTTAGTTTGATTGATAGAAGGCTCGAAAGGTATAACCAACTGAAGTTGGTTCTACTTCATAACCGATATTAGAATGTGAAAAACGAGTGTACTTAATCTCCGATAAGTTCGCATTCGGTCCTACACCGATTTTATGAAAAAAGCTATCTACATCATAAATCGCGATGTTAGGATGTAATATATTGATTATCTGGTTCCAGCCGGTTAGCATTTGCTGAGTAGTATTCACTGTTTTATCTTTACTTATCATTTCAAGTGTTTGAATATAATCTTCTTTTACATAAACATAAAGTTCCAATTTTGGGACAAGAATTGTACGATATTGTCCTTCATCTGTACCTTTTTCTAATGAGCTTATATATAAGTTCGAAAACTGTTCGTCTGATATCGCATTCCACCTTGCCTTAAAATCAAAGAAAGGAAGGTGAGTAGAAATAACGGAGGATTCCAAAGAATCTTCTTCTTCCGGGATCACTTTTTGTAACGAATCCCGTTCCTGTTGAGGGAATTCATGCTCTTCGTTCATTTCTGTATTCGGGTTAGGCTGTTCAGACGGCAAAAGATTTTCTGGTACTTCCTCATCTGTCTTATTATTAGGTTCATCTACAATTTCTGACTCACTTAAGTCATTTTCAGTTAATATTCCTTCAGGGTTATTTTCGGTAAAAGGGGTAACTGAATTCCGATTGGGTTCTTCGGAAGTGCAGCCACTAACAAAAAATAAAATAATGATTGCTTTAAATAACTTGTTCAAACTATCACCTACCATAATTAGAATGAATTGGTTAATCTTATCGTTTGAATTATTCTTTATTTCATTCATACAAATACTTCCATAGTGATTTTTAGGACCAGAGTAATAAAAAAAGGCTACTAAAAAAAGACACCTTATTAGATTAATAAGGTGTCTTAATGTTTATAACGATAGCTTTGACCTAATTGTATAATCTTACCTACATAAAAAAGGGGAAATTAAAGGCTAAAGGATGTTGTCCTTTAGCCTTATCTATTCGCTTAATTCTTTCTTTATTTACCGTACTTTTCGGTCTACAATAAAAGGGTAGAGTAATAAATTTTGCAAATGAAATGAGGAACTTCCATGAAAGTATCTTTATTTATTACGTGCCTAGCAGACGTTTTTTACCCAGGGGTTGGTAAAGATGTTGTTGAGATTTTAGAGAGAAATGGATGTGAAGTTGACTTCCCAGTGAATCAAACTTGCTGTGGTCAGCCAGCCTACAACAGCGGCTATCATAAGGAAACAATAGATGTTGCAAAACATATGATTGAAACCTTCCATCATTCAGATTATGTTGTGACTCCATCAGGGTCTTGTGCTGCAATGATTCATGAGTATGTAAATTTATTTAAAAAAGATAAAAGTTGGAAAGAAAGAGCCATTCAATTTAAAAATAAAACCTATGAATTCACTCAATTTCTAGTAGATGTTCTTAAAATAGAGGATGTTGGGGCTAGTTTACCAAGGAAAGCCACCTACCATACTTCCTGTCATATGACGAGACTACTGGGTGTGAAGGATGCTCCGATGAAGTTACTAGAACATGTGAAAGACTTAGAATTTACAAGTCTTCCAAATAAAGAATTATGCTGTGGATTTGGCGGAACATTCTCTGTAAAAATGGTACCTATTTCAGAACAGATGGTGAACGAAAAAATTGAACATATTGAAGAAACAGGTGCTGAAGTTTTAATTGGTGCAGATTGTGGTTGTCTTATGAATATCGGTGGGAGAATCGACCGCCAAGGAAAACCAATCAAAGTAATGCACATTGCACAAGTGTTAAATAGTAGATAGGGGGTGAGATTATGCCTATGAAGATTAGTGAGGATAAGTTTTTCGACCGAGTTGATAAAGGTCTAAAAAACGATTTCATGAGAAATGCGATGGTTTCAGCTCAAGAAAGATTAAAAGGTAGAAAGTTAGATGCCCAAGAAGAACTTGGTAATTGGGAAGATTGGCGGTCGTTAGCTGAAGAAATAAGACTGCATACACTTGAGAATATAGACTACTATCTAGATCAGTTAGCAGAAAACGTCATGAATAGAGGCGGACATGTCTTTTTTGCTCAATCGGCTGAAGAAGCAAATGAATACATTACGAACATTGCCAAACAAAAGAATGCGAAAAAGGTTATTAAGTCCAAGTCAATGGTAACAGAAGAGATTAGTATGAACCAAGCGTTGGAAAAGGCTGGTTGTGAAGTAATTGAATCAGACTTGGGAGAATACATCCTCCAAATCGACGATCATGACCCACCATCTCACATCGTCGCCCCGGCACTCCATAAAAATAAAGAACAAATCCGAGAAACATTTAAAGATAAAAAGGGTTACACAAAATCTTCTAAACCCGAGGAACTAGCCCTTTTTGCAAGAGAGCAACTACGAAAAGAATTTTTAACTGCTGATATTGGAATTACTGGTTGTAACTTTGCGGTAGCGGAGTCAGGTAGTATTACACTCGTGACGAATGAAGGAAATGCGAGGCTTGCTACAACTCTACCCAAAACTCAAATAACCGTTATGGGGATGGAGCGGGTTGTTCCTACATGGGAAGAACTTGATATTTTAGTAAGTATACTCTGTCGAAGCGCAGTTGGCCAAAAATTAACAAGCTATATAACAGGTTTAACCGGTCCTAAAGGCGAAGGGGATGTTGATGGCCCCGAAGAATTTCACCTTGTCATCGTTGATAACGGTCGTTCTGCTGTTTTAGGCACTGAGTTCCAATCAGTCCTTCATTGTATTCGTTGTGCTGCCTGTATCAATGTATGTCCAATCTATCGTCATGTTGGTGGTCACTCCTATGGTTCAATCTATCCTGGTCCAATCGGTTCAGTTCTTTCACCATTACTAGGTGGCTATGAGGATTATAAGGAGTTACCTTATGCATCTAGTTTATGTGGGGCCTGTACAGAAGCTTGCCCTGTAAAAATCCCTTTACATGACCTGTTAATAAAACACCGTAAAAACATAGTCGAAAAGCAAGGATTCGGTGCCTTTGGTGAAAAGCTAGCCATGAAAGGATTTTCTCTTGCTGCTAGTTCTCCCACACTCTACCGTATGGGTTCGAGAGTTGCTCCAACGATGATGGGTCCTTTTGCAAAAGAAGGAAAAATTCAAGGGGGGCCAGGACCTATTAAACCATGGACGGATATACGAGATTTCCCCGAGCCTAGTAAAGAAAGTTTTCGAGATTGGTTTAAAAAGAGGGAGAAGGAGGTAAAAAGAAGTGATGAGTGGCACGATTCAAAATAAAGATCGCTTTTTAGCTCAGGTTGCAAAAAACTTAGGGAGAGAAAGAATAATCACTCCTGTTAGAAAACCAACCTGGAACCACCAGCCACAGCATGACGTGTTTAAAGGATATACCAAGGACCAACTTGTCGATGTGTTGAAGCTACAATGTACTAACATTCATACACAGGTAGAACAAGTAACAAGTCAGTCATTGAATGCAGCGTTAGAGAACATCATTTCCCAATGGAGGGCAAAATCAATCGTTCATTGGGATGACCCTAGGTTTGAAGAATTCAGAGTGACTGAGTTCCTTGATAGAGTTTCTACTAACGGTATTGACGTTCATCGATGGGACCCTAGTTTCAACGAAGATAACATAGTCATTGCTGAAAGAGCGGATATAGGGATTACATTTGCCGATATGACCTTAGCAGAATCAGGAACGGTTGTTCTATTTAGTGATAAAGGTAAAGGAAGAGCAGTTAGTTTATTGCCAACCTACTATATTGCAATTATCCCTAAGAGTTCAATTGTTGCCCGCATGACACAGGCTACAACTTATATTCACCGTATTCAAGAGGAGGAAGGAAAACTCCCTTCCTGTATAAACTTTATTTCAGGACCTAGTAACAGTGCAGATATCGAAATGAATCTAGTTGTTGGGGTACATGGTCCAATCAAGGCATATTATGTAATTGTTGATGATAAATAATGTTTCTAAATTTTATATAAATTACTAAATTTTGCTGTAACCTTTTTGTTATCTTCACGTCTACTCCTATGAATTTATTAAACAGCGTTATAAGGAGAAGATCATGATGAAAGCATATTACAAAGTTTTAGCGACAACTGTCCTTTTGAGTAGTTTATTAGTAGCCTGTGGATCTACAGAAAGCGGGACTACGAATGGAAGTGCACCAGCAAATACTGAGGTTGATAGTAATAAGCCAGAAGACAAAACTAATGACAAATCATCTAAAGAAACTAAAGAGAACAAAGATACGAAAACAGAAGGTTCTAGTTCGCAAAAGTTAGCAGCTAACATAGATATTGAAGTATTTGTAGAAGGTGGAAACGAACTTAGACCTGCCACTCTATCAATGAGTGAAAATGGCTATGCAGTATATGTATTAGAAGATTTCACGTTTGAAGCAGAGGAACCAAATAAAGATATTATTCACTCTAATTTTGATCCTGAATACTTCGTACGTATCGAAAAATTGGATGCAGAAGCAAATACCGAAGAAATGAAAAAGAACATCATGAGTGCATATGAAGGTAATAAGCAAATCGGGATACATGATGTACCACCAACTGACCTTTTCATTGAAGAATTTCATAACGCTGATTTCCATATCTTGATTCAAGACCTCCAAACGAAATTGGATGTAATTTATATCGTTTCCGATATGCACGGAGAGAAATTCCAATTCACTTTCTTTATGCCACATAAAGAAGCAGCTGAAGGTGTAGCACCTAGTTTATGGGCGATTGCTAGAACAGTAATACCTACAGGTGACGGATTAAAATAACTAAAATAAGCCAGACCAAATCATCATGATTTGGTCTATTCTCATAAACTAAAACGTAGAAAAAGAGGAAGAAGTCAGAAAATAAACAAAAGTTAATGAAGGGTGGTATTTACTCTTGAGAATTTCTGAATTACATCCAATTTTATATCATACACGAATCAATCAAAAACGCTTTTTTAGATATATTATTAATCTTAAAGACTTAACAAAACTTGCAAACAAAAAAAGTAAAACTTCATTCCGATATTCATGTAAGAAACACCAGTCCTTATTAAGAAGAAGGTTAGGTGATAGCGACCCACAATTACAAGAAAATAAGATTACAAATCTTCGTATTTCCTCTAATAAGATTGATGGTATTATCATAGAACCTGGACAAATATTTTCATTTTGGAACCTGGTTGGAAAGACAACAAAACAAAAGGGATACATAGAAGGTATGCAGTTATCAATGGGTGAAGTTAAGACAGGAACTGGCGGGGGAATATGTCAATTAGCCAATCTTTTATATTGGATGGCTATCCATACACCTTTACAGGTTGTTGAAAGACACCATCACAGTTTTGATCCTTTCCCAGATGAAGGAAGAGTACTACCTTTTGGAAGTGGAGCTGGCGTTTTTTATAACTATATAGATTTAAGGTTTAAAAATCCTACTGACCACTCATTTCAAATCCGAGTATGGTTAACGGATAAACATTTAAAAGGAGCCATTTATAGTAGTGAGGAATGGAAATACTCTTATCATATCGAAGAAAAAAACCATAAATTCATCCAAAATAATGGAGAAAACTTTAGACAAAATGAAATTTGGAGAAAAACAGTCGACAAACGAACAGGAAACATCATTGATGAAACACTTCTTATTAAAAACTTTTCAAAAGTTAAATATGAAATTACTAGTGATATGCTAAAGGCTCATAATTAGTAGTTAACCAAGGCCAACTCGTCATGATTTGGTCCTTTTGGTATTTATGGTATCCTTAGTTCAAAATCACAAAATCTATGTTAAAATAAAAAGGAATAAATGAAGAACAAAGGTTCTATCTTCAAATAGAGGAGGAGCGGGACTACATGGATATAAAAGTGACTTCCAAGATGATAAAAGAAATGTGCGGTACCGTCTCCTTCAAAAGAGGAGACTCTTTTTATCAAGCCAATAAAGTTACAATTAATGAATATAGCCCTGATATTTGTAAAGCAACCGTAAATGTAGTAGAAGACTTCCAAGTCACCATAAAAAAAAATAATGGTATAGGGACAATCCAAACTACATGTAGTTGCCCGACGCTTGCAAACTTCCAAAAGGATTGTCAGCACGTGGCAGCTGTCTTACTTGCAATACAGGATAAACAACGAAAAGAAAATGATTCTCTTTTTATCACAGGCAACCAACCGGGTTTAGATGATTTAACAGAAGGTTTTATGACACTTTTTAATGATAAGCCCAATCAGTCAAGTCGTCATCAACTTCATTTTGAAAATCGGCAAATACTCGATGTCTTATTCTGTTGTAAGCCGGTTTCAATCGGTAACGATCACTATTTAATAGGAATTGAAATCGCTATAGAACAGACGAGGATAAAAAATATAAGAGGATTTCTAAATGATGTGAAACAAGGGAGGGTAAGTAGGTTATCTCCTACATTTACATATGATCCTAGTTTTCACTGCTTTGTAAATCAATCTGATGCCGTGCTTCATCACCTTATTCGAGTTATCCATGATGAGCAAGCTTTTCTAAATGCCTTGCCAAACCTTTTTAATTACAGCCAAAGCAACCATACCTTACTCATCCCACCATCATCATGGGTAGGACTGGCCTCATTACTAACAGATAACACGGTAGTTAGGATCAAACATCAGAGTCATCTGTACGAACAATTTAAAGTCGTAAATACACCACCACCGTTGACATTTTTGGTAGACAAATTCGAGGATGGACAATACAAGCTAACGATTAAAGGTTTTAACAGAATGTTAGTTTTGCCTTTTTACCATTCCGTCCTATGTGACGGCAATGTTTTTCAACTTCAAGAGCAGGATTGTGAACGGTTGTTTGAACTTAAGCAAATGCTTGAATCACCTGGTGCAGAACATATCCTTATTCTACATAATCAAATGGAATTTTTTCTTAAAAAAATTGTGCCCAGTCTGAAGAGAATAGGTGAGTTTCAACTCGCAAGAAGTGTTTCACAAGAATTTATGAAAACTCCACTTGTTGCAAAGCTTTATCTAGATCGCTTGAAAAATCGTTTACTGGTCGGTTTGGAATTCCACTATGACAATGTTATTATTCATCCTTCTGAAAATCGTGATATTCCAACAGGACCTGCGATTATTAGGGATCTTGAAAGAGAAGAGGAAATACTAGAAATTTTGAAGGAAAGTGAACTTTCACAAACAGATGGCGGCTATTACATGCAGAATGAAGCTCTTGAGTATGAGTTTTTGTATCATGTGATCCCTAAATTGCAAAAACTTGTTCAAATCTATGCAACTACCGCTGTTCGAAATCGTATTGTCAAAAAAGATGCCCATCCTATCATTCGAATAAGAATTAAAAAAGAACGGACAAATTGGCTTGAATTTAAATTTGAGTTGAACGGTATTGCTGACATACAAATTCGTGAGCTTTTAGCTGCATTAGAAGAAAAAAGGAAGTACTTTCGACTTAAAAATGGTTCACTCATGTCTCTTGAAACCAAGGAAATGGAAGAGATCCAGCGCTTTTTAAAAGCCGTTCCGATACAGAAAGAAGATTTTGAAGCAACATTAGATATGCCAATCCTTCAAAGTATCCAATTGTTTGACCAATTTGATAAAAATAATCTCTTTAAGGTAGAGGAAACATTCCAACGCTTTCTGGATGTAGTACGAAATCCAGGGAAAATAGATATTGAGGTGCCCAAAAAGTTGGATCCCATCCTAAGAGATTATCAAAAAATTGGGTATAAATGGATGAAGACACTTTCAAGCTACGGTTTTGGGGGGATTTTAGCCGATGATATGGGACTTGGTAAAACATTGCAAAGCATCACTTTTATCTCTTCTGAACTTGAAAAGTTACGAGAGAGTGGTAAACAAGTACTCATTGTTTGTCCATCTTCCTTAACCTATAACTGGTTACAAGAGATTATGAAGTTTTCTCCTGATATTCAAGCAATCGTAATAGACGGAAATAAAGAAAGCCGAGAAGAACTACAGAAAGATAGCAAGGGGCTAGATGTTATAATTACGTCCTATCCGTTACTGCGACGGGATATTAAGTGGTATGAGAGCCAAGTGTTTCATACGGTATTCTTTGATGAGGCACAAACCTTTAAAAATCCAACTACCCAGACATCAAGGGCGGTTAAACGAATCGAAGCAGAACATCGGTTTGGCCTAACAGGTACACCCATTGAAAATTCATCTGAAGAACTATGGTCAATTTATCACGTGGTTTTCCCACAACTTTTTCAGGGGTTAAAGGCATATAGTAATCTTAATAGAAAAACAATTTCACGTAGAGTCCGCCCATTTTTACTTCGCAGGGTAAAAGAAGACGTACTTGATGAGCTACCAGAAAAAATCGAATCACTTGAATCTTCTGAGCTACTGCCAGATCAAAAAAAGCTTTATGCAGCTTATTTAGCAAAGTTACGAGAAGATACGTTAAAGCACCTCAATAAAGATACGATTCGTAAAAACAAAATTCGAATTTTAGCGGGAATAACTCGTTTACGACAAATTTGCTGTCATCCTGCACTTTTTGTAGATGGATATAAGGGGAGCTCAGCAAAATATGAGCAATTATTAAAAATTTTGGAAGAGTCGAGATTGTCAGGTAGAAGAGTGTTGATTTTTTCACAATTCACGAAAATGCTTCAAATTATAGGAAGAGAGTTAACAAATAGAGGTCAGACCTTTTTTTATCTAGATGGGCAAACACCCTCAGGCGAAAGGGTGGAACTTTGCAATCGGTTCAATAATGGTGAGCGTGATCTGTTTCTCATTTCGTTAAAAGCAGGAGGTACCGGCTTAAACTTAACTGGTGCAGACACTGTCATTTTATATGATCTTTGGTGGAATCCAGCAGTTGAAGAACAAGCTTCAGATCGGGCTCATCGCATCGGACAAAAGAATGTTGTACAGGTAATCAAACTGGTCGCACGTGGCACAATTGAAGAAAAAATGAATGAGCTTCAGGAGAAGAAGAAAGATCTCATCGCTGATATCATCGATTCTGATGATAAGACAAATTCAGCATTAACAGAAGAAGATATTCGTGAAATTTTGATGACCTAACTAAAGATAGTAAAAAATATATGGTTAAATAAAAAAGCAAAAATTGTTGTTTAAATAAAAACAAAGGTAGCTAAAAATAGCTACCTTTGTTACAATAGGAAATTTCTTATACTTAGTAAGTCCAAGTAGCACCAACGATTATTAATAAGATGAACAATACTACGATTAGAGCGAATCCACCGCCGTAACCATAGCCGCCACCATATCCGTAGCCCATGCAATTCACCTCCTTAGAGATGATTTAGAGCAAATCAAATTATTACTCTTACTACATATATATGAACCGTGGTCTTTTGTGTATAGACATTCGTGTAGAGTCATAAAAATTAGTTTTATTCCCTAAATAAAAGACAGCTCTCATATTAGAGAACTGTCTTTTAGGTTAGAATACTTTATCACCATTAAAAATTGAGTTTTTCACAATGACATAATCTACGTGGCGGATCGCTTCGAGAGTTTTTCCTCCAGAATATGAAATAGAAGATTGTAGATCTTGTTCCATTTCGGTTAACGTATCTTGTAATGAACCTTTATACTCAACAAACATTTTCTTACCTTCTACGTTCTTTTTTTCACCTTTTTGATACTCAGACGCAGATCCGAAATATTCTTTAAACAATTTTCCATCTCGCTCAACAGTTTCTCCTGGAGATTCTTCATGACCAGCAAAGAGAGAACCTATCATAACCATTGTTGCACCGAAACGAATGGATTTTGCTACATCACCGTGTGTACGAATACCACCGTCAGCGATAATCGGCTTACTCGCTGCTCTAGAACACCAACGAAGGGCTGCTAACTGCCAGCCTCCAGTCCCAAATCCTGTCTTAATTTTGGTAATACATACTTTACCAGGTCCAATACCAACTTTTGTCGCATCTGCACCAGCATTCTCAAGTTCTCTAACTGCTTCGGGAGTACCAACATTACCAGCAATCACAAAGCTCTTAGGTAGGTGTTTTTTAATATGTTGAATCATATTAATTACAGCATTTGAATGACCATGAGCTATATCAATCGTGATATATTCAGGTGTAAGTTGCTCGTTTGCAAGCTTCTCAATGAACAGGTATTCTTCTTCTTTTACACCAACACTAATAGAAGCAAACAGACCTTTTGAATGCATTTCTTTTATAAATCCTAATCTTTTTTCAGGCTCAAAACGGTGCATAATATAGAAATAATTATTTTCAGCAAGATATAAGGCAATTTTTTCATCAATGATTGTTTGCATATTAGCTGGCACTACAGGAAGTTTGAATTGACGACCTCCAAGTGTAACAGTTGTATCACACTCTGAACGGCTGTTAACGACACATTTTGCAGGAATTAACTGAATATCTTCATAATCAAATACATTTTCCATAAATACACACTCCTAAAAATTACGATTTTAAATTGTAAGAGGGAAATTGAATGTTCGTATTTTGATCGAACTAAAAAATCCTACTTAAAAATGGGTAGATAAATACCACCCATTCGTAGTTAGGATTTATCGGTTCCTAGTAGAAACTCTTAGACCATAATTCTAAGAATATACGAATGCATTAAACAATAGATTTTTAACTCCAAAGATGATTATATACGAACTTTAATTACATGTAAATAAATATCGTTCGTGTATCACTATAATTAAGGTCATTTTTTATGTTAAATAAAAGAGAGAGGGCTAAAAGAATGTTTTTTATCAATTGAACATTATAGAATGAGGAGAAGGTACCGTAAATAAACATTTTAGATTATTACGTAAAATATAAATTTGACGTAATAAAAGAAGGAATAAAGCTTAGTTTGTAGAATTAGTATTATTGAGGTGAAATTTCATGGCTAATGAAGCTCAGCAACAACATAATAAGAAATTACAAATAATCCTTAAGGAACTCCCTTGGTATGTTGAAGAATACATCAACCACAAACGCAGAAAACTTTCGGCCGCTTCTTTACTAAATTATTGTCACGATTATAAGATCTTCTTCAATTGGGTATTATCAGAGCAACTACATAATGGAGTTATAAAAGACGTCCCTTTAGAACTATTAGAAAAACTAACAATCCAACAGGTTGAAGGTTTCTTAAATGCTCTTCAGTTTGAACTAAATAATAAAGAAGTTACTGTAAACCGAAAGTTATCTGCTTTAAAGTCCCTCTTCAACTATCTTCAAAACATTGCAGAAACACGTGATTTACAGCCTTATCTAAAACGAAATGTGATGGCTAAAGTTGAATTTAATGAACTTAAACAAAGTATGGAAACCCTTGCGAACAAAATGGAAGGGAAAATCTTGCTTGGAGATGAATATGAGAAGTTCAGACGATTTATTGCATATGATTACGGGGAACTTAGCAAAGATAATAAGAAACTATTAAACTTTTATCTTTTGAACCATGAACGTGACACAGCGATTGTTTCACTAATATTGGGCTCTGGCTTACGTTTATCAGAAGTGGTGAATTTGGATTTAGACGATATCGATTTTAACAAATTCTCAGCACGTGTTATTCGTAAAGGAAATAAAGAGCAGTATGTTTTCTTCAGTAGGATTGCTATGGATGACCTAAAAGAGTACCTTAAAATAAGAGAAACCCGATATCAGGTAGATAAGAATAACAAAGCGTTATTCGTAGCAGCTCCAATGGGACCTAAAGGAAAATCAAGACGTCTTACTGCTCGTTCAATTGAGAAGCTAATCGAAAAATATGCAATTGCCTTTGGCAAACCAGCTCTATCTGTACACAAACTACGACATTCATTTGCCACAAGGTATCATTCTGAAATTAACGATGTTCCAAAACTTAGACGGCAATTAGGTCATTCATCTATTCAAACAACAATGATATATACGCATATTAAAAATGATGACCTAAAAAGTGCCGTGGATCGAATGGACATTCCAAAAGATGATTTTTATGAACAGTAGGCTATCTATTTTTTCTTCTTTTTATCATTAAGGACTGGTTGGTTTTTAAGCAATTTTTCTAGCTCAACATACACATTAATAACGTTCTCTTCAACTTGGCTTACATTTACAACTTTACCTTTTCGACCTTTAATTTTTACATCCTGATTAATTGAAGGAATATTTTGTAATAATTGTGTTAATACAACCGAATTGTTTTCTAAGAAATGTACGACAGCCATTGTTTTATCCCCTTTACATTCAATATTTTTTGAAGAAGAAAAAATAAAGAAATATAATCTATCTTCTCTATTAAAAATATTGAATGTAAGGATCATTTAGACCAAAAAGACTGAAAAATTTTTGAAAATTTTTTTGAGGGTCTCTTCTATCATTTATATTTTTAACACTTGGTTTACATAATATTATTATGGTAATCTTTTTAAAAATGGAAATTTCAGCATTTTTACAGTAATATTAGTACACGATTGTAAGAAAGGAATGAAACTTTTGACTGACAGACTGTATTACACTTCTCCCCTTCTATCAAGCTGGGATACAGAGGTAAAAGAAGTAATTGAAGAAAATGAAAAGTATCTTGTAACATTGGCTGCAACTGCATTTTATCCTGAAGGTGGCGGTCAACCAGCTGACCACGGCTATATAGATAGTATTCAAGTGTTAGATGTAGTTGAAAAAGGTGATGAAATCTATCACATTCTCCCACATCCTCCATCCAACTCTACTGTTTCATGTAAAATCGACTATAACCGAAGAATTGATCATATGCAACAGCATACAGGTCAGCATTTATTGTCAGCAGTTTGTATTGAATTATATGATGCCCATACAGTAAGTTTTCACCTTGGTGAAGATACTGTGACGATTGACTTATCCGTTTCAGAATTAACTGAAGTACAAATGAATTCTATTGAAAATAAAGTTAATGAATACATCTATGAGAATCTTCCAATTGATAAATATATAGTAACTGTGGATCAGCTAACTTCCCTTCCCCTGAGAAAAATGCCCGAAGTTTCAGAAGAAATTCGAATTGTAGAAATAAAAGGTATCGATACTTCTGCTTGCTGTGGAACGCACGTCATGTCAACAGGACAATTAGGGGTTATGAAATTACTGAAAACAGAAAAGCAAAAGGGTAATATGAGATTACATTTTAAATGTGGTAAACGTGCACTTATGGATTATCAAGAATCCAGTATGATTCTCCAAAAACTATCAAGCAAATTTAGTACTAATCGTAGTCAACTAACTGACACGGTTACCAAACTAGAAAACGAAAATAAACAGTTGCAGAAAGAGTTAGAGCAACTAAGAGAAAAAAATGATGAATTTCTTGCTCAAGATTTACTAAATAATACCCACAACGCCATGATCATTCAAACGTTTGAGGAAAAAACATTTAAAGAATTACAGAGCTTAAGCAAAAAGGTTGTAAACAGGACTGATAAGTTACTGCTATTAATTTCTACAAGTGAAAAAAAGGTATTATTATCGCATAGTGGCACTCAAACTATACATTGCGGTCAATTATTTAAGGAGCACCTCCCTTCTTTTAATGGGAAAGGTGGAGGAAATGCTAGTTCTGCTCAAGGAGCTTTTAACTCTTGTGATTTAATGACTCAGTTTGTTACTTTTTTAGAAAAAAGAATCATTGAAAACGATAGATAATTGCATCTTACAAAGGAGTACTACTGGTTATAAAGGAAAGTCCATTGTGACTAATTCACAAAGACTTTCCTTTTTATTTACCACCATCCTTTTTTCTTAAAATAAGTTGCTGTTGCTCCCCCTATTCCAAACATTAGCAATACTCCATATAAATAACCGAATTCCCATTTTAACTCCGGCATTTTTTCAAAGTTCATCCCATATAATCCAGCAATAAAAGTCATTGGAATAAAAATTACACTAACTAGGGTTAATGTTTTCATAATGATATTCATGTGATCTGATTTCAACGACATTTGCAAATCAAAAATACTCGTCAAATTTTCTTTAAAAGAATCAAATGCACCTGTCACGCGAGAAAAGCTTTGAATTAAATCGTTCATATAAAAGCCGGATTCCTCATTAACATAAGGGAATTCAGTATGACCAATATCCTTTATAACATTTTCTTGTGCTTCAATGATTTGTCGCATTTCATGGAGTTTAAATTTTTTGTTATGTATTTCATGACCAATTTCATTTGAAAATGGCTTTATAAATACCTTTTCTTCAATTTGTTGGATTTCATCAGCAATAATATCGACCATTTCTAGGTAATCAGATGAAATAGCATCCATGATATGATACAGAATATGTCCGGTTGACACCATTTGTTCAGGATGCGTTTTGAATTGTTTCTGAATCTCTTCTATATCTTTTATATCCTTCATTACGGTTGAAATGATAAAACTGTCAGCTACTACTATATTTAATGATACAAAACTAAAATCATCTTGAATGATTTTCACGCAAATAAAAGCATGATCTTTGTAAACATCAACCCTTGGCTCGCCATCTTTAGACTTCATCGCTCTTCTAGCTAAGGGATGAATATTTGCTTTCTCGTAACACGCTTTAAGTTCATTCTCGTCACGTGAATGAAACCAAATTTGCTCGTCTTTACCGGGTGCATGAAAAGATTTTAAATCAGTAATTTTGTTTTCTTTTTTCTTGTAACAAAGCATAATACACTAACCTCTCACAATGATAGATATTGATTAGTGTTAACATAATTTAAATTAAAATAACAAAAAAGCTGAAAGGTTATGCTCTTTCAGCTTTTTACAAATTTAAATCGATTCTTAATGATATCAGCTTTAACTAAAGCATCGTATAGGAGAATAAGTCCTGGACCAGCTAAGAGACCGATAAATCCAAGCAATTGGAAGCCTATATACATGCTTACAAGTGCAGCCAATGCGCTAATGCCAAGATTATTTGAGAAGATCTTAGGTTCAATAACTCTTCGAACAACTGTAATGACTAAAAATAAGATGATTAATCCAATTGCTGTAGCACCATCACCATCGATATAGCAATAAACCGCCCATGGCACGATAAATGAACCAGTACCTAAGATTGGAAGTAAATCAACTAGAACAATCAACAATGATAAAACAACTGGATAACTGCTATCAAGCAATATTAACCCAATATAAGCAATTGCAAATGTAACCCCACTTAGTATAATCTGTGCTCTTAGAAATCCAACTAATACTTTATTTAATTGAGATAAAAGAATTGTTACTTTCGCTTTTGTCTCTTTCTCTAACGATTGATTTATTTTTTGATAGATTCTAGGCAGCTCATTTAAAAATAAGAAAACAGCGATTACATAAACAAGAAATTGAAATAAAAATTCTGGAATACTCGATAAAATTGTAAATAGCCCTTCCGTTAACCGTTTTGCAATATCGATTAAAATTGCTTTAAGTGAAATGACTGCACTTTCAATGGATTCTACCAACTCAATCGGTAAACTTTCTGAGAAATTTCCCCATCTTACCATCAATGACTCGATTCTACTGATATCGAAGGAAGCAATAAAAAATGGTATGTTTCGAACAAACATGATCAACTGATCAACTATCACTGTTATGCTGATATAAGATAAGAATGAAAGTACAATTAAATATAGGAAAAATGTAATTGTTACAGAATATATCCGCTTTACATTTAGTTTTGTATGAATATACCGAACAAGTGGTTCAAGTGCGACTGCCGTAAGAAAAGCTAAAATAAGTGGAACTGAATACGGTATTAGAAAAAGAATAAGTGCTGTAAGAATAGCTATTACTATATACTGCTTTTTCATCAAGCGGCTGTACCTTCTCTCAGGGAAACTAATTTACTATCTTACTTTAATGTGAAAAATTTTAAACTAGCTCTATTTTACAACATACACATGTTTATTTAAATCAAAATCTAATACGGTCCATTTAAAAAACTGTTAAGGGCTAAACCCTTAACAGCTCTATTTTTTATTCACTTTGTTTCTCTTTATTTGTAAGTTTTAATAACTCCACTACATCTCCAGTTTCATTAGTATCAACAACAAAAGATCCGTTACTGTAGCGATCATTTGGCCTTAAATCTTCTGGGTTAATACTCTCAGTTGTTCCATTTCTCGTTTTCAAGAGTAGTTCATCATGTTTAGAGACGAACGCAACCCCAACAATTCGATGTGGATTTGCTTTTAATTCTCGAAGCATAATAACTCCACGTTTTGCCCTTGATGCTTTTTCAAATTCAGTTAACTTCATCTTCTTAACGGCTCCACGTTGAGTGACCACAACGATGTCTGGGGATTCAGCTGGGTCAAATACCTTTCCTCCAACAATATGATCGCCATCTTTTAGGTTAATCCCTTTTACTCCAGCTGCCCTTGCACCCACGATACTCACTTCGTCTTCACTAAACCAAAGTGCATAACCATAGGAGGTTGTCAGGAATACATCTTGGTTACCATTTGTTACAAAAACATCTATTACCGAATCATTATTTTTAAGATTAATAGCAACTAGTGGCTTTGAATACCTTGTTGCTTTGTATTGTGATAGTTCGGTTTTCTTAACCATACCATTTTTAGTTACAAACAATAGGAATTCTTCCGTTTCAAAGCTCCTAATTGGGATGGCCTCAATGATCCGTTCATCACGATCAATACTGATGATATTCGCGATATGCTGCCCAAGATCCTTCCAACGAATATCTGGTAATTCGTGAACTGGACAGTATAAATAGTTCCCCTTATTCGTAAAGAACAGGACAACATCGGTTGTATTAATCTCAATCTGTCTGATTAACGTATCTGTGTCCTTCATGCCGAAATCTTGGCCATTTGAAGCTGCATACGACCGTAGACTTGTACGTTTAACATAACCATCTTGAGTAACAGTCACAATCACGTCCTCAGAAGGAATCATTACTTCAAGATTAATCTTGATTTCTTCAATTTCATCCTCTATTTTTGATCGACGATCATCTGCATATGTTTTCTTTATTTTCTTTAAGTCATTTTTGATAACCGTTAATAGCTTACTTTCATTGTTTAGTATAGAAAGTAACTCAGCAATTTTCTTATCCAATTCTTCTGCTTCCTGTTGTAATGCTGTAATATCAGTATTTGTTAATCGATATAACTGTAAAGAAACAATCGCTTCAGATTGTGGCTCTGTAAACTGATATTGCTCCATCAAGTTGTTTTTCGCATCTCGTTTGTCCTTAGAAGCACGGATTGTTGCAATAACTTGATCTAAAATAGATAATGCCTTCATTAACCCTTCAACAACATGGTGACGCTCACGAGCTTTCTCTAAATCGTAATTAGAACGATTTGTTATCACTTCTTTTTGATGGTTAATATACGCATCTAAAAATTGTGAGATGCCCATTAACGTCGGTCGTTTATTGTAGATCGCAACCATATTAAAATTAAAAGGTACTTGAAGATCACTATTTTTATAAAGATAGTTTAGAACACCATTTGCATCAGCGTCCTTTTTTAGTTCAATGACAATACGTAGACCAGTTCTATCCGTTTCATCACGAACTTCACTAATTCCTTCAACTTTACGGTCAAGACGGAACTCATCAATCTTCTTAACCAAATTCGCTTTATTTACCTCAAAGGGAATTTCAGTTATGACAATTTGCTGCTTGCCTCCTCGTGTCTCTTCAACTTCAGCTAGTCCTCGAATGATGATTTTCCCTTTTCCTGTTTCGAACGCTTTACGGATTCCATCTACACCTTGAATAATCCCACCCGTTGGAAAGTCAGGTCCTTTAATTACCTTCATTAGGTCATCCACTGTACATACAGGATTATCAATGCGCATAATTACACCATCAATAACCTCACCTAAGTTATGCGGTGGAATTTCGGTTGCATACCCAGCGGAAATACCTGTTGAACCATTAACCAAAAGGTTTGGATACATCGCAGGAAGAACAGTCGGCTCCTTACTTGTGTCATCGAAGTTTGGAACGAGTTCTACTGTTCGTTTATCAATATCACGTAACAGTTCTGATGCGATTGCAGATAATCTGGCCTCTGTATAACGCATCGCTGCAGGTGGGTCACCGTCAATACTACCATTGTTTCCGTGCATCTCAATTAGTAGATTGCGAAGCTTCCAATCCTGGCTCATACGAACCATTGCCTCATAGACCGAGCTGTCACCGTGTGGATGATAGTTACCGATAACGTTACCGACTGTTTTTGCTGATTTACGGAACCCTTTATCCGCCGTATTACCTTCCACATGCATCGCATAAAGAATCCTTCGTTGAACAGGTTTCAGACCGTCCCTTGCGTCAGGTAATGCCCTCTCCTGAATAATATATTTACTATAACGTCCAAAACGGTCGCCGAGTACATCCTCAAGAGGTAAGTCTCTAAATTTCTCTACTTGTTCCATCTATTGTTGTTCCTCCTCTACGACCGATAAGTTCTCATTATCTAAAATATTTGTTTCGTCTGCAAGGCTAAATGCCACATTTGACTCAATCCATTTACGACGAGGTTCAACCTTATCACCCATTAATGTAGACACTCGACGTTCTGCTCTAGCTGCATCATCAATACGCACACGAATAAGCGTTCTCGTCTCAGGATTCATTGTCGTATCCCATAATTGGTCGGCATTCATCTCACCTAAACCTTTATAACGCTGAATAATATACCCTTTGCCAATCTTAGCAATCGCACCCTTAAGCTCGTCATCAGACCAAGCGTATTCAATGACTTCCTTCTTACCAGTACCTTTGCTTACCTTATAAAGAGGAGGTAGTGCAATAAAGACCTTCCCAGCTTCAACCAGTGGTCTCATATAGCGGTAAAAGAATGTTAAAAGTAAGACCTGAATATGCGCTCCATCCGTATCAGCATCGGTCATAATAACAATTTTGTCATAGTTAATATCCTCTACTGAAAATTCGGGGCCAACACCGCCACCAATTGCATAGATGATTGTATTGATTTCTTCATTTTTAAAGATATCTGATAGCTTAGCTTTTTCTGTATTTATAACTTTACCTCGTAAAGGTAGAACAGCTTGAAACCTGCGGTCACGACCTTGTTTAGCCGATCCACCAGCAGAATCTCCTTCGACTAAATAAAGCTCATTTTTCTGTGGATTACGTGACTGCGCAGGCGTTAATTTTCCACTTAGCATCGCTTCAGAACGTTTTCTTTTTTTCCCGCTTCTTGCTTCTTCTCTCGCTTTCCTAGCAGCCTCTCGAGCTTGGAATGCTTTAATTGCTTTTTTAACGAGTAGTCCACTTGTCTCTGGGTTCTCTTCGAAGAAGTAGTTAAGTTTTTCGGACACAACTGAATCAACCGCCGATCTTGCTTCACTTGTTCCAAGCTTGCCTTTTGTTTGCCCTTCAAACTGAAGTAACTCCTCTGGAATACGAACAGACACAATTGCGGTTAAACCTTCACGAATATCTGAACCTTCAAGGTTTTTATCCTTTTCCTTTAGTAAGCCGACCTTTCTTGCATATTCATTAATGACACGAGTTAAAGCCGTCTTTGAACCTGCTTCATGTGTACCTCCGTCCTTTGTACGAACATTGTTTACAAAGGACAGTACATTATCTGAATACCCATCATTAAATTGGAAGGCATATTCTACTTCAATACTGTTTTGTGTACCTTCAAAGAAAACAACAGGATGTAACGCATCTTTTTCTTCATTTAAGTAACTAACAAATGCCTCAATTCCGTTTTCGTAATGGAAAACTTCCTTTTGGTCATGACGTTCATCAATTAGCTCTATTTTTAAACCTTTTAATAAAAAGGCAGATTCTCTAAGTCTTTCACATAGCGTTTCATAGTTATAGACCGTTGAACTAAAAATCGTTGGGTCCGGTTTAAAGTGTATTGTTGTCCCTGTTTGATTCGTATTGCCAATTCTTTCCAGTGTTGTAGCAGGCTTTCCACCATCTTCAAATCTTTGTTCGTAAATGCTTCCATCACGCTTAATTGTCACTTTTAACCATTCAGACAATGCATTTACAACAGAGGCACCTACACCATGTAGCCCTCCACTCGTTTTATACCCACCTTGTCCAAATTTTCCACCTGCATGTAATACTGTTAAAATAACCTCTGGTGTTGGTTTACCAAGCTTATGCATTCCAGTTGGCATTCCTCTTCCCTTATCCTGAACACTTATACTATTATCTTTATGAATTTTGACAATAATGTGATCTCCATGACCTGCTAATGCTTCGTCAACAGAGTTATCTACGATTTCATAAACCAAATGGTGTAATCCGCGGCTATCTGTGCTTCCAATATACATTCCCGGTCTTTTTCGAACTGCCTCCAGCCCTTCTAAGACCTGTATCGCATCATCATTATAGTCAAACGTTTGCTGCTTAGCCAAAGAACATACCCCTTTCTATTCCGGAAAACAAAAAGTGACAAAATGTTTTCCGGTTAACAACAAAGTTGATTTGTTGTTAACTCCCCACAAGAACATCTGTTTCTATTTTATCATATAACAGCCAACTAGCAGTTGACTTGCAATAAATTAATGTCATAAATTCGGCTTTTCCCCATGAAAGTAACCGAAAAAAATGAAGCTTATTGCGCTAAGCTTCTCTTTTAAAAAAGATTGTCCAAGCTATATTTTATATGTTTATCGAAATTTAGCAAACCCTCATTTAGGGAAAAAATAAAAATCCTTGTAGAAACAAGGACTTTTGAACGATTCATTATGTAAGGAAAACCTGCTCAACTAGCTATTTTCTCTACCTATAAATGCTATTTCGTCAGTGCGTGCTCTACTTTTATGCAACGATCCATAATTACTGTGTACCCTTTTTCTTTCAAGAAATGATATGCCTCTTCATTCACAAGCCCTAATTGAGCCCAGTATACATCGGCATCAATTTCTGCAAATTCCTTAGCTACATCGAATAAATGTTCGGATCTGCGAAATACGTTAACAATATCCACGTGACCCTCAATTTCTTTAAGCGATTTCACTGCTTTTACTCCGAGCACTTCATCAGCTGTCGGGTTCACAGGGATAATTTCATAGCCAGCATCTTGCATTGCTTTGCTAACCATATGAGACGTTTTCTCTGGATTTTCAGATAGTCCAACGACAGCAATTCGCTTACTATCCTTAAGTATTTTTCCAATCTCTTCTCTAGTAGGGATGTTTATTGCCATGGATCGATTTCTCCTTTCATATACCATACATCTTCTTACACTAGTATTTCGGTAATATGGTTCATTATTCCTTCTGCATTTAACAGTTTTTGTCGAAAAAAAATAGTGGAGCATTTTATTCACTTCACTATCCTCACTTATCCTTATATACACAAACTCTATTACGTCCCTCTTGTTTTGCTTTATACAATGCTTTATCAGCACGATCTAATATTGTTTCTGCATTATCACCCATTTTATATTTCTCAACACCAAAGCTTGAGGTTAAGTTACCTATTTCAGTAAAAGAATGTTCTTTTACATTCTTTCTTAACTTTTCGGCTAATTGAACAGTTTGTTCAAATGTACGTTTTGATACAATGACAAATTCTTCTCCACCCCAACGTCCAAAGTAGTCTTCTTTACTTAATACCTTTGAGATAACAGTGGTAAACTCAACAAGAACTTGGTCGCCTGTCTTATGGCCGAATTCATCATTCACTTTCTTAAACCGATCAATATCAAAGAAAATAACTGAAAAATTTGTATTGCTCTTCTGAATAAAGCTTTCAATCCACATATATAGTTGTCTTCTATTTCCTATACCCGTTAATTGATCCTGATAAGCCATTTCTTCAAGGATTTCAGCTTTTGTATAATTTCTGATCAACTTCCGAGCAGAAAAAAGAAAGATTATATAAACTAAATTCGCTAACATATATTGTGAAAAATTACTCTTAAATCCTCCTAACAAACTATCCCAAAACGATAAAGTTATAAATAAAGTTAATAACCAAAGCACGAAAGAATATATCGCTCCAACTCTACCATAAATAGTAATAAAAATATAAATATATGTTAGTGTCGTCCAGTAGCCAATACTACCCGTCATATCATGCTTTTCGATAGCAGCTGTATACGTAACCGTAAAGGTAGTAATAAGATGAATTACACTATTTATCACCAAGGTTAGTAGTTCAATGATACGAAAAGCCTTTCCTTTAAAGATTAAAATCCATATACAAACATACCAGACTATTAAAAATACACCAATGTATTCTAAGAAGCCAAGGTTTCCATCCCAATCCAAAAAAATGCTTAAAAGGGCCAAGACTAATATTGGTATGACCCATAAATAAAGTCGTTGTTTAAACTGTTCAAATTTTGTAAGTTGCTGTGACACTGTTAACTAGCCCCCTATTAACAAATTAAAACTAGTTGTATAATTAAGTTATTATATCACAGAGTTATATTAGTTTCGCATTAAAAGTACTTTTATCAATGTAACTACTTTTAGATATTACAGTTCGTTTATTTATACAGTACCTATTTTATTGTATGGAGTTAGAGGATTCTCCTCAGATAAGGAATCCTGCTTTGATTGCTTTTCCCATAAACGATTACCTACCATATAAATGCAGTTACTTACTAATAATAAAATGAAAATAATGCTGAATAGCCAGGATATATTTAAAGTTGAGTATAGGAACATTCCCAATGTAGGTCCAAGAAACCTTCCTAATTCGGTAAAATTCATTGCCCCATAATAACTACCACGTAAGTGATCCGGTGCTAAATTATCTATTAAAATGGTACCAGCAGGAAAACATAAAACCTCGCCTAAAGTAAAAATAATCATAGAGAGGATCATCTCAGTTAAACTATTTGAAAATGCAAATCCTAAACCTCCGATAGCATATAGTCCGTTACCAACATATACCCCTGTAATGGTAGAAAAACGTTCAAATATTGAAGAAAGAGGTAGTTGTGCAAGGACTACTACCAATGCGTTTGTTGTCATCATCCAGCCAAAATAGATAACACCCTTTTCAAAAGTTGTACTCATATGATGAGATAATGGTGCAAATTGAGCAAAACCGATTTGCGTAATACATGCTCCTAAAATAAAATACATTAAAACTTTATCTCTTTTTATAATTATAAGAGATTGTTTCATAGAATAAACGGTCTTATTCTTTTGTACTGGTATTGAAACTTTACTTGTAAACAGGTGTAAGACAATAGAATAAACGAAATAAAAAAGCCCTGTAATCATAAATCCAATTCCACTGGATGATAACCCAATAAACACACCAAGTAATGGACCAATTGCAACCCCAGCATTAATAACCGTATAGCGTAGTGAGAATACCTTTGCTCTCAATTTCTGCTCTGTTAAGTCTCCCATAAGAGCCTGAGATACAGGTTCAAAAAATGCCTTACATATACCATTAAGAATACTTAATAGGAGAAAAATAATAGGGTCTTTGGCAAGTGCAAAACCTATAAATACAAATCCCCAAGAATAAATAGATAAAAGCATAATTTGTTTTCTACCAAACTTATCCGACAAATACCCTCCTAGGATACCAGATAATGTACTTGCCAATGGAGCTGCACCAATGACCACACCTATCATAAGTGGAGTTAAATCAGTCTGTTTTGCTAAATAAATTGCCAAAAAAGGTAAGCTCATTGAATTGGCAATTCTAGAAAATAATGAACCAATAAGTAGTACTGAAATAATTGGATGAAGCTTCAGCAATAATTTGATCACCTTGAATAACTCTCCTTCTTGTAACACGAATGTTGGTTAATACAAAAAAGCCGGTCTCATATCTCTACTAAAGATACAAGACCGGCTTATGAAAAAACATAAGGGCGACATTAGCCACGGTTTATCAGTCTAGATTTCTATGAAATTAACTATATTTTTACTTATTTAGATTAAAAAGTCAATACTACAAAAAAAAACCAAATCTTTTATAGATTTGGCCAGTTTATTAATTACTTTTTTCAGTTGTTGCCTCTAGCTTATTTAACGACTCATCAAGTGTAATCCATCCCAAGTCATTTGCAAAAAAACGGGACCAGGTCGCAACACCTGCAAGATTATACTTATGAACAAGCTGTCCTCTTTTTTGAAGTGAAAGCTCATCTTCAATCCAAATCTTATAGGTCGCTTTCTCTTCTTCATTTCGATATTCTACATAATTTTGACCCGTGGCTTCATCATAGTTCGGGGTTAAATTTCGCTCTTCTATCCACTCCCGAATCACATCCATGCTATAAGCCTTGGAAGAAACTTCAATGTTTCCACCTTCTGTTTCTTGTTCTTTCCAAATCCTTGCATATAGAGGCACACCTAGGATGAGTCGATCGTGTGGGACAACTTTTAAAAGCTCCTTAAGATTGTTTTCAACCCATGGTAAACTTGCTACACTACCCGCCACAGGAGACGTCCCCCAATGTTCATCGTAGGCCATAACCATGATATAGTCGACAATTTCCGCTAGCTTTTCTCGTTCATAAAACTTGGACCACATTTCACTACCTGATATAAAGGTAATATCCATCGAAACAATTAATCCAGCTTGGTGGAAGTAGGGTGTTGCCTCTCTAACAAATTGAGTGACAAGTGGTCCGTCAGCTGAACGAACATTTTCAATATCTATATTTATACCGTCTAACTTATACATTTCAGCATATTGAAGGAGCTGCCTCACCATCTTCATTCTAGTTTCATAATTTTTAAAGGCTTCATGGGTTTTATCAGGATCAAAATCATTCGAAAAGAGACCCCAGACCTGATAGTTTCGAGATTTTGCCCAATTCACATAATCAAGTGAACCAAGATTTGAGATATCCCCTTCATTGTTTTCCAAATGGAACCAAGTAGGAGAAACAACGTTCACACCCGGCATTTGAGGAAGCTTTTTCACATCTGGATTCACTGAATAAACAGCTTCCCAGGTTACATTAATTGGCCACTGAATTGCAGGATGTGTTTTTTTTACCCTTTCATATTCCACTGTAACAATTCTTGTGTTTGCTAGAGTGATAGAATCTTTGGGTAAATAACCTGCTACACCATTGTTTTTACGAACATAATAAAAACTGTTTTCTTCTCTAATTATTTCAATTTGCTCTTTCTCGGTAACCTCTGCAACGTAAGGACTAGTTAAACTAGTTTTTGATCTAAGTCGAAGTTCTTCTACTTTTTGTTCCGCATCTACTGTTCCATAAAGGATAGGTTCACCATGTGTTCTTACAATAACTACTCCCGAATCTTCAAGGTGCTCTATTTGAACCGGATATAGATTTTTAAGCAGCTCTAAAGCAATATATGGAATCTCCTCGTTTTCTAGTAGAATTGGTATCTCTACCTTGAAAGGTTGTTCATTAACTAGATAGGTTAATGAATCCGTAGGCATTTGAATAACTTTGTCAGTTGTTGTAATAATAATCGAATTCGTTTCTACATCCATTACGAATGAGTCATCAATATGTTCTTTAAAAAATGTAAGAGGTAAATAAACAATGTTATCTTTTATTAAAGCTTCTTCCTCTATCATTTCTCCCTTATATATTATTGGGTGCTCTTTGCTTGTATAGATCACTTTTTCTTCTGATGGAAATGGATAGATAAAGAAAAATAGACTTGTAGATATCAGTACGAGTGAAGCAATTAACCCCACTACGATTGTAGAAGTTTTTATTCCATTCTGTTTATGCGTTTCGATTCTCGACATACTACACCTCCTACCGACATACTACGAAATTTTTTGACAAATGAAAAGATATATTTGCAAATTAACAGGATTTGCTGATTGAATAATTGTTATGTTTTTTCGTATTGACGTGGTACAATTATAGGAAGACATGCTGGATTTAAAAGGGGAAAAGTAAATGATACTTGAAGTTTTCGTAATTATCCTTGCATACTTACTAGGTTCAATACCCTCTGCACTAATTGTTGGGAAGATTGGGTACGGGATTGATATTCGTGAACATGGTAGCGGGAATTTAGGGGGAACAAATACGTTTCGTACTTTAGGTGTGAAAGCGGGATTAATTGTAACAATAGCTGATATACTAAAAGGCACATTGGCAGCAGCATTACCTATACTAGTAGGTGCAGACCTTCATCCATTACTTGTTGGGGTCATTGCCGTCATTGGACATGTATATCCTGTTTTTGCAAAATTTAAAGGTGGAAAAGCAGTAGCAACATCCGGTGGATTGCTCTTATTTTATAGCCCTATTCTTTTTATAACGATGCTACTTGTCTTCTTTATCTGTTTATACATATCAAAGTACGTCTCACTTTCATCCATGCTAACAGGTATCTATGGTGTCATCTATAGTATATTCTTTGGAGACCTTCCTTTAATTATTGTCCTATCCTTACTTGCGGCGTTTGTGATTTTTAAACACACCGCTAACATTAAACGAATTATCAACAAAACAGAACCTAAAATTAAGTGGCTCTAAACACATCCTATCAGGGTGTGTTTTTTCTATTCTAAGAGGTTCGAGTACTTACTGCCCTCTAAAATCGTGTAAACGTTTTCAGTTTTGTCAAATTTCAAGGGTTAATTCCATGGATTTTGCTATATGATATAAATAAGAACTACATGAAAGGTTGATGAGCATGCAAAAACTCAACCCACGTAATTTTATATATGAAGCAACTGTAAGCCCTTCTGAACATAATAATGAGTTTGCATTAGAACTATTTGATTACAGCTCTAACTTAGAATGTAGTGGAGAACCATGCAAGAAAATCTCTACATTTGATGAACTATTATTGATAATTGACGAATTAGAAGACGAAAAAGACGTACAACCGAGGTAGGTTGCACGTCTTTTTTTTATTTCTTTTTATTAAATAAAACGATCGAAGAACTCAAGAATCGTTCTGTTTACTTTTATTTCATTTTCTTTTTTCGAGAAGCCATGTCCCTCATCTTCTAAAACGAGGTATTCTACATTGATTCCTTTATCTTGAAGCGCTTGAACGATTTTATCTGATTCAGCCTTAACAACTCGAGGGTCATTTGCACCTTGAATAACAAGCATAGGTTTGATCATACCATCTAAATGAGTAATTGGAGAATATTCAATTAGCTTCTCTTTATCCTTAACTGGGTCTCCTACCCATTGTGCCATTGCAGGCTTCCAGTGCTCAGGTACTGAATCAATAAAAGAGAATAAGTCACTTGGTCCAAATATATCTACAACCGCCTTAAAATACTCCGCATGACGACCATGTAATAGTAAGGCCATATAGCCACCAAAGCTACCACCCATTAATAAAATTTTCTCACGATCTGCGTAGCCGTTTTTAATAAGGTATTCTAATCCTTCAATATTATCTAGTCTTGGACCATATCCCCAGTCACCTTCGACCATTTTCATAAATGATAACCCATAGTTAGATGAACCACGGAAGTTTGGAGCAAATAGACTATAACCACGGTTGACTAAGAATTGGAATAGTGCTCTGAATGACTTACGCTCGGCAGCTTGAGGGCCACCGTGAGGCCATAAAATGACATGTCCATTGCTAACTTCTTCTTTTGCTTTAAAGAATAGAGCTTCGATTTCTAATCCATCGAATGAAGGATATGTAAGTACTTCAGGCTCAACTAACTCCTCTTCAGCTACCCCTGGAACTCCGTAATTTGTACACGCTTGCCATGCTTTAGTTGTAGAAGTTCTTTTGTAAATATTGAACGGGCGTGTTGCAGAACGACCAAGAATATATAAGTTACCAGCTTTTGATACAACTAGCTTTTCAATAACACTAGTAGGTGTATCAATAGGATTTGTCTCTCCTGTAGCTAGATCATATTCATATAAGAAATCTACAACACCTTTTGAACTCGTAAGGTATAGTTTATTTTGCTCTTTATTGAACTTCACGTTATTCAAGTCTTCTTTGTCAAAAGCTAAAACTTTTGTAAATTCTCCAGAAGTGAGATCATATTTTGCCAAGTATGTTAAATCTTCCTCGTGGTTTGTAAGTAAATAAGTTTCCGTATCACTTGTAAATACTACACCTGTAACAGTGTGCTGTTTATCGGTTTCTGGTGTTAGTTGAATGAAGGTGCCATTATTCAACACATACGCACGCGTGTTCGTATTAGCGAAGTGTCTCCAATAAATTTGGCTGTCTTCATTTGGACTCACATCCATTAAATAGGTAGCCGATTCACTTCCTTCGTTTATAACTGACTCTTCACCGTTTTCAAGATTGTAGCAATATGTATTTAAATACATAGGATTTTCTTTAGTTGAAGTGTAAAATAATCTCTTTCCATCCTTTGAAAGAATTGGTCCCATATGACGATGACCTTCTAATGTACGAAGTGGTTTTAATTCTCCACCCTGTGTTTGAAGAGCATATAATTGGGTATTTTCGTCTCCATCTTTATCAAAGCCAGCAATAATAAATTTACCTTCCTTATCATACACAAGCTCTTGATTACTTTGATCAATAAACGTAAGGGGATAAGGAAACTGATTAGGCAAATCCATTGCCCAAAGATTATACTTTCCACTTAAATTCGTACTAAAGATTAATTGTGTCTCATCGGGACTTACTGCAAAATTTTGAATTGCAAACGTTCTAAAAAATTGTTCTACATCTGGTTTTTTAAAAGTAATCATGTACTGACCCTCTTTCTATGAAATTGCATTTCTATTTACAATATTCGCTATGAATAAGAAAAATCCTTGTATTTTATTTCGGCTATTGAAATATTTTTCTGCTATTCCTGCTAAAATTCTTGTTTTTTTCACAAAATATGAGTAAATTTTCCAAATTTATTATATAGTAAGATTAAATGAACTTAAGGAGTTAACGTGAGTGAAAAAATCGAAGCAAAAATTAACCTTGTTTGCGTCTATTATAAGTTTAACTTTACTAATCACTATATCTTATTTACTTTTCTCCATGTATTTTGAAAGAGAACAGGCAGTTTCTAGCACAACAATTAAATCTATATCAGACCACTCTACAAAACAATCCGAATTTGTTTTTAAATCCTATTCTGCAACGATATCACTTGCTGCAGTTGGTGATATCTTGATTCATGGCACTGTTTACAAGGATGCAAAGACCGCTACTGGCTATGATTTCAAGCCGAATATAGCAAGTGTAAAGCACCTGCTTCAAAGTCCTGATATTACTATAGCAAATCAAGAAACAATCATCGGTGGAATAGATATCGGCCTATCTACTTATCCTCTGTTTAATAGTCCTTATGAGGTTGCAGATGCCTTTTTAGATGCTGGAGTTGATATCGTTTCCATTGCCAATAACCATACATTAGATCGAGGAGAAAAAGCGGTCCTAAATGCAACTTCCTATTTTGATAAAATTGGGATGGAGTATGTTGGAGGCTATCGTGATAAGGAAGATAAAGAGCGAATCAGAGTTCTTAACCGTAATGGAATCAGGATTGCCTTCCTATCTTATACGTATGGAACAAATGGCATTCCAGTTCCCAAAGGAAAAGAGTATCTCGTCAATCTAATTGAACCTGAGAACATGAAAGCAGACATAGCAGCCGCTAAACAAGTTGCAGATGTACTTGTTGTTAGTATGCATTGGGGGAATGAATATCAACTCTTCCCAAATGATGAGCAAAAATCCTTAGCCAAAATGCTAGCAAATGAAGGTGTTGATTTAATTATTGGACATCACCCACATGTTCTGCAACCTATGGAATGGATTACAAGGGATGATGGCAGCAAGACCTTTGTTGTATATTCGCTAGGTAACTTTTTATCTGGACAAGTAAAAAATTATAAGGATATTGGTGGCATCTTAGAGATTAATATTACAAAACAACTGGTAGACAATAAATCAGTGGTAACAATTCACAATCCACAATTTACACCTACGTATGTAACAAATACAAATGTCAGGAGATTTCAAGTAGTACCACTAGAGGTTGCAGCAGCCTCTGGCACAAGATACTCTTCTTCTATATTTGAAGAAATGGCTAGCCATATGAAGCAGTGGCTTGATTAAAATTCACCTATTGTTCATTGGATACTCTACATACCTAAATGTATAATAAGGCTATACCCCTTAAGGAAGGTGTTACTTATGGAATTAATGGTGTCTGACAAGGCTGCGAAATGGTATAAGGATGAACTAAATTTACAATCTGGTGACGGTGTTCGTTTTTTTGTACGTTATGGTGGGTTTAATTCCTTACAAAGTGGCTTTTCACTTGGTGTTAGTATTGAGAAACCTGTAGAATCAGCAATAAAGGTTGAAGAAGAAGGTATAACATTTTTTGTTGAAGAAGCTGATATTTGGTATTTTGACAATCATAATCTCAAAGTAGCTTTTGATGAGAAAAAAGAAGAACCGGAATTTGAATATATATCTTAATATTAATGAAAGAAGTGATTCGTCGTGAGCGGAATCACTTCTTTTGCTGTATGAAACGTTCAATTTGCTCATGCATACCCTCCTCTTGAAGTATACTGCGTTGGCGGTCACCTAATAAATCAAAATGAGGATATGTGTCTCTTACGTGGACCCATTCTGCTTTTAAACCATATTGGTTACCCCAGTTGATTAACTTATCAATGTCCGAGCAACCAACCTTTGTCACCGTATTGCATTGAGGAAAACGAGGGTCATACCAGTAATGTGTTATAAAAGATATTTGTCCAGAACGTACGCTTTCTTTCCACTCCTCTAGTTCACGTTTTTTTATTCCGAATGCCATTTACTTCACTTCCGATTTTTTTGCTTTTTCATATGCTTCATGCCAATCTGGATAAACTTTACGAATTTGTATTGGACGGAATGAATTCTTTTTTACACACACATGAGTAGAAATAGCACTCACAGCAAGCTCATTTGTTGGGGTTAGTATTTCATAGCCATAAATCACACGTAACCCGTCGTAATGCTCAATCCACGTATTAACTACAGCTATATCCCCATAACGTAAAGGTTTCTTATAAGATACTTGAATATCAATAACTGGAGAAATGATTCCTTCCTCCTCCATCGCTGCATAGCTAAACCCCAAATCTTTAATAAGTTGTGTACGTCCTAGTTCTAACCACACTAAATAGTTTCCGTGGTATACCACACCCATTTGATCTGTTTCTGCATATCTTACTTCTACTTCTTTTTTACTTACTAGCACGAATCTTTCTCCCCCTATGTACTGCTTGTATACCATTCATTTTACGAGATAAAAGAAGTAAATACCAATAAAAAAGACCACAACTTTTAAAGTTTGGTCTTTTGAACAAATTAGATATTGCCGTTTTCTCTTGCCTGAGCCTCATCACGAATCTCATTTCTCATTGCTTCAATGCTCTCTTCACGACGTTGGTTTTTTGCTTCAATTGCTGCTCTTTCCTCTGTTGAAGCAAATTGCATTGTCTCATGAGATTCTTCGATATTCTCAATTGTGTTCTGAACCATATCTTGTAGCTTTTCTACATTATCATTGCGGTTATCTGGTTTTGCTTGGTGATTTGTCATATGTATCCTCCTTATTAATTGACGTTTATTTACATAGATATTTTGCAACAAAGGATAGACAATTATGAGGATTTTTTAAATTAAATAAAAGGACGTAAAGCACGCCCTTTTAACTAAGTTAATTATTCACCTTTTGTTTGAATAACTTGTGGTTGATGCCCAGATTTATCCTGCATCTTTTTCCCTTTGTTTCCTCCAAAGCCACGTGGTTGAGTTCCAATTTTATTGTTTTTAAATTGGTTGTATTGGTTGTTTTGATTAGACATGCAATAATCCCCTCCTATAATACATTATCACCAGTCAATAAGGTCTTCATGTATGGAGATATTTGGAGTGGCTTCTTGTAGTATCTATTCTGCCTTACCAAGCATCTTTTGTTCTAACCTTGCTTCTATTTTATCCATAGCTTCTTGGTCTTTAAGTAACTGCTTTTTATTTTCTAATACTAATTCTTCAAATGACTGTTTTCTGATTTTTCTCAATTTTCTCACCCCTTTTAACACTATTGTAATATTAATAATTCCCAAAATACGTTGTAATTATTACAACTTTTTGAAAATTTATTGAAAAATAAAAACAAGAGCTAAAGAAACTCTTGTTTCAAATCACCTTAATTCATTTTCTTGGTTTCGCTCTTCATCATATCTAATGACATAGCCCCAATGTATTTGTATCTAATTACTCCCTCTGTATCAATGTAATATGAGGTAGGAATTGAGTATACCTGATAGGAAGTACTCACATTATTCGTTTCATCTAGTAGTACAGGAAAAGTTAATTCTTTATCACTTACATAATTAGTTACTGTATCCAAGCTTTTCTCAGTTGTTGTCATATTTACCGCTAGGATGACTGTTTCATCACCATAGGTCTCATGAAACTCCTGCATTTCTGGCATCTCTGCTTGACAAGGACCACACCATGAGGCCCAGAAATTTAAAATAACTTTTTTACCTTGAAAACTTGATAACTTAACACTATCTCCGTTTAATAATTGTAATTCAAAATCGGGGGCTGCTTCTCCAATTTCTATACCAGTTGTCACTGGTTTATTAAGAACAGATTGATATAACGCGTAACCACCAAGAACAAGTAATACGGCTATTGCAATTATTTTTTTCTTCATATGTAATAAAGCCTCCTATTGTTCGTAAAGAAATGTAACCAATAAATAGTACGTGGTAAGTGAGGTTAGCATACCAAAACCTAGAACATCAAAGACATTCTTGACCTTAAATTTGTTTTTCTTAATCTGCCATCCTAAATAAAGAATACCTATTAGTAAACCTAGCACAAGACCTTTTATTCCACCTGTGAAAAATAGAATTCCTTGAGGATTTGTAAAAAGAATGCTGGGTCTAAATAGGACTATACTGAATTTATATAGTAGTAAGCAAATGACTAAACCATTTCCAATTTCATTGAGTAACAATGGTTGAAGATCAGGAAATTTTCTAATTCTTATCTCCATTACAATATATGAGACAAGCCCAGCTATAAATAAAACAATCCACAAATTCTTTATTAAAAAGGGTCCAATTGTAATACTATCGTATAACATATACTATTCTCCTACCTGACTATTGTTCGTACATATTTATTATTAAAACACACTTCTTGTTATTTTAGTAATTATTTGACCAAAGGAAAAAGGCAGAAATGTGAACAATCACATCTCTGCCTTTTTGGTTTTATAATTATGCTTTCAATTTATCACGTAATACCATTTGTAGAATGCCACCATGACGGTAGTAATCTATTTCTACTTCGCTATCAAAACGAACAAGTACTTCAAATTCTTTTTTGTTCCCTGCTTCGTCAGTAGCTGTAACTTTTACAAAGTCACGTGGTTTTACGTTCTCATCAATTGCAACTTCGATTGTTTCTTTACCAGTTAAACCAAGTGATTCAGCGCCTTCTCCATCTTTAAATTGAAGAGGAAGAACACCCATTAATACAAGGTTACTTCTGTGGATACGCTCGAAGCTTTGAGCGATAACTGTTTTAATTCCAAGTAAGTTTGTTCCTTTTGCTGCCCAGTCACGAGAGCTTCCCATACCGTAGTCATTACCAGCTAGTACAACTAAACCTGTGTTATCTTGTTTGTATTTCATACAAGCATCATAAATTGATGTTACTTCGCCAGTTGGCCAGTAAGTAGTGTATCCACCTTCTGTACCAGGAGCGATTTGGTTTTTGATACGGATGTTTGCAAATGTACCACGCATCATAACTTCATGGTGTCCACGACGTGAACCATAAGAGTTAAAGTCACGAGGAGTAACGCCACGCTCTTGTAGGTAACGACCAGCTGGTGTATCTTTACCGATTGAACCTGCAGGAGAGATGTGGTCAGTTGTAACTGAATCACCGAATTTACCAACAACGCGTAGTCCGCTTAATGGCGTAACTTCGCCTGGCTCAGCAGATAACCCTTCAAAGAATGGTGGGTTAGCAATGTAAGTAGATTCATCATCCCAAGTGTAAAGAGCGTCTTCACTTGTCTCAATTTCATTCCAACGAGCATTGTCATTGAATACATTTTCATATTCTCTACGGAATAGTTCAGGTGTAACAGTATTTTTAACAACTTCTTTAACCTCGTCCATTGAAGGCCAGATGTCGCCAAAGAATACATCATTTCCGTCTTTGTCTTTACCGATAGGATCGTTTTGTAGATCGATATCAACCGTACCAGCAAGAGCATAAGCCACAACTAATGGTGGTGATGCAAGGTAGTTACCTTTAACTAGCGGATGGATACGTCCTTCAAAGTTACGGTTACCAGAAAGAACAGAAGTGATTAGTAAATCACTTTCAGCAACTGCTTTTTCGATTTCGTCAGCTAACGGACCAGAGTTACCGATACAAGTTGTACAACCAAAACCAACTGTGTTGAAGCCTAATTGCTCAAGGTATGGAAGTAATTTTGCATCTTCTAGGTAACCAGTAACAACTTTTGATCCTGGTGCTAAAGAAGTTTTTACGTATTTAGGAACTTGTAGGCCTTTTTCTACTGCTTTTTTCGCAACAAGACCTGCACCTAACATAACGTAAGGGTTTGATGTATTTGTACAGCTTGTGATTGCAGCAATTGCAACCGCACCTGTTTTCATTGTTGTTTCATCACCATTGTTAAATTTAACAGTGATTTCTTTATTAATGTCATCAGCAGCTAAACCGAATCCTTGGTTTCCAGTAGCTGTAAGTGCATTTGTGAAAGATTCTTTCATAGCTGAAAGAGGAATTAAATCTTGTGGACGCTTCGGACCAGAAAGATTTGCTTCAATTTCAGAAAGGTTGATTTCTACAATATTTGTGAAGATTGGATCTTCAAGATCAGGAGTGTAGAATAAACCATTTGCTTTAGAATACTCTTCAACTACTTTTACTAACTCTTCATCGCGGCCAGTTAGACGTAGGTATTCTAGTGCTTCACCGTCAACTGGGAAGAACCCACAGGTTGCACCATACTCAGGAGCCATGTTCGCAATTGTAGCACGGTCAGCTAATGGTAATTGTGAAATTCCAGGTCCGAAGAACTCTACGAATTTACCAACTACGCCTTCTTTACGTAGAACTTGAGTTACTTTAAGTGCTAAGTCAGTTGCAGTAGTTCCGTTTGGAAGTTCTCCAACAAGACGAACCCCAACTACTTCAGGAACTGGGAAGTATGAAGGTTGACCAAGCATTCCAGCTTCCGCTTCAATACCACCTACACCCCATCCTAAAACACCGATACCGTTGATCATTGTTGTATGTGAGTCAGTACCAACTAATGAATCAGGGAATGTTTCAAATTCACCATTTTCACCTTCAACAGCATGAACAACGTTCGCTAGGAACTCAAGGTTAACCTGGTGAACGATACCAGTTGCTGGTGGTACTGCACGATAGTTATCAAATGATTTTTGAGCCCAGCTTAAGAATTTGTAACGCTCAGCGTTTCTTTCAAATTCAAGATCCATGTTGAATGCTAATGAGTCAGCAGTACCCGCTCTATCTACTTGCACTGAGTGGTCAATTACTAAATCAACAGGAATTTCTGGATTAATTTTATCTGGATTTCCACCGATATCAGCCATAGCTTTACGTAAAGAAGCTAAATCAACAACTGCAGGTACTCCAGTGAAATCTTGTAAAATTACACGAGATGGTTTGAAAGGTACGTCTACTTCACGAACTTCGTCAGTTCCCCATTTCGCTAAGTTTTCAACGTGCTCTTTTGTAATTACTCTTCCATCAACTTGACGTAATACGGATTCAAGTAACACCTTAATTGAATAAGGTAAACGTGAAACTTTACCAATATTTGCGTTCTCAAGTGCTTGTAAGTTATAGAAGTTATAAGTTTTGCCATTCACTGTAAAAGATGAACGTGCATTAAAAACATCTTGTTTTGCCATATGTATTACCCCCTCTTGAATAATAGTAGTATAATTTCAACAAAATGTCGAAAATGAACCTTTATTATGAAATTCCCTACTTGAATATCTTAATACATTGATATACATAAGTAAATAACAAGAAAGTTATTGGTTATAATAAGTTTTTCTTATCTTAAATTCAAATCAAAGAGCACACAATTTATTATACATATTTCCTCTCTAATTACTCAAAACTACTAGCATGGAGGTGATTCTCATGGCAAAAAGAAAGTCAAATCACGTTATACCAGGTATGAATGCTGCAAAATCTCAAGGCATTGGTGCTGGTTTTAATGAGGAGTTTTCAAATGAACCTCTATCTGCTGAGCAAAAACAAAACAATAAAAAACGTAAAAAGAACCAGTAAATTACAAAAGCGGAAGCGCCTCGTTCAGCCCCGACAAGCAAATGTTCTGTGGAAAAAGAAGTCTGCTCTTTGACTTTTTATGCCTCAGGTTATTTGACCTCGAGGGGCTAGGCGCTGGAGCTAGACGTAGCAAAGAAGAAACCCGCAAATTTGCGGGTTTTTTAGTCGTTATTTACTTCAGAGACGATAGACTGAAGATCATCCTGAAATTGTTGTAATTGATCTCGTTGACTATCCGAAGCTACTTCAAGAGCATTATTAATCTGTTGAACAGCTTCATTAACCTCATTTTTTAGACGCTTTAGATGTGCACCATAATCAGGGTCATCTTTTACAATGTTCTCATAAATATCTCTAGCCTGTTCAGTTCCCTGCTGTGCAGCTTGAAATGCTTGTTGCTTATCCTTACTATAAGGCACTACTGTCATCTCCTTCTAGGTGAAATCTACATTTACTATCTTTCCTTAAAATGAATAAAACATTCGAAGTTCTTTTTAGAATAAAAATAGTCTTTTATATCATCCTATTGTTAGAAGGAGGGATACTGATGGCAGAAAAAAATACCTACAAGGATATCCGTAAAAATTCTCCTAAAGGTAATAACCCGGGTCAACCTGAGCCTTTGAGTGGTTCAAAAAAGGTTAAAAACCGAAACCATACTAGACAAAAGAATAACCAAGGACATGATATGTAAACAAATAGAATGAATTAAAGCCGCTACATTTAGCGGCTTTCTTTATAGATTCTTCAAGATAGAAATTAAAGTAGCTGATTCATCTTCCATTATTGTTCTAAAATCAAGAATTATTTGTTCATTTTTTATCCGTGTAATTACACTAGGCTTTGACTGTCTAAGTAATGTTGCAATTGTATCTGCTGACTGTCCATTTTTATGAAGAGTGACTACATAGGTAGGTAAAAGAACTTCTGGCATCGTTCCACCGCCGACTTGGGAGAAATCCTCAGTGACCTCACATTCAAATCCAATTGTTGCTTCATTCATTTTGGCGACAAATTGATTAGCACGTTCTTTTATTGTTTCTGGAGTCAAAAGAATATCCCTGACTGTTGGAATAGATATGATTTTTTCCGTATCTTGAAGGTATGCTTTTAAAGTAGCTTCAAGAGCAGCAAAAGTCATTTTATCTACTCGTAACACTCGTGCTAACTGGTGTTTTTTTAGCTTATCTATGAGGATCTTCTTACCTGCGATAATACCAGCTTGAGGACCTCCTAGTAATTTATCTCCACTAAATGAAACGATATCGACTCCTTGATCTATAATGTCAGCAACAACTGGTTCATCTCCAATAGAATTACCTTTGAAGTCAAAAAGCGAACCACTTCCTAAATCTTCATAGAAAATAACTCCATCATTCTTTTTAGTTAGAGAAACAAGTTCATCACTCTCAACAGTTTTTGTAAACCCAATTGTTTTAAAATTACTTGTATGCACTTTCATAATCATTGCTGTATTTTCATCAATTGCATTCTCATAATCATAGAGATGTGTTTTATTCGTGGTACCTATTTCAATCAGGTTTGCTCCACTCTCTTCCATAATAGATGACACCCGAAATGAACCACCAATTTCTACTAATTGTCCTCTTGAAACAATTACATTTTTATCTTTTGCTAGGGCCCGTAAAATCAAATAAACAGCAGCAGCATTATTGTTTACGACCATTGCAGCTTCAGCACCCGTAACATTTATTATCAATTCTTCAATGATATCGTGCCTTGAGCCCCTCTTACCAGATGATAAATTATATTCTAAGTTTGAATAATTCCTTGCTACATTTACCACTTGCTCGATAGCCTTTTCACTAAGTCTTGCCCTGCCCAAATTAGTATGTAACACAGTGCCAGTTGCATTAATAACGGGTTGTAAGTAATACTCACTTATTCTAATACAATCATTTTCAACATGTGTAAACAGTAAATCAATAAATTCAGTTTTAGCTGTACTTGGTCCATTAAAGTTACCATTTAATAGATTACTTCGAACCTGCTGTATTTGATTTTGAATAAGCTCAGTAACAAGTTCATGATGTAGTTTATAGGTTGAGACCAGTTGTTGAAAACGATTGTCCTTTTGCATTTCATGAATCGGTGGTAATTGTCTTACATATTCTTTCATGCTTGTTTCCTCCAGAATAAATCTCTTATCTACATTATAGCCTAATTTTTTAACTTCCAAATGAAAAGAGGCTGTCATTTTAACAGCCTCTCCTAATTACATTTGCTCCATTTTAGCTATAACTTCTTCTGCTGTAGGAAATTTTCCTACCTCTAATTTTGAAAACACTTTTTCACCATTTACAGTCACTTCAAATGCCCCACCTGATGCAGGGATTAGTTCCAAGTTTTTAATACCATGCCTAAAATGGCTGAATAGTCCTTCCGCGAAACTCGCGGCTTTGGGTGCGAAGTTTCACATCATACAAAATTCAACAGTTACTTTATATTCATTCATAAGAGTACCTCCTAAAAACAGATTCTTTGATCAGACTACTTTCATTTTAGTATAAGCATTATATTTTAGCAAAACTTTTGAATTTTATAATGGATGGTTAAAAATTCAGTATGGGCTAGGCCATTTCTATTTTTCAACCCATATCCTTTTGTTATCTTCTCGTTTTGTAAGGTTCAAAGTGTCCAGTAGCTCTAACAATGGTACTAGATATTTTCTTGAGAGCTGTAATGTGTCCTTTGCATCCTTTAAATCGAAAGACTCACCTGTGGAGGCTCTAAGATTAATTAATGCTTTATCAACTACGTTTTTATGTATAACGTGTTTTTCATCCAGTTGGTACAGAAGATTTGAATTCGTTAAGAACCATTTAAGTTCATTGGCCTCTTTATCGGGTAACCCTGCCTGAGAAACATATTCATCCCAGGTTTTGACTTGTAAATTATCTTCTATTAGTGAGTTAATAAGATTATCCATACGCTTAGCCCACTGAGATGGGAAACTGGGTTTAAAATGATCGAGTGCTATGAATTGCCCATTTTTCTTTATTTTACCCTCAGTAATCATACCCTCAATTACAAAATCCAATAACGTCTTAGGAAACTTACTTGAAAGTTCCTGAGAAATTTCTGCTTTATTAAGTCCTAGTCTCAAAGAATTTCCAAGATGATAGTTTTGTAATAGTTCTTCTATTTTAATGTGTAGTTCAGATACGACTGTTTTTAACGTATAAATATTTGCCTTAACCTCTATAACTTCCTGGTGTGAAAGTAATTCCTCTACAGACTCTTTAGCAAGAGAAGTTGCCTTTATAATCTCCGCTTTCGAAAGCAGTTTTTCCCTTTGTAAAGCCTCTGTTAAACGGTCAAATGGACTTCCTTCTTTTTTCTGAAGGAGCATTGAAACAGTGTCTTTACCAAACTTATATTTTCCACCAAGTGGATCAATCACCCAACCACCGGCAATCGTTTCCGATGGAGTAGGCCTTCTTAATATAAATCGATCCCCTCGCTTTGTAACAATAGGCTGATCAAGTCGAATCTGACAGACTACCTCATCAAGCTCATCCTTCACTTCATTCCGGTCAAAAAATACGATCTGCCCCATCACTTCTGAAGTGCCAATGTGACATTTGACCAGCGCTCTTTGCTTAACAAGGTGCTCTAAATCTGAAACAAATCGGATGACAACATCCATTGTTTGGGTAACGACATAATGCTTTGAAGAAACTAGCACATCTCCTCTAGTAACATCATCTGTTGTGACATTAGAAAGATTAATGGCCACTCTTTGTCCAGCAGTGGCTTTGTCCATTTGTATTTGGTGTATCTGCAATTGCCTGGCTTTTGTCTCATGAAAGGAAGGTAAAATAGTAAGCTGATCTCCTTCGAAGATAGTGCCTTCGTAAACAGTACCTCTTACAACCGTTCCCTGCCCCTTCACAGTGAATACCTGATCAATTGGAAGTCGAAAGCTTCCCAATGAATTACGTGCTTCTATATGAGACAATTGATTAAGTATTGTACTTTTGAGTTCATCTATTCCCATTTTTGATAGACTATTAATTGGTACAATTGGTGCATCTGCAAATAACGTTCCCTGTAATTGCTCAGCTATTTCTTCTTTCACTAATTCAGTAAATTCTTCTTCTACTCGGTCAATCTTACTAATAGCAACGATCCCTCGTTTAACACCTAGAAAGGATAGTATTTCTAGGTGCTCCTTCGTTTGTGGCATCACACCCTCATCCGCTGCCACAACTAAAATAACCAAATCAATCCCCGCTACTCCTGCAATCATTTGACGAATAAAACGTTCGTGACCTGGAACATCAATCACAGATATTTGCATTTCCTCATTTATATGTAAGGGAGCAAACCCCAATTCAATAGAAATTTGTCGTTCCTTTTCTTCCTTTAAACGATCTGTATCAACATTTGTTAGAGCTTTTGTTAACGTCGTTTTTCCATGATCTATATGGCCTGCCATACCTATTGTGAAAGACCTCTTCTCCATTACTCCACCTTCTTTACCAAAACATCAACTATCTTTTATCCATTATACGTCTGTTCCCACCAATTTTAAAGGAAACAAACCTGAACTTGACACTTTAACACATTACCGCACTGGGGGTCAGGCCCCAGAAGACACATTTTGCTTGATTTGTTTAATGTTATACTTGTATAATAGGAGTTACATTTCTACGGGGCTGATTGGGGTACTGGTGTCCTCCATGGTCTTCAAAACCACTTGTGTCCTGCGTGCCAGGATAGCTGGGTTCGATTCCCAGGCAGTCCCGCCAAAAAAATTAACTAATAACTTGTATGACCTCCTAACTATGCGGAAAAAATACCCATAGTTAAGGAGGTTTTTTGTTGTACTTGAATTAATCGATGAAGGGATTGGTAACTCTGAACAGAAATAGTGTCACCTGTTTTACTTATCTTTTAATAGCTTTATTATGTCTCTATACACTGCAAGTAGACAAAGTTTACTCATCTCCACCACAAGAGAACTCGGACTGGTCTTATCAAGAAAAAACTGGACCTGATTATTGGGGCTCTTTAGACCCTTCTTTCGTACAATGTGAAAAAGGGGCCTCTCAGTCACCTATTAATATTGACACTTCAAAGGTCATCGAACACTCAGAATTAAAAGACATTAGCCTCAATTATACAAAGTCTAGTTTTTCAATAACAAAGAAACAACTCACTCTAGAACTTCTCCCAGAGGATAAGAATAACTCTCTCTATATAGGAGAAAAAGAATATGTCTTAAAACAAATTCATTTTCACTATCCAAGCGAACATACGCTAAACGGCAAAAAGTTTCCTGCTGAGATACATCTTGTTCACCAAAATCGGTCAGGGCAATTAGCTGTTATTGGTCTTTTCGTAGAAAAAGGCAAGGAAAACCAAGTAATCAAGAAATTTTTCCGAGAACTTCCGAGAGAGATTGAGAAGGATCAGAAGGTAAAAGAAGATATAAACGTAGAAAACCTGTTACCTGAAAAAACAGTGTATTTTCGTTATGATGGGTCGTTAACTACACCACCTTGTTCTGAAGATGTTAAGTGGCTAGTTCTAAACCAATCTATAGAAATGTCAGCAGATCAACTCAATAAGCTAGAAACATTATTTATATCAAACAGTCGGCCTGTTCAATCGATTGGAAAGCGTAAAGTCTACATTAAACCGAATTAAAAAGTAGTAAAGATAAGAGGGATTGTCCTTTTATCTTTACTACCTTACTTTTACGATTCTTTAGGTTTAAACGTCCTACAACAAGTTTGAGCTGATTTCACTGCTTCGTCTATATGATCCTTATATCCTAATTCCTCTCCAAACTCTGAGTTATAGCTTGAATGACGGTCTAAATCTACCATGATTTTTTCCGCACGACAGACATTTCCTTCCCCATAAAACGTACAATTTGAAATAGAACAACTTACTTCTACATTTGGCATGTACTTGTCCTCCTTTCAGTTGTAACCTACCCTTTTAAATTACAATTCCGTTCCTTCATAATTTGCATATTTTTGAGTTAAATATGTACTAGATAGGTTAGCATCATTTTACAAAATTTACTCCTCACCTCTCTATTTCGACATTTTTTTATTGTCAATGCCTATTTATTCCATATATAATAAAGTACAACATAACAAATCCAAACAAGGTATTGGAGGTATACATGCCATTAGCCATAATGGAGTTATTAATTGGGTTGCTATTTATCTTTACGTTGCTATTTCTTTTTCAAATATATAATGATTGGTATGATAAGAAACCATCTCCTCTTACCTTTTTCTTATTTTCAACTCTCTCAATGATCCTTGTGATGATTAATCCGTTTGAGGATTCATCTGGAATGCGCTTTGATTATAGGTACATTCCATTAATCTTGGCTACATTGTACGGTGGCTTCCGTGTTGGACTACCCCTTTTAGTAATTTGTATAGCGATTCGTTTTTGGTACGGTGGTAGCGGATTTTATGCAACACTAATCAATTCTGGTGGCACAGTTCTGCTATCTATACTATTACATCAATTTTTTATTATTATTCGAACATACCAAAAGGTAATAATGGCAACCACCCTATCACTTGTCGTTACAACATCCACTTTACTGGTTATTCATTATTACTTTAATGTAAATGTATCATTGGAGATATGGATTGGGTTTGCAGGGATTCAAACGGTTAGTGTTGGTTTAATAACCTTACTAATCGAAACCACGAAAAAAACATTACTCATTAGAGAAAAAATAATTAGGGCAAAGAAGCTAGAGGCTGTAAGTCATTTAGCAGCTAGTGTGGGACATGAAATAAGGAATCCGCTAACAGTGACTAGAGGATTTTTACAGTTATTACAAACTGACAAAGATCTTCCATTTCAAAAGAGGCAAGAGTTTCTACAGATTGCAATGGAGCAATTAGACAGTGCAGAAACCATTATTTCTGACTACCTAACATTTGCCAAACCGGATATATCAAATGTAGAAGTTTTAGATATCGGTTTAGAAATTAAAAAGGCAACAGAGCTTATCACTCCATTGGCAAATCGTCATTCCGTTGTTATAGAAAATAATACCGCTAACAGTCACATAAAAGGCGATCGCAGTTATCTTCAACAATGTCTTGTAAATATTTTAAAGAATAGTATTGAGGCGATGCCACAAGGTGGTTTTTTAACAATACAATCGGAAGTTATTGAAGGGCAGTATAGATTATCCATTAGTGACACAGGAATTGGCATGACAAATGAACAGCTAAAACGCCTTGGAGAACCCTACTTCACCACTAAAGGCTATAAGGGTACTGGGTTAGGAATGATGGTAGTTTATAGTCTTATTAAGGCAATGAGTGGGAGTATTGATGTAACAAGTGAAATAGGAAAAGGAACACAATTTACAATTAACTTTCCTATTGTTAAACAAGAATTAACTATAGAACATACTTATAAAGCTAAATCTGTAAGCTAAAACACATTGTGTTTTAGCTTTTTTAGTCTTTAATAACCAATAAATGGGGCTTTAATTCATTTCTAATTTCGTCAGGTATCGGTTCTGACTTTTGAGTAACAAAGTTAAAATTAACATATGTAGCATTACCCTTTGCACATAGTTTTTGGTCCTGATGTATTTCCTCATACACCTCGAAACTAGAATTGCCAATTCTAGAGATCCAAGTCATAACAGTGACTGGGCTACCATAGTAGATTTGTCCTACATATTCTACATTCATTTTTACAATGACACACTTCCATTCCTGAAAGGATAAACTCGGTGTAAATACACGAAAAATCTGATCACGGCCTGACTCAAACCAAACTGGTATGGTTGTGTTGTTGATATGTCCTGCTCCATCTGTCTCCGAAACTCGAGGGTCGATTACCTTTTTAAACACTAATGCTCACCTCTAAAAAAGTTTTTAATTTTCCGACTATAAAGATTGTATTACATAATTTTAAAAAAGTAAAAACCCAAGCATATATGCTTGGGTTCGGTTCAAAGTGACTTTAACGGATATGACCGTCACCAGTCATTAAATATTTGCAAGTCGTTAATGCTGGAAGTCCCATGGGACCACGTGCATGAAGCTTTTGCGTGGAAATTCCTATTTCAGCACCAAAGCCTAATGCTCCACCATCGGTAAATCTTGTTGAAGCATTATGGTATAATGCAGCTGCATCGACATGCTTCATAAATGTAGAGGCAGCTACCTTATCTTCAGTAATAATTGCTTCTGAGTGCTTAGTACCGTATTGATCGATATGTTCAATCGCCTCATCTATATTTTTTACGATTTTCATCGCAATAGTTAAGCCTAAAAACTCCTCTGCCCAATCTTTTTCCTCTGCAAGTGTAGCACCTGGTATTTCATCAAGCACTCTCTTATCTCCTCGAATGCTTACACCATGATCATTTAATGTTGAAAGAAGAGCAGCTACATTGGATTCAAACCAATCTTCATGAACAATTACTGTTTCTGCCGCATTACACACAGCAGGTCGGTCGGTTTTTGCATTGATTAGAATCGATAATGCTTTATTTACGTCTGCTGCGCGATCGATATAGATATGACAATTTCCTACTCCTGTTTCTAGTACAGGTACAGTAGCATTATTAACAACTGCGTTAATCAAAGCACCTCCACCACGTGGAATTAACACGTCAATATGCTCTTTCAATGTAAACAATTGCTTTGTAGCTGCACGATCAGTACTAGCAATAAACTGAACAGCGTCCTTAGGTATTTTCGTCTCCTCTAATCCTTGGTGAATCACATCAACAATAACTTTATTGGTGTTAATGGCAGAGGAACCACCTTTTAAGACAATTGCATTTCCAGACTTTAGCGCAAGACCTGTTGCATCCACTGTAACATTTGGTCGTGCCTCATAGATCATACCAATAACTCCGAGTGGCACCCGGACCTGTTCTACCTTTAAACCATTTTCGAGTGTCCAATTAGATAAAACATCTCCAGTTGGATCCTCTAATTCTACAACTTCTCTTAGTCCTTTAGAGAAATCGTATATCCTCTCCTTTGTGAGTGAAAGTCTATCCATAAAGGCTTCTTCGAAATTTTGTTCTCTTCCGTTAGCTAGATCCAATTCATTTGCCTTTAAAATGGTTTTATATTCAGCTTCAAGCTTATCGGCTAAAATAGTCAATGCTTCATTTTTCTCTTCTGTGGTTAAAGCACTTAGTATTTTAGCCGCCTTCTTTGCTTGGATAGCTTGTGATTCTACATTAATTTCGTTTGATGTTAATAAAGTCATCAAATTCCCCCTTAAAAAATTGATTATATTACGTAAAACCTATAATCCTGCTGGAATTGAAAATTCGCAATGACATACTAAGTCATCATGATCTACTACTTTTTCATTTTTCGAATGAAGTTGTTTTGTTTCTTCAAGCTTTACCTTTAACTGCTCATAAGAACAATTGATAACACCCAACCCAACGGAATTACCTTCATGATCCATAATTCGCACAACAGAACCTTTTTTAAATTCACCATTTATCTCAACAATACCCTCACGTAATAGACCTGTTTTTTGGTTGATCATTTTTGATTTTGCGTCTTCAGTGATATAGACTTCTCCCTCTGGTCCGGAATTAAAAGCAATCCACTGCTTCTTCTGATCCAAGTTAGTGTTATCTGTTTTAGGTACAAAATAAGTTCCTTTTGCACTTTCATTAACTGCATCTACTAATATATTTTTTGTTCCTGCCTTACCTAGAAACGTAGATATTCCAGAAGCCATTGCAATTTTAACTGCATCAATTTTTGAACGCATGCCACCTGTGCCTACCGAACTTCCTGAATCACCTGCAGCCGCCTCAATAGCTGGTGTAATCTTATGCACCTTCTCAACTAGACTAGCATCACTGTTTGTTCTCGGATCTGCATTATATAGACCTTCAATGTCAGAAAGGATAATAAGCATGTTAGCATCAACAAGACCAGCTACTTTTGCAGAAAGTGTATCATTATCGCCAAAACGCAGGCGATCAACTGTCACTGTATCATTTTCATTGACGATAGGAATGATTCCTCTCTCTAACAATACATTTAAGGTGTTTCTTACATTGTTGTAGCGATTCTCATTTAAAAAATCACTTCGTGTAATTAAAATTTGAGAAGCGACGTAACCATGGGACAATAATAATTCAGAGTAAGCCTCCATTAATAACCCTTGCCCAATGGATGCTGCAGCTTGCTTTTCGGGTAAGGAAGTTGGTCGTTCTAAACACCCAAGCTTACGATATCCTGCTGCTACTGCACCTGATGAAACGACGAGTACTTCATGACCTTCATCTTTCAATTGCACGATTTCATCAACTAGTTTTTCGAGTTTCCGCCGACTAACTTCTCCATGTTGGCTAGTTAATGAGCTGCTACCTATTTTAACAATGATTCGCTTATTCTCGGTGCATGAGGTCATTCTATCACTCCTATTTCTCTCTGTTTGATGACTTTTTTTCAACTTTAATTAGTTTAATACAATTGTTTTATTTTTCATTTGTGCACTAATTTCTTTTGAGCGTTTTGCAGCATGTTGGATAGCCTGCTTAATTGCCTTACCGCCGCCATGTTTGGCAAGCGCCTCTAATCCGGCCGCTGTTGTTCCATTAGGTGACGTAACCTTTTCTCGTAGGTCAGCGGGTGTTGTATCATTTTCCATCATCATTTTGGCTGCACCAAGTATCGTTTGTGAAGCAATTTTTCGGGAAGTCTCTTCATCTAGACCCGCATCTTTACCGGCAATTTCCATATGTTCCATTAGGTAATAAAAGTAGGCTGGACCACTTCCAGCGATTCCAGTAAAGATATCCATTTTATCTTCTTCAATTAAATATACTTCTCCAATTGCTTCTAAAAGATCTTTTGCAAGCTCGACTTGATCGTCCTCAGTAAATTTGCCTCTAGAAATAGCAGTTGCCGATTCTCCAATCATACTTGAAGTATTGGGCATCACTCTTATCACCTGTTGACCAGATTTTAAGTTTTGCTCCATAAAAGAAGTAGAAATCCCTGCTAGTACGGATAAAACTAATTGATTTGGGGTAATTTTATCTTTAATTGATAATAAGGCTTTTTCAGCATCCTTAGGCTTCATAGCCAAAATAAGAATGTCCATTTCATTAAGACTTAACTGTTCACGAGTCAATCCTGTAATTCCATATTTATTTTCAAGCTCTTTTAAGCGAGTTTGATTACTATTGTTCGTAACGATAATTTGTTTAGATGGAACTTTATTTGCATTTACAATACCAGCAATCATTGCTTCTGCCATTGATCCTGCACCTAAAAAAGCAACCTTTTTATGCTTTAGCATCTAACCTCTCCTTAGTTTCATTTTTTTACAATGACTTTATAGTAGCAGATTGAAATGGTTATTCAAGGCTTTTTGAACATGTCATGTGGATATCGGCCAATTAGTTAGTGTAAGCGTTATCAATTAACGATAAATTTCCATAATCCTTTCTCAGGCTTGAAAATAACGGCTAATAGCTGAATATGGAGAAAAATCCTATCTAAAGAAGACATGCAGTGTTTGTCCAATAAATCCACTATTTGAAAATAATTTATTTTATCTAATGGACAACATCGGCTATAATGTAAACAGAGAAATTAATGTTTTAGGGTTTTGGGGTGAACAAATGGTGAAGTTAGATGGATGGTTTTTATGGCTTATATTATTTTGGGTTATATTCCTACCAACAATGATGTCTATTGGTGGCTTTTTTATGTTTCGAAAGTTCTTGAAAAGACTCCCAAAGGAGGATGGCAAATCTGATCTGGACTGGGAGGAACATTATTTAAAAGAAACAATTGCGTTATGGAAAAAAGAAGAGAAGGCCTTACTTGAAGAGTTAGTTAAACCTGTTCCGGAGCTTTTTAGAGATGTTGCAAGGCAGAAGATTGCTGGCACAATCGGTAAGCTAGCTTTAGAGGAAAAAGCGAAAGCTATAACACAAGATCTTGTAGTCAGAGGATATATTATCGCTACGCCTAAGCGTGATCATAAATTTTTACTTAAAACATTACGTGAACAAAAAATTGATGTAACTCCTTATCAGCAATTATTTTAAAAAAAGCGTCAGGTGTCCATTTTTTATGGCATCTGACGCTTTTTATTAGATATGACGACTTGAAACCACCATTTCTGTTTGTAGTTTTTTAAACTTGTACAGCATTGCAATTCTCCAAGGAACAATCATGCCAAATGCAAGAATCCAAAACATTCCGCTCAATTCCCCAAAATCAATGGTTGAGCTCAAAAGATATTTCAACACAATCCTTATTACCAATAATCCTACTAAAACATAGATAAAGGCTTTCGATGCTTTAAGATAAATATCATTTCCCTTAATCTCAAAGTTGGAAGTTTTGATTAGCAGTATAGAAAACAGGAAACCTACAGTCAGTGCCTCAAGAAGCTCAAGAGTAGTCACTCTAAACATCGGATGAACAAACATAAGAGCCCCTGTGCTCATAAAAAGTGGTGGCAGTATGATTTTTTTAACATTTGTAGGTTTTTTTGCTGCTCGCATCCTGACAAACATCATTAGAGTTGCCATAAACACTGCAACAATCGATGAAGCAATTACCATAGAATCAGTCCCTTTCAATTTCCACTTCCCTACTTCCCTATATATATCATAAAAGAAAACAGGAATAAACAAAACCATCTACGACGAAACCCGTAAATGGTTTTGTTTATTTACGTAAGTACTCTATTTATTGCCTCCAATACCCTTCCCTCATCAAAGGGTTTGACAATAAAGTCCTTGGCACCAGCTTCAATGGCTTCAACGACCATTTTGGACTGTCCCATTGCAGAACACATAATAATCACTGCACTTGGATTCTCTTTTTTTATTAATTTAACAGCATCTAATCCGTTCATTTCTGGCATGGTAATATCCATAGTGACTAAGTCTGGGTTAAGTTGTCGATATAATTCAACCGCTTCCTTGCCGTTTTCTGCTTCACCAATAACCTCGTGATTAGCTTTACTTAAGATACTTGAAAGCGTTAATCGCATAAATTTTGCATCATCAACTACAAGAATTTTTGCCAAAATAATACCTCCTCAGACTTACAAAGAAGAATAGCTTGTTTAGATTATAACAAAAATCACTGAAGAGATATAGTAAAATAGTCTCATAAAACTATAATTTTCTTTGACGCAAATTAAAAACCAGTGAAACCACCAAAAATAGGAGTTAAGTAAACGATAATTTTTGTCATCCAATCAAAGAATAGTACAACCCCCATTATAATCATTGTATATCCACCAACTTTAACAATCTTAGCACTATTTCTTCGAATCCACTGCATTTTCCCTAGGAAGAATGAAAGGATTAAAAATGGAATTGAAAAACCTAGAGAATAAGCAATCATATATACCATCCCTGATCCTGGATTTGAAGCGGCTAAAGCAATAACTGAAGCTAAGATTGGTCCAGTACAAGGTGTCCAGCCCGCGGCAAATGCCATACCAATTAAAATAGAACCTAGGTACCCTGTAGGTCTATTTTTAAATTCGAATTTATGATCCTTCATTAAAAATTTAGGAGATAGCACTCCAATAATAACAAAACCAAAGAAGATTATTAGGATAGCACCAATCTGTCTAATTAAATCTTGATAATCGTTAAAGAATTGCCCTAAAAAGGACGTTCCGAAACCTAACATGACAAAAATTAATGAGAAACCTAATAGAAAGAAGATTGTATGTAGTACACTTCTTTTCTGTAACATAGCATTATCAGACTTTAATTCCCCAACAGATACTCCTGTTATATAAGATAAAAATGCTGGATACAGCGGTAAACAGCAGGGTGAGATAAACGAAAGAAAGCCAGCACCAAATGCTAAGAATAAATTTACATCAGCCATTATTTAACAACTCCTAAAACTAAAACTCTATAGTTCCTTTCTATTTTAGCAAAGTATCATATACATTGCATGAAAGAATGTTACAATTTTGTGCCTTCCCTTATATTAGAGTATGCTCCCTAAGTATAAAATGATATATACTGGAATACTATTAAAATCTACCAGCTTTTTTCCTTTGAATTAATTACCATTTTACAGTATAATAATTACATAGATTTAAGATGAAGGGACAGGCTGTTGTGACAAAAACTGAAATGCTTGCAACCATAGAACAAAAAAGAGCCGAACTTATTGATATTGTCCTTAAAAACGGACTATCTTCTTCCATTTCTATTAAACATAGTCAAGAATTGGATGCATTACTAAATCAATATAATAATTATTCAAACTTCAGACAAAAAAGCCTCTCAAATACATAAGAGGCTTTCTTTTTTTCCTTTGCTATTCTCCAACAACCTTTTCCAAACCATCTGGATGTCCATTTTGTAGAAGATACATTTTATAATAAAGTCCTTTTATAGATAACAGTTCTTGATGTGTACCACGTTCAACAATTTCTCCCTGATGTAATACTAGGATTTCATTTGCATCTTGAATAGTTGACAATCGATGTGCGATCGCAATGGTTGTTCTTCCTTCTCTCATTTTCCTTAGTGCAATTTGTATAGCTTCTTCTGTCTCTGTGTCAATACTAGCTGTAGCTTCATCTAATACGAGAATCTTAGGAAGCGCAGCTATCGTTCTTGCAAAAGCAATGAGCTGTCTCTGACCACTCGAGAATGTTGATCCCCGCTCAGTAACTTGATAGTCATATTGATTAGGTAGTTTCTGAATAAACGAATCTGCTTGAACAAACCTCGCCGCTTCTTCAATCTCTTCGTCCGTAATATCTTTGTTAAATAATCGTATATTTTCCTTGACTGTACCAACAAATAAAAACGGATCCTGCAAAACTAATCCAGTATGCTTCCTTAACTCATCATCTTTAAAACTCTTTATCGAATGACCGTCTAGTAAAATATCACCACGGTCAACCTCATAAAAGCGCATTAATAAATTGATAATTGAACTTTTCCCACTACCCGTATGCCCAACTAAGGCAATCGTTTCACCTTTTTTTGCACTAAACGAAATGTTTTTCAACACATCTCTCTTACCATCATATGAAAAACTTACATTCTTAAACTCAATAGTTCCAGTATCAATCTTAGGATTTTCTTTTCCAACCTTCACTGGAGCTAATTCATCATTATCCATAAGTGAAAACACACGATCAGATGCAACAATTGCTTGCTGTAATAATGAAAGTCGCATCATCATTTGGTTAATGGGTTCAAAAAATCTTTCCAAATAGTTTACAAATGCATATAGGACACCTATTTCTACGACATTATTAATCGAAGTTATTCCGAAAAAACTTAATACCAGTATTAGTGCAAGAATATAAACAAAATCAATAGCGGGTCTTAATAATAAACCATCTAGCTTGATATTTTTAATCCCAGCTTTATAATGAGCTTCATTTATTTCATCAAATTCTTTTTGGAGACGTCGTTCTTGTCTAAATACTTGAATAATTGCCATCCCTTGCAAGGACTCATTTATCTTTGCATTTAATTGACTAAGCCTCTCCCTCATATCTTGATAAAATTTTGAACTAAAATGTCGATAAGTTTTCATAATGAGAAAGATAACCGGAATCAGAAATAAACAAAAGAATGCTAATTTAACATTCAAGATAAACATTGCAATAAATACACCTATTAACAACACAGCATTTTGCACGAAGGTTGCTATTACACTTATAAACATATCTTTTATTGCTTCTGTATCATTTGTTACTCTAGAAACAATGCTGCCTCCTGGTGTTTTATCAAAAAACTTTAAGCCCAATGCATGAACCTTAGTAAAGACATCAATCCGTAAATCCTGAATAATGTTTAATGATATTTCGTGAAATTTTACTAACTGAAAATAGTTAACAATAACCTTAATAAAATGGACAAGGATATATGAAACACCCAATATAATTAGTGGTTGTGCCTCTATATTTCTTGGAGTTAAGTAATCATCTATAAAAACCTTCACGAATATAGGCCCTATTATCTCACCTATCGTTCCTATTAATAAAAGTGTAAACGCAATGAAAAACTCTTTCTTATATTTCTTTGTATAGGAAAGAAGTCGAAAAAGCACTTGTCGTTGTTGTTTTGAAGTTAATGTTTTATTCATGATCACATACCTCCATGTTCTACAAGTGCTTCTAATTGTTGACGATGATACATTTCTTTATACCATCCTTGTTCATTCATTAATTCATCATGTGTGCCCTTTTGAACAATTCTACCATCTTCTAATACAACTATTACATTTGCATGCGCAATAGCACTTAAACGATGAGATGTGATAATAGTTGTTTTACCCTCTCTCGTTTGTTTTAGGGCAGATAATATCATTTCTTCTGTTTTTGCATCAACTGCTGACAATGAATCGTCTAGTATCAAAACCTCTGGATTTACTATAAGTGCTCTAGCGATGGATATACGCTGTTTTTGTCCACCTGAAAGAGAAACACCTCTTTCTCCTACCATTGTCTCGTAACCTTCTGTAAAACTGACGATATCCTCATGGATTGAAGCAAGTTCTGCTGCCTGTATTATCTCTTGGTAGGTTGCATTTGGTTTAGCAAAAGCTATATTATCAGCAATTGTTGCAGAAAATAAGAAGTGATCTTGTGGGACATAACCGATTCCTTTTCTTAATGCTTCTAATGAATAAGTAGAAATTGAATGCTTACCAAATGTTATTTCTCCTTTATACCCTTCGAACTCTCTAATTAATAGTTTAAGCAGTGTTGTCTTTCCTGCACCTGTCTTACCAACAATCCCTAATGTCTCACCCTGTCTTAACGTTATTTGTATATCATTTAAGGTGATCTGTTCGTCCGAAAAAGCAAATTCCTTGATAGCATAGATAATATTACCGGAAGGTTGTTCATTCAATACTTCTTCACTATCTTTAATATCTACCTTCTCATTTAAAAGGCTAGAAACACGATCATAGGAGGCTCTCCCACGTTCAACAATATTAAACAGCCATCCGAAAGCTAACATTGGCCATATTAATAAACCCAAATATGTTGTAAACGAAATAAGTTGGCCTAATGTCATTTCATCAGTAAGTACAAAATAAGAACCAAAGGAAACTGCAAGGAAAAAAGAGAACCCCACAATCAATGAAATTGTCGGATCGAATAAGGCATCAATTTTAGCTACTTTCATATTCTTTCTAACAACTTCAGCGGATTCCTCACGAAAAGAATCAACATCATCCTGCTCATATCCAAACGTTTTTAACACTTTGATACCACTTACGCTTTCCTGAACTTTATCATTTAAAGATGAAAAAGCCTCCTGAGCCTTATGAAATCGTTTATGTAACAATGTACCATACCAACTTGTAGATAGTGCCATTAATGGCATTGGAATTAAACTAATGAGTGTAAGCTTCCAACTAATCGTTGCAGCCATCATAATTAATACAAATCCACCAGTAACTAAAGAATCGACCAAGGTCAGTACACCTGCACCCGCTGTCTGCTGAACAGCTTGAATATCGTTGGTCGAATGGGCCATAAGATCACCAATTCTACGCCTTTGGTAGAAGGATTGAGACATCTTAGTGAAGTGGCTATATAATTTTTCTCTTAACAATCGAGCTAACCTAACTGAAGCCCCAAATAGCATAATTCTCCAAAAAAATCGAACGATATAAACAGTAGTTGCTACAACCAACAATAGTCCAAGCCAGTTAGTAAGAATCTTCGTTGTTAACTGACCTTCAACAATTAAGTCTACGACCTTCCCAATGACAAATGGAGGGACTAGCTCTAATAAAGCTACGACACACAATAAAGAAATTCCTATCAAGTACGATTTCTTTTCTTGTTTAAAAAACCACATTAAATCTTTAAAAACTCGCATAAACTTTCCCCCACAACAACTTTTAAACGCTTAAATAGTTTATCAAATATTTAGAAAACAAGAAAGAAAAAAATAAAGACACTCAGTGACGAGTGCCTGTCCATCTTACTTATCCATTTGACCGTTCATTGCTTTTAGCATTTGATTGATTTTCTTTTGCGATGGTTTCATTCCCATTTGCATCATCATTACCTTAAGCATTTGCTCATTGATCGGTGGATTTTTCTTTAAGTAGTTCATCATGTATTTACGTGCAATGAAAAATCCTAGGGCTACCCCAGCAAGAAGTGCTAGAATACCTACTAGAATCGGTACCCAAATACCCATATTTCTTCCTCCTTCATGTTGTCTACATTACAGTGTACTAGACCAAGTGTAATTATACAATATTTGTTTACTAATTTCTCTATATTTTATAACATGTTTTCACACAAATTTTCTTTCTTTAATAGGGTTTAACCAACCATGGCGTTGTAATGTGAAATCCATCGCCAAAAAGCAGGAGTCATACTTTCTTAATACTTCAAAGAAAATGGTTTCAGCTTCATAACTGCCAGATGACTCTAGCAAAAGATATCGGTCATGTACTACTAGTCTCGCCTCACTATTGTTACTATTTATCATCAGTTTATGTACATTTCGCTCATTCAGGTAATCTGTTCGTTTTCTTAAAAGGCTATCAATACATTGGTGGATATGTAAAGTAGGAATTGGTCTAGTCACATAGTCGATTTGCTTTCGTAATTGAGCCTTATGTTTATTTTCAGCATTTTCACATTCACGGAAAAGTTCATAAATTTTCGTTTCACGACCGAAATAATGACTAGCAATTTCCTCTTCTATCAAATAAATATGATATCGTCGCATTCCCATCGCTCCCCGGTAATGTATAGTACTTCCATTATACAGGACAAGAAAAATTGATATTGTCTGAAAATGGAGAAAATATAGCACTACTTTTGTCGAAAACACCCGAAAGCGAAAGAAGTGCCAACTATTTACTCTATCATCAAGGTCCGTTTGATTTAAACATGCTTAATGTAAGTAATAATTGGCACTTTTTAAAGGAAATCCTATTTATTTAAAATTTTTCTCATTCGTGCTACAACATTCTGCACTGAGAATCCATACTCTTCCATAATTTTCGGTCCAGGAGCGGAAGCGCCAAAGTCATTAATTGCCAGCACTTCCCCCTCATCACCAGTATACTTTTCCCAGCCAAGCGATGATGCCATTTCAATTCCAAGACGTTTTTTAACTGACTTAGGTATTACTGAGTCTTTATATTCTTGAGTTTGTTGTTCAAAACGATCCCATGAAGGCATACTTACAACTGATACGTGAATTCCCTGGCCTGCTAGTTCTTGTTGAGCGCTGACCGCAAGATTTACCTCAGAACCAGAAGCGAGTAAAATCCCTTCAGGGTTATTATTTTGTGCCTCTGAAACAACATAAGCACCTTTTTTAACACCCTCATAGGCCTTTTCCCTTGTACCAGGAAGTGTCGGCAAATTTTGACGCGTTAGGACTAGTACGGTTGGCTTATCCGTTGACTCCACAGCTAATCTCCAAGCAGCAACTGTTTCATTACCATCTGCTGGACGAATAACTCCAAGGTGTGGCATTGCACGCAATGAAGGAAGCTGCTCAATAGGCTCATGAGTAGGTCCATCTTCTCCAACTGCAATGCTGTCATGTGTGAATACATAAGTAACCGGAAGTTTCATTAAAGCAGCCAATCGAATAGCAGGTCGTAAGTAATCAGAGAATACGAAGAATGTACCTCCATAAACTTTCACCCCACCATGTAGTGCCATTCCGTTAAGAGCAGCACCCATCGCAAACTCACGAACACCAAACCAAATGTTACGGCCACTATAATCTTCTGGAGTGAAATCATTTGCACCTTTAATCATTGTGTTGTTAGATCCAGCAAGGTCTGCTGATCCCCCAAAGAATTGTGGAACATGATTGGCGATAGCATTTAATGCTTCACCAGAGGATGCACGCGAAGCAAGGCTCTTTCCTACCTCATAAGTGGGTAATTGAGTTTCCCAGCCTTCTGGTAGTTTTCCGGAAATCGCTGCATCTAATTGATTACCTAGCTCGGGATATTTTTCTTTATACTGAGAGAACAATTGATTCCATTCTTGTTCTTTCTTTTTACCTGGCTCAAGGATTGTTGAATGGAAATGTGAGTAAACCTCTTCAGGAACATGAAAATCATTATCAAAAGTCCAATTGTAGGTTTCTTTGGTAAGTTTTGTCTCATCTACTCCTAAAGGTGCGCCATGAACTCCTGATGTACCAGCTCTGTTTGGCGATCCGTATCCAATTGTAGTCTTAACTTCAATTAAAGTAGGACGGGATAGATCCCCTTTTGCCTCTTCAATTGCCCTTGAAATCTCCTCAATACTATTTCCATCTTCTACACGGATATATTGCCAGCCATATGAATCAAAACGCTTCTGAACACTCTCTGAGAATGAGCGATCTAAATCCCCATCCAAAGAGATGTCATTTGAATCATATAAAACAACTAATTTTCCTAATTTCAGGTGGCCAGCTAGTGACGCAGCCTCAGCAGAAACACCTTCCATTAAATCACCATCACCACAAATACTATATGTAAAATGATCAACTACTTCAAAACTTTCTTTATTATAGGTTTTAGCCAAGTGACGTTCTGCCATCGCCATACCAACCGCCATCGCAATACCTTGTCCAAGTGGACCAGTTGTTGCATCTACTCCAGGGGTATGACCAAATTCAGGATGTCCAGGCGTTTTACTACCCCATTGTCTGAATCCTTTTAAATCGTCAATCGAAAGCTCATATCCACTTAAGTGTAATAAACTATAAAGTAACATTGAACCATGGCCAGCAGATAATACAAATCGGTCACGATTAAACCATTCAGGGTTGCTTGGACTAATGTTCATGTGTTGTGTCCATAGTGAATATGCCATAGGCGCGGCACCCATCGGCATTCCCGGATGACCTGAATTTGCCTTTTCAATCGCGTCAATTGATAGTGTACGAATCGAACCAATTGCCAAATCTTCAATAGTATGTGTCATTTGTAACGTTCATCCTTTCTAATAAAACCTCTATGTATACTCTACTATCATATATTGACGAAGAAAAATGCACAACTCTTCTTCACTGAATTGTCAAGATTTAATTTCATCGCCAATATGAGTAGTATGCACAATAAATAAGAATACATAGCATAATACCTATGTATTCTTCCAATAAATAATTTAATTTAATCGTTGATTTTTACTCTTTTTTAGCTTTTCAGGAGTAACGTCTGTACCAGTTGGATCAACAATTTTTACGGTATGAAGAGTATCTGTCATTGAATTTCTAAAGGTTTGTATATATTCTTTACGTAATCCTTGCTGCTCAACCACTTCTTCAGGAGTTAAGCCTTCATTTTTTGATTTTTTTGAAAGCTCATTAATTCGAGCAATTTTTTCTTTTGATAGCATGTTGAAAACCCCTCTTAGAACATTTATGGATAGTTTCCATCTTACTAAAGTAAGGTGGGGTTTACAAGCTATCAGACTTATAGAATTCTTTTGCCCTCAAATTTTAACTATACTTTGTAATAGCTTATTCACTTGCATATGTATGAAGTTTATCAAGATCTTCGATGGATTTAATTGGAATGAAAAGTGTATCGCCTGGCTTTAATTGATTTGAGTCTACCCCGTTATTTGTTTCTACCCAAATAACAAAGTCAGAAAAACTAAGGTTGTGCTGTTCTTTAAATGCGTTGTTTATTTCCCATAAAGTATCACCATGATTTATTGTAATCTCTAGATAACTCTCTTGGTTATGTGTTTTTATAGTAGAATCACTAATTGCAAAAGACATAGCGATTAATAAAAATGTAAATAAAACATAATAGATTCCTGATATTTTTCTTTCTTTCATATTAATTACCCCCAACACGAATATTTGTTCGTATGTTTATATTTACAGTATAATACGAACAAACGTTTTGAGTCAACGTCTTTTTTCGAACTTATGTTTGTACTAATAGGAAAATCATGCTATAATCTAGTTAATTAATAGAAGATACGAGGTGCAAGCGTATGACAAAAATATCAAAGAGGCAACAGGATATCTTAAACTTTATTAAAGAAGAAGTTAAAGCAAAAGGATATCCGCCTTCTGTTCGTGAAATTGGAGAGGCAGTCGGTCTAGCGTCTAGTTCAACAGTTCATGGTCATTTATCTAGGTTAGAAAGTAAAGGATTGATTCGTAGAGATCCTACCAAACCTAGAGCAATTGAAATACTAGAACTAGACTCATCTAGCCATATTCCCAAAAGCAACGTAATAAACGTTCCAATTATCGGTAAGGTTACTGCAGGGCTCCCTATAACAGCCGTTGAAAATATCGAAGAGTTTTTCCCACTACCAGATCGGTTTGTATCTCCTGACGACAATGTATTCATGTTAGAAATTATGGGGGAAAGTATGATTGAAGCCGGAATTCTTGATGGAGATTTAGTTATCGTACGCCAACAACAAACAGCCAATAATGGAGATATTGTTGTAGCTATGACTGAGGATGATGAGGCAACGGTTAAGCGTTTCTTTAAAGAGAAGGACTATATTCGTTTGCAACCTGAGAATTCAAGTTTAGAACCTATTATCCTACGAAATGTCTCAATCTTAGGAAAGGTAATTGGTGTATATCGTACAGTTCACTAAGCAAAAAGGAAGACTGCTATAATCATGCGGTCTTCCTTTTTTATGGTTTATGAGATTATATTATAAAAGGCCTCCTAACATAGTCAGGAGGCAGATATTTTTTAGTACATTGACATATATTGTTCTCTTTCCCAAGGATGAACCTGCGTACGGAACATATCCCATTCAATCTCTTTAGCTTCTACAAAGTGTTCGAATAAGTGTTCGCCTAGTGCATTTATGATAACTTCGTCTTTTTTAAGCTGATCAAGAGCTTGAGCTAAAGTCGCTGGAAGATCTTCAATTCCTGCTTCTAGACGCTCTGCTTTGTTCATTACATAAATATTACGATCAATAGGTGCTGGAGGAGTTAATTTATTCTTAATTCCATCAAGGCCAGCAGCTAAAAGTACTGCCATAGCTAAATATGGGTTCGCTGCAGGGTCTACACTTCTAACCTCAACACGAGTACTTACTCCACGTGAAGCAGGAATACGAATAAGTGGACTTCTATTACGAGCAGACCACGCTACATAACAAGGTGCTTCATAACCAGGAACTAAACGCTTATATGAATTTACAGTAGGGTTTGTTACAGCTGTAAATCCAGGTGCATGCTTAAGGACACCAGCAATAAATTGACGAGCAGTATCACTAAGTTCTAAATTACCTGAAGTGTCATAGAATGCATTTTTTCCGTTACTAAATAATGAAACGTTACAGTGCATTCCTGATCCATTCACTCCGAATAATGGTTTTGGCATGAACGTAGCATGAAGCCCATGTTTACGAGCAATTGTTTTTACTACTAATTTGAAAGTTTGAATATCATCACATGCTTTTAATGCATTTGCATATTTAAAATCAATTTCGTGTTGACCAGGTGCTACTTCGTGGTGAGAAGCTTCAACTTCAAAGCCCATCTCTTCTAGTTCCAGTACGATATCACGACGACAATTTTCACCTAAGTCCGTTGGAGCAAGGTCAAAATAACCACCATTATCATTCAATTCTAGAGTAGGTTCACCTTTTGCATCTAATTTGAATAAGAAGAATTCTGGCTCTGGCCCTAAGTTAAAATCTGTAAATCCTAATTCTTCCATCTCTTTTAACATGCGTTTTAAATTCGTACGTGGATCACCTGCAAATGGTGTTCCATCTGCATTATAGATATCACAAATTAGTCGTGCTACCTTCCCTTTTTCGGCAGTCCAAGGGAAGATTACCCAAGTATCTAAATCTGGAAATAGATACATATCAGATTCTTCAATTCTAACAAATCCTTCAATTGATGAACCATCAAACATCATTTTATTATCAAGTGCTTTTTCAAGTTGGCTAACTGGAATCTCAACATTCTTAATTGTCCCAAGGATATCCGTAAATTGTAGACGAATATACTTAACATTTTCTTCCTTTACAATGCGAAAAATATCTTCTTTAGAAAACTTTGCCATATTAATACTTCCCCCTTAAAAATTTTAAAATGTATTGCGTAATCAATTAATGAAAAAATCTAGACATATCACCTTGTCTTAAGGTAGATCTGTTAAACCTTCCTGCATCAATTAATTCTGCTTTTAATAGTTTCCTCAATTCGATATCAGATAGGTCTTTTTTAACTGGCTTATCTTCAATCATTTTTTGTTGTTCTACTTGCTTTTTCATTTCAAAGAGTTGTTTGATTCCAGCTAAGTTTACCCCTTGCTCAATTAATTTCTTAATCTCAAGGAGACGGTCAACATCATTAAAGGAAAACATCCTTCTATTACCTTCTGTCCTTGCCGGAAAAATTAATTTATTTTCTTCATAGTAGCGGATTTGCCGAGCAGACAACTCTGTTAATTGCATCACTATTCCGATTGGAAACAAAGGCATAGATCGTCTCATGTCGTCACTCACAGCAGTTCCTCCTTTTTCCTTGTATAACCACATTATATGTCATGTCAGAAAAAGTGTCAACATCATGTAAGGAAATCTAACATGGTTTTTTAAAAAAATAAAAAGGACAACTTAAGTTATCCTTTTCCTTAAATTTTTATTAACTTTTTAGAAATTAATTGATCTATTGCAGTACATATTGCAATTTTCACATGGGAATATGTTAATCCCCCCTGTACATAAGCTACGTATGGTGGTCGAAGTGGTCCGTCTGCAGTTAGTTCGATACTCGCACCTTGAATGAAGGTACCAGCTGCCATTATAACGTCATCTTCGTAACCAGGCATGTACGCAGGGTAAGGTGTTACATGAGAATTGATAGGCGAAGTATATTGAATTGACTGACAAAAGGCAACCATCATGTCTCTGTCATTAAACTGCACAGATTGTATCAAGTCTGTTCTCTCACTGTCCCATTTCGGATGGGTATTTAGGCCAATTTCCTCTAAAATTGCAGAGGTAAAGATTGCTCCTTTTAATGCTTGTCCCACAACATGTGGTGCAAGAAAAAATCCTTGATACATTTCCTGCAAGCTATATAGAGACGCACCCGCTTCTGCACCAATGCCCGGTGAGGTCATTCGGTAGGAACACGCTTCAACATATTCTTTCTTCCCTACAATGTAACCCCCTGTTTTAGCAAGACCGCCACCTGGGTTTTTAATAAGTGAGCCCGCCATCAAATCAGCTCCAACATGACAAGGTTCAAGCTCTTCCACGAATTCTCCATAGCAGTTATCAACAAAAACGACAACATCAGGATTTATTTCTTTAACGAATGATATCATTTCTTTTATTTGCTCTATTGTAAAGGATGGTCTTGTCGCATATCCTTTTGATCGTTGAATTCCTATCATTTTTGTATTACTCTTCATTGCCTTTTGAACAGCTTCAAAGTCTACAGTGCCCTCTTCTGTTAAATAAACCGTATTATAGCTAATATTAAATTCCTTCAACGAACCTACACCAGTACCACGTAACCCCACAATTTCCTCGAGTGTATCATAAGGCCGGCCTGTAATATATAGCAATTCATCATTAGGGCGCAAAATTCCGAATAAGGAGATGGAAATAGCATGAGTCCCTGAGATAATTTGGGGTCTAACAAGAGCAGTTTCCCCTCCAAGCACATCTGCGTACACCTTCTCAAGTGTATCTCTCCCAATATCATCATACCCATATCCTGTAGACGGAATGAAGTGTGAGTCGCTCACCTTATACTTTTGTAAACTTTTTATTACTCGATACTGATTTACCTCTATTCTTTGATCTACCTGTTTGTGTTGCTCGACAATTTTTTCTTCTACCTTTGATACTAAACGTTTTAAAAATTCCCCATTATTTAATTGTGCAAACATCATTTTCTCCTTTTACGCTTGAAAATTCTTTAGTTGTCCAGTTAGTGAGTGACTAGGCAAAATAAATCCATTACACTCGTACATTTCAGTACTATCATTATAATGTAAATCCTTAAGAATCGTATCACTTTTTAAGCTAGCTAGTAATTTTCCTTCTGTACTAGGTAATGAAACTCGGTATTCGTTCATCATATGAATCATTTCATCTTCTACCTTTAACTTAAGGTCAAGGAGATCATTTTGATCAAATGCACTTATAATAATCGAATCACTAGTCGAACTCGGGACAAAATCAGGGTGTTTCTTGTCTGCTTTATTATAGACAGTAACAATAGGTATTCCCTCAACCTTAAGTTCATCCAAAATCTCATATACTGTTTTTTCATGATTAAATGAATCTGGATTTGACGAATCAACAACATGGAGGATTAAGTCGGCCTCTTTAACCTCCTCTAAGGTTGATCTAAAGGCTGCTACCAATGCCGTAGGCAAGTCTTGAATAAATCCTACCGTATCTGTCAATAAGGTTGTTAATCCACATGGTAGGATCATCTTTCTTGTCATCGGATCAAGTGTTGCGAACAAGAGGTTTTCTTCAAATGTTCCCGCTTCTGTTATCCGATTAAACACTGTTGATTTTCCTGCATTTGTATATCCAACTAGGGCAATTTGATAGGCATTATTTTTCTTCCTGCGCTCACGATATCGTTCTCTATGCTCAACTATGACGGATAACTGTTGTTTAATATCATCAAGCCGTCTACGAATATGCCTCCTGTCAGATTCAAGCTTAGTTTCACCTGGACCTCTTGTACCAATACCTCCCCCTAAACGAGACAACTGAAGCCCCTTACCTACGAGACGCGGAAGTAAATACTGTAGTTGAGCAAGCTCTACCTGCAGTTTACCTTCCTTGGAATTCGCTCTTGAAGCAAAAATATCTAATATTAACTGTGTCCGATCAATAACACGAGCTTGTAACTTTTCCGACAGATTTCTCACCTGACTTGGAGAAAGCTCATCATTGAAAATTATGATATCTGGTTGTAGTTCACTTTCTAGGTTGACTAATTCTTCAACCTTTCCTTTCCCTATATATGTAGCAGAATGCCTTCTCTCTCTCTTTTGAGTAAGAATTGCCACTACCTGACCTTTTGCTGTCTTAGTTAATGATTGAAGTTCCTCAAGAGAATATTCAAAACGTGTTTCATCCATATCGGCTAATTGACATCCAACTAAGATTACCCTCTCTTGCTCAGTGTTTTGTACTTGATTCACAGACTTTCCTTCTTTCCTATAAAATTCATATAAACATCTTAACAAAACTAAGGCAAATAAACTAATTATATATATATATATAATAAACTGTTGCAATATAATGTCTTTGTAGATATTATCTAATATGGAATCGACATCTATGAGTGTATCGGAAAGGAAAATTGTGATGACTTGGGATGTACTAAGTATTATTGGAACAATTGCGTTTGCTGTAAGTGGAGCTATTGTTGCATTAGAGGAAGAGTATGACATTCTAGGTATTTATATTCTAGGAATTGTAACTGCGTTTGGTGGCGGAGCAATACGAAATTTATTAATAGGTGTTCCTGTATCAGCACTCTGGGAACAAGGCCTATTATTTCAAATTGCATTATTTGCAATTACAATTGTATTTTTGTTTCCTGCCGGATTACTTAAGCAGTGGAGAAAGTGGGGAAATTTTTTTGATGCAATTGGTCTTGCTGCCTTTGCCATACAAGGAGCATTATTTGCGACAAATATGGAGCACCCATTAAGTGCAACTATTGTAGCAGCCGTTTTAACTGGTAGTGGTGGAGGCATAATTCGTGACCTTCTCGCCGGAAGAAAACCACTTGTTTTACGTTCTGAAATATATGGGGTTTGGGCCATTTTGGCTGGTTTGGCAGTTGGACTTGGTTTTGCAAGTTCACCATTTGAACTTTACTCATTATTTATTATTATTGTTGTTCTTAGGGTATTATCTTTCACGTATAACTGGAAACTACCACACAAACCAATGAAACCTTCAAGATCATTTCTACACTTTTAAGAGGCTGCTAAGCAGCCTCTTTTTTTAAGTAAGTTTAGTCTTTAAGAATTAAGTCCTGATTCTTTATTGTCATTAATTCCTCGCGTTCTTCTGACTCGCTTAGTAAAAGCCTCATCGCTTGGGCTCGAATTGATTTTTCGATAATATTTCGTACATATCGTCCATTACTGAATGATGAGGTCCCAGGACTATCTTGTTTGATTGAATATAAATGATCTCTAAACTTCCATTCTGCCTCTTTACTAAACACATACTCTCGCTCTACTAGCATCCTAGAGGCAATATCCATTAACTGATCAACGGTATAGTCTGGAAAATCAACAACAAGTGGAAATCTAGAGTATAAGCCCGGATTTAATGACAGGAAGTGATTCATCTCTTTAGAATAACCGGCAAGAATCAGCACAAAATCATGCTGTTTATCCTCCATATGCTTTACTAAAGTATCTATCGCTTCCTTTCCGAAATCCTTCTCTCCACCTCTAGCTAAGGAATAAGCTTCGTCTATGAACAAGATACCACCTAATGCCTTCTTAATTAAATCACGGGTCTTTTGAGCTGTATGGCCAATATATTCACCAACTAAGTCAGCACGTTCAGCCTCAATCAAATGACCTTTTGATAAAACATTCATTTGAAAAAAGAGCTTTCCTAGGAGTCTAGCTACAGTTGTCTTACCAGTACCAGGATTACCTTTAAACATCATATGAAGCGCTTGTTTCCCAGGTTTTAACCCCTGTTCTTCACGTTTTTTATTAATATAAATCCATGCATAGACTTCCTTTACAACACGCTTAATTTCATCCATTCCAACAAGCGCATTCATTTCATCTTCGATCTCTTTAAGAGCCGCATGTTTTACATGAGACCTCTTAGGGACGGGTTCCGGGGAAGAGGGATTAACAACTTTCAATTTTTTCTTTTGGCCATTTAAAATTACATTTATTTGTCCATTATTTTTCATTGTTATTGGTTGATCCAAAAGCTCTCACCTCTCAGTCTTTACCATTATACGTATAGCTTATAAAATTGTGACAAATGCCTATGTTTCGGCTGGTCACCATTTTAGTAAAGTGATGTAAATTCCATAGATTGTAGGTTAGGCAAGAAAACTAGGTTTACAGTCTGTCTTTTTCTATCAAAATTCTTCAAAATCTTTACTTTTTCCATGTCGAAATCAGACTTCTTGTCTAATTTTGCGCTTTCCCAAGAAATATTTTCCTCTTACAACATATAGAGTTTTTATGAGATTTATGAGAGGTTCTTACTAAAAAAAATAAAAAAGCAGCCTTTAAGGAGAAAAGGCCACTTTTAAGGGAATCATTTATTCAAGTTCTAATTGAATATTCTTTTGTGGTGAAAATGTGGAAATAGCATGCTTATAAATTAACTGCTGTTTACCCTCTGTTTCGAGCAATACCGTAAAATTGTCAAATCCCTTAATCAAACCACGTAGTTGAAACCCGTTTAAAAGAAATACTGTTACAAATGTATTATCTTTTCGAAGCTGATTTAAAAATTGGTCTTGAATATTGATTGCTTGTTTCATGAATTCGTCCTCCTCTATTCTCTATATTGATTAGTATTCGATTAAATTCTTAGCTTTCCTGCTATATATTTGAAAATTTCATTTATCTTTTCATCAAGCATTGAACTTCCAACACCTGTCATATCGAACCATTGAACATCCATCTTATTTCTAAACCATGTTAATTGCCTTTTGGCGTAACGCCTAGAATTTTGCTTCAATTGCTCAATAGATTCCTCCAAGCTACTTTTCCCATCAATATATTGATAAATTTCCTTATAACCAATTGCTTGGATTGATTGGCAATCTTTAAAGCCTCTCTCATAAAGAGACGTTACTTCTCGAAGTAATCCCATATTCATCATTTCATCTACTCGAAAATTTATTCGTTCATAGAGGATGTTTCGGTCCATCGTTAATCCTATGAGGGCTGTATCGTAGATCAACTCCCCTTCCTGCGTTTCTTGAGTTTCAGAAGCAGTTTTTCCAGAACTATGATACACTTCCAATGCTCTAATCACCCTACGGACATTGTTTGGATGAATCTTGTCAGCACTTTGTGGGTCAACCTGTTTCAAAAGATTATGTACAACTTCAATACCTTCTGTTAGGGCCATTTGCTCTAAACTTTTTCGGTAATTGTCATCTGAAGGTGATTCTGAAAACTTATAATCATAAATAACGGATTGAATATATAGGCCTGTTCCCCCCACGATCATAGGAAGTTTTCCTCGAGAGGTAATCTCCGTAATTAGATTTCTAACTAACTGTTGAAATTCTGCAACAGAAAAGTCTTCATCCGGTTCTTTTATATTTATTAGATGGTGTGGAATTCCTTCCATTTCTGCACTTGAAATTTTAGCTGTTCCTATATCCATCTCTTTATATATCTGCATTGAATCTCCACTAATGATTTCAGCATTTAGTATTTTTGCTAATTCTATGCTTAGCTTTGTTTTACCAACAGCTGTTGGACCAATCAGCACCACAAGCTTTTCTCTCTTTTTCTCTCCCAATAACCATCACTACTTTCAATTAAAAGGTAGTCTAGCGATAGTAAACGCTCTATAATGGCGAACACCAAACTAGTATATCCATTTTATTTCAAAAAATATCAGATATTTAATAAAAAAGTGAAAAACGATAATGTTTTTCACTTTTACATAACACGTTTAAATAATTTCTCCATCTCATAAGTCGTAAAATGAATGATAATGGGTCTACCATGAGGGCAAGTAAATGGATCAGAAGTACCTCTCAAGGTTTCAAGTAGTGTAAACATATCCTCATTTCTAAGATGGTGATTAGCCTTTATAGAGGCTTTGCAACTCATCATTATCGCTGCTTCTTCTCTTAGCTTTTTAATATCAATTTTTTTATAATTTAATACTTGTTCAATCATCTCTTCGATTACAAAAACCTCTTGACCTCGAGGGAACCAACGAGGATGTGATCTTACAATAAAACAATTATGACCAAAAGGCTCTAAAAATACTCCAACCTTTGCAAGATCTTCTACATGTGCTGATATTAAAATTGTCTCATCAGTCGAATATTCTAATGTAATTGGAACGAGCATCTCCTGAACCTCTGAAATTACCTCTGCGACCTTATTTTTATAATACTCGTACTTTATTCTTTCTTGAGCAGCATGTTGGTCCACAATAAACAAGCCATTTTCATTTTGAGCTAATATATAGGTTCCATGCATTTGTCCAATAGGATATAGTGGAGGAATTCTTTTCTTCTCAACCGGCTGTATTAGTTGCTTACTTTCAACTTTTTCTATAAATTCCTCATGCTTTTCAAGATCCAATTCCTGTTTTTCGACGATAGAGTTATGTGCTAAATCTATAGGAGTAGTTTTAACTGGATATTGTAAAGTTTCCTCTTGAGAAAAGCTAAAGGTATCTACGCTAACCGTGTCTTTATCTAGTGTATCTATTGAATCGTCATCAAAGGTTGAATATAACTCATAACCTTTCTTTTGTGTTTCCCTATGCTCAAAGTTAAACTGCTGCTGCTCTAGGGGATTGACTTGTTTTTTCTTAGGTTGGGTTGGTGTAATATCTGGATACAAGCTTTTTTTCTTGAAGACGGCCTTTATACCAGCTTCAATTAATTCATTTAACTCCGCTTCCTTACTTAGTCGGACTTCCATTTTCGCCGGATGAACATTGACGTCTACGATTAATGGATCCATTTCGACTTCAAGGAAGACAATAGGATATCTTCCAATTGGCAAAAGAGTATGGTAGCCTTGCTGGATGGCCTTAGCAATCGAATAGTTCTTAATAAATCTTCCATTAATAATGAGCGACATATAGTTTCTCGATGCCCTTGTTACTTCAGGAAGGGATACATACCCTTTCACCTGAAAATCTAGTGACTGTATGTCAATTGGAATCATTTTCTTAGCAATAGACATTCCATAAATCGCAGCAATAACCTGTAGTACATCTCCATTACCAGAAGTATAAAGCATCCGTTTACCATTATGAGATAGACGAAATGAAATTCCTGGGTGTGCCATTGCAATTCGATTGATTATATCCGTGATATTTCCAAGCTCTGTGTGAACGGTTTTCATATACTTTAAACGGGCTGGGGTGTTATAGAAAAGGTTTGATACAGTAATGTCTGTCCCTTTTCTACTATTTGTCCGTTCTTGTTTAATTATATCGCCACCTTTTAGAATTAAATGAGTCCCGAAACTATCCCCAGTACTCGTTTTCATTTCTAATTCCGATACAGAAGCAATACTCGGCAGAGCTTCTCCTCTAAAACCTAAGGTACGGATACGAAAAAGATCATTTTCATCTTTAATTTTACTAGTTGCATGACGGTGGAAAGCATTCAAGCAGTCATCCTCCTCAATACCTTCACCGTTATCTATGATTCTAATTTTTGAAAGTCCAGCTTCTTCAACCTCGATTTCAATGATCGTACTTTTAGCATCAATTGCATTTTCAACTAATTCCTTCACAACAGATGCAGGTCGTTCAACGACTTCACCTGCAGCAATTTTATTAGAAAGCTGATCAACAAGTTTGATTATTTTCCCCATTTGACCAACCTCCCTTTCTAAAGCGTGATTTTAAGCTTTAAGTTTTTTCTGGATTTCATAAAGTTTATTCATCGCATCTAATGGTGTCATATCTAATAAATCTAATGCCTTAATTGAATCTAGTAATTGTTTATCTTTTCGAGGTAGTTCATTAGTTTCTTTTACAACTACCGGCTTAGTATCTGTAAAGAACGATAGCTGCTTATCAGCTTGTCCCACCTGGACTGAAAGTGTGGACTCAGGTTTACTTTCCTGCTTGTTCCCAGCCTCTAGTTGGCTTAGTATTTCTTGAGCTCGAGCAATCAATGGCTTCGGCAAATCCGACAGCTCTGCTACATGTATTCCATAACTCTTATCAGCAGGGCCTTCCTTAATCTTATGAAGGAAGACTACTTTTCCTTGATCTTCGATCGCACTAACATGCACATTTTTCAATTGACTTAACTGCTGGTCTAATGATGTTAGCTCATGATAGTGTGTTGAGAACAGCGTCTTAGCTCCAATGTTATTATGAATATACTCAATAATCGCTTGTGCTAAGGCCATTCCGTCATAAGTAGAGGTGCCTCGACCAATCTCGTCAAATAAAATTAAGCTATTGCTTGTCGCATTAACAATGGCATTTCTTGCTTCAAGCATTTCAACCATAAACGTACTTTGACCTGATATTAAGTCATCAGCTGCCCCGATTCTAGTAAACACTTGATCAAAGATTGGTAATCTCGCTTCTGATGCAGGTACGAAACAACCAATTTGGGCAAGAATTGAGGTTAATGCCACCTGCCTCATATATGTGCTTTTACCTGACATGTTTGGACCAGTTATTAATAAAATCGATCGATTATCATCCATTTGGCAATTATTCGGAACATACTCTTGTGCGTTCATCACCTTTTCAACAACTGGATGGCGCCCATCAATGAGTTGGAGTTCTCCATTTGTGAATATCGGTCTTGAATAATGCCTTTCTTCACTAACCGTAGCAAAGCACTGCAAGACATCTAATTCACTAATCATCTTAGCTAATTCTTGAACTCTTGTAATATAGCGCTTAACTGTTTCTCTTATATCAGTAAAGATATTGTATTCTAGTTCAATGATTTTCTCTTGAGCCTCTAGTATTAAAACTTCCTTCTCTTTTAACTCAGGCGTGATGTATCTTTCAGCATTAGATAAAGTCTGTTTTCTCTCATATAAACCTTCGGGGATGAGATGAATATTGGCTTTTGTTACCTCGATATAATAACCAAATACCCGGTTATAGCCTATTTTAAGCGTCTTTATCCCAGTTCGTTCTCTTTCTTGTTTTTCTAAAGCAGCAATCCAAGACTTTCCATTTCTGCTAGCATCGCGATACTGGTCTAATATAGTATTATAGCCATCCTTAATGATGTCACCATCCTTAACCGAGAGAGGTGGATTATCCTCAATAGATTGATCAAGCAGCTCGGTTAAATCATCACAAGGGTCAATCCTTTTCGCAATAGAACTAGCATTTTCATTTTGAAGTCTTTGAACTACCTCTTGGATATGAGGTACTTGCTGTAGAGACTTTTTTAATTGTACTAAGTCTCTAGCATTTACATTCCCAAAAGCGATTCTTCCAGCCAATCTTTCTAAATCATAGACTTCCTTTAATAGTTCACGCAACTCTTGTCGTTCAAAGAATTGATTTAGTAGTGTTTCAACCATATTTAAGCGATTATTTATATCACTTTGTTGAATAAGAGGCCTGTCTATCCATTGTTTTAGCCTACGTCCCCCCATTGCTGTCATGGTTGAATCTAGCAACCAGAGTAGAGAACCTTTCTTTCCTTTAGATCGAATGGTTTCTGTTAATTCTAAATTTCTCTTTGAATAAAAATCAATTTTCATAAATTGATGAACATGATAGACCTGAACTGGCTGAAGATGCTCTAAACTTCTTTTCTGTGTTTTTTGCAAATAATTTACCAGACGACCAAAAGTCGATAATAATTGCGAATCATTTTCTAATATTTCCACACTTCTTTCAAAATCACTTGGGATAGAAGTTTCAGTTTCAATAGATAGTGTGACCTGACAGCGTTCAATAAGCTTTTTCTTCACTTCTTCAGCTAGAGTCGGATCAACAACCACCTCTTTAACACCATTCACATAGATTTCATTAATGAGTTCATCTATTTGTAGTGATAGTTTCGTAACTTTACTTTCACCTGTCGTTAAATCGCTAAACGCAATACCAAACGAGTCTGAGTACTCGCTAATCGAAGCTAAAAAGTTATTTTCTTTATCTACTAATCCCTTACCTTCCATCATCGTGCCTGGAGTAATAAGTTGTACAACTTCACGTCTTACAACTCCCTTTGCAAGCTTTGGGTCTTCAGTTTGCTCACAAATAGCAACTTTAAAGCCTTTTTCCACGAGCTGCTCAATATATCCAGGAGCTGAGTGATGAGGTACACCACACATTGGGATGCGATCTTCAGATCCACCCTCTCTACTTGTAAGGGTGATTTCTAATTCTTGTGATGCTTTAATTGCATCATCAAAGAACATCTCGTAAAAATCTCCTAGTCTAAAAAATAAAAAGGCATCCTGGTACTCTGCCTTTATCTTTAAATATTGCTGTATCATAGGCGTATACTCTGCCATAATTATCCCCCAAAAATCATCCATTTCTTTTATTACATGCAATTATTATAACATAAAGAATTAACGAAAAAGCATCTAGAAGACAAAAAGAAAAACTAGGAAGATAACCCTCCTAGCTTACTCTTATTCCTCGAAATCGCCAACTAAAAAGTCAGGATTTAGATCTTCAAATTCTTCATCGTCTACGTCGCAATCAAAGTCCTTATCGTCATCATAACAACCATCAGGATTAACTGCTACACATACTTTCGTTTCACCGATCACTTCTACAAGGAATTCTCTTTCTACTTGAACTACAACTTTATTACCGTTAGGTGAAATTGTTGCTTCTAAGCAGTTTGGTTGTTGAAGAACTCTTGCAATTACATCACAGTCATCGCCTAAGAAGTTATCATCTCTATATTTTAACTTGACAACATCTGTGTATGTTACTGTATCAGTGACAACCTCGGTCTTTGTATTATCGTTGTAAGAATACCAAACGTTAATATCGTATCGACCGTGTACCTCTACTGTGTTATCACATTTCTTCGCTTCGTATTTGTGGTTAATAATCCAGCAACCTAAAATACTTGTAGGGCGATGAGATGGAGAAATCGTGTGTGTGCATTGAGTAAATTTACGACCTTTTCCTACAACAGCTTTCGTTATAATCTCTCTGTATTCAGACATTCGAGCATACCCTCCTCAATCAATCTTCATTTCATCCTATGCGGGTCAAATGACTAGTGTGCTACTCTTTTTTAAAACATTGGAATTCTTTTTCCTCATGTTTTCACAGTAACTACCTAGTAAGGCCATCATTCCCTTTCTTATGGAAAGTAAATAAACAGAAACAATGAAACCGTATAATTAATTGTATGCGGCTACGCCCAGATATGTACCTAAATTACCTAGAAATTTGTAAATATATGTAGGACAAACTATTAAAACATCAATAAAAAAGCCTCTAACTCATGATAAATAAAAAGACCCAAACTGTTTAGACAGTTCAGGTCTATAGGTAGATTGATTTAGTGACAACCGCATCCGCCATCTTTATTTAATTTTGATCCTGTTTCTCCACGTAATACATCTCCACCAGTAGAAGCAATCACTTCATTCGTTACATTATTAGAGATTGTATGTGCTACTAATTGAAGTAAATCATTTACCTCTATTTGCGAGCTCTTAAATTCTTGAACAACTGGAATACTATCAATTTCTTCCTGAAGTTGATCAATTTTCTCTTCAACCTTTTTTAAAGCCTCAACTTTACCAAATTGCTTGAAATTCACCGCTTGTTTTTGTAAGTTCTTAATATTAGCGATATTCTCTTTTACTTTTTGGTTTCCATTAATTTGTGCCTCAGCACGCTTAAAGAAATCTACTTCTTCTGTTTCTGCAATCATTTTTGCAAGCTCTTTTGCGCGAGCAACGATTTCTTCTTTTGTATAAGTTGCCATATTAATTCACCTCTACCGCTTCTTCTATCATTTCTCCATCTAAAGACCAAGTTTTAGCCTGAGTAATTTTAACCTTAACAATTTTACCAATTGCTGATTTAGGACCTTTGAAGTTTATTAGTTTGTTTTTACTAGTGTATCCAGCAAGTATTTCAGGATTCTTTTTGCTTTCTCCTTCAACAAGTACCTCAACAATTTGATCTTGTAAAGCTAAATTCTTCTGAACTGCAAGTTCATTAACAAGAGCGTTTAGACGTTGTAAACGTTCTTTCTTCACTTCCATTGGGATATTATCTTCCATTTTTGCTGCAGGTGTACCCTCACGAGGAGAGTAAATAAATGTATATGCTGTATCAAACTCAACTTCACGATATAAGGACATTGTTTCTTCAAATTGCTCGTCTGTTTCATTTGGGAAACCAACAATAATATCGGTTGTAAATGAAGCATTTGGTATTCTTTCCTTCATTTTACGAACAAGCTCTAAATATGTCTCACGATCGTATTTACGAGCCATTAATTTGAGAACCTCAGAGCTACCTGATTGCACCGGTAAGTGAATATGCTCCATCAAATTTCCACCTTTGGCTAACACATCAATTAAGCGGTCATCAAAATCACGTGGATGACTTGTCGTAAATCGTATACGAGGTATATCAATTTTACGAAGCTCGTCCATTAATTCACCTAGTCCGTATTTCATATCAGTGAAGTCTTTTCCATACGCATTCACATTCTGACCTAAAAGAGTTACCTCTTGATATCCATTTCGAGCAAGGTGACGTACTTCCTCAATAATATCCTGAGGTAGTCGACTACGTTCCTTACCACGAGTGTACGGTACAATACAATACGTACAGAACTTATCGCATCCATACATAATGTTAACCCATGCCTTTATTTCTCCTTTTCGAACCCTAGGAAGGTTTTCGATTACGTCACCTTCTTTAGACCACACTTCAACAACCATTTCCTTACTAAACATTGCTTCTTTCACAATTTGAGGTAAACGGTGAATATTATGTGTACCAAAGACCATATCAACAAACTGATGTTTTTGAAGAATTCTATTTACCACTGATTCTTCCTGCGACATACATCCACAAATACCTATTAATAGATTAGGATTGCGTTTTTTATAAGTTTTCAGGTGTCCAATTTCACCGAAAACTTTGTTTTCCGCATTTTCCCTAATCGCACAGGTATTCAACAAGACAATATCAGCTGTTTCGACTGAATCGGTAGGCTCATATCCCATCTCTGTTAATATACCAGCCATAACCTCGGTATCGTGTTCATTCATTTGACATCCGTATGTTCGAATATAGAACTTTCGGCCTACTCCTAAATTGAGCATATCTTCAGGAATGATGAAACCACGGTCAATCTTAATTTCTTCTTTTCCACGTTTCTTAGCATCTTGTAAAGAAGGTGGTTGATAAACAGATTGGAAGTATTGGCTATAATCCTTCACGGATTTTTTGTCCGCTGGATTTATTTGAGCACTTGTTTCTAATCTTTGTTTTTCATTCATTTAGGATACTCCTTTCGGTGAAGTGGTGACCCACTTAATATTGATACACATTATCATAGTATATAGGTTAATAGAATTTTAAACAATAAAATAAGCAATTTGTAGAAAATTGTACAATTTTTTGCCCCTGCTTACTACTTGAAAGAAATGTAAAACATTATTTTCCGTCAAAAAAGAGAGGAGTCAAATCCTCTCTAAAAATTTAAATAATCCCTAGTTCTTTTCCAGCTTTTTCAAAGCTATTAAGAGCTTGTTGTAATTCTTCTTTTGAGTGTTCAGCTGTAACAATGGTACGTACACGTCCTAGTCCTTTTGCAACTGTTGGGAAAGCTATACCTTGGGCAAACACTCCATATTCTAATAGCTTATCTGAGAACTGGTGAGTTAATGCTTCATCTCCTACGATAACTGGGGTAATAGGAGTTTGACTATGTCCTGTATTAAAGCCTAGTTTTAGTAAGCCTTCCTTAAGGAAAGACGTATTATCCCAAAGCTTTTCTATTAGTTCCGGTTCTTCTAACAATACATTAATTGCTTCAATACATGCCGCAGTTACAGCAGGTGGATGTGAAGTACTAAATAAGAACGGACGACCTTTATGAATTAAATAATCGATTAGTGTTTGTGTACTTGCTACGTAACCACCTAACACACCTACTGCCTTACTTAGAGTGCCCACTTGAATGTGTACTCGTCCATCGAGATCAAAGTGGTTCACTGTACCACGTCCATTTTTCCCTAGTACACCAGAAGCATGAGCATCATCAACCATAATTAGAGCATCATATTTTTCAGCTAATTCTACAATTTTAGGAAGTGGAGCGATATTTCCATCCATTGAGAAAACACCGTCTGTAACAATTAGACGTTTACGATAGTTTTGTGTTTCCTGTAATGCTTTTTCAAGGTCTTCCATATCAACATGCTTGTATACCTTACGTCCAGATTTTGTTAAACGAATTCCGTCTATAATTGAAGCATGATTTAACTCATCTGAAATAACCACATCCTCAGGTGTTAATATGGCAGATAAAACGCCCTGGTTTGTCGTAAAGCCTGATTGAAAAACTAAAGCTGCTTCAGTATGTTTAAATTTTGCAAGCTTTTGTTCAAGTTCTTCATGCATAGAAAATGTACCAGCAATTGTACGAACAGAACCCGTTCCAGCACCATAGTGTTCAACCGCTTCAAGAGCTGCTTTACGTAATCTTGGATGTGTCGTTAATCCTAGGTAGTTATTAGACGATAGCTGGATCACTTCTTTACCATTAATCTTAACTTTAGAACTTTGATCTGACTCTAATGGTACAAGCTTACGAAATGTACCTTTTTGTTTCATTTCATTAAGTTCTTCTTGTAAATATTCAAATCCCTTCAATGGAACCCCTCCTTGTTATGTAAATACAATTTACTATTACTATAATAACAAGCGTCTAGACACATTACTAGTAACTAGACGCTTGCGTGAAAGTAAATTAAGGAATTAACACGACTTTTCCGCAATTCCCTTGAATCATAAGATCAAAGCCTTTTTCAAAATCTTCAAGTGGGAAGTGGTGTGTAATCATCGGTTTAACATCTACTTGTCCAGATTTTAATAGACGAGAGACTTGTTGCCAAGTTTCATACATTTTTCTTCCGGTGATTCCATGAACTTGTATCCCTTTAAATACAATATCATTCGTCACATCAATTTCAACTGGACGAACTGGCAAACTAAGAATTGAAACACGTCCGCCATTTGTTACCATTTTGAAGCCTTGGTTCATAGCAACTGGATGTCCTGACATCTCACAAACTATATCTACTCCATTACCATCTGTAAGCTTAGAAACTACCTCAAGCGGATCTTCATTCTTAGAATTCACAACAGTAGTTGCACCCATTTGTGTCGCTAAATCGAGTCGGTAATCGTTTAAGTCGAAGGCAATTACTTGGGAAGCTCCAGCAGCTTTTGCTACTCCAACCGCCATAATACCAATCGGTCCACAGCCAATTACCGCTACAGTTTTTCCTGCAACATCTCCTGAGAGAACTGTATGCACGGCATTTCCCATAGGTTCTTGAACAGACGCAACGTCAAAAGGCATTTCTTTAGGATTCTTCCATAAGTTTGTAGCAGGTAAAGCTACATATTCCGCAAAACAACCATTCGTATCAACACCGATTATTTTTGTATTTTTACAAATATGGTACTGACCAGTTAAACATTGTGGACATTCTCCACAAACTAAATGTGTTTCAGCAGATACTGCATCTCCTATTTGAAGATTTGTAACCTTAGAACCTACTTCAACAACTTCACCTGCAAATTCATGACCAAAAACATACGGTGGATTTACACGGCTTTGGGACCACTCATCCCAAGTGTATATATGAACATCTGTACCACAAATTGATGTAGCTTTTACTTTTATTAGTACTTCATTATCTTTAATTTGAGGAATATCAACCATTTGAAGTTCAGCACCTACACCACGGTGATGCTTAACAATCGCTCTCATCTTTCCATTCATCATGAACACTCCATTCTTAACAAGATACTGATATAATTACATGTTATCACCGTTTTGATTTTCAGTAAAGGAGTCAGTCCACTCCACGCGAACACTTGAGCACCTGGTATAAAATTTCAAAAATTTTTATGTAAGCGTTTGTAATTTTAATAAAAAAACCTGTTAAACACAATGTTGGTTCGCGGACAACACAATAAGCTCTGTACATTTTTTCAATGTATAATCGTTAAAAAAAGCCCTCTTCTTATGAAGAAGAGGACCATTTAAAAAACTTACATAAACTCAGAAACTAATTTATTAAATTTATCTTCGCTTAATGATAAATCAGCATGAGCTAAAGAAGTTTCACTATAACCATGAACAAGTTCTTGATAAGACTTTTGCTCAGTGTTTTGATAGATTAGACCTGTAACTAAACCTTTATGCTCCATTAAAGTTTTCATAGCCGTCATACGGTTGTGTGGGTCGTAACCTTCGATATCACTTAATTTAGTTAAGTTTTCTTTAAACCAGTCATATGTGTTTACTTTATTGTACGTTACACATGGGCTGAAAACATTAATTAAAGAGAAACCTTTGTGATTAATACCCGCTTCAATTAGGGCTGTTAGATCCTTAAGGTCAGTTGAGAAACTTTGTGCAACGAATGTTCCTCCAGCAGTTAATGCCATTTCCATTACAGAAAGTGCTGACTCAATCGATCCTTTTGGAGTACTCTTTGTTTTGAAGCCGACATCACTACGAGGTGATGTTTGACCTTTTGTTAAACCATAGATTTGGTTATCCATAACGATGTAAGTCACATCGATATTACGACGAATCGCATGGATTGTATGTCCTAATCCAATCGCAAAACCATCTCCGTCTCCACCTGATGCAATAACTGTTAAATCTTTGTTAGCCATTTTTACACCTTGTGCGATAGGAAGAGACCTTCCGTGGATACCATGTAATCCGTAAGCATTGATATAACCAGAAATACGACCAGAACACCCGATACCTGAAATTACTGCTAATTCTTCAGGCTCTAATCCAACATTTGCAGCTGCTCTCTGAATCGCTGCTTGTACGGAGAAATCTCCACAACCAGGGCACCAGTTAGGCTTTACATTATTTCGAAACTCTTTAAATGTTGCCATTTAGAACAACTCCTTACATTTCGTGTGAATTTCATGAGGTAGGAAAGGATTTCCGTCATATTTCAAGTGATTTGTAATTTTTTCAGCATTTCCTACATTCATTTTGATGATATTTGCAAGTTGTCCAGTTGCGTTATTTTCCACAACAACAACTTTTTTAGCTGATTTAACTAAAGGTAATAATTCAGCTGTTGGGAATGGGTGAAGTAATCGAATGTGAGCATGGTTGACTTTAATACCATCATTCTCAATTCTTGTCATTGCCTCTTCAATTGTTCCACGAGTTGAGTTAAAACCAATAACTAAAACGTCGGCCTCATCATGTTTTGCGTTAATATGAACTGGATTATCAAACTTAATATTATTAAGCTTTCTCATACGTTTGTCCATTTGTGCTTTACGGTTTGGAGCACTTTCGGATGGTTTACCTGTTTCATCGTGCTCAACACCAGTCACATGGTAAATACCATTTTTCGTTCCTGGGATGATACGTGGTGATACACCATCTTCCGTTACTTCAAAGCGCTTGAAATAGCCTTTGTCTTCTCTTTCAGGAAGTTCTTTTGTAAGATCTAGCTTACCACGGCGTATTTCAATTTTACTGTAATCTAATGGCTCTACAGTTTGTTTACCTAAAGAAAGCTGTAAGTCTGTTAGTAAAATAACAGGCACTTGATATTCTTCAGCGATATTAAACGCTTCCACAGCATCATAAAATGCTTCTTGTACAGTACTTGGTGCCATTACAACTTTAGGTATTTCACCATGTGTACCATAAATCATTGCCATTAAGTCAGATTGCTCTTGTTTTGTAGGTAATCCAGTACTTGGACCTCCACGTTGTGTATCAACAATAACAAGTGGTGTTTCAGTAATACCAGAAAGACCGATTGCTTCCATCATAAGTGATAGACCAGGACCTGCTGAAGCAGTTAAAGTTCTTACACCAGCATAGTTACCACCAATTGCCATTGTACAAGCAGCAATTTCGTCTTCTGTTTGAATAACAGTTCCACCAAATTGAGGTAATTTTACTATTAAGTATTCCATGATTTCTGATGCCGGAGTAATAGGGTAAGCTGGCATAAAACGTGCTCCACCTGCTAAAGCACCCATAGCAATTGCATCATTACCAATCATAAACATACGTTTTTTGCCATCAGCTTTTTCAAGCTGCATCGCACCAACGTTTTCACCAAGTTGTTCTCTCATGAAATCTGCTCCAGCTTTCACAGCTTCCATGTTTTTAGCGACAACTTGTTCACCTTTTTTACCAAAGATTTCTTCAACTACTTCTTGATATACTTTAATATCAAGGTCAAGTAATGCACTAGAAGCACCTACCGCTACCATGTTTTTCATTAAAGAAGTACCTAAGTCAGTTGCAATATCAGTAAATGGTACTGCATATAATGTACCTTTTGAATCCGCAGCTAAAGTTGGATTAAATTTCGCATCAGCGATTACAATGCCACCTTCACGTAATTCACTATAGTTCACATCAATTGTTTCTTGGTCAAAAGCTACTAATATATCAAGGTCATCAGAAATTGAGCGAACTTGTGTTGTACTTACACGAATTTTATTATTAGTATGTCCACCTTTAATACGAGATGAAAAGTGGCGATAACCGTATAAATAGTAACCTAATCGATTTAGTGCAATAGAGAAAATTTCCCCTGTACTTTCGATTCCTTCCCCTTGTTGTCCGCCAACTTTCCATGAAAGTTGATTGATCATGTCTTACACCCCTTTGGAATACGTTCGTTATTATGAAAGTAATTACGTATAATAGTGTAGCACTTTTCCAACTAAATCACTAGAAATTAACATATAAAAATCGAATAAACTGTAAATAGTTATCCTTTGTTAGTAAAAGATGACTTGTCCATTATATTTAATATGAAATATTCATTGAATAAAATGTGGTTGGATATGTACTAAACGCTTTCAATTCTAGACCTATAAAGCAAAAATTGCAACCCTTAGAAGTCAAATTATGACGAAAAAGAGAATATTTTTTTATAATTATAAAAAACTATCGAATTCTATATAGGAAGGTGGTTCAGATAGTTTTCAAAAAGAAACCTTTTTACTTGGTTTTCTTTATAATACTTTAGTAAAGTATTAATCAAACCTTCATAGCCATTGTAGTTTTCTAACCCGTTTACCGTTTGTGTTATACCATCGAAATCAGATCCGAATCCCAGGTTATATTCACCACCCAATCCGCAAATATGATCAACATGCTTCAATACATCAGATATCGTGGCTGTACCTTTGTCAGATAAAAATTGTGGTACAAAAGTTACACCTATCATTCCGTCTACAGAAATCAAACTTCTGATTTGTTCATCATCCAAATTTCTAGGATTCTTACATATTGCAAATGCGTTAGAATGTGAAGCAATTGGATAATCAGCATGCTCTATTACATCCCAAAAACCCTTTATTGAAATGTGAGAAACGTCAGTCATTATGAAATGCTTATTATTCTCATGAACTACCTCATGTCCAAAACTGGAGAGCCCAGCCCCTCGCCCTTCCAGTATGCCATCAGCCACTGCATTCGCATAATTCCAGGTTAATCCAACTGAAGCAACTCCTAAACGGATTAAAGTTTGAAGCTTTACCATATTCGCCCCGATTGCATCACAGCCTTCTAAAGTTAGCATCGCACCAATTTCATCATCAGATAATGCTTCAATATCCGATCTATTTCTCACTAATTTTAATTTTGGAGAACATGGTATTACCTTAGCATAAAAAATTTGAATCATCTCAAGGGCAACATCAAACCTTTGCTCGTGTTTTACCGTTTCAGGTATATATATTGCAAAACATTGCACCTTACTGTTTGTATTTATTAATTTATCTAAAGAGATATGTAAATGATCCGAACTCACAAAGGAAATTGATGGGTCTAACCACATTTTATATAAAACATCGCTATGTGCATCAAAGATTTTCAACCTACTTCCTCCTTCTGATATCAAGACATAAAAACACCTGTTCGCCATTATCTGCAAACAGGTATTATGACATTGTAGCTATTCCTGATGGAACTTATTTTATTAACGCGGCTCAATAATTAACTTAATAGCTGTTCGCTCTTCACCATCAATAATAATATCTGTAAAAGCAGGAATGCAAATAAGGTCTACGCCACTTGGTGCAACAAAGCCTCTTGCAATCGCAACTGCCTTTACCGCTTGATTTAAGGCACCAGCCCCAATTGCTTGAATTTCTGCCGCTCCCCTTTCACGTAATACACCAGCAAGTGCACCGGCTACAGAGTTAGGATTAGATTTTGCTGAAACTTTTAATATTTCCATTCCTCGTTTCCTCCTTGTTCTCTACAATGTATCATGAGTGTTCATTAGAACAGTCAGTAAAATAATGATTCCACTGATACTATATTCACGAGGAGTTCAAGGTATTCCTGCTTGTTCAAATTCTTTTATCTAAAAATTCAAACATTAACACATTAGTCAAAAAATGGATGATCTTCGTTAATTAAAATTCGTTCTATTTTTTTTGCTTCTCCAGAGGTTTTATCTAGTTCAACTATAACACCATTAAGCTGAGTGCGACCTCCAGTTACCTCAAAGCGAACTGGCAATGTAGTTTTAAATCTTTTCAATACAGCTTCACGTTCCACACCTAGAATCCCATCATACGGGCCAGTCATTCCCACATCCGTTATATAGGCAGTTCCCTTAGGTAATATCCGGTTATCAGCTGTTTGTACATGTGTATGCGTGCCTACAACTGCTGAAACCCGTCCATCTAAATACCATCCCATTGCTTGTTTCTCACTTGTTGCTTCTGCATGAAAATCGACAAAGATAAATGAAGTTCGTTTCTTAGCTTCTTCTATCAACTCATCCACTTTTTTAAAAGGACAGTCTATTGGCGGAAGAAATGTTCTTCCCTGTAAATTTATAACAGCAACCTCTTGACCATTGCAGTTAATATAAACAATCCCTGTCCCAGGAGTTTCATCAGGAAAGTTTGCTGGTCGTATTAATTTCTTAGCAGAATCTATAAACTCAAAAATCTCTTTATTATCCCAAGTATGATTTCCTAGTGTTACAACCTGAGCCCCTGATTCGAGAAAACTACGATAGATTTTCTCTGTTATACCTTTACCATTAGCCGCATTCTCACCATTCACGATAGTAAGAGTAGGTCTATATTTTGCTCTTAATTTCGGTAGGTACTCTGATACCATGTCTCTCCCAGGAGAACCTACCACATCACCAATAAATAAAATATTCATTTTTCACACCTTCATTATCTTTCAATCATTTTATATCTTAGTTTGTCACAAAAAACGGGATTGGGCAAATGAATATACAAAAAATAAAAAAATAAAGCGGTCAAAATTGACCGCTTTATTTTGCATATTCAACTGCTCTTGTTTCACGTATAACAGTAACTTTAATATGTCCTGGATAATCCAGTTCTTCTTCAATACGTTTACGGATATCCCTCGCTAAACGGTGGGCTTCAAGGTCATCAATAGTATCAGGTTTAACCATGATACGGACCTCTCTCCCCGCTTGAATTGCAAAGGATTTTTCAACACCTTCGTAAGACTCTGAAATCTCTTCAAGCTTCTCAAGTCTTCGAATATAGTTTTCCAGTGTTTCACTTCTAGCTCCTGGTCTTGCAGCAGATAATGCATCTGCAGCAGCCACTAATACTGCAATTATTGACGTTGGTTCCGTATCACCATGGTGAGCTGCAATGCTGTTAATAACGACAGGGTGTTCCTTGTACTTGGTCGCTAGCTCTACACCGATTTCAACATGGCTTCCTTCTACTTCGTGGTCAATTGCTTTTCCAATATCGTGTAATAAACCAGCGCGACGAGCCAATGTTTCATCCTCACCTAGTTCAGCAGCCATTAATCCTGCTAAGTAAGCTACTTCCGTTGAATGTTTTAAAACATTTTGACCATAACTTGTTCTAAATTTCAATCTACCTAGAATCTTAATTAAGTCAGGATGTAGTCCATGAACACCAACTTCAAACGTTGTTTGTTCACCCATTTCACGGATATACTCGTCAACTTCTCTTCTAGACTTTTCAACCATCTCTTCAATACGAGCTGGGTGGATTCGTCCATCTTGAACAAGTTTATCAAGGGCGATTCTTGCAGTTTCACGTCGAATCGGATCAAAGCCGGAAAGAATTACTGCCTCTGGCGTGTCGTCAATAATCAAATCGATTCCTGTTAATGTCTCAAGTGTCCTAATGTTTCTTCCTTCTCTACCAATAATTCGACCTTTCATCTCATCATTAGGTAGGTTAACAACTGAAACGGTGGTCTCTGCTACATGATCAGCCGCACATCGTTGAATGGCTAGTGATAGGATTTCTTTAGCTCGTTTATCTGCTTCTTCCTTCGCACGATTTTCAGAGTCCTTCACCATATAGGCTACATCATGAGACAGTTCATTTTCGACACGTTCAAGGATGATTTGTTTAGCTTCATCACGTGTTAAGCCAGAAATGCGTTCTAGTTCTGTTTGCTGTTTACGAACCATCTCTTCAACTTTGCTTTCCATCTCTTCAATATGCTGTTGTCTTCCGTTTAGAGAATCCTCTTTCTTTTCTAACATTAAATCACGTTTATCCAAGGATTCATTCTTACGATCAAGATTCTCTTCTTTTTGCATTAAACGATTTTCTTGTTTTTGCAGTTCGCTTCTTCGATCACGAATATCTCGTTCTGCTTCAGTACGAAGTTTGTGAATTTCATCCTTCGCTTCTAATAGCGCTTCCTTTTTCGAGGAATCTGCTTCACGTTTTCCATCTTCTACGATTTGCTCTGCTACACTTCTAGCACCAGCAATTTTCGTTTCTGCTATGGATTTACGAACAAAAAAGCCAACAACTGCACCGACGATTAGGCCAAGCAAAGCGGAGATGATTATTTGTAATGGATCCATCGTTTCACCTCCTCTTGCTATGAACTTTTTTCTTGCTAGATCAAAATGTCGGCATGTACATTGTTACAATAGTTTCAATATACAGCAAAAAAGGCATCATAAAACAGTTTCAATTCTAACAAAGTCTTAATTTAAAAAGATATACATACTAATTTTAAATGTGAGAAATTTTATTGTCAAGACCTGTCCACTTAATTCTTTACATGAATATGGAAATTCCGACTATTTTTTCATATTCATTTGATTTCTTATACAAAAAAGAGGCACAGAATGCCCCTTTCTCCGAAACTATATTAATCTATTCTAAGAAATCTAATTCCTCTTGAGATGCATCAGGAATTGTTATATCTTTGTCTAATCCATAATGAGCACGGATTTTTTCTTGTATTTCTTTGCGTAAAGCAAGGTTTTCTTTTAAGAATACCTTTGCATTCTCACGTCCTTGACCTAGACGCTCTTCATTGTAAGAGTACCAAGAACCACTCTTTTGAACAATATCAAGCTCAGAACCAATATCAATGATTTCACCTTCTCTAGAAATACCTTCACCGTACATGATGTCGACTTCAGCCGTTCTAAATGGTGGCGCTACTTTATTTTTAACAACTTTAATTTTCGTTTTATTACCAACAAGATCGTTTCCTTGCTTTAACTGCTCAGCACGACGAACTTCTAATCGAACAGAAGAATAGAATTTTAATGCTCTACCACCAGGTGTAGTTTCCGGATTACCAAACATTACACCGACCTTCTCACGAATCTGGTTAATGAAGATAGCAATTGTTTTCGATTTATTAATAGCACCAGAAAGTTTTCTAAGAGCTTGAGACATTAAACGTGCTTGTAACCCTACGTGTGAGTCTCCCATTTCCCCTTCAATTTCTGCTTTTGGTACTAATGCAGCTACTGAGTCAATAACAAGAATATCAATTGCACCACTTCGTACTAGTGCTTCAGCAATTTCTAATGCTTGTTCACCAGTATCAGGTTGTGATAATAACAATTCATCAATGTTTACCCCTAGCTTTTGAGCATAATCAGGATCAAGAGCATGCTCAGCATCAATAAATGCAGCTTGTCCACCATTTTGTTGAACTTCAGCAATTGCGTGAAGAGCCACAGTTGTTTTACCCGAACTTTCAGGTCCATATATTTCAACTATTCTGCCTCGAGGATATCCACCTACACCTAATGCAACGTCCAGTGCCAGTGAACCACTTGGAGATGTCGAGATTTTACGATCTGTTTGTTCCCCTAATTTCATGATAGAACCTTTACCAAATTGTTTCTCTATTTGTTTTAGTGCCATATCTAATGCAGCTTGACGATCACTCACCTAATATTCCTCCTCTATTAAAAACCCTATTTATACTATACCGTGTTTTTTCTTATTTGCCAAGTAAAAAATCGAACATTCATTCGTTTATTTTTAATGATATTTATTGGTGTAAAATCCAATTTTCCCCTACACAAAATTCATTTTCCAATAAAATTTCCAACTCAAAAATTTAAAATTAGACAAAAGATAAAACAGTTGAAAATATTAATCAACTGTTTGAAGTGTATTAAGTATATAGAAACAACCATATTTAACAGACCGTTGTCTAATTCCCTGTCGAGAACCTGCAAATACGTGTTTATAAACGGTAGTTTTCCCATTCTCCAAAGATATTCCTATATATACTGTACCTACTGGATGCCCATCTAATTCGTTCGGCCCAGCTACACCAGTAAAGCTTATTCCTATATCTGTATTAAATATGGACCTTACATTTTCGGCCAGCTCTTTTGCACACTCTTCACTTACAGCACCAGATTGTATAAGTGTTTGTGGTTTTACATGAAGAATCTTTTCTTTTATCTCATTCGAGTAACAAACAACTCCTCCCTGAACAACTGAAGAGGCTCCACTGATACTCGTTAGTTGCTCCTGGAATAATCCACCCGTTAAACTTTCAGCACTTGCTATTGTATATTCCAAAGCTTTAAGCTTTTTTAAAACCTGACCAAATAAAGAATCAGTATCGTATCCATATAAATATTGCCCAACCCTTGTTAGAATTTCTTTTTCAACTTCATCTAGTAATTCATAGGCAATTTCTGTTGATTGGTGCTTTGCTGTTAATCGTAAAGTAACCTCACCGTCTGAAGCAAGTGGAGCTATAGTAGGGTTACTTTGTTTGTCAATAAGATCCTCTATTTCGGTCTCAAGTTGAGATTCACCAATTCCGAAGAACCGCAAAACTCTTGATTCAATTTTTTCTAAAGTACCAAATTGTTTTAAAAGGTATTTAATGCCATAAGTCATAAACATTGGATTCATCTCTTTTGGGGGACCAGGTAAAAGCATATACGTACAACCTTCCGCTTCAGTTGCCATTCCTGGTGCCATACCAAAATCATTTTTGAGTATTGTTGAACCCTCAAGGACTAAGGCTTGTTTTTTATTATTTTCTGTCATCGTTCTCATTGTTTTACGGAAATATTCCTCTATGCTATTTAGAGCATCCTCGTCCATCACGAGAGATTTATTAACCACTTCAGCAATCGTTTCCTTTGTCAAATCATCCTTTGTTGGTCCTAGACCTCCGGTAAAAATTAGAAGGTTTGACCTTTGTTTGGCGGTTAAAATCGCATCCTTTAATCTCTTTGGATTATCGCCAACTACAGTATGATAATAGACATTTATCCCCATTTCAGCCAACTGCTTTGATAGGAACTGTGCATTGCTGTTTACAATTTGACCTAAAAGTAATTCTGAACCAACAGCAATAATCTCTGCATTCATTTTGACCACCTGCTTTAGTTTTAAAGTGTGCAAAATTTACACCTTTGGTTATTGTCTATTTTGATTGTGCAAAAACTTGCTTGTTTTTTGCAAAATAATCCCAACCTGAAACTACAGTAAATATAACTGCAACCCATAGTGAAATCATATCAAAGGGAATTCCAATAAATTCGAAAGGAAAGTTGTGCAGTAGTAAGGCTGAAATAGCAACCACCTGTGCCCACATCTTAATTTTACCTAACATCTTTGCTGCTGACACTTCTCCACCCTCAGCCAGAAGCAAACGTAAACCAGTAACAGCAAATTCTCTACTTATAATTACTACAACCATCCAAGCAGGAGCCAAATCAAACTGTACTAGTGTTACCAATGCTGCAGAGACTAATAATTTATCAGCTAAGGGATCTAAGAATTTCCCCAGGTTTGTAACTAAATTATATTTTCTTGCATAATAACCATCAACCCAATCAGTAGATGCTGCCACTATAAATAGCAATGCTCCGATTAAGTGGGAGACTGGTAGTACCATCGTGCCGATGACTAAACCTCCTAGATTTAATGGTGCTAGCATGATAAACAAAAATAAGGGAATTAACAAGATCCTTGCAACTGTAATTTTATTAGGTATATTCACTTTTGAAACCTCCAAGAAACTAGGATAATAATGAAATAAGGTTGACCTAGAAAAAAGTCATTTAAGTATTACTATAAACTATTTACAATAGTGATGATACACTTATACGAAAAAAAAAGCCATCATTTGATGACTTTGAATTACTGAACCGTTGGGCTAAATAAAATTGTTATCCGTTGCTGAACCTTCTCATTTGGATCAAATGGAAATTCTAGTACTTGCCCATTTATTTTTACTACGGTGTCTAATGTTCGACCAATATTAAGTCGTATGTCTGTTTCTTTTGAGAAGTCAAACTGTTGGGAAAGGCCATCTTTCATCAATCCAGAGTAAAACGTTTTGCCCTTGGCATTTTTAATCCCAACCCAAGTTTCACCATTTGGAATTGCAGAAATATCTAAAGTAAAAACATCCGTGGTTTTTAACTCATACACTCCTGACATTCCACTCTTCTCTTTAAGTATAATCTCTGTCACAGGTTCAGGTTCTTCTACTGGTGTTTCTTCTTCTTTAGCTACCTCATCTGTAGCTATATCTGTTTCATCTGTTTCGGTACCAGTTGGAGACTCATCTTCCTTGTTCAACTTAGAATCTTCAGGTTGCTCAAATTCAGTTTGCTCGTTAGGACTATTCGTCGACGGTTCGTCTGCAATATCTTTTGTTTGCCAAAAGAACCAAATTGCAACCAACCCACCTACTATAAAAACAGTAAGTAGGATCATAGGTATTACATCCAATACCTTTGAACCCTTCGTCGAAATTTGTTTTTTCGATCGAACACGTGATAGCTGTGAAGGCAGTTCTTCAGTATGTGAGACAGGAATATCTTGTTTATATTCTTCAAAGATTTCCTCTGAGTCTAATCCAATTGCTTCACAGTACTGCTTAATAAATGCACGAACATAAAACTTTCCGGGCATTACTGAATAGTTACCTTCTTCGATTCCTTTTAAGTATCGTTTCTGAATTTTAGTCAAAGATTGTAATTCATCTAAACTAATATTTTTTGCCTCTCTGGCCTCTTTTAGCCTCAATCCTAAATCAGTCAATAAGAACACCTACCAATTAAAAATCAAACGTCGAAAAGTCCGACCCATTAAACATTTGTGGTTCATCAACAACCTCATAGGTTATCTCCTCATCAGGGTCATTTCTTATCTCAATGATATAGTCAAAATCATCGAGTGTATATTCTGTATTTCTAACAAAGATATCAGGATGCTCAACAACTTTACAAGCAGGTAATCTCATAATTTCACGAACTAACTGCAAATGTTTTTCGGACGCTCTTTTCGTAGATACAATCCCATCGATAATGAAGAGATTGTTATCACTATACTCATCCTCAATAAGCTGACTTCGAATTGTTTGTTTTAATAAAGTTGAAGACACAAACAACCACCTCTTATTTGCACAAACACTTGATGCTACAATTGATTCAGTTTTACCAACACGTGGCATTCCTCGAATTCCAATCAACTTATGTCCTTCTTGCTTAAAGAGTTCAGCCATAAAGTCAACTAACAAACCAAGTTCATCTCTTACAAATCGGAATGTCTTTTTATCATCAGCATCTCTTTGAATATAACGACCATGCCTAACAGCCAAGCGATCACGTAGTTTAGGCTCACGAAGCTTTGTAACTGTTATATTATCCATCGTGTTTAAAATTGATTCAAGTCTTTCAATTTGTTCATTATTATCACAAAGTAATAACATTCCTCTGCGCATATCGTCTACCCCATTAATGGTAACAATGTTAATGGATAGCATTCCCAATAATGAGGAAATATCTCCTAATAAACCTGGCCGGTTTTTCGATATTTCATATTCTAAGTACCATTCTTTCTTTTCCATATCTAGATACATCCCCCTCTAGTAAGGTTCTGACAAAAACTAGGTAACCTCTTAAAGGATAAAAAGGATAAAAAATGACAAGTTCCTTCATTATTCTACCTATAAATTAATAATAAATGATTTTAATCTAATAAGAAAGGGAATTTAACCAAAAGAAGAAAAACATGGAAAGAAATTTTATTTTCTCTAAAGGGGTTTATAAAAAAACAGAAAAAGAAGAGGTATGTACCTCTCCCTTTTTACTGCATATTGCCATCGTTTTGAACTAATTTAACCATCATATTAGCAATTGCATGCTGTTCTTCTGTTGATGCTACACTCCATAGGTCAGCTAATACTTTTTCTTGAGCATTTTTAGGTTCAACCTGCTTTGCAAGATAGTCACCCACTGAATAAGCTACATCTGAAACAACTTGTTGGCTCATACCTTCAGCAGTAGCTTGGTGAAGACGATCTCCTAAAAAGTCTTTCCATTGTTCCCAGTTGTCTAATACAGACATATTTACCCCTCCTATAATGATTAGTACAAGGTTAGTTTGTCTATTTCGAAAGGATTTATGCACATTTAATTTGTATATTTAACATTAATTAGCAATACCATCCACCATTAACTGACAAGACTTGACCAGTAATATAGGACGACTTACTGGAAACTAAGAAAGCAACTGCTTCTGCTACTTCTTCAGCTTCCCCAGGCCGTCCCATCGGAATTTGTTCGCTTAGATGAGATAACTCTTCTTCTGTAAAATCATTTAGTAGCATAGGTGTATTAATGGCACCAGGAGCAATTGCGTTAACACGAATATTACTTAAAGCTACTTCCTTTGCAAGTGCTTTTACATACGCAATTTGACCACCTTTAACCATGGAGTATAATACCTCGCAGGAACCTCCTGTTAATCCCCATATAGATGAAATCATGACAATACTACCGTTCTTATTTGACACTAAATTAGGCAATAAGCTTTTTATCAAAGTAAATGGACTTTTCAAATGCAGTTGTGTAAGTTTATCAACCGTTTCTTCATTAGTCTCTGTAACTAAACCATAATAACTAGTCCCAGATGAATAAATAATAGTGTCAATTTTATTATGAATCTGTTTAAGTAAAACTGAGACACCAATAGGGTCTGAAAGATCTGATTTGACTAAATAAACATATGTAGAGTCATTTACAAGTTCCTTTTGTAATTCTATAATCTCTGTTTCATTATTATTATAATGCAGATAAAGCGAGTAACCGTCAGCAGCTAACCTTCTAGCAATTGCCTTTCCAATTCCTCCACTTGCTCCAGTAATTAACGCATATTTTTCCATTTAGTCCACTTCCTAAAAAAGAGGGCTACCCAAAGGGATATGATCTCTTTGGATAACCCCGTTATCTTATTTTTGTTTTGGAACGACCTGACAAACAGTAAAGCAATCTTCATTTATGAATGAGGAAATGGTCTCTTTCATATCCTCGGTCGTTATTTGCTCCATTACTGGCACTACATCGAATAAGTTCATATCATTAAATGCATACCGAGTAAATTGATTTGCAATATATTCAGGTGAATTAAGAGACCTTAGGAAACCACCAATTTTCTTTTTCTTAATTCGTTCTAACTGTTCTTGGGTAAAAGTCATATTTCTTGCATCAAGTAATACCTTTTGAATCCGATCGGCTAATTGATCTGGGTCATGAGTATCTCCACCTATAATAGCGAACCCAAAACCGCTTTCTTCAGTATAATCAAAAGAAAAAGTTTCATCAATTAGGCCATCATTGTAGAGTGTTTCATAATGATCTGAGCTTTTACCAAATAGGAGGTCTAGAATTATATTTAAAGTTAGCTCATTCTTCAATAACTCGTTACCAGAACGCGTAGCATCTATTGCTTTTACCCCGACTAAACATTTTGAGGATTGAACATTCATTTGAAGTACCTGTTTTTTTTCAGAAACCTGCTGAGGCTCCTCATCAAAATGTCTTTGAATTTCAGGCTGATCCTTATAATCTTTATTAGCTTGGTTACTACGAATTTGATCTAATATTTTTTCTGGATCAACTGGACCTACGACAAACAAAAGCATATTGCTCGGATGATAAAAAGTCTCGTAACAAGTATAAAGCATATCTTTTGTAATGTTACTGATTGACTCTATTGTTCCTGCAATATCTATTTTAACCGGATGGTTCTGAAACATATTTTGAATTACTCCAAAATATAAGCGCCAATCTGGATTATCATCGTACATCGTAATTTCTTGCCCAATTATCCCTTTTTCTTTGTCGACCGTTTTTTCTGTAAAATATGGACTTTGTACAAAATCGATCAATGTCTCAAGATTTTTTTCTACATTAGATGTAGCTGAAAATAAGTATGCCGTACGTGTAAAGGAAGTAAACGCATTGGCAGATGCCCCTTGTTTACTAAATTCTCCAAAGACATCTCCATCTTCTTTTTCAAATAACTTATGCTCAAGAAAATGTGCTATTCCGTCTGGGACTTTAGTCATCTCGTTTTGATTAAGAGGAACAAACTGATTATCAATGGAACCATATTTTGTAGTAAATGTTGCATATGTTTTATTAAAACCTTTTTTCGGCAAAACATAAACTTCTAAACCATTTGGTAACTTTTCATGAAATAATTCTTCTTTTAATTGATCAAATGTTATTTTTTCCATTAATCGGCAACCTCCGATCCTTTTAGGAAATAAATTGTATCCTGTTGTATTTTATTAGCAACCTCTATTATTTGTTTCTTCGATACTGAATCAATACCTTCTAACCATTCATTGATTGGATTTGATTTTCCTGTAACAGCATTTTGATAGAAAACTTCAACCATACCTCTTGCTGTATCAATTGTTTCAAGTAGCTGATTTTTAATTACAGCTTTTGTCTGATCAATATCCTGGTCTGTGAATTCACCTTGACACATTGCATCCATTTGTTCATTTATAATTGTAACGGCTCTTTCATAATTTTTGAATTCAATTCCTGACATAACCATAAGTAAACCTTTATGACTTTCAACTCTTGAAGCTGCATAATAAGCTAGGCTTTCTTTCTCACGTACATTTACAAATAGTTTCGAGTGGGAGAATCCTCCAAATAATCCATTAAAAACCTGTAATGCATTATAATCATCGTCTCCATAGTATACATTTGTTCGATATCCGATATTTAACTTTCCTTGCTTTACATCATCAGCCTCAATAACTTCATTTACTTTTTCAATCGTTTTTGTGGTTAGTTTTAACTCCTGATAGGATTCTCGCTTATCAAAAGGGAACCGTTTTTCAATAACCTCAGCAACTTCACTTGACTGGATATTACCAACTACATATAAATCAACTTGATCTTCCCGTAACACTTTTTGATAATACTCATATAGCGAAGTGGGAGAAATTGCGTCGATATCTTCAATTCGACCGTTGACGTGTAACTCATAAGGTTCATCCTTGCACATTTCCTGTATCAATCGCAAGTTTGAATATCTCATCTTATCATCGAATACAGCTTCTATTCTTTGGCGTAAAGTTCTCTTTTCTTTATCTAATGTAGTGGTAGAGAAAGATCCGTTTTCAACTACTGGAGAGAAAATAATCTCACTTAATAGTTCAAGTGCCTTATTCAATAAAGGGGTTTGATCAGATAAAAATTTCTCGTTCGCAATCTCCATACGAAGTGTAATAATATGGTATTCACCCTTCTTTGATAAATCGACCTGTAATGTTGCACCATATAATTCATCTAAATAACTTCGTAATTGTGTAGATGTAGGATGTTTAGAAGTCTCACTTTGCAATACGTAAGGTAATAGTGCCCTTTGTGTAACGTAGTCTGCTTCTAACGGTGCTTTAAGCTTTAATACAATTGTGTTTGTTTTGTATTTATCACTTTCTATCGTATGAAGGGTTAGACCGTTTATGCTCTGTTGTGTTTCCTTAGAAAGCATCATCTCCGAATTCCTCCTTTAACGGAATCAATAAACATACACCTTATTAATTAGGTCTCATACTAGTTTTCAACTAAGTTGCGTGATTTAATCTTAAAAACAATATAACCTTAAATTAGCAATATTTTCAAGTCTTAGGAGTATTGAAAAAAGAGATGACTCTTGTCATCTCTTTAGTAAGTTTACATAATGCGATTATCGTTTACCTGAGTCAAATGGTTCTCCAGCAGCTTTTGGTGCTTGAGAAGATTTAGAGAAAAGCACTAATGCAATCAATGTCACTACATATGGGAAAATCTTTAAGATAATTGGCGGAAACACAGCCAATTCAGGGATAACCTGTGACACGTTTGCAATCGTACTTGCAAGACCAAAGAATAACGTAGCTGCTAAAACCCCTAACGGCTTCCATTGTCCAAAGATTAAGGCAGCCAGTGCCAAGAATCCTAAACCTGATACAGTGCCTGTAAATTCTCCAGCATACGTAACAATGATTAAGCCACCACCTAGACCAGCAAATGCTCCAGAAATTAATACACCGCTGTATCTTACACGTCTTACATTTATACCAGCCGCCTCAGCAGCTTGAGGGAACTCTCCACATGAACGCAATCGAAGACCAAACTTCGTTTTATATAATACAAATGTACTTATTAAAAGAATTGCTAATACGAACCAAGTTGTAGGTACGCTCTTTGAAAAAAACAAATCACCTAAGATAGGTATGTTTGAAAGATTAATACCAAAAATTGTAGCATCTTTTGGTAAGAAACCAGTCGTTATCCTAACATTCCCACTACCTGTAATATTTCTTGCTAAAAAGACAGTTAATGCAGTGGCAATCATATTAATTGCTGTACCACTAATAATTTGATTAGCACTTAAATTGATGCTTGCAAAAGCATGTAGTATTGAAAATAACATACCTACAAGTGCTGCTACTAATAGCCCAATCCATAAAGCCCAAGTATTTGGCATACTGCCCTGTAAAAAGTAAATGGTCAAAGCACCAGAAAATGCACCTATTACCATTAATCCTTCAAGAGCAATATTGACGACTCCGCTTCGTTCACTAAAAAGACCACCTAATGCAGTAATAAGAAGAGGGATCGTAAATATTATTGCATAAGGAAAAATTTGTTGTATTACCGTCCACATTTTAGGATTCCTCCTTCTTAGCAACAGGTCCATTGATGTTTTCTTTATTTGAACGGCGACCAGAGAACTTTTTAATTAAACGCTCAATTAAAACACTGGTAGCAGCAAAATAGATAATGATAGCAATAATTGTATTCGCGATTTCTGGTGGAATGTCAATCATAGCATTCATAAAGCCAGTACCTGAATACAGAATTCCAAAGAAAAGTGCTGCAAAAAATACCCCAATAGGAGCATTTGCTCCAAGTAATGCTACTGCTATTCCATCATACCCCTGAGTTGGTAAAATACCTATTTGCATACTAGTTGCATTACCTGTATACAACGCAACTCCACCAAGTCCTGCTAATCCACCTGATATAACCATTGATAAGATGATATTTCGGTTTACTTTCATACCTGCATATTCTGCTGCATGTCTGTTAAATCCAACCGCCTTTAACTCGAAGCCTAAAGTAGTTTTATTAATAATAAATCCAATAACAATAACTGCTATTACAGCAAGAAATAGTCCTAAATTTACATATGACCCGCCAAACATTTCTGATAAAAATGGAACTTGTAATGTTGCGTCTGCCGATAGTTTACGCGATTCAGTCTCCAGAAATTCACCTTTAAAGTAGCCTGGAATTACGTAATATACAGTCCAATATGCAATCCAGTTCATCATGATCGTGGATACAACTTCGTGAACATTAAATTTAGCCTTAAGTAAGCCTGGAACAAAAGCCCAAAGAGCTCCTCCTAAAAATCCTGCTATGACCATTACCAATAGTAATATAGGTCTAGATAAATCTAAACTTAATCCTATAGCAGTTGCAAATAATCCACCGATTAACATTTGACCAGATGCACCAATATTGAATAATCCTGTTCTAAATGCAAAAGCAACCGATAATCCAGTGAATATTAAAGGTGTTGCCGTTGCCAGTGTATTGCCAATTCGTTCAATGTTTCTTAAACCGCCTTGAAAAAGATACATGTATCCTTCGATTGGATTACTTCCTATAACCAACATAAGAATAGCACCGGCTAGGAGACCTAACAAAACGGCAACGAGTGAAATTATAGTGTGTCTCATATACTTCTCTCCTTACTTACTCCGGCCATCATTAAACCTACTTCATTTTCATCTGTTTCAGAAGCATTCACTATTCCGACAAGTTCACCATTATTTACAATGGCAATTCGATCTGATAGCTGAAGAACTTCATCAAGTTCTAATGATATTAAGAGTACTGCCTTACCATTATCTCGATGCTCAATTAAACGCTTATGAATATATTCAATCGAACCAACGTCTAATCCACGTGTAGGTTGAACAGCTATTAATAAATTGGGATCAAGCTCTAATTCCCTTCCGATAATTGCTTTTTGTTGGTTTCCTCCAGATAAAGTTCGGGCAATAGAAATGGCTCCCTCCCCTGAACGGACATCAAAGTTTTCAAGGATTTTCTTGGCATACTCTTTCATAGCGTTTTCATTTAACAATCCAAACTTTGAAAAAGGTGGTTTATTATATACTTCTAGTACCATATTTGACTGAAGTGTATAGTCCAATACCAACCCTCGTTTTTGTCTATCCTCTGGAATGTGACCAATGCCTTTGTCAATTCGTTGACGGATAGGAATATTTGTAATGTCCTCACCATTTAAGAGAATTTTTCCAGATTCTACTTTTCTAAGTCCTGTAATTCCCTCAACTAAATCGGACTGTCCATTTCCTTCTACACCTGCAATACCGACGATTTCACCTGCTCTTACTTCTAGAGAAAAGTTTTTAAGTCCCATTACTTTTCGTGCATTCTTAACAAATAAAGAATCTATTTCAAGAACAACATTTCCTGGCTTGCTCTCTTCTTTCTCAACTTTAAAAGATACGTGTCTTCCTACCATCATTTCAGCAAGAGTTGCTTCGCTAGATTCAGCAACACTGACCGTACCAATTCCTTTTCCACGTCTAATAACAGTACAACGGTCTGCTACCGCTTTAATTTCCTTTAATTTATGGGTAATGATAATAATGGATTTACCTTCTTTTATGAGGTTGCGCATGATATTCATTAACTCATCAATTTCATTTGGGGTTAGTACGGCTGTAGGCTCGTCAAGGATAAGTACATCCGCTTCACGATAGAGCATTTTAATGATTTCTACCCTTTGTTGCATTCCAACAGAAATATCTTGAATTTTCGCATGAGGATCCACATTTAATCCATAATGTTTAGATAACTCTTCGATTCTTTTTGCAGCCTTATCAATATTAAGTACAAGTCCGCCTTTTAACGGTTCACTACCTAAAATAATATTTTCAGTTACAGTAAAGTTCTCAACCAACTTAAAATGCTGATGAACCATCCCAATTCCTAATCGGTTAGCGACATTTGGACTGGTGATACGAACTTCTTTACCATTTACCTTTACAACTCCCTGCTCTGGTTGATACATACCAAACAGAACACCCATTAAAGTAGATTTTCCAGCACCATTTTCACCTAATAATGCATGAATTTCACCTTTTCTTAATGTTAGGGTGATATTATCATTCGCAACAATCCCAGGGAATTCCTTACGGATATTTAGCATCTCAACAACATAATCCATCGTAGCACTCACCTTTTTTAAAAAGTAAATTCCTATTAAAGTAAAATTTTGTCTATCCAATATTACAAAAGAGACGGTAGAAACCGTCTCTTTTGTCTACACTCGTTTTACTTCAATAAATTTCCTTGTTCAGCGGAGACAGTGATATCACCAGATTTAATTTTTTCTAAAACATCTTTAACCTGAGTTATTGTGTCTTCACTTAAGTTTGGATTTTCTTCTGGAATCCCTACACCGTTATTTGTTACGTCAAATGTTAATGTTTCTCCACCAGGGAATTCTCCATCAATTTCAGCTTTAACCATGTCAAAAGCAACTTGGTCTAACTTTTTCATTGCAGAAGTTAAAATGATTGATTTATCGCCTTCATAAATTCCGTCAGCATATTGGTCAACGTCTACACCAACGATCCAAACTTGTTCTCCACCTAATGCGCGGTTTTTAGCTTCGTTGATAGCTCCAACTCCAACTCCACCTGCAGCAGTAAAGATTACGTTTACACCACGGTCAAACATTTGAGCAGCAATTTGTCCACCTGCTGCAACATTATCAAATGAACCTTGATATAAAACGTTTTCAGCTTTAATGCTTATGTTTGTTCCTAAGTTCTCATTAGCATATTGAACACCTTGTTGGAAGCCCCAGTTAAACTTTTGTACAGCTGGAATTTCCATACCACCGATGAATCCAGCTTCACCTTCATTTAGTTCAAGTGCAGTAGCAACACCTGCTAAGAAACCTGACTCATGTTCAGTAAAAAATACTGAAACAGTATTTTCATTTACAACTGGATTATAATCTCCAGAGTGAGGTGCACCATCAATAATTACGAATTTAGCATCTTCATATCTAGATTGTGCTTGGAATACAGCAGTTTCGAATTTGAAACCAGGAGTAACGATGAACTTGTAACCTGCATCGTATAGGTTACCGATTTCTTTTAAGTAATCAGCTTCAGTTGTACCTGCTGGCTTAAGATATTTTTCTTGAATGTTTAATTCTTCTTTAGCTTGAAGAATACCTTCCCATGTACCTTGGTTAAATGATTTGTCATCAATTGTACCTGCGTCTGTAACCATTCCAACTTTCAATCCATCCTTCGCTCCGCCGCCGCCACCGCAAGCCGCTAGAAAGCTAACTAAAGATAAAGTAAGTAGGATTATTAAAGCTTTTTTCATAATTGTACCCCCAATTTGATAATTTTTTTTTGAAAAACATAGTTCAAAAGAAACAGCTTGTCCTTGCTAGTTATATAAAAGTGCAACGAACGAAGTAAACTTCACCTCCTTAAATAAAATGCTCAATAATATTAAAAAATATTATATTCTTTTTCTAACTACATAAAAGTCAAATTTATCAGCTTTAAAATAGTTTATTGAATGAAGGATTGCTTCATCATTTTCATCAAAATGCATTTGCTTAAGAACCAATAATGCAGTTTCAGGATCGCACTCCAAAATCGGAGAAATCTTCTCGTGATATCCGAGTGGTTCAATATGAGTAACTGCATAGGATATATGTTTACCGGTTCTCTTATGTATATAATCTAATAAAGATTCCTCTTGATGAGAAAAATCAGAATTCATAATACTACTTGGAATCTTATCAATACAATATATCACTGGGTCACCATTAGCTGTTCGCACACGCTCCATTAAGATAAACTCGTCTTCTTCAGAGCATTGAAACCGCTTAATATCTTCCTCGGTAGCAGCCTGTGTCATGGATGTTAAGAAGATCGTCCCAGGCTTCATACCAGCATCAATAATCATATCTGTAACCGTATTTAACTGCTCAATTCCTGAAGAAAATAAAGGTCTACTACTTACAAACGTTCCAACTCCATGCCTTCTTATAACGACATTTTCTTCCTCAAGTATCCTCAGTGCCTCTCTTAGCGTTGCACGACTTACACCAAGCTGCTTAGCTAATAAAAATTCTGATGGTAGCTTTTCTTTTTCTTTGTAATACCCAATTTCTATATCTTTTTTTATTTTATCAATCACTTGTAAATACAAATGACGAGCATCACTTTTAATAGACACGACTTTACCCCCAAAGAATAGGTATAACTATAAGTTAACAATCAGATGTCTGATGTTAGACAAGTGGTAGTCAATCGTCAATACTATACCACTTTTTACCCAAGAAATAAATAAGAAATAAAATTATTGTCGAAATTTGAAAGGGTTATTTGTAAAGTTTCATAATATCGTAAAAAAAGTAAGGGAAGCTCCCCTTACTTTTTAACTACCGAGTTCTTCCTTTGGAGCTGTAATAAGAACTGCCCTTGGTTTACTACCTTCATAAGGGCCAACCACACCTCTAGCTTCCATTGCATCAATAAGCCTTGCAGCTCTTGTATATCCGATTCTAAAACGCCTTTGGAGCATGGATACGGATGCGGTCTGCATTTCAAGAATTAGTTGGACAGCCTCATCATATAGATCATCCTCTACATCTTCGATAACCTCTGATACTTCTTGCGGAATCATATTCTGCTGATACTGCGCCTTTTGCTGTGAGATGACAAAGTCTACAACTTCTTCAACCTCATCGTCTGAAAGAAAAGCTCCTTGAACACGAACAGGTTTATTTGCCCCAACAGGAAGGAATAGCATATCTCCTCTTCCTAGCAACTTTTCCGCTCCACCCATGTCTAAAATCGTTCTAGAATCTGTTTGAGAGGAAACACTAAAGGCTATTCTTGACGGGATATTAGCTTTAATTACACCTGTTATTACGTCCACTGACGGCCTTTGGGTTGCAATAATTAAGTGAATACCTGCAGCCCTAGCCATTTGCGCCAGACGGGTAATTGAATCCTCAACATCTGATGAAGCGACCATCATTAAATCTGCAAGCTCGTCCACTATAACGACAATATAGGGTAGTGAAGGTTGCTTCGCTTCTTCTCCATCATTATGTCTTTTGATATGCTCATTATAACCTTCAATGTTCCTTGTACCTGTATGAGAGAAAAGTTCATATCTTCTTTCCATTTCATTTACTACCTTTTTTAATGCTTGAGACGCCTTTTTAGGGTCTGTTACAACAGGTGCGAGTAAATGAGGTATACCATTGTATACATTTAATTCAACCATCTTTGGATCAATCATCATCATTTTTACTTCATGAGGTTTTGCTCTCATTAGGATACTAGTAATTATACCATTTATGCATACACTTTTCCCACTTCCTGTAGCACCTGCAACAAGTAAGTGTGGCATCTTATTTAATTCAGCTAACACTGCGTCTCCTGAGATATCTCTTCCGAGTCCAATCAGCAGCTTGGCTTCAGGTTTATCATTTTCCTTCGCCTCAAGAACTTCACGAAGAGATACAGTCGCAACTTCTGAGTTTGGAACCTCTATACCTACTGCTGACTTTCCCGGAATAGGCGCTTCAATACGAATATCCTTTGCAGCCAACGCAAGAGCTAGGTCATCATTTAGGTTTACAATCTTACTAACTTTCACTCCTACATCCGGATATACCTCGTACTTCGTTACAGCTGGACCTAAATGCACTTTTGTCACTTTTGCTTTTACTCCAAAACTTTGGAACGTTCTTTCTAGTTTTCTAGCATTCGCATAAATATTCTCATGCTCTGAACTCTGGTCAGTGGGCTTGGGAGAATTTAATAAGTGAACAGGAGGTAATTCATAATCCACATTTTCTATTTCAGTAAAAGTAATAGGTGGAACTTTCTCATCAACTACATCTTCAACTATTTGTTTTTTACTCTCCGCAGTGTTTGTTTTTGGTTCATAAGCTCTGTCCGCAAAATTTGAAATGATAGGTGGTTGTGCTGGTTCACCCACCTCAATTTCAATGATTTCTTTTAGCTCATCTTCATCATCGACTATATTTGTTTGAGACGATGTTTTTATAGGTGTTTTCTTCTTTGCACTTTTGGGTGACTTCTTCTTACTCTTTAAATTAATTGACCATTCTTTAACATCTTCAATAAAGGCAATCCATTGTCCTTTAAGGAAGGTTCCAATTGGTCTTAAAATTTTAATAAGTGTTTCATTAAGTGATTTTCCTGTTACTAAAATAACACCGCATACTATAAGAAAAACAGCTATAATTTTCGTTCCAGGCTCATCGAATAAGAAGTATGAGGCAGCAAAAACAACGGCACCAATCATCCCTCCACCTAAATCAGAAGAACTGATTTGACCGGCTTGTTCCAACCAGTATAACTCCCAGGTATTCAAAATAACACTTGGTTTTGCAAATGCGCCTTCATTAGATAATAGCTTAAATAATGTTACGTGACTCAGCAGCAAAACGGATATCGTTATTAAATATGTACCGATTAAGGGTCTGGTAAAAAAGTTCGGCCAAGTTCGTTTCCAGATGACATAAAAAGATAAAAGTAAAAGGCCAAGTAAACAAAGCATAAACCATTCACCAGTAAAAAATCGAAACAAGGCAACAATCGTATTTCCTACGACTCCTAGATTGGCAATTCCAATGCAGGTTAACGCTAATAGGGTTAAACCTATCAATTCAAACTTAAAGGTTTTTTTCCACTCAGTCTTGTTCTTTGTACGTCTTTTTTGTTTCGCCATAGACACCCCACCGGATAATAAATAGGACAAGCCTAGTATAAAGAAAAGCAGCCCATGCTTACGTGGCTGCTATTAGGATTGCATATTAAATTATATCACATATTATTCCGTCATGTGGCATACTGACTTGTCTTTTTCAATCTTCATGAAAAAGAAACCATCAATCGTTGTCCTGGTGAATATTGTGCATCTAGATAGTGTTGCGGGTCAGTGCTTACAATTCTTACGATTTCACAACACTGTGGGCTAAGTTCATTTACAAGCATAGAAACACCATTGAGTTCGACATATCTTTGCTTTCCAAAGTCATTTTCATTTATAGGAAAAACTAGCTCCTCAGGCATCATGGTGTAAAGAATCATTGTAACATCTGCTCGCTTCCACTTAATTTATTTCGTTCTTCTATTAACTCATTTAGCTTCTTGATGGCTTGACCAACTCCACCTACTTCGTCTATCAAACCATATTTTACAGCATCAGCACCAACAACATTGGTACCGATATCACGTGTTAAATTCCCTTTTGAAAACATTAATTCTTTAAACTTTTCCTCTGATATATTAGAGTTTTTGGTAACGAAGTTGATAACACGCTCCTGCATCTTATCTAAATATTCGAAAGTTTGGGGTACACCAATTACGAGTCCTGTTAATCGAACAGGATGGATGGTCATTGTTGCTGTTTCGGCAATAAAAGAATGTGAACAGGATACTGCAATTGGTACACCTATAGAGTGCCCTCCTCCTAGCACAATAGATACAGATGGTTTAGATAATGATGCAAGCATCTCTGAAATAGCCAACCCAGCCTCTACATCTCCACCCACGGTATTTAAGATGACGAGTAGCCCTTCAATTTTAGGATTTTGTTCAATTGCAACTATTTGTGGGATAACATGTTCATACTTAGTTGTTTTGTTCTGTGGAGGAAGCTGCATATGGCCTTCGATTTGCCCTACTATGGTTAGGCAATGTATTTTAGTATCGTTTGCCATTTGAGGTATATTTGTTTGTCCCAATTGTTGAATTTTCTCAACAAGGCTTGATCCTTTAGTTTCGTTTTTATCAGTTTCGTCTCCACCAGGTTGATCACCTGATTGTATGTATTTGTCGGTCATGTAGCATTCTCCTTTCAAGCAAGGTTACTTGTAGTATGAAACGAGAACGCGATTTTCATTCTTAAAGCAGAAATCTAAAAAGTTCAAACAATATTAAAAAGACACCTACAAAGGTGTCTCTTCTAAACATTTCATTACTTTAATAAACCTTGAAGTTGTGTACGCTCTTGCTCTGTTAGTGGAACCATTGGTAAACGTACTGAACCTACATCTAAGCCTTTTAATTGTAAAGCAGTTTTTACAGGTGAAGGGCTTGGCGCAGAAAATAATCCTTTAATTAGGGGTAATAGAGCTTGATGGATTTTCGCAGCCTTAGACACATCTCCTGTTTCAAAAGCAGCGATCATTTCTTGCATCTCCTGACCTACAATGTGTGATGCAACAGAAACTACACCGTTACCTCCAACAGATAGTACTGGTAGCGTTAAACCGTCATCTCCACTATAAAGCATAAAATCCTCATCTGTATTTGCAATAATTTCAGTCATAGCGTCTAAATTACCACTTGCTTCTTTAACTGCAACCACATTAGGTAATTTTGAAATCTTTACAATTGTATCTACAGACATATTTACTACAGAACGTCCTGGGATGTTATAAAGCATAACAGGAAGCGTTGTGCTCTCTGCAATTACCTTGAAATGCTGATAAAGGCCTTCTTGATTAGGTTTATTGTAGTACGGAGCAACGATCATAATTGCGTCTACTCCAGCTTCCTGAGCTTTTTTTGTTAATTCAACAGAAGCATACGTGTTATTACTTCCTGTACCAGCAACTACTGGAATTCTTCCATCTACTACTTTTACAACATGTTTAAAGAGTGCAACCTTTTCTTCAGAAGATAAAGTTGGCGATTCACCTGTAGTACCTGCTACTACTAATGAGTCACTCCCATTCTGAATTAAATGGTTAACGAGTTGAGTTGTCTTATTAAAGTCAATATTTCCTTTTTTGTCAAATGGTGTAACCATTGCTGTTGATACTTTTCCAAAATTAATCATTCGTTTACCCTGCCCCCTTTTAAATTCCAGTACTACTTCTATTTTGAGTCTCCTCTGATAGTTGGAAAGCTTTATGCAATGCATTTACAGCTTTTGTCATATCCTCTTGTTTTACTAAAACCCAAATAGTCGTATGGCTGTCTGCGGATTGTAGTATTTGAATTCCTTGATCTGACAAAGCAGTTACAATTTTAGATGTAACTCCTGGAACACCGTTCATGCCTGCTCCAACAGTCGAGACCTTAGCACAATTTCTTGTAACCAGAGGTTCGTACCCAAGGTTTTCCAATACATCAATCGCCTTTTCAGTCATCTCACCAGATACTGTATACACAACACCATTTGGCGTGATATTAAAGAAATCAACGCTTATTTTTGCATTAGCCATAGCTTTAAACACTTTCGTTTGTAAATCATATTGACCTTTGCTTGCTTGAACCTTTATTTGTGTTACACCTGAAACATGCGCAATTCCAGTAATTAACCTTTCCTTCACATCTCTACCTTTACTTCCTTTTTCAATAGAAGTGACAAGCGTCCCAGGCAAATCGGAATAGGTTGATCTTACACGAATAGGAACATTCGCTTGCATTGCAATTTCCACAGCTCTTGGGTGAATAACTTTTGCTCCTTGATAGGCCATGTTACAGATCTCAGTATATGTTACAACAGATAGCGGTCTGGCATCTTCTACGATTCGAGGGTCTGCAGTCATTACTCCCTCAACATCTGTAAAAATGTCAATCCATTTTGCATTTAACGCTGCCCCCAGCGCAGCAGCCGAAGTATCACTTCCACCCCTGCCTATCGTAGTAACATCCCCATTCTTAGCCACTCCCTGAAAACCAGTCACAACAACAACGTCGTGTTGCTCCAGTTCATTTTGGAGACGATCACATTTCATATCAATAATTTTCGCATTTGTATAGTCATCTGATGTGCGGAAACCAGCTTGCGCTCCTGTTAGAGCTGTAGCTTTAATCCCATGACTATTTAGCATTTCGGAGAACACAACACTTGAAATAATTTCTCCACAAGATAAAAGCATATCTATTTCACGGTTACTAACTTTTGCAAGATTGTTGTCAATTAACCCAAGTAAGGTATCCGTTGAATAAGGATCACCTAAGCGACCCATAGCCGATACAACAACAACAACTTTGTTTCCTTCGTCCAGTGCATTTTGTATATGCTTTCTAGCTAAATGTCTTGTTTTCTCATCCTTTACAGATGTTCCACCAAATTTTTGGACGATGATGTTCATATTTACACCCCATATAATTAATAAGTCTATAGGACACTACTAATTATTTATTTTACTAAACCGAGTTTTACTAAGCTTTCTGCAATTTGGACTGAATTCCACGCAGCACCTTTTAAAAGGTTATCAGATACAATCCACATGTGAAAACCAGTAGGACGGTCTAAGTCTTTACGAATTCTACCGACAAACACATCATTTTTCCCTACACAATCAGCAGGCATTGGGTAAAGCTGTTGCGAAGGATCATCCTGTAATACAACTCCAGGAGCTTTGCTTAGTAATTCCTTAATATCAACTGCTGACACATTTTCTTCATCTATTTCAATATAAACAGACTCAGAGTGTCCTGTTACAACTGGTAGTCGTACACAAGTAGCTGCTACGTGCAACTCAGGATAAGTCATAATCTTTTTAGTCTCATTAATCATTTTCATTTCTTCTGTTGTAAAACCATTGTCTTCAAATTTATCAATTTGAGGAATAGCATTAAAGGCAATTTGGTAATGCTTTTTGTCAGACTTAACAGGTAATACTTGAGGAGTAAACTCTCTTCCCTCTAATATTGCTTGAGCCTGATCTTTTAATTCTGTAATAGCTGCATCTCCGGCACCTGACACTGCTTGATATGTGGACACAATTATGTTTTTTAATCCGAATTTTTGTCTAATTGGTTCAAGTGCTACAACCATTTGAATTGTTGAACAATTTGGATTAGCAATTATTCCATTATGATTTTTAAGCTCTGCTTCATTTACTTCAGGTACGATTAAAGGTACATCCTTATCCATTCTAAACGCACTTGTATTATCTATAACAATAGCACCATGCTTTACAGCCTCAGGTGCTAATTCTTTTGATACACTTCCTCCAGCACTAAATAAAGCAATATCTACCCCTTCGAAGCTTTCCGGAGTGGCTGCTTCCACAACTAGGTCTTTGCCTTTGAATCGTACTGTTTTTCCTGCGGAGCGTTCTGATGATAAAAGTGTAAGTTTTGCAATAGGGAAGTCGCGGCTTTCCAGAGTTTGAATCATTTGTGTACCTACTGCACCGGTTGCTCCAACTACTGCTACATGTAACCCATTCGGTTGTGCCATTATTATTACCCCTCCAAAAATCAAAAATAAACGTTGTTCATTTTTTACCAGTAAAATATATTTTATCATATTCACGTAGTAAAGAAGAGAAGAATTTTACTACATAAATAAAATCATTCTTCTCTTCTTATTGTAACAGTTCAATTTCTTATTCGCTATCTCGAAATTTCTCAATAATAACAGGCTGCAGTTGCTTACCTTCCATTGCAGCAAGTACAGTGTCTTGAAGCAATCCCATACGCGCGACCATCGAGTTTGGCTTTTTCATTGGTGCATCTTGGCCGTAAGGGATAAAATAGATATTTTTCGTAGCCATCAAACGCATTAAATTTACACCGTTTAACCCTAGTGCATCGTTTGTAGATATTCCAAGTACAACTGGACTTAGATTTCTTAGGGTTGCTTTAGCAGCCATTAAGACAGGAGAGTCTGTCATTGCATTTGCGAACTTGCTCATTGAATTCCCAGTAAATGGTGCAATGACCATACAATCTAGAGGGATTTTTGGACCAAGTGGTTCGGCTGCAACGATTGAATCAATCACTTTATTCCCGGTAATCTCTTCTACCCGTTTAATCCAATCTTCGCCTTTTCCAAAACGTGTTGTCGTCGTTTTAACTGTATTTGAAACAACAGGTAATACATCTGCACCTTCTTTTACAAGCTTCTCTATCTCTGGCATTACTTCATCATACGTACAATGAGAACCTGTTAAACCAAAACCAATACGTTTTCCCTTAAATTTCATATTATTTCTCCTCTCTTTTATGGTGCTCTAAAAGGATTTGTGACAAAACATTGGCAACAATTTGACCAGCCGTTTTAGGTGCAACGATACCAGGAAGACCTGGTGCTAATAATGCCTTGATCCCACGTTTTTCTGCATACCTAAAATCTGTTCCACCTGGCTTAGAAGCAAGGTCGACGATAAGGGTATGAGCCGGCATTTTTGAGATAACACTGGCTGTTACAATAAGGTGTGGGATTGTATTTATACACACATCAGCATCCGAAACAATTTCCGATAAATCATCTAAGTGAAAAGGCTCTAACCCCATCTCAGTGATTCGAGCGATATGTTCTGACTTTCTAGCTCCAACTTTTACTTTTGCTCCTAGTGCGCTAAATGTACGTGCAACACTCATTCCAACTCTTCCAAGACCGAGTACAACCACCTTTGAATTATGAATTGTTATATCGGTATGCTGAATAACCATCATTATGGTTCCTTCAACTGTCGGGATGGAATTATAGATTGCAACATCGTCCCGCTCAAATAATTTAACAAGCTTTCGATTGTTCTTACTTACAATGGAATCTAGATAACTGTTACTAATGCCGGAAAAAATAACACAATCTTCAGGTGTCTTTGCAATAATTTCCTCTGTCAGAATTACTTTTTCATTAGAAAATATCGTTTCAACTTGCCCCTCACCGTTCGTTCCAGGAACAGGCAGAATCATAGCATTTATATCTGAAAAATCAACTTCATCAATTTGCTCTTTCGAAGCACCTGTGAAACCATGATCTAATTGATCAAAGCCGATTAACGAAATCTTCGCATCTAATTCTAATAATTTGCGAATAACTTCTAACTGCCTTGCATCCCCGCCAATAACAGCAATGTGCATACCAGTTAACATGTTTTCACCTTCTCTTTTATAAAAATCTTCCTAATCAAATTCATTTACTTAAACATCTTATGAGAAACGCACATAATCGGTGAATAGAAAGTCGAGGTGTTAGGAGAATTAAAAGAGGACAAAAAAAATTGACCCCTAAGGGTCAACTTATAAGAATCTATTCACTAAAGTTTTTATTTGCCGTGTATTCATCAGGAATATCAATAATAATCATGTCTGTACCAATTTTTTTAATATGTTTCCAAGGGACTCTTACTTCATTCCCATGTTTTCGAAAACCAAACCACTTTAATGATGGGATAATTAACGCGTTTATTTGGCCCGTTTGCTCGTTAATTTCTAGATCAGTTTGCCCTAATACCCCAAGGCGTTCTGCTCTCTTAACATCAACTATTTCCTTGCCACTTAATTCACTAAGCCTCATATTGTTTCCTCCTCGATAGTCATTACTATATACTATCGAAGTAGTCCAATTTTTAGAAGTAAATGGAGAGATTTACATTCCTTTTGGTAATTGATCATTTGGACCAACTAAGGCAGCAGAATAATTATCTGTAAAGATGCGATTAGATAGTTCATTCACGCTATCTTCATTAACTAAGTTTAGCTTTTCAATGATTTCATCAAGGGTTCTATGTTGTTTTAGTAACAATTCATTCTTTCCATTACGACTCATCCTACTATTAGTGCTCTCTAGACTAAGCATTAGATTACCCTTCATTTGCTCCTTGCTGTTTTTAAGCTCTTTCGTCGTGATACCATCTTTTTTTAGTTTATCTAGTGTCGACTGGATTGTTTCAAACAATAAATCTAATTGATTGCTTCCAGTACCTCCATAGACCGTAAGCATTCCGCTGTCTTGGTAAGAGGAATGATAGGAGAAAACCGAATAAGCTAATCCACGTTGCTCACGAACTTCTTGGAATAAACGGCTGCTCATACTACCGCCTAAGATATTATTTAACACAATTAAATTATAGATGTCTTTGTCTCCAACTTGAAGCCCATCAAAGCCAATACATAAGTGGGCTTGTTCTGTATCCTTTTTCCTTGCAACACGATTCGAATGAAAACTTGGCTTTTCAAACACTTGTTTCTTATGATTAGAAGTAAACGTACCAAAGTAGTTTTCAATTTCCTTTATAAAACCTTCATCAATATTACCAGCAACTGAAACAACGACATTCTCCGGAATGTATGTTTCTTTCATATATTGCCTTAAAGAATCACCATTAAAAGTTTCAAGTGTAGAGTCTGTTCCCAGAATTGGATATCCTAGTGGATGCTGCTCATAAGTCGCCTTGCTTAATAAGTCATGCACAATATCATCAGGTGTATCTTCATACATTTTAATTTCTTCATAAACTACATTCTTTTCCTTTTTAAGCTCTTCTTCGTCAAATGTTGAGTTGAAAAACATATCAGCAAGCACTTCTAAGGCATAGCTAGAATGTTCATCAAGAACCTTTGCATAATAGCATGTATATTCCTTTGATGTGAAAGCATTTACTTGTCCACCAATACTATCAAAGGACTCAGCAATCTCCCTAGCAGAACGTGTGCTGGTTCCTTTGAAGAACATATGCTCTAGAAAATGTGAAATTCCATTATTTTGGCTCGTTTCATTTCTTGATCCAGTTCCAATCCAAACACCGATTGCGACTGAACGAACGGTAGGGATATTTTCTAATACAATACGAACGCCATTATTGCATGTGTACTTTTTTATCAATGTATTGCCTCCTGACATAGACCTTCTATTTTTAATTCAAATGTTATTCGCTTAATCTCTCTTCACTCAGCAAAGTGGATACATTACTAATAGAGTATTCCTTCTTTTTAAGTGCTAGAATCAATGTCTCTAGAGCTGATGCAGTAGATTCAGTTGGATGCATTAGCACGAGTGCTCCAGGATGAATTTTCCCTGTCACTCGATTTATAATTACACTTGGCTGCGGCCTTTGCCAATCTATTGTATCAACACTCCAGAGGATTGTCCTCATATTTGACTCAGATGCGATTTTAACGACCTCGGGTCGAAAGCTCCCACTTGGTGGTCCGAATAAGGTAGGTTGCTTTCCAATCGTTGCTTCAATAACTTTATTTGTTTTCGTTAATTGTTCACGAACTTGTTCTGATGGAAGCGTTTTTAAATCAGGATGGGTATAGGAGTGATTACCTACTTCATGACCAGCATCACTAATCATTTTAGCAATTTCAGGATTTTCCTTAACCCATCTACCTTCAAGGAAAAAAGATGCTTTTACATTGTGCTTTTTTAGAGTCTCAAGCATGCTTGGTATATACTCATTTCCCCAAGCAACATTAATAATAAATGAAACCATCTTCTTTTTTGGGTTCCCTCGATAAATAGGTTCAGCTGGTAAGTCTTTTAATTTAACTTTTGGTTCTATTTGCTTTAAGACTAACTTCGCCTCATCAAATACACCATCTTTTTTCATTTTTTTATACGAAGCTTCAATATCAACTTTGAGACCATTATAGCCGGGAGTTGCTTTCCAAACTGGGTCAATCTTTGCATCAATTGCCGGTATCTCATATTGTGATGCATTATCAACTATTTCCTTATATAAGGAATCTTGCTTGATATCGGCCGCTTCAACTAAAATTGGTTGTTTAACTTCTCCAGAGAGAATTAAAAACATAACCATAAGTACTGTAATTGTTATGCGTTGCTTTCTCATCGAACTCTTCCTCCTTTAAAGTATTTCACGGTATAGGAATACTTTAGTTTTCGTTGAAAGGAAGAATTTTATTACATACTTACTAAATCACTCAAAATTATGTAAGCAATGATTTTCACTTTAAATTAACAGGAAAAAAGACCTGGGGTTACCAGGTCCCAATTACGACTCTTGTTTTTCTTTTTGTTCACGCAAAACAACCTTGCGAGATAGGTTGACACGTCCTTGTTTGTCAATCTCCATAACCTTAACAAGAATTTCATCTCCGATTGAGACTACATCCTCCACTTTGCCTACTCTTTCTTCAGCAAGCTCAGAGATATGAACTAATCCATCTTTTCCACTAAATAACTCTACGAATGCACCAAATTTCTCAATTCGTTTAACTTTTCCAAGATACATTTGTCCAACTTCCACTTCACGTACAATATCCTCAATAATTTTCTTCGCTTTTTCATTCATCGCTTGATCTACTGAAGAAATGAAAACTGTACCATCTTGTTCAATGTCAATTTTAACACCTGTTTCATCAATAATCTTATTGATTTGTTTACCGCTAGGTCCAATAACATCACGAATTTTATCAGGGTTAATTTTCATTGTTAAGATTTTTGGAGCGTATTTAGACAATTCTTGTTTTGGTTCATTGATTGTACGTAACATAGATTCTAAAATTTCCATACGACCAGTTTTAGCTTGTAGTAGTGCTTCTTCTAGAATTTGTTTAGACAATCCTTCTATTTTGATATCCATTTGAATGGCAGTTACACCATTTGAAGTACCGGCCACTTTAAAGTCCATATCGCCGAGGTGGTCTTCCATTCCTTGAATATCCGTTAGAACTGTATAATGTTCATCCTTTTTAATAAGTCCCATTGCAATACCAGCAACTGGTGCCTTAATAGGAACCCCAGCATCCATCATTGCTAACGTACTTGCACAAATACTTGCTTGAGAAGTAGAACCATTTGACTCTAATACTTCTGAAACTAAACGTATAGTATACGGGAAATCCTTTTCAGATGGAATAACTGGCTCAAGAGCACGTTCACCAAGTGCACCGTGACCGATTTCTCTACGACCTGGTCCTCTCATAGGTCCAGTTTCACCTACACTGAATAACGGGAAGTTATAATGATGCATAAAACGCTTGGACTCTTCAATTCCAAGCCCGTCCAAAATCTGAACATCACCTAACGCACCTAGGGTACAAATACTTAAAGCCTGTGTTTGACCTCTTGTAAATAAGCCTGACCCATGTGTACGTGGCAATAAACCAATCTCTGAAGATAATGGGCGAATTTCATCCGGCTTTCTACCATCTGGTCTAATTTTCTCAACCGTTATTAGTCGACGAACTTCTTCTTTAACAAGTTTACCTAAAATTTCTTTTACTTGTTTAAGCGTTTGATCATCTGCTTCTTGTTCTTCATATTTTGCAATGACAGCTGCTTTCACTTCACTAATCGCATCTTCTCTAGCATGCTTCTCATGAACCTGAACTGCGCTGTTTATATCTTTTTCTGCAAGTTCACGTACTGATTGCTCCAAGTTCTTGTCTACTTCATATAATTGAATTTCTCTTTTTTCTACACCGACCGCTTCCATAATTTTTTCTTGGAAAGCAATTAATTTTTTTATTTCTTCATGTCCGAACATGATTGCCTCAAGCATTACCTCTTCAGGAACCTCATCTGCTCTAGCTTCAACCATGTTAATAGCATCCTTAGTTCCTGCTACTACTAAATGAATATCACTTTTTTCTAATTGTTCAACAGATGGATTAATAACAAACTCATTGTCAATTCTGCCTACAATCACTCCAGCAATGGGTCCTTCAAATGGAATATCCGATACACATAGTGATAAAGAAGATCCAAACATAGCTGCCATTTCAGACGAGCAGTTTTGGTCCACACTCATGACAATACTGATTACCTGAACCTCATTACGGAATCCATCCGCAAATAAAGGACGTATTGGTCGATCAATCAGTCTACTAGCTAAAATTGCTTTTTCACTAGGTCGTCCTTCACGCTTAATAAAACCACCAGGGATTTTACCCACTGCATACAAGCGTTCCTCATAGTTAACAGTTAACGGGAAGAAATCTAAATTTTTTGGTTCTTTTGAAGCGGTTGAAGTACTTAATACGACAGTTTCACCATAACGTACTAATACTGAACCACTTGCTTGCTTTGCTAGTTGGCCTATTTCAACAGTAAGCTCACGACCAGCCCACTCAGTGGAAAATACTTGTTTTCCTTGATCCATATTTTGTGCCCCTCTCTATATGTACATTTTTAAGAATATTATAAGTATTTTATCTATAAAAAAACGATGATTGTTTGATCATTGTTCTCTTTTCATTATTAACAACTATAGTTGAAACTATATTTTATGTATAGTATGGACAAAAGTTATTCAACATAACAATTTAAAACTAGAATATGCACCGTAAAAATATGCTAATAAAAAAGCGGGAATTCTCCCGCTTTCTTTACATTATCTACGTAAACCAAGTTTAGTAATTAGTTCACGGTAACGAGTTACGTCTTTGTTACGAAGGTAGTTTAGTAAATTACGACGTTTACCAACCATCTTCAATAGACCACGACGTGAATGATGGTCCTTCTTGTGAGTACGTAAGTGTCCGTTTAAGTTATTAATTTCCTCAGTTAGGACAGCAATTTGAACTTCTGGAGATCCAGTATCAGTATCATGTGTTCTGTATTCACTGATTAGTTCATTCTTGCGCTCTTGTGTGATAGCCATCCTATTTCACCTCCTAATATTGTAATCCCCTATTACCGAGCAAGCGTTGGTGATTCGACTTGCCAAGCAACGGTTCTATAGTACGTTTATTAGAATACAACTTTTTACCTTAAAAAGCAAGTCTCGTGTGACATTTTCTCAAAATAGAGCTTCGTTTCATCTCTATCTTCATTAATTTGCTTTACTAATTCTGCAACATTGGCAAACTTTTTCTCTGATCTAATTCGTGTGTGCCATTCAATTGTAATTTCTTGATCATAAATAGACTCATCAAAATCAAAAATGTGCACCTCAATTGTAGGTACCTTTTTATCCTTATGGAAGGTTGGCTTAAAGCCAATATTACATACTCCAAAGTACCAGATTGAACTTACACACACTCTTACAGCATAGACTCCTACTGGTGGTGTAATATATCCTTCTTTTACATCTAGGTTTGCTGTGGGAAAACCTATTGTTCTACCTCTTTTATCACCATGAACAACTTTTCCTGTGTGGGTAAAATATCTACCTAACAAATTATATACCTCAGCAATTTGACCATTATTAATAAGTTGTCTAATTAAGGTTGAACTAATTTTCGTTTCACCGTGAGTTTGTTTTTCTATAGTTGTTTGTTCGAATTCACCACGAGAGTGAAAAGGCAGTGTCTCCATTGTCCCTTTCCCTAATCTACCATAGCTAAAATCAAAGCCTGCTACAACATGCTTTACATTCAGCCCAATAATGTAATCATCTACGAATTCTTGTGGTAATAAATTGGCAAACTCTTCATTAAAGGTAACAATATATAGAATATCAATTCCTAACTCCTCGATAATAGCTGCTTTCTCTTCAATGGTAGTTAGTAGGTCCACCTTTTTCCTTCCGTTAGCAAGAACAACAGATGGATGAGGGTCAAAAGTCATAACCGCACTAGAAAATTGATGATGAGATGCTATATTTATAGCTTCATTTATAACAGATTGATGACCTTTATGGACTCCATCAAAATATCCTAATGCTAAAACTGTGTTTGGGAGTTCTTTCTTACTTAATTGGTGTGGATGAGATATATAAATAATTTTCACGTATTTTTCACCTAGCTATGCTTTTAGTTCTTGAGCATTTACTAATACCTTTACCGGCTTCATTACATTGGGTTTGCTAGGATGTTTTTCATAAATTGCAATCGTATCCCCAGCCTCATTCAATAGTGTAAATGGTTCTCCACTATCTAATGAAGAAAACTTTTCCGGAATGGCAAGTACTGCCCCATTTTGTACTTTCCCTGCTACTTTATCATTAATTGTTAGATTCGGCAAATGAGAAAGTGCGGCTTCAATAGGATACAAGGCCTGATTAATGTCCCCTATTTGAATTAAATCTTCAATTTCTGCAAATGATAAACAGTTTTCTAGATGGAATTGCCCTGATGCAGTTCGAACTAGGTCTGACATATGCGCAGGATAACCTAATTTTTCTCCTATAGTTACCGCAAGAGTTCTAACATAAGTTCCCTTGCTGCCTGTGACACGAAAACGAAAAGAGATTGTCCCATCATTACTTTCAAAAAGCTGGCGGTTATCTAATAACACTAGTTCTGAGATAGTAATCTGTCTTGAGGGTCTTTCAACCTCAATTCCTTGTCTTGCATACTCATAAAGCCTCTTACCATTGACTTTAACTGCTGAGTACATTGGTGGTGTTTGCGTAATCTTTCCCGTTAGCGAGCGGAGAGTTTCTTCAATTTGTTCCTTAGTAAAGGTTTCATTCACTGTTTTTCGTTCTACTACTTCACCTGAGGCATCTTCAGTTGTGGTTGAATACCCAATTGTGACTTCTCCCTCATATATCTTATCCGCACCAGTAATATATTCAACAACCTTTGTTGCTCTGCCTATACAGATTGGCAACACTCCAGTAACATCCGGATCTAGGGTACCAGTATGTCCCACTTTTTTAATTTTCAATAACTTCCTTACTTTAAAAACACAATCATGGGATGTCATCCCTTTAGGCTTATTTAATAAAAGTATACCATCCATGTCTATGTAACAACTCCTTATATAGCAATAAAAAGGATAGACTCTAAAGCCTATCCTCTTATCAATCAATCTTGATTCGATTGTTTATTAATTTCATGAAGTAATGTATCAATTCGATTTCCGTAATTGATGGATTCGTCGAATTCAAATGAAATTTCAGGTGTTTTTCTTAAACGTATACGCTGACCAATTTCAGAACGGATAAATCCTTTAGCTTTTGCAAGACCTTTTAACGTATTTTCCTTCTGCTCATCATCTCCAAGAACCGAAATAAACACTTTGGCCTGCTGCAAATCTCCAGTTACCTCAACATCTGTAACAGTCACAAATCCAATCCTTGGGTCTTGGATTTTACGTCCAATGATCTCACCTAATTCTTTTTTCATTTGTTCTCCCACACGAGTAGGTCGTAAACTCATTATCATCACCTCGATTAAAGCCACTCAAATTCTGTAATCGTTCGTTCGATTTCTGGGAAAGAATCAATCAGGCCTATGGCATGGTTCAATTCTATTTCAGTTGTTTTTCGACTTGACGAAACAACTGCCATGGCAAGCTTTGTTCGTTGCCAGGTATCCTGAAAATCAACTTCCGACACTGTAATATTATATTTCTGTCTAAGCCGAGTAATAATCCTCTGCAAAACAGCTCGTTTTTCCTTTAAGGAATGAGCATCGTAGATTATGCATTCACACTCTACATACCCTATCATCCATTACGCACGCTCAATTTCTTCCATAACAAACGCCTCAATGATATCGCCCTCTTTGATATCATTGAATTTCGTAATTGTAATTCCACATTCATAGTTACGTGCAACTTCCTTCACGTCATCTTTAAAGCGTTTTAATGTATCAATTTCACCTTCAAAAATAACGACTCCATCACGAATGATGCGCACACCACTATCACGAGTGATTTTACCTTCAGTTACGTAACAACCAGCAATGGTTCCAACTTTTGAAACCTTAAAAGTATTACGAACTTCTGCTTGACCAATCACTTTTTCTTGGAATTCTGGGTCTAACATACCTTTCATTGCAGCTTCTATTTCTTCAATTGCTTTATAAATAATACGGTGTAAACGAATATCAACGTTTTCAACATCTGCAGTTCTCTTTGCACCAGCATCAGGACGAACGTTAAATCCAATTACAATCGCATTAGAAGCAGATGCTAGTATAATATCTGATTCAGTAATTGCCCCTACACCTGTATGAATGATTTTAACCTTTACGCCTTCAACATCAATCTTTTGTAAAGATGCTGCTAATGCCTCTGTAGACCCTTGAACGTCAGCTTTAACAATTAGGTTAATTTCTTTCATTTCACCTTGTTTGATTTGCTCAAATAAATCCTCAAGGCTTACACGGTTTCCTGAACCACGTTGTTCAACAAGCTGTTTTTGAAGTCTAGCTTCCCCTACAGAACGAGCTGTTTTCTCATCATCAAATACAAGGAACTGGTCTCCTGCTTGTGGTACATCATTTAATCCTGTTATTTCAACAGGTGTAGACGGACCCGCTTCTTTAACTCTGCGTCCAAGGTCATTTACCATTGCACGTACGCGTCCAAATGTGTTACCAACAACAATAGGATCACCTACGCGTAATGTTCCGTTTTGAACTAGAAGTGTAGCAACTGACCCTCTACCTTTATCAAGCTGAGCTTCAATAACTGTACCTGTAGCATTAGCATTTGGATTAGCTACTAACTCTTCAACCTCAGTTACTAAAAGAATCATCTCAATAAGTGAGTCAATACCTTCTCCTGTTAATGCTGATAGTGGTACAAAAATCGTCTCTCCACCCCAAGCCTCTGGAACTAAGCCGTGGTCTGTTAATTCTTGCATTACACGGTCAGGATTTGCAGATGGTTTATCCATTTTATTAACAGCAACGATAATTGGTACCTCTGCAGCTTTCGCGTGATTAATTGCCTCAACTGTTTGTGGCATTACACCATCATCTGCAGCTACAACTAGGATTGTAATATCGGTTACTTGAGCACCCCTAGCACGCATTGTTGTGAAGGCTGCGTGCCCTGGTGTATCAAGAAACGTAATTTTCTTTCCACTTTGCACAATTTGGTATGCACCAATATGCTGAGTAATTCCTCCAGCTTCACCTTCTGTTACTTTTGTGTTACGGATCGAGTCTAGTAACGTTGTTTTACCATGGTCAACGTGACCCATTATAGTAACAACAGCCGGACGCTCTACAAGGTCTTCAGGTTTTTCTTCATTAATATATCCTTCAAACTCTGTTTTTTCATACACAATTTCTTCTTCTACTTGAACGCCATATTCACCTGCGATTAACTCAATTGTATCTTTATCTAAGTCTTGGTTAATCGTAGCCATAACACCAAGCATAAGGAGCTTCTTAATGATTTCAGAAGGTTCTTTCCCTAATTCTTTTGCCAACTCGCCTACTGTTAGAGAGCCAACGAATGTAATTTTTTCTGGTAATTTCTTCTCAGGCTTCTTTGGAGCAACCTGTTGATTTTGGTGTTGATTATACTTGTTTTTATTGTTGTTATTGTTCTTATTTTTATTCTTGTTAAATACTTTTTTCTCTACCTGTTGGCTTTGTTGAGCACCCTTTTTACTATCTGTTTGCTTTGGTGCTGCCTTTTTGATTGGCTCCACTTTTTTTACAGGCGCAACATCATCTTCATCATCAAATGATTTTGCTACAGGCTTTTGTTTTGTATTTCCCTTAGCCTTGTCTTCATCAATTTTCCCGGCTTCCGGTTTCTTATTATAAGTTTCATCTAACTTTATCACTACATCATCTTCTATTGTCGCCATATGATTATTAACCTCGATGTCCATTTCTTTTAACTTAGAAATTATTTCTTTGCTTGAGATGTTTTGTTTTTTTGCATATTCATAAACTCTCATTTTACTCATATGTTCACCCCCAAATAAATTAATCGAGCAAAGACATCAATTTATTGGCAAACCCACTGTCGGTAACAGCAACAACTACTCTAGCATCTTTTCCGATCGCTTGACCTAGCATGTAACGGTCATTTACAGAGCGAAGTGGTATTTGATAGTAGGTACATTTGTCACTAATTTTTTTTGTAGTATTTGCTGATGCATCCTCCGATAATAAAACTAGCTTTGCACGTGAATTACGAATTTCTTTAATAACTAGTTCTTCACCTGAAACGATTCTTCTTGCTCGACTGGAAAGACCTAACAATGACATCCATTCTTTATTACTCATTTCCTGCAATATTCTCCTTATCAACCAATTGAATTAATTCATCGTATAACTCATCAGGAATTGAGACTTTTAATTGGTTTGCAAGAATGTTTTTCTTTTTAGCTAGTGAAATAAGGTCTTTATCTAAGCTGATGTAAGCTCCCCTTCCGGCCTTCTTGCCTGTTGGGTCAATAGAGACCTCTCCCTCTTTGGAACGTACAATTCTTACTAACTCTTTTTTGTTTTCATTTCACCACTAGCCACACATTTTCGTAACGGAACTTTTTTACGAGTTACCATTTTATATCACCTCTCACTCGATTTCTTTTAAATGTAAATCGAATGTATCATCAGTGTCATCGTTTTCCTCTTCAAAGAGAGAAATACCCTCTCTTGGAAAAATACCGGATTCTTCTGCTTCTGATTGGCTCTTAATATCTATCTTCCAGCCCGTAAGCTTTGCAGCTAAACGTGCATTTTGACCACGTTTTCCAATAGCTAACGAAAGTTGATAATCTGGAACAACAACTGTTGTTGCTTTCTCAGCTTCATTAACCATTACATCTAGAACTTTAGACGGACTTAATGCATTCGCCACAAAAACAACTGGATCGTCTGACCATCTTACTATATCAACCTTCTCACCTTTAAGTTCATTAACTATGGCCTGGACACGTTGACCTTTTGGTCCTACACATGAACCTACTGGATCAACCTCTTCATTGTCAGAATGGACGGAAATTTTCGATCTGTCTCCCGCTTCTCTTGCAACTGATCTAATCTCTACAGTACCGTCATAGATTTCAGGAACTTCTATTTCAAATAATCTTTTCAAAAGACCAGGGTGAGTTCTAGAAACGAAGATTTGAGGTCCTTTTGTTGTTTTTTCAACTTTTGTTATATAAACCTTAATGCGGTCATGAGGCTTATATTTCTCATTTGGCATTTGTTCATTTGCAGGTAAAAGGGCTTCAATTTTACCTAAGCTTACATAAATGAATTTTGAATCAAGACGCTGAACAATACCAGTCATAATATCATCTTCGCGATCCATAAACTCCGAATAAATTACGCCTCGCTCTGCTTCTCTAACACGCTGTGTAACTACTTGCTTTGCTGTTTGAGCGGCAATACGCCCGAAGTCCTTTGGCGTAACTTCAATTTCAAGTACATCGTTGACTTGATAATTCGGGTTAATCAATCTGGCTTCATCAATAGAAATTTCAAGACGTGAATCATACACTTCATCAACAACATCTTTTCTTGCAAATACTCTCATGGAGCCATTTTCAAGATTTAAATCTACTCTCACGTTTTGTGCCTGATTAAAATTACGCTTATAAGCAGATATCAAAGCAGCTTCAATTGCCTCGATTAATACATCACTACTTATGCCCTTTTCTTTCTCGAGTAATGTTAAGGCATCTAAAAGTTCACTACTCATTCGTATTACATCCCCCTTTATTACTACTTTAATGGCTAAATAATTAGTTGAAAGTTACAGCTAGTCTTGCACTTGCAATCTTTTCGTATGGTATTTCAATGGCTTTCTTTCTCGTTTTAATCGTAACTGTAATTGTTACAGTATTTCCATCAAAGGAAGTTAATTCACCTTCAAAAACCTTTTCACCATCTAATGGCTCATACGTTTTGATATAGACTTGTTTACCTAATGAATTATGGAAATCCTTTTCTTTTTTCAATGGACGTTCTGCTCCGGGCGAGGACACTTCAAGGAAGTAGTTGTATGGAATAGGATCAATTTCATCAAGCTTTTCACTTAATCGTTCACTCACTACTCCACATTCCTCAATATCAATTCCCTTGGGAGAATCGATAAAAACACGTAGAAACCAATTCTTACCCTCTTTGACATACTCAACATCAACTAGTTCAAGACCTAATTCTTCTAAAATAGGTATCACTAAATCTTCTACGGTTTGTGTTACCTTTTGACTCATGTTATTCCTCCTTAGTTTTAACAAGGAACTTTCCTAAAATTATTTTGGTGTGAAAAGACCCTGCTATGATAGCAGGGAACAAGTGTAACACTATATAGCTAAAATGCGACTGATGATGACTCGAAATTATGTAATAGCACTAAAAACACCCTCACATCAACAAGAAAGAGTGGGTTTCCCCACTCCTTTTACCTAAACTATTAATAGTATTTCCATAAAAACTATAACATAACCGTTATTCTATTGCAAATTAAACAATATTTTGTACTAGAAAAGCGACAATTGATTTTGCTCTGGAAGAGATTGCAAGCAACCTTGACTGTCTAAGTATTCTAAGATTGTCTTTGAAACCTTTCCGCGCTTTTGGAGATCCTCTTTTGACAAGAACTCTCCTTCTGCCCTCGCTTTAACAATGTTAATTGCAGCATTCGTCCCTAAGCCAGCTATCGAATTAAATGGTGGAATTAATGATTTACCATCAATTATAAACTCTGATGCACTTGAACGGTACAAATCCACCTTCTGGAAGGAATATCCTCTTTCACACATCTCTAAAGCTAATTCTAATACTGTTAATAAATTTTTCTCTTTCGGAGATGCATCTAGTCCCTTCACATTTATTTCATCAATTCTGGCTTTAATCGAACTAGAGCCACGATTCATCACATCTATCTCAAAATCATCTGCACGAACTGTAAAATACGCTGCATAGTAAAGTAACGGATGATGCACTTTGAAGTAAGCAATCCTTACCGCCATTAGAACATAGGCAGCAGCATGGGCCTTAGGGAACATATACTTAATTTTTAAACATGAATCAATGTACCAACTTGGAACATTGTTCTTTTTCATTTCATCAATAAACTCATCAGAAAGTCCTTTACCTTTACGAACAGATTCCATAATTTTAAAAGCTAACGATGGTTCTAATCCCTTATAGATTAAATAAACCATGATATCATCACGACATCCAATAACTTCACTTAGAGTACATGTTTGGTTATGAATTAACTCCTGTGCATTGCCAAGCCATACGTCTGTACCATGTGATAATCCTGAAATTTGAACTAATTCAGAGAAGGTCGTAGGCTTCGTATCTTCAAGCATTTGCCTAACAAACCTTGTACCAAATTCAGGTATTCCTAGTGTTCCGGTCTTACACATAATTTGTTCTTCCGTAACACCTAATGATTCCGTTCCGCTGAAAATCTTCATTACTTCTGGATCATCTGTAGGTATCGTTTTAGGATCAATCCCGCTTAAATCCTGTAGCATCCTGATAACTGTAGGATCATCGTGTCCTAAAATATCAAGTTTTAATAGGTTATCATGGATGGAATGGAAGTCAAAGTGAGTTGTTTTCCATTCTGATGTTGAATCATCCGCCGGAAACTGAATCGGTGAGAAATCATATATATCCATATAATCAGGAACAACTATAATCCCACCTGGATGCTGACCAGACGTTCTTTTAACACCAGTACATCCCGATACAAGTCGGTCAATTTCAGCACCTCTTAAGATTAGGTTGTTGTCATTCGCATATCCCTTCACATATCCATAAGCTGTTTTCTCAGCAACGGTTCCAATTGTTCCCGCTCTAAATACATATTCTTCACCGAATAACACCTTTGTATAATTGTGTGCACGTGGTTGATATTCACCTGAAAAGTTAAGATCGATATCAGGCACCTTATCTCCTTTAAATCCAAGGAAGGTTTCGAATGGAATATCATGCCCATCTTTATTATATTTGCCACCACATTTAGGGCAGTCTTTGTCTGGTAAGTCAAAACCAGAGCCGACAGAGCCATCATTAAAGAACTCAGAATCCTTACACGTCGGGCATACATAATGTGGTGGTAAAGGATTAACTTCGGTAATTTCAGTTAAAGTTGCCACTAGCGATGACCCGACAGAACCACGTGAACCTACAAGATACCCGTCGTCTAGAGATTTTTTAACTAGTTTATGAGAAATCAGATAAATAACTGCAAACCCATGACCAATAATACTTTTCAGTTCTTTTTCAATTCTTTTCTCTACAATCTCTGGTAATTCATCCCCATAGATTGACCTCGCACGGTCATAACTCATTTGCCTAATTTCATCATCGGCACCTTCAATTTTAGGAGTGTAAAGGTCATCTTTAATTGGTTTAATTTCATCAATTCCATCAGCAATTTTTTGCGTGTTTGTTACAACAATTTCATGTGCCTTTTCACGATCCAAAAACGAGAAGCACTCCATCATCTCATCTGTTGTTCTAAAATGAACATGTGGTAAAGAGTGACGGTTTAAAGGGTTGGCACCACCTTGTGAACCGATTAATATCTTACGATAGGTGTGATCCACTGGATTCAAATAATGGACATTCCCTGTCGCTACAACCGGCTTGTCCAGTTTTTCACCTAATTTAACAATGTTAGCAATAATTTCTTTCAGTGACTTAGTATTGTGCACTAGCTCTAACTCAATTAGATGTTTGTAATTATCAGGTGGCTGAACTTCGATATAGTCATAAAAAGATGCAATCTCTTCCACCTCTTCAGGAGATTTCTGCATCATTCCTTCGAATATTTCTCCCTTGTCACAAGCGGAACCAACTATAATGCCCTCACGATACCTCTGTAGTACAGACCTTGGAATTCTAGCAACTCTATAAAAATAGTCAATATGTGAAATAGATACTAGCTTGAAAAGATTTTTCAACCCTGTATCATTTTTTGCCAGCAATGTGACATGAAAAGGTCTGGACCTTTGGTATGCCTTACCTTTCCCCATGTTGTCATTTAACTGATCATGATACTCAATCCCTTGCTCTAAGGCATCCTTTAACATTTTAACTAATAAATATCCCGTTGCCTCTGCATCATAAATCGCCCGGTGATGTTGAGTGAGTTCAATATCAAATTTCTTACACAATGTGTTTAATCGGTGGTTCTTTAGATCAGGTAATAGAAATCGTGCAAGTTCTAGCGTATCAATAACTGGATTCATTACCTTCTCGAAACCAATCTTTTTATAACCTACATTTAGGAATCCCATATCGAAGCTTGCATTATGAGCAACAAAAATATCGTCGCCACACCAAGCATGGAATTTTTTTAAGACTTCAGATACATCAGGGGCATCCCTTACCATATCATCAGTGATACCAGTTAAGTTTATTGTAGTTGCAGAAAGTGGATGGTGTGGATTTGCGAATGCTTCAAAGCGGTCAATTATTTCTCCGCCTTTAATTTTTACGGCAGCAAGTTCAATAATCTTATCATAAACAGCTGACAATCCTGTTGTTTCTACGTCAAAAACAATAAACGTATCTTCCTGTAATAATCGATGCTGTGGATTATAAGCAATCGGTACACCATCATCAACGACATTTGCTTCTAATCCATAAAGAATTTTAACCCCATGTTTTTTCCCTGCTGAATAGGCTTCAGGGAAAGATTGAACGACACCGTGGTCTGTTACAGCAAGTGCTTTATGGCCCCATTTACTCGCTTGTTCAATATATTTGCTCACTGAGGTGACTGCATCCATTTGACTCATTGGAGTGTGCAGATGTAACTCGACTCTTTTTTCATCTGGTTTAGCTGAATCTTCACGACCTTTTGGTTTAATTTCATTAATGTCATTTGCTATCATTACAAGGTCCCGAACAAAGGTATCATTTTGAATACTACCTCTAACCTTAACCCACATACCTTTTTTTACAGATTGTAGTAAAGTCACGTCTTCTTTATCTCGTGAAAACATTTTAACAAGTATAGAACTTGTATAGTCAGTAACTTTAAACGTTAGTAAAGAACGGCCACTTCGTAATTCTCTTGTTTCTGCATCAAAGATATACCCTTGTACTGCTATACGACGTTCTTCATCATGAATAGATTCTATGTTTCTCAATTCTTCGTCATCTTTAATCGTATAACCAATTGTTAGAGGTCCTGAATGCTCTGCTGGATTGTCTTTATCTTTTTCCTTTTTATTCATCTCAGTGACAGCAAGTAGTGCTTTTGCCTGATCTTCTTGTTGCTTTTGTATCAGAAACTTCTCATATTCTTGCTGATCAGCCTTTACCTCTGTCTCAAGTTGAAAGCTTGGAAAACCTAAATCTTGATAAGAATCAGCAATTAATTTTGTATATTTACGCTTAATAGCTATAGCTTCAGTCTCATTTTTAGTTTTTACAATAAGCTTTAACCCTTGTAGGACTGGGACTTGTTCATTTAATAATGCTAAAAGTGGAGGGGCAATTCCATCCATCTCTTGTAGACAGATTGTCCAATATGATTGAACCAGTTCCTCTGTAAATTGTTGATTTCTTACCCTTATTGAAAATGAAATTTTAGCAATATGAGCAAAGGACTTTTGTAGTCTCATGTAAAATAATTGATAAACATCAATTGGTATGATGTTTTCTACAACAAAATGAAAGTGCCATGATTTTTTCTCTTTTTGAATTACTAACTTTGCAATTTCTGCTTTATTAAAATACTTAACAGGTTCATCATCTGTTAACCCAATTTGCTGTAGTAGGAGCTTAAATTTATCTATCTGCTCTGACTCAATCCGATCCAATTGTCAATCACCTCATCCCACCAAAATTGAAGGTACCCCAAAAGAGGTACCTTTTTTTATCTATTTTCTTATTTTACTATAAAAGTACGTAAAGTTTCGATGAGATTTTCAGTATGAACTTCCAATGTTTCCCCATTTAAACGAACCTTTACTTCAACGATACCTTCTTCTGCACGTTTTCCAACTGTAATTCGAACTGGAATACCAATTAAATCAGAATCGGCAAATTTTACACCTGGACGTTCTGCACGGTCATCATATAATACCTCGAAGCCCTTGTCTTGAAGGTTAGAATATAATACCTCCGCAAGTTCGCGTTGTGCATCATTTTTATTATTAATAGGAATTACATGCACTTCATATGGAGCAAGAGCAATTGGCCACATTAAACCATTTTCGTCATTAAATTGTTCTGCAACAGCAGCCATTGTTCGGGAAACACCGATACCGTAGCATCCCATAATCATGTGCTGGGTTCTTCCATTTTCATCTAGATACGTGGCATCCATCGCTTCACTATAACGTGTGCCTAATTTAAAGACATGTCCAACCTCAATGCCACGAGCAAACAGAATCGTTCCTTCCCCGTCTGGAGATGGATCTCCCTCTTGGATAAAACGAAGATCTGCATACTGGTTAACTGAAAAATCTCGGTCAGAATTGACCCCAACATAATGGTAATTCTCTTCATTTGCACCACAAACACCGTTAACAACTGCTTTAACGGCATGATCTGCGATCACCTGAACTTCTGAATTAATATTAATAGGTCCTAAAGAACCAATTGAACAGTTCATGATGGTACGTGTTTCTTCAGGAGAAGCAAGCTCAACAGACGTTGCTTCCAACAGATTCTTAACTTTAATATCATTTACCTCGTGATCACCACGTACAAGAACTAATACAAAGCTCTCGTCAACCTTAAATAATAGAGATTTAATACAATTTGATTGATTAACATTTAAGAAAGATGAAACCTCTTCGATTGTTTTCTGGGCTTCTGTTTTCACTTTCTCAAGTTCTTGGTGAGGTTCATCACTCCTCTGATATTCAACAACTACTGGAGCCATTTCAATGTTAGCTGCAAAGCTGGATGAGTCAGAATAGGCGATTGTGTCCTCACCTACATCTGATAGAACCATAAATTCGTGTGTATCTTTACCACCCATTGCTCCTGAGTCAGCAATTACTGCGCGGAAATTTAACCCGCATCTTGTAAAGATATTTGAATACGCGGTAAACATTTTTTGATAAGCTTCGTCTAAACTCTCCTGACTAGCATGAAAAGAGTAAGCATCTTTCATAATAAACTCTCTTCCACGTAACAAACCAAAACGAGGTCTTTTCTCGTCTCTAAATTTCGTCTGAATTTGATATAAATTTAAAGGTAGTCTCTTATATGACTTAACCTCATCTCTTACTAAACTTGTAATCACTTCTTCGTGGGTAGGTCCAATAACAAAGTCACGCTCGTGTCGATCCTTCATACGCATTAATTCAGGACCATATGAATACCAGCGCTTGGATTCCTGCCACAACTCAGCTGGTGTCAAAGCTGGCATTAGTAATTCAACTGCTCCAGCACGTTCCATCTCCTCACGAACGATTGCCTCAACTTTTTGTAAAACTTTTCTTGCCAGTGGCATGTAGCTGTATATTCCACTTGCATTTTGGCGTATAAAACCAGCCCTTAGTAATAATTGATGACTTTTAATTTCTGCATCTGCTGGAACTTCCCTAAGTGTAGGAATAAGCGTCATACTTTGTTTCATTAACTAGCACCTCATTTATTTTTCACTCTACAATAATCATCTAAATCTTATAAGAAAAATCTTTGAATATCATTCCATGTAACAACCAACATCAGTAACATCAATAAGGCGAAGCCGATAAAATGAACCATACCTTCCTTATGACGATCGATCGGTTTTCCTCTTACAGCTTCAACCGCAAAGAATAATAATCTCCCGCCATCAAGTGCAGGTATTGGTAATAGATTTACTATTCCTAGATTAATACTTAAAATGGCTGCCCATCTCATAAGGTAATAAATACCAGATTGTGCTACTTCATCTGTCATATCATATATTCCAACTGGTCCTGAAAGCATATCAATCGAGAACTGACCTGTAACTAACTTTCCTAAACCAACAAGTATTTCTTTGGTCCATAAGTACGTTTCGACAAACCCGTTCTTAATAGCTGCAACAAAAGATTTTTCCATTGGCTTATATACACCAATTATCCCTATTGATTTTCCTTCAATTTCTCTTATATCAGGTGTAACAGGTATTTGCATCGTTTGCCCATCACGAACGATAGAAAAGTTTATCTCATGATCAGGATTTTTCTGGATTATTTCAACTACATCATTCCATGAATCTACAGAAGTTCCTTCAATCGAGGTAACAATGTCACCTTGCTTTAATCCAGCCTCTAACGCTGATCCATCCTTTGTTAATTCTCCCAAGATGGGCTCATTAATAAAGGTTCCTTGTAAAATACCAATCGTTAAAAAGATAAAGAATGCCAAAACAAAGTTCATTGCAGGACCAGCTGCGATAGCCAATGTTCTTTGTGTCAGTGTTTTTGAAGCAAATTGTCTAGAAAAAGGAGCAATTTGGGTCTCCTGTTCATCTACGACAAAAAAGGCCCTTTCACTCACTTCAAATCGTTGCAATTGTTCATCATTACCTTCTTCATAACCAGTAATAAACATATCATGCTCTAAATCTGCCTGCTCGACTTCAATAATCTTTGCATTTGGATGCTTATCCTTATTATTCAAAATAATTTTATTAACTTTGCCTTGATTATCCAAATGAATACCAATATTATAACCAGGCTTAACTTCAATCACTTCAGGATCTTCACCTGCCATACGAACAAACCCACCTATAGGCAATAGGCGAATCGTATAGACTGTTTCGTTTTTCTTAAATGAAAAAACTTTAGGTCCAAAGCCAATCGCAAATTCCCGGCAAAGTATTCCTGCTCGTTTCGCTAGCATTAAATGTCCAAGTTCATGAAAGAAAACGAGCGCACCAAATATGATAATAAAGGCAATAACTGTATTCACATGTCTAACCACCTTTTGAAAGTTTAGGGTACATTTTTCATTCTATAAATTAAAGTATATTCTGTCCTACCTTATACATGTCCCTATTTTTATTGAAGGAGTTGTTCTCTTACATAAGCACGTGCTTCTAAATCAACTTCTTTAATTACATCCAATGAAGGATTAGAAATTGACTGATGTTTTTCTAGCGATTTTTCGAGTATCGCTTCAATTGTTAGAAAAGAAATAGAGCCGTTGAGAAAAGCTGCTACAGCAACCTCATTTGCTGCATTTAATACTGTTGGCATTGTACCACCAATTTTTCCAGCATGATAGGCTAAACCTAAACAACGATAGCGGTCAAAATCTATTTTACTAAAATGTAATGTTCCAACTTCCCAAAGATTTAAGGACTTTGTTGATGGTAACATTAGTCTATCAGGGTAGCTTAGTGCGTATTGTATAGGTACCCTCATGTCTGGTGTTCCAAGTTGTGCTATAACACTTTTATCATGAAATTCAACCATTGAGTGAATAATACTTTCCTTATGTAAAACAACATCTATTTGATCATATGGTAGTTCAAAAAGCCAATGAGCCTCAATTACTTCTAATCCTTTGTTCATCATAGTGGCCGAATCAATGGTTATCTTAGCACCCATTGACCAGTTTGGGTGATTAAGTGCTTGTTCAACAGTCACACTTACAAGCTCATGTCTTCGTTTATCCCTAAAGCTTCCACCAGATCCAGTTAAGATAATCTTTTCAATATTTTTGTCATTCTCTCCTTGCAAACATTGAAAGATTGCTGAATGCTCACTATCAACAGGTAAAATTGAAACCCCATGTTTTTTTGCTGCATCCATAACAATATGTCCAGCGGTCACCAAGGTTTCTTTATTAGCTATTGCAATTGTTTTTTTGGCTTCAATGGCTTTCAATGTAGGAATAAGTCCAACACTTCCAACTACTGCATTTACAAGTATAGTTGCTTCATGATATGTAGCAACTTCCACTAAACCTTCTTCTCCATAAACAAAAGTAATTCCATTAGTGAATTCTGTTTTTAAGGTATCACAAGCTTCCTTATTTCTAACGGAAACAATTTTGGGGCTAAAATCCATAATGATTTTACGACCAAACTCTATGTTATCCCCAAAAGACATTGCTACTAATTCTAAGTCCCCTGGGTGGGCCTTGATGACATCAAGAGTTTGTTGACCGATAGAGCCTGTCGCGCCTAACAAACTAATTTTCTTCAAAAATCTCACTCCTAATCAAATACCAAAGAGACTTTTATTGCTGCTATTGACCTCTTTAATCATTTAAAACATAAGCTGTAAAAAGTGTAGCACCGGTAAAACGAATAACAGACTATCAAAGCGATCTAGTATACCACCATGCCCCGGCAGTATATTTCCTGAGTCTTTCACAAGGAAATGTCTCTTTAAAGCTGATTCTACTAAATCTCCAAGTTGTCCAAAAATGGATAAAACAATGGTGAATACAACTAGTGTTAGTAAAGATTCATTTAATGGTACGAAAAACTGATAAATGAACACAATTAAAAGGGCACAAACAATACCACCAATGGACCCTTCCACAGTCTTATTAGGACTTATTTCAGGCCAAAGTTTATGCTTCCCAATTGCACGTCCAATAAAATATGCACCAGAATCTGTTGACCAAATAACAATTAATGCATAAAAAATGTATTTTAGTCCTTCTAAAGTAGTTCCTCTGGTTTCAATAAAATAGAAAAATCCGATCCCAATATAAATCACAGCTAATAAAACAAAACCTACGTCATCAAATGTGAATTTGTTTTTCTTCAAAACGGTATAAGATAGAAAAAACAAAACCGCTAGTAACGCTACCTCTACTTTTGAACTAGTTAGCTCGGTAATTATTTCTTGGTACCCGTTTGGCAAAAGAAATATCCATAATAACACTAAAGATAGTATGCCGGGAAAAGAAGTAATTGGGATATGTTTCATTCTTAATAACTCATATAAAGCAATTGAAGCAAGAATATAAGCGGCAACGGTAAATGGTAGACCACCATAGATAACGATTGGTAAGAGAATTGCTGCCCCTATAACTCCTGTAATTATTCTTTGTTTCATTCTTTTATCATCACCTTTTTTTGCCCTAAACAACTATGTAAGGCAGAAATGGTAACTCAGGTATAAACAGAGTTACCCTATATACGACTTTGCCCAATATGGCAAATTTTATACTCCACCGTAACGACGACCTCGTTGTTGAAACTCATTGATTGCTTCGAGTAGATGTTGTTCTTTAAAATCCGGCCACAGAACATCTGTAAACCAAAACTCTGTATAGGCTAATTGCCAGAGCATAAAGTTACTTAACCGGATTTCACCACTAGTTCTAATTAATAAATCAGGATCAACCAGTTTATTAGACATTAAGTAGGTAGAAAATAGATTTTCATCTAAATCATCAAGATTAAATGTACCTTCCTTCGAGTCCATTAAAACTTGTTTAACAGCACTCATAATTTCAGAACGGCTACCATAATTTAATGCGAAATTTAAAACTAATCCTGTGTTTTCCTTTGTTTCTTCAACTGCTTTTTCAACAGCACTCAGTGTATGCTTTGGCAAAGCAGTTTTATCTCCCATGATTCGAACCTGTACATTTTCTTCAATCAATTCTGGTAAAAACGTGCCTAAAAATTCTTCGGGTAGTTTCATTAAATAATCCACTTCTAATTTAGGTCGTTTCCAATTCTCAGTGGAAAAAGCATAGACAGTAAGAACCTTGACTCCAAGTTCATTAGCCAATTTTGTGACTCTTCTAACCACCTTCATTCCTTCATGGTGACCTGCTGAACGTGGTAGGGCACGTTTCTTAGCCCAGCGTCCGTTGCCATCCATAATAATAGCAATGTGACTTGGCATTTGCCCTTTCATAATATCTTCTTTGGAAAATACTTTAGCACTCTTCTTCCAGTTTTTAAGTTTCCCTAACATATAACTAGTCCCCCATCACCCTTAAAGATCTATAACTAGTAGAGGTTGTTCAAAATGGAAATAAACAAGCACTAGTAATGTTTATATTTATTTACATACCTACTTATACTAACATATTACTATTGATGGTCTAATTATGTAAGTATCATTAACAAAAAAACCCCCTGTTTACGTTAGAGGGTCTTTTCATATATTGTACCTTGAAATCAATTATACTTCCATGATTTCTTTTTCTTTTTCTTTTGTGACTGAGTCTACTTTAGCAATATAATCATCTGTTAGTTTTTGAACATCATCCGTGAAACCGCGTAATTCATCTTCTGTAATATCACCATTTTTTTCAAGCTTTTTTAAATCGTCATTGCCATCACGACGAATGTTACGGACTGCAATTTTAGCTTCTTCTGAGTACTTTTTAACTACCTTAACTAATTCACGACGACGCTCTTCAGTTAAAGCAGGAATTGCAATACGGATAATTGAGCCATCATTAGATGGATTTAACCCTAAGTCTGCTTTGATAATTGCTTTTTCAATATTCCCTAAAACTGTTTTATCGTAGGGTTGAATAACTAGCATACGAGCTTCAGGAACATTTATTGACCCCAGTTGATTAATAGGTGTTGGGGCACCATAATAATCAACTGTAACTTTGTCAAGAAGTGCAGGATTAGCTCTACCAGCTCTTACAGTAGCAAGCTCACGTGAATAAGCTTGAATTGCCTTTTCCATTTTATCTTTCACCTGATTAAGTGTACTTTTTGGCATCTTATTTCCCCCTCACAATTGTTCCAATATTTTCACCTAGTACTGCACGTTTAATGTTTCCTTCTTCTAGAACAGAGAAAACTATTAATGGTATATCATTATCCATACATAGAGAAGAGGCTGTTGAATCCATAACCTCTAGTCCCTCTTTTAGAACATCCAGATATGAAAGTGTTTCATATTTTTTTGCATTGGCATCTTTTGATGGATCTGCAGTATAAACTCCATCTACATTATTTTTAGCCATTAGAATTACATCTGCCTCTATCTCTGCAGCTCTCAAGGCAGCTGTCGTATCTGTTGAAAAATACGGGTTGCCAGTTCCAGCAGCAAATATGACTACTCGCTTCTTTTCTAAATGACGAATTGCTTTTCTTCTTATGTAAGGTTCTGCAACCTGTCGCATTTCAATAGAAGTTTGCACTCGCGTTTGAATACCAATACTCTCTAAACTATCTTGAAGAGCTAATGAATTCATTACAGTAGCTAACATCCCCATGTAATCTGCTGTTGCACGGTCCATTCCCATCTCACTACCGATTTTACCGCGCCAAATGTTTCCACCGCCTACTACGACTGCTACCTCAACACCCATTTCAGCTATTTCTTTTACCTGCTTTGCAACAGAGTTAATAACAGTTGGATTAATACCAAAGCCTTCTTTTCCAGCTAAAGCTTCTCCACTAAGTTTTAAAACGACCCGTTGATATTTAGCGCTCATAATTACCTCCATTTTTAAGTAAACCTAGGTAAAGTATAATCCTTATTTTATATACTTAATTTTTGTAGGTACTGTAAAAACAGGGAACACAAGAGTGTTCCCCATACTATCTTACTTCTTAACTTGGCTCATTACTTCTTCAGCGAAATTATCTACACGCTTCTCGATACCTTCTCCTACTTCATAACGAACAAAGCTTTTTACAGTAGCGCCTTTAGATTCAACAAATTGACGTACTTTTAAGTCTGGATTTTTAACGAAGCTTTGATCTAATAAACAAATATCTTCAAAGAATTTGCTTAAACGGCCTTCAACCATTTTAGCAACGATATTCTCAGGTTTTCCTTCGTTTAATGCTTGTTGTGTTAATACTTCACGCTCACGCTCTGTTTCCTCTTGAGAAACTTCGTCACGAGAAATATATTTCGGGTTTGCAGCAGCAACATGCATTGCCACATCTTTTGCCACATTCTCATCAGTTGTACCTTCAAGCAAAGAAAGAACACCAATACGGCCACCCATGTGAAGGTAAGCACCGAATGCATCAGCATCTGTTTTTGTAACAACAGTATAACGACGTAGTGAAAGTTTTTCACCAATTTTTGCAATAGCACTGTTAATATGCTCTTGAACAGTTTCACCGTTTTCCATTTTTTGCTCTAAAGCTTCTTCAACTGTTGCCGGGTTGTTAGCAAGTAGGTGAGCAGATAAATTTGATGTTAATACTTTAAAACCTTCATTTTTTGCAACGAAATCTGTTTCAGAGTTAACTTCTAAGATTACCGCTTTGTTACCTTGAACCTCAATATGTGTAGTTCCTTCAGCAGCAATACGATCTGATTTTTTTGCAGCTTTTGCAATACCTTTTTCACGAAGATAATCGATTGCTTTTTCCATATCACCATTTGTTTCAGTTAATGCTTTTTTGCAATCCATCATACCAGCACCAGTTTTTTCACGTAATTCTTTTACCATTTGAGCAGTAACAGCCATGAGTAAATTCCTCCTTGTTTTCTCATAAGTATGTAATGTTGACACATTTCAATTAACGTCTTTAGTTTGCTCTAAATTTCGGTTGTTAAAAATTTTACTTTAAAAAAGGTGATAAAAGGCAGCCCCTCTTATCACCTTTCGCTCATTAAGCAGAAGTTTCTTCACCTTGTTTAGATTCCATAATAGCATCAGCAATTTTAGCTGTAAGTAATTTAACAGCACGAATTGCATCATCGTTTGCAGGAATTACATAATCGATTTCATCTGGATCGCAGTTAGTATCAACGATACCTACGATAGGGATATTTAATTTATGTGCTTCTGCAACTGCAATACGCTCTTTACGTGGGTCGATAATGAATAAAGCATCAGGAAGTTGCTTCATTTCTTTAATTCCACCTAAGAATTTTTCTAAACGCTCTAATTCTTTCTTAAGTTGTACTACTTCTTTTTTAGGTAGTACTTCAAAAGTACCGTCTTCTTGCATTCTTTCGATATCTTTTAAACGTTTGATACGTTTTTGGATTGTTTCAAAGTTAGTTAATGTACCACCTAACCAACGTTGGTTAACAAAGTACATACCTGAACGTTCAGCTTCTTCTTTTACAGAGTCTTGAGCTTGTTTTTTAGTACCTACAAAAAGCATAGTTCCACCATTAGCTGCTAATTCTCTTACAAAGTTGTAAGCTTCCTCAACCTTTTTAACTGTCTTTTGAAGGTCGATAATGTAGATTCCGTTACGCTCTGTAAAGATGTAACGTTTCATTTTTGGGTTCCAACGGCGAGTTTGGTGACCGAAGTGAACACCAGCTTCAAGTAATTGCTTCATTGAGATTACTGACATGAATATTTCCTCCTAAAATGGTTTTTTCTCCTCCGTTCATATCATCTTTAAACAAAACTGTCATTGTTATTGATTTTGTAAATGACTGTCGAAAGAACAAAATACAATACAATGAAATCAGCACCAATGTTTAAATCTATGAACGTGTGTAATAACACCAGAAATTAATATAACATAATCTGTTGTAACTAATCAAGAACAATTGCTAGTTTTGACGAAATTTCAGTAATAACTCTATTTCTGTATTTCCTTTACCTAACTTTTTGGCAATTTGTTCAATACTTTCACCCTTTTTTTGTAGAAGTAAAGCTTGAGCAGATAGTGATTGAACATATAAGTCGTCCTTTATTTTAAAAGTTGATTTTGCTTCCCCTATAGCATTCTCTTGTTTTAAAATAGTAGGGTTAGTATAAACTTTATTTTGTACATTATTTTCTAATTTATTTTCATCATCATACTTAGGTAACAAACTTTCCATTTCTTGCGTAGTAAGAGATTCTTCAATGATCTCAAAAGGTTCATTATTAAAGGATTTATCTTTAGAGCTTGAATGAGTTAGGTTCTTCTCTCCCTTATCGTATGAACTATCCAAATCTTTTTCATCCCGTGACAACTTAGTAAGAAAAGCTTCATTTTCTTCCTTCATCTCCATAAGGTAGATAGTGATCATCTGTTCCATTTCATGGATGATAGTTGATTGCTTTTTTTCTAATTCCTTAATCGTTGAGAACTTTTGATATAAAACTATGATTAATAAATAGGCAATAGCAATTAAAACAAAACAGAACAGCAGTAAAAATGTAGTCATCTTATCCCTCTATCCAACAAAATCTACAATGTTTCCTTTATAAGGGTGTTGCTCTTTCGATTCATCTTGAAGCTTATCGTTATTCTTGTTTTCTTTATTGTGAGCAGTTTGCCCAAAGCTCTTTTTATTACCAGTTGATGTTTTTCCAAGTTCATCGTTTTTAGTTACTTGTTTTCGCTTCTTTTCTTCTTCTTGATGAGCTGCATTTACAAGTAGGTCTTGCTGCAGTTGGGATCTTTGGTTCAACTGTTCTTGAACCTTTCCCATATCTTGAGTTCTAGGAAGGGCAACTTGCAATTCGATTAATTTCAAACTCATATTTAGACCACATCCCTATGTAAGGTTTCAGTAAGACTTATTTATAGAATGAATAACAATTTCTTTATTATTCATGTGGATTTTTACTGCTTTGTTTAGGGAATTTATTATTCTCTTATACTTACCAAAAGTTATCGTTACATTTGGATAAATTGTCCCATTAACAAGTAAATAACTCTGCTCAATTTTATTAATAGCTCTATAAATCTCTTGAAGTTGTTCAAATACTTCTAGTTCTTGAGTATTTAGTTGTGATTCAGTAATCTTTTGCCTTTTAAGAAGGGTTAGTTCTTGTGAGTTCAGTGATCCTGTAGTGCGATATTTTTCTGTTAACTTTTCTGCAATAATCTTCAGTTTTTCGGTTTCGGTTTTTATTTGGTCCAATTGGTGAGTTAATAGCTTTTCTTGTTCAAGCAACTGTAAATCTACATTGAAGCAAATTTCTGTCTTAGAGTGCATTTCATTTCCTAAATTTAATGTATGAATAGATACACCTGCAGTACAACACCCTCCAATAACGTTACCACTACTGCATAAGACCTGGTTACCAGCTTTTAAAAAACTATGTAAAATTGTTGATTTCACTTCAATGTTATGCCCCGCTTCTACGTGACCTTGATTGATATAGGAAGCCTGGATATCTCCTACTGCTGTAATTTTTCCACGATTGGAGCCTGCTATTCCCCCAGAGACATATATAGAACCACCAGCGTTCAGATCTGCTCCTTCTACCATGCCAAAAATCTTTATATCCCCGCCTGCATGAACAGAATATCCAGTTGGTACATTCCCTCTAATAACGACGTTACCGATAAAAGTAATATTTCCAGTTTTTAAGTCTAAGTCACCGTTAACTTCAAAAACAGGAAAAACATTTATTTTGTTTTCAGTTAAACTTAATTGTCCATCAATCGTAGCATAGAGTTGGCCATCTTTTTCAACGATGTTCTTCCCCATCCTTAGTTTCAACGGCTTGCCAGGAACTGCGTTTAGCTCCTGATTGAAAATGGTCTTTCCATTTATACCACTAGTCGGAGGTATAATCGATCCTATTTTTTGCCCGGTTTGTACTGAAGGGATTTTAATTACATTTCGATAATTAAATTCCTGGTTAGCATCGGACTCCTCAGTGATTGCAATTTTTAGGAACCCGTCATTTCCAATTAAGGGCTTGTTGCCTACTGCTATAAGATTTTCATTGTAAAGTAACTCAGGATTTTCTGTTATGTTCTTTACTGTTTCTCCTTGGATGCCAAAAGTGACTCCTCTAGATTCTAAGAAACTTATAATTTTCTGTTCTGTTACCAATGATAAATCACTCTCTTTTTCTTCAACCGTTAAGAAAGCCTGTAAGGAATCTTTTGCAACCTTAAGCCTGAACATGTCACTCATCTCTCACCCTCCCTTAGTAAAAAATGCCCCAAGTATATCTCTCTATTCGTTTATCTATATTACTTTTTCAAGGATATTTTTCAGCTTAAAAATGGCTTTAGAGTGTATCTGTGAGATTCTAGATGTGGATAGTTCCATAACTTGTCCAATTTCTGTTAGCGTAAGCTCTTCCTTGTAGAATAAACTTACAACTAACTGTTCCTTTTCGTTTAGCTGAGCTATAACTTCAGCTAATTGGCTATATATTTCATCTTTAACAAGATGCTCTTCAGGAGTAAGAATCCTTTCATCTCTTAAAGAGAAAACAGCGCTCTCTTTCCCTTCACCCTCTTGAAGTTGTTCATCAATCGAAAGGACATTTGCAAAAAATCCTTCATTCACCGTCTGATAAACTTCCTCTTCTGTAATTCCCAGTTCTTTAGCTATTTCTTCAGGAGTAGCGTTCCTCATATACCTTTGTTCAAGCTTTTCAATCGCAGCCTCTATCTTTTTGGTTTTTTCTCTCGAGCTACGAGGGAGCCAATCCTCTTTTCTTAGACCGTCAAGTATTGCACCTCTAACTCGAAAGGAAGCATATGTATCAAATTTTAAATCACGTGATGGATCGAACTTCTCAAGTGCATCATACAGTCCTAATAGACCTAGACTCGTCAAGTCATCTTTACTTACACTCTTTGGAACACCAACTGATATACGTCCCACATGATAAGTAACTAAAGGCATATATTTGCGGACTAATATATCACCTGCAAGAGGGTCTCGTGAGTTAATCCATTTATCCCAATTTTTTTGATCCTCACTTGATGACATCTGTGTCATGATTCTCCTCCTAAACATGTGTAACAAGGTAAAATAATACTTATTTACCTATAGTATATCAAAAAATGCAGGAAACTTTTAAAAACTCGTACATATTTACAAATTATCTATAAGTATAAAAAATACGAAGGCTACAACCTTCGCATTCTTGGGTATCTTTGTTGGTCTTGAAGAATTTTTAGAACTTCAAATTTCTGTAGTCCCCTGGTTCACGGTACGAATAGATAGTAATGAAGTTGAAGGAAAAAACTCAATGGTTCTCCCACTATTCCCACCAACATCCTCAGCGACGATATCAATTCTAAAGCGCTCAAGTTGTTTTCTTACTGCCTCCACGTTTCGAGGACCAATTCTCATAACATCACTACCACTAGTGAACTGGAACATTTGTGCACCTCCAGCAATTTTTGCTTGAAGAGCATACTTTCTTCCCCCCATTTTGTCCACCAGATGTATTAACTCCTCAATAGCTGTATCAGCATATTTCGCAATATTAATTGTTCCGGCTTTACCTAAAGAAGAATCAGGCAGCATTATATGAGCAAGACCAGCAACTTCCTTTTGTTGATCGTATAAAATAATACCTACACATGATCCTAACCCGGATGTCCTAATTGAATCAGGTGCCTTCACTACATTCATGTCTGCAATACCAACTTTTACAACATTAACCGTTTGATTCATCTAACATTACTCCTAAAGACTTAAAGATAATTTCAAACGAATCTGGATCTGGTAACAGAAAAAAGTGTCCTTTTACGTCCTCACTATTTCCGTCCTCTTCCTCTGTGATGATGGTATCAATAACAATAGCAAAATCACTGACATGAGATAGTTCGATTAAACCATATCCAAGTATGGCACCAACCATATCAATTGAGAGAGCTGGAACAGTTGGATAAAGGTTTAAATTTGTAAAATCAGAAAGTGATGATAAGTACGACCCAGATAGTATGTTTCCAAGTTCTTGAAGTGCAGAAATACCTATTTCAGAATATGGTGGTTTCTCGAAAGAAAATGTGTTTTCTCCAGTCATTTGATGAATAAATCGAGAAGCCTGAGAAAGCGGAAGCACAAAAAACATACTACCAGGAGCATCTCCTTCTATTCTCAAGAAAACACTAGCGACCACATTATCAGGTCCACCAGCCATATCCATCATCTCATCAAAAGTTACTAATTTTACATTTGGTACTTTCATATCAATTTTCTTATTCAATAATTTGGAAAGTGCAGTCGCAGAGTGCCCCGCTCCGATATTGCCAATTTCTTTTAATACATCAATATGAGTTGAATTTAAGTTTTGTATTATTGACATAAAGTTACCCTACAATTTTGTCAGCAAAGTCTTCTGGATTGAGTGCCTTTTCTAAATCTAATAAGATAAGAAGCCTTTTGTCTAACTTAGCAATCCCATTGATATATTCAACTTCAATTGATCCCACAACATCTGGAGGTGGCTCAATCGAATTTTTAGAAATGTCAATTACATCATTTGCAGCATCAACAATCAATCCTACTTCCATATCCTCTAGTGCGGCTATAATTATACGAGTATTCTCGGTATAATCTTCCTCAGCAAGACCAAAACGTTTTCTTAAATCTATTATGGGAGTAACAACACCTCGTAGATTTATTACACCTTTTACAAAACTTTCAGTACGAGGAACTCTAGTAATATGCAAAACTTTTTCAATAGAACGCACTTGTTCTACTGGAACACCATATTCCTCATCCTGAAGTTGAAAAACAATTACTTTAAGTTCGGTCATTTCTTTTCCTGACATACTTGTTCCCGCCCCTTTAAGCTATCGAAAAGAACTGCAATGCCTTATCTTATTTTAACTTATGTTTTAACAAGGCATTGCTTGCATCTATTTCGAATATCGATTAGTTTATCAATGCATTACAATCAATTATTAGTGCAACCTGACCATCACCTAAAATTGTTGCACCGGAAATTGCGAACACTGAATTTAAGTAGTTTCCTAAAGATTTTAAAACGATTTCTTGTTGACCGATAAATGAATCAACAATTAAACCTGCCATTTTTTCACCTTTACGAACAATCACAACTGAGAAGAAGTCATCTTCTACCTTAGCTGAAGGTACTTCAAAGATATCTTTTAAGAATACAAGAGGGACTACCTTTCCACGGAAATCGATCACTTTTTGATTATGAGCACTTAAAATATCTTGCTTCTTAATAATTGCAGTTTCAATAATTGAAGATAGTGGAATCGCAAATTTTTCTTTTTGAATCTCTACTAACATGACCGAAATAATCGATAATGTTAACGGTAATTGAATTGAAAAGATAGATCCGGTTCCTTCTTTTGAATCAATTGTAATCGATCCACCTAGGGATTCAATTGTGTTTTTCACAACATCTAATCCTACTCCACGTCCAGAAACATCGGAAATAACCTCAGCTGTTGAAAAACCTGATGAGAAAATTAACTCATAAACTTGTTTATTGGTTAAGGTCGAAGCAGATTGCTCTGTTACAATACCTCTACTAATCGCTTTACGTAATACCTTTTCTCTACTAATACCTGCACCATCATCTTCAATTTCAATAAACACATGATTTCCGCTATGGAATGCTTTAAGTATTACTTTTCCTTCTTCAGGCTTGCCATTTTTTCTTCTTACTTCAGGGGTTTCTATACCATGGTCAAGTGCATTTCTTAATAAATGAACTAATGGATCCCCAATTTCATCAATAACTGTACGATCTAACTCTGTTTCAGCACCAACAATTTGTAAATCTATTTTTTTGTTAAGATCACGAGCGAGTTGTCGTACCATACGTGGAAATCTATTAAACACAGTTTCTACTGGAACCATTCTCATTGTTAGAATAATATTTTGTAAGTCATTAGAAACTCTGGACATTCTCTCAACAGTCTCATCAAGTTCGGAGTTATTAAGATCATGGGAGATTTGTTCTAAACGACCTCTATCAATAACTAATTCTTCGAATAAATTCATTAGTATATCTAGGCGTTCAATATTAACACGGATAGTTTTATTATTTGCTCCAGCTCCTTTTGCGGTAACTGGTTTCTTAACTTCTTCAGCCTCAATTAACTCTACACTATCTTCTACTTTAATTTCCGGTACATCTACAGCAACTGTTGCAGCTATCTCCGGTTCTGCTTCCATAGAAACTTGGTTATCTACCATTTTATTTGAAAAATTAAGCACTTTTATTACTACATTTTCGACTTCTGAAACCTTCAACACTCGTTTTTGTAAATCTGTACTAGGTTCTTTAGAAACGATCGTTACACAAAACTCTTGGTCAAATTGCTCTTCCTCTAGTAATTCAACTGAAGGTGTTGATTTAATTACCTCTCCAACCTGCTCTAGAATTTCGAAAACCATAAATACACGAGCTGCTTTTAAAAGACAATCTTCGCGTAATCTAACTGTGATTTCATAACTCTCAAAGCCTTGTTCCTTTGATTGGTGTAATACTGTAAGTTCGAAGTCATCATAAATCATTTTATTCCCAGATTCAACCTTTACCGTAACAGCCAGATCTTTAGGAATTTCTTCGCCCTTTTCGATGCTTTTTAACTTCTCTACTACTTGAACTACATTCCTCTTACCATCTCCACCTTCTGCAATCGAAAAAACCATTTGTTCTAAATCGTCTACTGCTTGGAAAACAACATCCAATATAGAGGGGCTTACTTTAATTTTTTTGTTTCTAATTGCATCAAGTACATTCTCCATTTGATGAGTCAAACTAGCTAAATCTTCATAACCCATTGTTGCAGACATACCCTTTAAAGTATGTGCGGATCGAAAGATCTCATTTACGATAGTCAGGTTTTCAGGATTCTTTTCAAGTAGTAATAGTTGTTCATTACATGACTGTAGATGATCCTTACTCTCTTCGATAAATACTTCTAAATATTGATTTACATCCATTACTTCTTCACCCCATTAGTGGATTGTCCATAGGTTTTATAACCTTTTGAACTATTACTTACCTCAAGTAGCTCATTATCGTGTCAGAAATAGTATCTAGCGGAACTACATTGTCAATCAGATTCGTTGCTATAGCTGCTTTTGGCATTCCAAAAACAATAGAGGTATTTTCAGATTCAGCAATTCCGATTACCTGGCCCGATTCTTTTAATTGTTTTAATCCTCTTGAACCATCCGAGCCCATTCCAGTCATAATAACTGCAATTTTCACATAATCTTGTAACTCGCTAATCGATTCAAACATTACATCAACAGAAGGTCTGTGCCCATTACGCACTTCAGAGTGCTCTATGTTAATGGCTAAGGAAGTACCAATTCTCTTAACTTTGAGATGATATCCTCCTGGAGCTATATAAGCTACTCCTTTTTTTATTACTTCGCCGTGTTCTGCCTCTTTGACGGCTATTTCGCATAATGAGTTTAACCTATCTGCTAGTGATTTAGTAAAACCAGGTGGCATATGTTGGACAACGAAAATAGGGACGTCAATATCTCCGGGTAAACCGGTAAGTACTTTTTGAAGTGCTCTAGGTCCACCTGTAGATGTCCCAATACACAGAATTTTTTTACTACTTTTTTTCCATGTAATATGTTTATTGGATAGTTCTATTTTACTATATATCGCCTGAAATTGTACTTTCTTTAGTTGATTCTAGTAATCCTTTTATATTACTTCTGCTAGCATGTATCACTTTGCTGATAATTTCATCCTTGACGATATGTAAGTCTAGTGAAATGGCACCAGAAGGCTTTGCTATAAAATCGAATGCCCCGTATGTCATCGCTTGAATCGTGTTCTCGGCACCTTCTGTTGTAGTACTTGATAACATGATCACAGGTGTAGGACGCACTTGCATGATTTGTTTAAGTGCTTCAATTCCATTCATGACAGGCATTTCTACATCCATCGTAATAACATCGGGGTTCAATTGTTTTAATTTAGCTAGGGCATCTTGTCCATTTCGAGCTATTCCAACAACCTCTATCATTGCCTCACTCGATAGAAAATCAGAAATCAACTTTCTCATAAAAGCAGAATCGTCTACAACGAGAACTTTTATTTTCTTCAAGATGTTAAAACCCTACCTTTCGATTAGTCTTTTTAACTTTGTAATAAAAGAGTACCTCATTTCTAAACCTTCATTATATGGTGTATTCTCTAAATAACGGCTCGTTAGACTCTCAATGGCCCTACTAATCATTGATTTTGGAGAGTAGAGTATATATGGTGTTTGATGACTAACAGCTTTGCTAACAGTTTTATCATCAGGCAAAATCCCTAGTTGGATGGTCTCTTTATTTAAGAATCTAGAAACTACATTACTAAGTCTTTGTAAAGTTTGCTTACCCTCATTTTCCGACTGTGCCCTATTTACTACTAAATAGTACGGAATGGTGTTATTAAAAGAATATATATATTTCATTGCAGCATAAGCATCTGTAATTGATGTTGGTTCCGGAGTGGTTACAATGAAAATTTCATCCATTGCTATTAGGAATTGTAAAGATTCATTTGTCATACCAGCTCCCATATCAAATATGACATATTCATATTGAGGTAGCACTAGTTGCAGCTGTTCAAAAAAACGGTCTATCTTTTCAAACTCCATAGTAAAAATAGATGATAGTCCAGAGCCACCTGAAATATATGCCAAGCCATTTGAACCTTCTTGTATAATTTCATTTATTGGGAGTTGGTTATCTAGCATATCAACCACTGTATGTTGAGAAGTAACACCCATTAAGATATCAATGTTGCCCATCCCGATATCCATATCAAACAACAATACCGATTTCCCTTGTTGTTTTAATGACAATGCAAAATTTAAAGACAGGTTTGATTTCCCTACCCCACCTTTTCCACTGATTACTGCAATAGAGGTTGTATGATTAGTAGATGATCTTTTCTGTTGTAATTTAATACGAAGGCTTTCTGCTTGATCTTTCATAGCTTCTCGTCTCCAAATATCGTATTAACAACTGAGTCAGGGCTTGCAACCTTAATATCATCTGGCACATTTTGCCCATTTGTTAAATAGGCGACTCCCAATCCAGACTCATTTAACAAATTAATCATTGGACCATACACACTTGTTTCATCCACTTTTGTAAAAATAAATTTATCAATTTTAACAAGTGAGAACTGCTTATATATATCCTTCATATCTGAAAGTTTAGAAGCTAGTGATAGAACCAACAGTGTTTCTATCTCTTCATTGAAATCAATGATTCCTCTTAAATCATCAACATACTGTTTATTTCGAAAATTTCGGCCGGCAGTATCAATTAAGACTATATCATAATCCTTAAATTTTTCTTTAGCAGCTTTAAAATCACTTATATTATAGCTAACCTCGATAGGAATACCTAGTATCTTTGCATAGGTTTTCAATTGATCAATAGCAGCAATTCTGTAAGTATCTGTTGTTATAAATGCTACTTTTTTGTTATCCTTAAGCAGACATTCGGCTGCAATTTTCGCAAGGGTAGTGGTTTTCCCTACCCCCGTTGGACCAACGACGTTTATATATTTCTTTTGATACGTAATTCCTCCAAATTGATGAGCCCCTAACCTTTGAATTAGGAATTCCTTACCCCATTTGAATACCTCTTCAGTAGAAGCAGTGGCATTTGTCAAATACCACCTTTCTATAAGATGAGTTAGTACGTCCTGCCTTATCGTGTCACATACCTCTTGTTGAATTAATTGCTTATTCAAATCTTTTAAGGGTTCAGGATAATGCTCAAAGCTTGTACTAATCCCTGTAGAAATATCCTGCATCATATCCCTTAGGCTTTGGATTTCCTTAATAAGCTCTGAGTTATCGTTGTTTACTACATTCGTGGTTACTATACCTTCAAAACTAGGGATTTCCTTTTTGGGCTGCTCAAACGACTTTTTTGGTTTTTCCTTCACAACTGGCTTTATATTTTGGGGTTGTACAGGGTCAATAGCTGCTATTACTTCGATATTTTTCGTAGTAAAGAAGCCTAAAAATCCACCCCTTTGTACAACCTTCGAATTCAAAATTACGGCATCACTACCAAGTTCACTTCTAATTTGCTTCATAGCTTCAGGCATTGATTTTGCTATAAATTTTTTTACTTTCATTCAATATTCACCACCCCTACACTTTGAACTTCAATATTCGCCTCTAACTCGTTGTAGGATAAGACCGGAATTTGCGGGAAATACCTTTCAATCATTTGCCTTACATACATACGCACTGCTGGTGAGCATAGTAAAATTGGTGATTGTTCTTGTAGGGACACATGCTCAATCTGTGTAGCAATATTTTCAATAATTGTCTGTGAAACAGTAGGGTCAAGGGACAAGTAATTACCATGTTCAGTCTGTTGTATACCTTCAGCTACTGTCTTCTCAATTTTCCCTGATAAAGTGATAACCTTTAGTGTATCACCATTATTTGCGTAACTATTCGTAATTTGACGTGCTAAGGATTGTCTTACATATTCAGTTAACAAATCAGTATCTGATGTCATTCGACCAAAGTCTGCTAAAGTTTCAAAAATGATAGGTAAATTACGAATCGAAACATTTTCTTTTAATAATTTTGCTAAAACCTTCTGAATATCTCCAATAGACAATGGATTCGGTGTAACCTCTTCAACTAGTATTGGATAAGACTCTTTTAGGTGATCAATTAATTGCTTCACTTCTTGTCTACCAATTAGTTGATGTGCATTTGCTTTAATCAACTCTGTTATGTGGGTAGATACAACGGATGGTGGATCGACTACTGTGTAGCCAAGCATTTCAGCCTGATCCTTCATATCCTCAGATATCCACTTTGCAGGTAGACCAAAGGAAGGCTCAATCGTTTGTATTCCTTCTATTGAGTCATCATCAACGCCTGGACTCATTGCTAAATAATGGTCCAGCAGTAACTCTCCTCTTGCCATTTCACTACCTTTGATTTTCAAACGATATTCATTAGGCTGCAATTGAATGTTGTCACGTATCCGAACTACCGGAATGACTAAGCCCAATTCTATTGCAAGCTGTCTTCTAATCATAACAATGCGGTCTAATAAATCTCCTCCTTGGTTAGTATCAGCCAAGGGGATTAGACCATACCCAAATTCGAATTCAATAGGGTCAACATTTAATAAGTTGACAACACTTTCTGGGCTTTTCAACCCATCTACAACAAGTTCCTCTTCAACGTCATCCAATGATTGTTCTTCAACTTTATCAGTTCGGCCAATCATAAATGCTCCAAATGCAAGAGCTGCAGCAATTGGGATTGTTAAAATATCGTTAATAGGGGTAACCAGACCAAGCATAAAGATAGTCCCAGCTGTTACATAAATCATTTTGGGATATGCAAATAATTGAGCTGTAATATCTTGTCCCAGGTTACCATCTGAGGCTGCTCTTGTAACTACGATTCCAGTTGCAGTGGATATCAATAACGCTGGAATTTGACTGACAATTCCATCACCAACTGTAAGCATAGTATACTTTGATAACGCTTCAGATAATCCTAGACCTTGTTGAGTCATACCAATAATAAATCCAAACATCATGTTAATTAATACAATAATGATACCTGCAATGGCATCTCCTTTTACGAACTTACTCGCACCGTCCATCGCTCCATAAAAATCTGCTTCTTTACCGATTTTATCTCGACGCTCTCTTGCTTCTTTATCCGATATCATCCCTGCATTAAGATCAGCATCGATACTCATTTGTTTTCCTGGCATTGCATCCAGGGTAAATCGAGCAGCAACTTCAGATACACGTTCTGACCCTTTTGTAATTACAACGAATTGAATTATGATTAAGATTAAGAAAACAACGAAACCAACAACAACATTTCCACCAACAACGAATGTACCAAACGTTTCAACTACTCCACCAGCTTCACCATTCGCAAGTATTGATCTTGTAGTTGACACATTAAGACCTAATCTAAATAAGGTTAAAAGTAGTAATAATGATGGAAAAATAGCAAATTGAAGCGGTTCTTGCATATTCATTGAGGTGAGCAAAACAAGTAGAGCAAGAGCTATGTTAATGATAATAAGAATACTTAACATCCATCCTGGGAATGGAATAATAAGCATAGCAACAATTAATATTACACTTAGCAGAACAGATAAGTCTCTTGCTGACATGGATTACTCTCTCCCTCGGATCATTTATAAAGTTACATAATAAGTTTTTGTGAATTACACTTTTTGCTTAAGACGATATACATACGCCAGTATTTCGGCAACAGCCTTAAAAAAGTCTTCAGGTACTGCATCCCCAATCTCTGTCTGGGAGTACAACGCTCTTGCGAGAGGACGATTTTCAACCATGATAATATCGTTCTCGTTGGCAATTTCTTTAATCTTTTGAGCTACAAAATCAACGCCTTTTGCAACAACATATGGTGCATCCATTTTGTTCTCATCATATTTTAGAGCAATTGCATAGTGAGTTGGATTCGTAATGACAACATCAGCCTTTGGGACCTCCTGCATCATCCTTTGCATAGCCATCTCACGTTGCTTTTGCTTAATTTTCGATTTTATTAATGGGTCCCCTTCAGATTTCTTATACTCATCCTTTATATCCTGTTTAGACATTCTAATATTTTTTTCATAGTCATATTTTTGATAGAAATAGTCTAGTACTGACAAAAGTAAAAGCACAAAGGCTGCTGCAAGCCCCATTTGAATTGTTAGCTTTCCTAAAAAGGCAAGTGAATTACCTAATGTAATCTGAGAAAGCTTAAGAATTTGTTCGATATTTAGGTAGATAACGAAAAAGGTTACAGCCCCAATAAATAAGATTTTTAAAATGGATTTAATCATCTCTACAAGAGCTCTTACTGAATAAATTCGTTTAAACCCTTGAATTGGATCAATTTTACTAAGTTTCATTTGGATGGATTCAGTTGAAAATAAAAAACCAACTTGCATTAAATTGGCTCCAACTCCAGCTAATAATGCAACTGCCATAATTGGACCAACAATGATTACTGTTTCCAATAATAGATCTAAGAAAATTTTATGAACTGTACTTATTGACACATCCATTAACATATATTCCTGAAAAGAGTGTCGAAAAATATTTAAAGTGATATCTTTGAGGAAACCACCAATAAACAGGAGCAATAGAAAAATGGCAATTAGTAGAAAAGCTGTATTTACGTCTTGGCTCTTGGCTACCTGACCTTTTTTTCGACTATCTTGCCTCTTTTTGGGAGTGGCTTTTTCTGTTTTTTCACCCGCGAAAAATTGCAAATCAAGCCTTACTAAATTCATTTACGTACCCCCTAGTAACCCCATTAAACCTCTCATGATATAAATCATGCTTTCAAACAACTGACCCACAAGCATCATCATGGCTGCCATTACTAGAATCAACACAATAAAGCTCACCAAGATTTTTAATGGTAGTCCAACAACAAAGACATTTAACTGTGGTACAGTTTTTGCCACAATCCCTAATGCAAGGTCAACTAAGAATAGAGAACCTACAACTGGGATTGACATTTGGAATGCTATAACAAACATGTGGTTAAACACTTTCATAACAAACTCTATTACATTTTCATTCCCTAGTGGGAGCCACATTTGTTCAATCGGTATAAATTGATAACTATAAAAGACTCCGTCTAAAAGTAGGTGATGTCCGTTTACAGCTAAAAGCAGCAATAAAGCAAAGGTATAAAGGTATTGCCCTACTAGAGGACTTTGAGCCCCAGTTTGCGGGTCAACAACGTTTGCAATTGCAAATCCCATTTGAAAATCTATAAATGCCCCAGCAACCTGGATAGCAGAAATTATCATGTATGCAACTAAGCCTATCGCTAAACCGACAAGTGCTTCTTTAATAACTAACATCAAGTAAAAACCATCAATCGTTAAGACTGGAGCATCTATCGTAAAAAACATAATCCATGATAAGAAAAAGGCAAACCCTATCTTATGCTGAGCCGGTATTGTTCGATATGAAAATAAAGGGAGGGTAGCAAAAAAACTAGAAACCCTTACAAATACTAGTAAAAACGCTGGAAAACTTGTATATAATTCAAGCATTCTATTACCCTACAAATCTATTTAAATTACCGAAAATATCATGGGCATATGACAACATATGTGTTAACATCCAAGGTCCGAAAAAGATTAAACCCACTAATACAGCAATAATTTTAGGTACAAACGCAAGTGTTTGTTCTTGAATTTGGGTTGTTGCTTGAAAGACACTGACAATTAATCCAACTACAAGAGCTAGCAATAATAAAGGACCACTAATAATAAGTGTTGTATAAACCCCTTTTTCGGCTAATGAAATAACAAATTCAGGACTCATTTAGTTTCCCCTTCTCTAGAAGCTCTGTAATAATGATTTAACGATTAGATACCAACCATCTACTAAGACAAATAATAAAATTTTAAAGGGTAATGATATCATAACAGGTGGAAGCATCATCATCCCCATGGACATTAGTACACTTGCAACTACCATATCTATTACAAGAAATGGAATAAAGATCATAAAGCCAATTTGAAAAGCTGTCTTAATTTCACTTATTGCAAATGCTGGTACAAGTGCTGTTAGAGGAATTTCCTCGATTGAGGCTGGTCGTTCACTTCCGGAATAATTCAAAAATAACTGTAAATCTTTTTGTCTAGTATGTTTTGCCATGAATTCTTTAAATGGTAAAGCTGCTCGTTCATATGCCTCTTCCAAGTTAATTTCTTCGTTAAATAATGGCGTTAAAGCTTCCTCGTTTACTTCAGACAAAACGGGTGACATTATGAAAAACGTTAAAAATAAAGCCAATCCGATTAGAACCTGATTAGGTGGCATCTGTTGAGTCGCCAACGACGTACGTACAAATGAAAGGACGATGATTATTCTTGTAAAACAGGTCATCAATATTAAAATACTTGGTGCAATTGTTAAAACAGTTAGCAATAGGAGCAATTTAACAGATGTGGATACATTTTCAGGGGCGCTGTTATTAAAAAACTCCATAAATTCATTCATTCTTTGTTAGATCCTTTCTTCGAGAACTCCTCTAACATTTTTTGCCTACCTTTTGAGAGTTCAGATAATTGCTCTTTTAATATTGATTGAAATTCATTCGTATCCGCTGATGATTTACCCTTTTTATATTGTAGAAGTTTATTAAAGATATCTCTTGGCTGAGCTAAGTGATCTAATCTAGAATTATGCTCTTCAAGGATTTCCTTAATTTCTTCGTTATCATCAATTTCTTTTAGTAGCTGGATATCTTCACCTACACCAACTACCAATATTCGGTCTCCGACTTTAACTAATTGAATGGAACGATTGGTACCTAGGCTCGTCCCTCCAATGTTTTCAATATATTTATACTGGTTAAATAATTTATTTTTTTTATTAATAAATTTTAGTAAAAGATAAATTAGACCAACTACAAAAATGGTTGCAAAAATCATCTTAAAGAAATCCCAAGCAGAGAATTCCGTTGAAGAACCTAGTTCATTCAAATCAGTTTCACTGCTTGTACCGTCTATTTCTTCAGAAGGTTCATCGTTATCATCTAACCACTCATCAACGTTCTTATTTGATTCATCACCATGAACTACTGTTGAAAACATGAATATGTTTGAAAAAGAAATTAAAAGAATAAAAGTTAAAATTATAATACGCTGTAGCAAATGCCGCACCTTCTTTATTTGGATTAGCTTAATGTTTTGCTGATAGCTTCAATAACTCGGTCTGCTTGGAAAGGTTTAACAATAAAGTCCTTTGCACCTGCTTGGATTGCATCAATAACCATTGCTTGTTGTCCCATTGCGGAACACATAATTACCTTCGCATTCGGGTTAAGTTTCTTAATCTCTTTTAATGCAGTAATTCCATCCATTTCAGGCATCGTTATATCCATTGTTACTAAGTCAGGTTGAAGTTCCTGATATTTTTCAACAGCCTGAGCACCGTCTGCTGCTTCCCCAACTACATCAAAACCGTTCTTAGAAAGAATATCCTTAATCATCATTCTCATGAAAGCTGCGTCGTCTACAATCAAAATTTTATGTGCCATATCGTTAAATTCCCCCTAAAAAATTATCTAAGATTATTAATTCTATCTTTTTGACTAATAATATCTGTAATGCGTACACCAAAGTTCTCATCAATAACGACAACTTCACCTTTGGCAACAAGTTTATTGTTTACCAGAACATCTACAGGCTCACCCGCAAGCTTGTCCAATTCAATAATTGAACCTGTTGAAAGCTCAAGAATTTCTTTAATCGATCGTTTTGTTCTACCTAATTCAACAGTCACTTGAAGTGGAATATCTAAAAGCATATCTAAATTTTTCGCTTCATTTTCACCTAACTGAACCTGCTCAAAGTTAGAAAATACAGCTGGCTGAACATTTGTTGGTTGTCCCATTGCTTGGTTGTAATTAGCCCCCATATGCTTTGGTCCTGATGGTTGACTTGGTCTGGTTTGGTAAGATTGTTGGCTCGGCGGTTGCTGGTAAGCTGGCTGGACATAGTCATTACCCATGTTTTGTTTTGCTTCTATAGATGTCAAATCTGGTGTTACAACCTTTTCCTCATAGCGATCAGCTTGAGCAGTAGGAGCAACTTCATCAATTGCAGAAGGATTCATCAGCTCATAAACCAATGCCTTTGCAAATTCCAAAGGAACTAACTGCATAATATTTGAATCTATTAAATCCCCTATTTTAAGGCGGAAAGAAATTTTAGCAAGTGTTTGATCAGTTGGAATCTTTCCAGCTGTCTCACTCTCAGTAAAATCTAGTACGTCAATACTTGGCGGAGATATATCTACCTTTTTATTAAAAACAGTGGACATAGATGTAGCGGCAGAACCCATCATTTGGTTCATCGCCTCTTGTACTGCACTTAACTGAATTTCTCCTAATAAATCTGCAGGGTTTCTTCCGTCCCCACCTAACATCAAGTCAGCAATAATGGCTGCATCACTTTGTTTAATTACTAATAAATTTGCACCTGAAAAACCTTCTGTATAACTAACCTGTATCGCCACATAGGGTTGGGGAAATTCATCTGCAAGCTGACTCTTCTCCACAACAAAAACACTAGGTGTTGTAATTTCAACTTTTTGATTTAATAATGTCGAAAGAGCAGTTGCTGAGCTTCCAAAAGAAATATTACCGATTTCCCCAAGAGCATCTTCCTCCATCGAAGTTAGATATTCTTTAGTAGGGGAACTATCTATTTTTTCTTCCTTATCATTATCAAAATCAGTGACGCCTCTTAATAGTGCATCAATCTCGTCTTGTGAAAGCATATCACTCATCGTCATCGCTCCCCCCTTGTATCGCATTTATAATTTGAATCCCAATTTTTTTATTGACTTTACCAGCTTGACCAGTAAATTTAGGTGTTCCAGCTACTTTTATCGTAAGTGGTTTACCAATTGTTTGGTCGAGTTGAATCACATCCCCTAGATCAAGCATTAAAAAGTCTTGAATAGATATATCTGTTGAACCCAACTCAGCTATAACTGGTAAATCTGCATGTCTAATTTTTCTTTCAATTGCAGCTACTGATTGAGGTGCACTTTCCTTTTTTACATTTTGCATCCAGTAATGTGCAGAGAGTTTTGGTATGATAGGCTCTAACACTACATGTGGTATACAAATGTTAATCATCCCACTTGTTTCACCGATTTGCGTGTTCAATGATATGACAACTACCGTCTCATTTGGTGAAACCATTTGTAAAAACTGTGGATTCACCTCAAACTCTGCCAACATCGGATCAATATCTGCCACCGAGTCCCACGCTTCACGGAGATTTTCGAAAGCTTTTTCAAATATGTTAGACATGATTTTTGTTTCAATCTCAGTTAAATTTTCAACCTTGTTAATACTTGCTCCCCGCCCACCCAATAAACGATCCATTATCGCATATGCAATATTTGGATTTACTTCTAAAAGGATTCTTCCATCAAGTGGTGGAACTTCAAATACATTTAAGATTGTCATCTTCGGGATTGAACGTATAAACTCTTCATATGGAACCTGATCAGCAGATCCTACGGTAATTTGTACATAGGTTCTTAATTGTGCAGAGAAATAAGTCGTTAAAAGTCTAGAAAAATTTTCATGAATTCTAGTTAAACTCCTAACTTGATCCTTCGAGAAGCGTAAAGCACGCTTAAAATCGTATACTTTAACTTTCTTTTCCGTTACTTCCTTCTTTAGTTCATCTGCATTCATTTCCCCAGTTGAAAGAGCGGATAATAAAGCGTCTATTTCACTTTGAGACAAAACTTCCGCCGACATGATGCATCACCTCGATTCACCTTAACGTTATAAGTTATATTTATTGAGGGAGAAAGGAGGTTGCATAAACACTCACGACTGTACCCTCTTGCATGAGTTCGTTAATACGGTCTTTTAATATATTTTCAAGTGAGGAAATACCTTGCTCACCTTCGAACTGATCTATTGTCATTTCGGATATTTCTTTAATCACTATATTTCTAACCTGAAAATCTCGTTTTTCTAATTCTGTTTTGGCCTTTTTACTGTCAGTATGAATGTTAAAAGATATGAGCATATAGCCTTTACCTTTTAACTTTGTAGTCATCTCCGGTAAAACAACTGTCGATTCTAAAACTTCATCAATCGTTGGTTCGGTTTTTTCATCACCTGTAAAATTCATTATAACGACAAATGCTGTTGTACCTACTAATGTAATAGCACTGATAATAATTAGCATGATTGTAAGTAGCTTGTTTTTCACAATGACGATCCCTCCGTGTCATTTTGAAGCCCTAACACATTTACACTGTGATAAAAGTTTCTCACCTTCAGGTTAACATCATCTACGGATTCCTTCACGACAAACTTTTTTCCATTTGTTAAGGTAATAGTTGTATCCGGGAATGATTCTACCTGTTCAATATAAATAGCATTTAATGTAAAAGGCTTTCCATTTAATCGAGTCAGTTTTATCAATATATATCAGGGACTAAAGTTTACTTTAGCCCCTTACCTCCCTTACCTATCGTTTAAGGTTTACTAATTCTTGAAGGATTTCATCTGAAGTTGTAATAATTCGAGTATTTGCTTGGAACCCACGTTGTGCAACAATCATATCTGTGAACTCTTCTGATAAGTCAACATTTGACATTTCAAGAGCTCCGGATACGAGTGACCCCGCACCACCAGTACCAGGTGCACCAGGAGTTGCTACTCCAGAGTTTGCAGAAGCTATATAAAGATTGTCACCTGCTTTTTCCATACCTTCAGGGTTTGGAAATTTAGCCAAACCAATCTGCCCAACCACTACCACAGCACCACCGACAATTGCATTAACTGTTCCGTTTTTAGCTATACTAAAGCTCTCTGCATTTGGAGGCATTACTGGAAGAGCATTTCCACCAATATCTGCAAGTCTTAATCCATCAGAATTAACGATATTTCCCGCTTGATCTAAATAAAAATTTCCTGATCTTGTGTAAAAATCCGATGTTCCATCAGTGACCATAAAATATCCATCTCCAGAAATACCTAGGTCTAGAGGCCTTCCAGTAGTTTGCAAACTCCCTTGAGTGTGAATTGAATCGATTGATCCAAGTTGTGAACCCAATCCTACTTGTTTAGGGTTTACTCCCCCTTGTGTCCCTGTAGGTGCCGCAGCCCCAGCAATCTGCTGACTCACAAGGTCTTTAAATGTTGTTCTCCCTTTTTTATATCCATAAGTATTTACGTTTGCGATGTTATTTCCGATTACATCTAATTTAATCTGGAAGTTTTTCATACCACCGATACCTGAGTACATTGATCTTAGCATTATTTTCTCTCCTCTCGATTAGCCTGCTTCAGTCAGTCAGCAAGGCGTTGGCTTCCTTTCGGTCCAGCCATTTAGTCTATAAGTATTGTTCCGTTTATGTTGGTGAATATCTGTGAACTTGCTTCACTTCTATTCATTGCTGTAATAACAGTATTATTTTTCGCATTGACAATCAATGCAGCTTCATCCATTACTACTAATGAGTCGCTAATGCCCTTGGATTTCGCTTCAGCAACCTTGGCATTAATTTGAGCCCATCTTTTTTGGTCAATTGATATGTTTCTCTCATCAAGACGCTTTTGTGCATGCTTACTAATTTTTAGAGCAGTTGCCTGTGCAAGTGTTTCTTTAAATGAAATAGTTGGTTGTGTTATTCCAGCTGTGTTTTTTTTCAGTGTCATTGACAACGGATGACTTTGTAATTGATGTATTCTATGATCCATTTTTCTTCCTCCCTATTGTTCAAGTACGGGATTAGGAAGACTTACTTTAATAATTTCATCTGTATAAACTTTTGTCCCATCTTCAAGTTCAAGCTCAATATCAGTACCCTTTTGTTTAATTGACTTGACAATCCCAATACCAGATTTTCCGGACACATTGCCTTCAGAATCAGTTGTTTTATAAGCCCATTCCACTTCTTTACCAATCATACTACTGTACTTAAGTAAAAGATCCCCATTATGAGCACTAACAAACTTCTCCATCGTCTTGCTCATATTAGTCATTTGCTCTAAAGAAGAAAAGGTTGCCATTTGGGCAATAAAGTCTTTGTCTTGCATTGGATTCATTGGGTCTTGGTTTTGCAACTGAGTCATCAAAATTTTTAAGAAATCATCTTTACCAAGAATGTCATTTCCAGTTTTCCTCTGTTGCTGAACATTTGAGAGATACAGACTAGAGTCAATCTTATTAGTCATGCTATCACCTATACTTTCACGTTAAGTTCTTCTTGTAATGCAGATTCAAATGATTGATTTAACTCAGACTCTTCTTGCTGATTATTATCATTCATCTGGCGATTTCCGTGTCCATTGTGTTGTTGGGATTCCTTTTGTAAAAAACGATCAGGCTGCTGAAATTGTTGCGATACTTCAATTTTTTCCACCTGGATATTTTGAGATAAGAAAGACTGCTTCAAGGATTGAATCTGAGACTCTAGAACATCTTTGGCTGCACCAGATGAAGCAATAATACGAGCAATCATCATATTATCTTTTTGTAAAAGCTCTATTCTTAATGATCCTAGGTGCTCAGGATAAAGCTTAATTAACAGTTTCATTCCATCCTTGCCGTTTCCAATTTGACTACGCGCCAAGATGTTTTGAAACTCTTTTATAAATTGTTCTTGATTAATTGTTTGCTTCCCATGTTGTTCTACAAACAAGGCAAACTGTTGTACCTTCGTCATTGGAACTTGTAGGTCTGGAGTTCCAATTATACCTTGGGTATTCATATCAGACTTAAAAGATGTTTGTATACCCTCTTGATCAGTTACTACTGCTTGTGCAACTAAGCCGTGATTCACTTTCAGTCCATTTGGTTGAGCGAAGTATCTGGAGAATACTGATTGTAAGTAACTCCTATTACTATCAACTTCTGTGATCTTTCCATGGTTTTGTGTTATCTTTTCTACTATGGTATTTGATAGTTCGACTAGCTTATTTAGTGTCTTTGAAAGATCTTGTTTACTAGGAATAATCTGAGATAGATTAATAGTTTTAAGCTGTCTATTCACATGTTCAACTATCTTTGAAACTGACGGGTTCTCCATTAATTTCTTTCCATCCTGTACAGACCGTGCTAGTAAAATTAACAATGCAATTGTATTTTCAGGATTTAGCTGTTCATCTAATGAATTATCGAGGCTGCCACCTAGCATAAATGATTGAAGGATTTGTTCAATGTTACTTTTCACATCATTTGGTAAACTTGCAAGTAATTCCGTAATGAGTGACTCAAGATCATTCTTTTCTGTGCCTTCAGATTGGTTAACAAGAACAGCAATTGCCTCATTTATTTCTATATCAACATTATTGCCTGAATCAAAGAAACCTTTCTCTGACTTGGTAAGTAATTCAACAAAAGCCGAAAAACTTTCACTTTCCAATTCCATTAAATCCTCTGATTCACCAATATTACTAAACTGCTGATTCATTACCAGGTTCTGTCCTAGCTTATTTCTAATTGATTCAGTAGGATTATGATGAGTAGTAGATATTAAACTTAGCAATCCACTAAAATTAAATGCCTTTTGAGACTGGTCATTTTGATCGAATTTAGTGTCATTTTGATTTGTTAATGAAAAGGTCTCTATTCTCAATTTTTTCACCTCCTCTCAGATAGTAAAGCTATCTACTCTGTAAGCAATTGCGTGTACTTAGCTGCATCTTCAGGATCCATTTTCTCTAGAATCTTTGAGACAGTTTCCGTTTTTAAAGCAGAAAGTATAGATAAAGCCTCTTCATTATCAAGTTTTGGTATGATAACAGCAGCATTTTTCGGTGACATTGTTTCATACATTTTCGAAATTTCTGCTATGGTTTTCCCATAAGTTTTTTGTTCTTCTTCTTTTACTAACAACTCCTCTTCAAGAAATAACAGTTCTTCTTGTAGGGAATTAATTTCTGTTTCTTTTTCCACAAGGTTTTTTTCTAATTCAGCAATTTGCTCTTCTTTTTCTTGAATTGTTCCCTCTAATGAGCTAATTTGCAACTCAACACTTTCCCTATTTTCAACAATAGCATGCTCGTCACTTGAAACATAGCTAGACACAATTGGTGTATTTTGAGTAATCACTTTCGAGTATTCAAAAACATTAACACCTGCAATTGTTAATAAAACTAATGCCAAGGTAATTGTAAAAAGAATAGGTATTACAATAACAAATAGAAACCATTGAAATTTGCTATAAATCTTACCAGCTGAAACTTTCGAATCCATTTCTCCACCTAATTTCCTTTACCCATAAACTGTTGTATAGAAATTTCATCCATTAATTTACTCTCTTGATAACTAAGGTCAGCAACAAACGCCTGAAGTCTTTTTTCTTTCATTTTTTCAAACTTTTTAACTTCAATGTTTTTTTCAAGTAAGATAGCTTGAAATTGCTGCATTTTCTGTCGACTTTCCATAACTAATTTTTGATAATGTGCAATAGTCTTCTCGAGATTAATAATAAATTGCTGCTGATGTCTAATATCTTGGATTTTTAAACCTGTGCTAAGTTTCGATACCTTTTTTTCTTCAAGCTCTTCTTTACGTTTTAAATAGGAATATAACTTTTCAGCAAGAGTTTCAAAATGTTTTACAGATTCATTGTAATCAACTAGCACTTTGTCTTTTTCTCTTTCTTTAATTGCTAATAATTTTTGAAATTCAAACTGATAGCTCATTCACTATTCACCTACTTCTATTAATTTTTGCAATCTTTGTAAGCTCTCTTCTGCAGATATCTTTTCTTCAGTGCCTTGCTTTAAGAAGGATATAATTTTAGGATAATAACGAATTGCTTCATCAATATCTCTAGATGATCCTCTTTTATACGCACCAATATTTATCAAATCTTCTGAATTAATATAGGTTGATAAAAGCTCTCTTAATCTTTCTGCATTATGACGGTGTTCTTCAGGAACAATATGATTCATTACACGGCTAATACTTTTTAATACATTTATAGCTGGGAACTGTCCTTTATTCGCTAGCGCGCGATCTAAGACCAAGTGACCATCAAGTATTCCCCGAACTGTATCCGCTATAGGTTCATTCATGTCGTCACCATCTACTAGTACGGTGTAAAAAGCAGTAATTGTGCCGTTTTTATTTGTACCTGTTCTTTCTAGTAGTTTGGGTAAAATTGAAAATACACTTGGCGTGTAACCTTTGGTTGTAGGTGGCTCGCCTATCGCTAATCCAATTTCCCTTTGCGCCATAGCTACACGAGTAACCGAATCCATCATAAACATGACATTAAGTCCTTTATCCCGAAAATACTCTGCAATAGAGGTAGCCGTATAAGCTGCCTTTAATCTCATAAGTGCAGGTTGGTCAGAAGTAGCTACGATTACGATTGATCGCTGTAACCCTTCAGCTCCCAAGTCTCGTTCGATGAACTCTCTAACTTCTCGTCCACGCTCTCCTACTAATGCTATTACATTTATATCGGCAGTCGTATTACGAGCAATCATTCCCATTAAAGTACTTTTACCCACACCACTTCCAGCAAAGATCCCTACACGCTGACCTTTCCCGACGGTTAAAAGACTATCAATCATACGAACACCAACTGAAATTTCTTCGTCTATCGGCGGTCTTTCTAATGGGTTCGGAGGATTTTGGTCAGTTTGCACAGATGTTAATCCTTTTGGAAGTTGGCTACCATCTAGTGGCATACCAATTGAATCAATAACACTACCTATTAAAGCAGATCCTACTTTTATTTCTAACGGTTTTAGAGTAGCTTCTACTATACTCCCTGGAGAAATTTCATTAACAGAAGTATAGGGCATTAAAATAACATATTCTTCACGAAATCCAACGACTTCTGCCTGAATTTTACGCTTGTGTTTTGAACCAACATTGATATAACAGACGTCTCCAATCGAACATTCCGGACCTCTAGATTCAATCATTAGTCCAACTACCTTATTTACTTTTCCATAACGCTTATATGGATTGATCGTATCTATTTCCTCTAGTAAGTCAACTAGTTTCATAAATTATTCACCTACCAACAAGGAAAGAAGTTTGTGCTTAATTTCAATTAACTGACTATCAACACTAGCATCAATTCTTCCAAAACTTGATTCAATCACACAGCCGGTTTCTTGTAACTCTTCATTTGGATAAATGGATAGTTCCGTTTCCTTGTTAAATAGATTTCTAAGCTCTTCTTTTTGGTTTAACAGAAGCTCAAAATAGCGTGGGTGAACTTGTATTTGTATTTGAGTATATTCACTGACCTCTTTTATAGCCTTTCTTACAATGAGTAGAAAATCTTCGTTGTTGTCATTTAACTCTTTAGTGATGATTTTTTTGGCTACCTTTAATCCAATCTTTAAAATGGTCTCTTCTGAAGAATTGATTAGAGTACTGTACTCTTGCTTTGAAATGTCAATAATTTCCCTTGCTTCAGCGATTAGTGTTTTATACTCGTCTAGCCCTTCTTGTTTACCCTCTGCTAATCCATAGGAATAGCCCTCTTTTTTTGCTAGTGCTTGAAGCTCTTGTTTTTCAGAATCCCATTTTAGTTTCTGATTTTCAATTTCTTCTAATGTTTTTTCTAAGTCTAACTTTGCACTAGAAAGAAGATGTTCAGCCTTTCGCTGTGCTTCTTGAATAATAGCTTCAGCTTCCAAATGGAACTTAGTAAAATCAACTTCAATGTTTTCTTGGTTATTTAGTGAAGTTTTAATTTTTTGTAATGCTATAATTCTTTTTTCATCAATCGTCGTATTCGTAAAGTTAGATTTTATCACTCTAGACAATGATATCATCTCCTCCGCCACGTGCTATGACGATTTCCCCTGCTTCTTCAAGCCTTCTAATTACTGCAACAATTCGAGATTGCGATTCTTCTACATCTCGTAATCGAACTGGTCCCATGTATTCCATTTCATCTTTAAACGTATCCACCATTCGTTTAGACATATTTTTAAAGACGATTTCCTTTACTTCTTCACTTGCAACTTTAAGTGATAATAATAGATCCTCATTTTCAACATCTCGAATAACTCTTTGAATCGAACGATTGTCTAATGTAACAATATCTTCAAATACAAACATTCTTTTCTTAATCTCTTCAGCTAGTTCGGGATCCTGAATTTCTAATGCATCAAGAATTGTCCGTTCTGTACTTCTGTCAACTCCATTTAGCACTTCTACTACAGCCTCTATACCACCCGTTTGGGTATAGTCCTGTGTCACAGTAGCAGATAGTTTTCTCTCGAGGATTTGTTCAACCTCATTAATAATTTCCGGTGAAGTACTATCCATGAGTGCAATTCTTCTTGCAATATCTGCTTGCATTTCCTGTGGAAGCTCCGATAAAATCTGTCCTGCCTGAGTAGCATCCAAATAAGAAAGGATCAATGCAATCGTTTGTGGATGCTCATTTTGTATAAAATTTAGAATTTGAGCAGGATCTGCTTTTCGTGCAAAGTCAAAAGGTTTAACTTGTAAAGAAGATGTAAGGCGGTTAATAATCGTTGCAGCTTGATCAGCACCTAATGCCTTCTCTAATACAGTCTTGGCATAACCTATTCCGCCTTGAGCAATATAGTCTTGTGCAAGAGCAATTTGATGAAACTCATCCATAATTTCTTCTTTTGCTGATGCATCTACCTTCCTTACCCCTGAAATCTCTAGTGTCAACTTTTCAATTTCTTCCTCTGATAGATGTTTATAGACAGAAGCAGAGACATCAGGTCCTAATGAGATTAAAAGAATGGCTGCTTTTTGTTTTCCGGATAGTCTAATGTCTTTATCTCTTTTTGCCACCATTCTTCCCCCTAATCTTCAGCTAACCAAGAGCGCAATAGTTTTGCGAAGTCCTCTGGTTTTTCCTTTGCCATTTTTTCAAGTTGTTTTCTGCGGACGGTTCCTTCAGTCTCTCTTTCGCGATTAACATCTGGTACATTACCAATATACGACTGCTCCTCTTCTTCTTCTTCGAATTCAACAGAATCATCTGTCTTTCTCTTTCTAAGATTAAGGAATAGAAGAAGTAGAATTACGAGTACTAATCCACCACCAACAAAGTAAATCCAAATTGGAATTGTATTTACCACAGGTGTAGTGGTTGTTTCGACTTTCCCTTTAAATGGTTGAACAGATACAACTATCTTATCCTCGATATTCTGTTCAGTAAGTTGTGGTGTATTAACATCCTTATTTATCGTTGTACGGACAATGGTGCCAAGAATTTGTTTAATATCATCAACACTTTCCTGCGGTAAAGATTCTCTATTTTCGGCATCAGGTGGCTCGACCATTACCTGTATACCTAGGTCCCGGATTTTATAAGGGCTCTCTACAATTTCTTTTCGAATTCGATTTACATCATTGTTTATTCTCTCTTCAATCCGTTCATAGTCTCCATTACCTGTTGTACCATCTGCTGGGTAGTTTGTAATATCTGTTTCACCAGTTCCAACAACACCAGCTGCTTGTTGTCCGTTACCTGTAAAAGTTTCCGTAATACGTTCTACACTAATTTCAATCGCTTCATTATTTTCTCTATCAAAAGGTTCTACGATATTTTCCTCACGATTTTCCTGAGTAAAGTCAAGGTCTGCAGTTACTGAGACAACAACTTTATCTTGGCCCATCATTGTTCCAAGCATTTGCTGTACTTGTCGCTGGATATCTCGTTCAATTTCCTTTTTAATATCTAGCTGTGTTGAAATATCACCAACAAAAGAATTATTTTTTTCACTTTCTAGATCAAAGTACTCAAAGTATTGATTGGTGATGACGATATTATCAGTGGGAAGGTTTGGAACACTTTTGGAAACTAGATGGTATAACGAACTGATCTGCTGTTGATCAAATTTATACCCTGGCTTTGTGTTTAAAACAATGGAAGCACTGGCAGCTTCCTGACCACTTCCTACAAAGATGTTTTCTGGAGGAAGATTAATCATTACCCTCGCATCGTTAATCCCGTCGATTCCTTTCATGAGGCCTGCTAATTCATTTTGCATAGCTTCAAGCTTTAGTGTATTAAATTCATTATCCGTCATACCGAAACCAGCATTTTGACTAAAGAATGAGTAGTCTATACTTCCGCTATTCGGAATTCCTTCGGCTGCTAATTCCACTTTTAAAGTATCCACTACTTCAGTTGGAACACTTATTGTCGCCCCATTATCTGATATTTGAGAACTAATTCCCCTTGAATCAAGAGTAGCTTTTATTTGACCAGTTTCTTGTGGTGATAGATTACTATATAGAGGAACAAAGTTTTCTTTAGATGTGAGAATGGAAACTAGAACAACTACGAAAAGCAGGCCAATAATTGAACCTACTACCAGCATCTTTAGTCCCTTTGAGCGACTTTGCCAATATTCAGTTGATTTATTTTTATATTGTATTAATTTTTCGTTCATCACTAGCCCCCGGTTATTAATCTTGTTTTCTCTCGATGCAGCTAATAACCGCTATGTATAATTGCACCCGAGCAATTATACTTGCATCCTCATTACTTCTTGATAGGCTTCAATTACTTTATTGCGAATTTCCATTGTAGCTGCCATTGTAACACTTGCTTTTTCAGCTGTAATCATAACTTGATGTAAGTCAACATTTTCACCTTTGGCAAGCTTAACAGTCATTTCGTCAGATTTACTTTGGGTGTCGTTAACATTATTTATCGCATTTTTCAGCATAGAAGAAAAAGCTTGATGCGCTTCGTTAGGCGTAGTTACCTTTTTTACAATTGGCGTGTTTGTTAATTGATTTGCTATTGAGATTTTATCAATCATCTTTTTTCACCTATTTCCCTATTTCTAGTGCTTTCATTAACATACCTTTTGTCGCATTTAGTACCGTAACGTTTGCTTCGTAAGACCGTGTAGCACTAATTAAATCCACCATTTCCTTTAAAGGGTCAACGTTAGGTAATTGAACATATCCCTCTTCATTTGCATCCGGATGATCTGGGTTATAAACTAATTTAAAAGGAGCCTCATCTTCTGCAATTTTTGTAACCTTTACTCCATTTCCAAGAGAGCTGCCATTATTAGCTACAGCAGTTTTTAGAAAGGATGAGAAATGGCCTGTATTCTCCTGTGTAACAACCATTTTTCTACGATAAGGTTGCCATTCTCCGTCCACAAATTTCCCACGAGTTGTATCAATATTAGCCATATTAGATGAAACAACATCCATCCTTAATCTTTGGGCAGTTAAAGCTGATGATGTTGTATTTATACTATGAAAGATGGTCATTCCTACTTCCCTCCTCTAATTACCGTTTTAAGAGAATTAAATTTACTTCCTATTCTGTCTGCAACAGCATTATAATAAATTTGATTTTTAGCAAGTTCTGTCATTTCTTTATCTATATCCACATTGTTACCGTTATGGTTATATGAACTACTGTTTTTTGTAAAGACAGAGAAGCTTTTACTGTTAGTAGACTTAAAATCATAATGACGTATATCAGTTTTATTCGCCTGCATGGAATCTTTTAGTACTCTACTAAACTCAGAATTAAAACTAACACTTTTTGTTTTATAATTCGGCGTATCTGAATTAGCAATATTATGTGAGATTACCTTCTGCTTAGCAGTTGAGTAATTCATCGCTTGTTCTAAAGTGGTTATTGTACTGGAAAAAAGTTTCAATGGAGGTCCCCCCATAAAATTTCTACATATTTCGAATTATTATGACGTAATATGATTATTTTAATGAATTATGACACGTATGTCTATGGAACTTATAGAAAAACCTTCATTTTTCGACAAGATAGTTCTTTTTTCATACATATGCATAGTTTAAATGTAAGTACTCATAAAAAAAAAGAAATGCTATCAACATTTCTCATACCTTATAAATATATTATATGTCAAACTTTTTGCATATTCACTGTTTTTCTTCAGGTTTCGACAATAAAATTTTTACCAGTACCCATTTATCCTTTATAAATCAATGTAAAAAAAGAAGACTGGTATGACCAATCTTCTTTTTAAACGATTAATTTGCTTTTAACTTAGATAATTCTACTAAGAATTTATCATTTAGAACTTTGATATACGTTCCTTTCATCCCTAAGGAACGCGACTCAATAACTCCAGCACTTTCAAGCTTACGTAATGCATTTACGATAACGGATCTTGTGATTCCTACTCGGTCAGCAATTTTACTAGCCACTAATAGTCCTTCGCTTCCGTTCAGCTCTTCAAAAATATGCTCAATTGCTTCTAACTCACTATACGATAATGAGCTAATTGCCATTTGAACAACAGCTTTACTTCTAGCTTCCTCTTCAATCTCCTCAGCCTTTTCACGGAGAATCTCCATTCCAACAACTGTTGCACCATATTCAGCAAGAATTAAATCATCATTTTCAAAAGATTGTTCTAAGCGAGATAATATTAGTGTACCTAAACGCTCTCCTCCACCAATGATTGGAACAATTGTTGTTAAACCGTTCTTAAATAACTCTCTGTTTTCAACAGGGAATGCAGTATATTCACTTTCTACGTCAAGGTTTGAAGATGTTTCTGGGATATTGAATAAGCTTTTTGTATACTCTTCTGGAAACTGACGATCTTCAAGCATCTTCTTCATACGCTCATTCTCAATTTGCTGATTAATAGCAAATCCAAGTAATTTTCCTCTACGACTTAATACAAATACATTACATACGATAACATCACGTAATGTTTCAGCCATTTCCTTGAAGTTAACTGGTTTGCCAGCAGCCTTTTGTAACATTGAGTTAATCTTTCTTGTTTTTTCTAATAATGCCATGGATAAATCCTCCTATTTACTTTTCAATTCCTTATATTGGTAGATCTTAATTCAAGAATAATTCTTTTTAATGCTATGACAAGGATTTATAAAATAAATTGACTTAAATCTTTGTTTTTAACAATAGTATTTAACTTTTCATCAACATATTTTGAAGTAATTGTCACCGTACCCATCGAAATTTCAGGTGCCTCAAAAGATAAATCTTCTAACAATCTTTCCATAATTGTATGTAACCTTCTTGCACCAATATTATCAGTATCTTGATTTACTTGGTATGCAATTTCAGCCAATCTACGAATAGCATCGTCAGAAAATTCTAGTTTTATACCTTCCGTTTCTAATAAAGCAATGTATTGTTTAAGTAATGCATTATCCGGTTCAACCAAAATTCTTACAAAGTCATCAACCGTTAGCTTTGTTAGTTCAACTCTAATCGGAAAACGCCCTTGTAGTTCTGGAATCAAATCAGATGGCTTAGCCATATGGAATGCACCAGCTGCGATAAACAAGACATGATCTGTTTTTACGGAACCATATTTTGTAACAACCGTTGACCCTTCAACAATAGGCAAAATATCTCTTTGTACTCCTTCTCTAGAAACATCTGCAGAAGAAGATTGATTCTTACCAGCAATTTTGTCTATCTCATCAATAAAGATAATACCAGATTGCTCCGCTCTAAAAATCGCATCTTGGCTAACTTCATCCATATCAATCAATTTTGATGCTTCTTCAGTTGTAAGTACCTTTCTTGCTTCTCTAACAGTAAGCTTTCTTTTTTTGCGTTTTTTTGGCATGAAATTACTAAGAGCATCCTGCATATTCATGCCCATCTGTTCCATACCTGAACCTTGAAGCATATCGAACATTGATGGCTGCTGTTCATCAACTTCAACTGTTACGTAATGATCTTCAAGTTCTCCAAGAGCAAGTTGATGGGTAATTCTCTTTCGTTTATCAGAAATACTTTCATCCTCTTTTATTGTTTCTGGCTCAGTTTGAACATTAGATTGACCGCCACCAAAAAGCATTTCTAGTGGGTTCTTATACGCATTTTGCTTTTGTGGGGCAGGCACCAATAGCTCGACAATACGTTTGTTGGCATTCTCTTCTGCCTTCCCCATTACGCTATTCATCTTTTCTTCTTTAACTAACCTTATCGAGGTTTCAATTAAGTCCCGGACCATTGATTCTACATCTCGTCCTACATAACCAACCTCTGTAAACTTTGTTGCTTCGACCTTAATAAACGGAGCACCTACTAGTTTTGCTAGCCTTCTTGCGATTTCGGTTTTCCCTACTCCTGTAGGACCAATCATTAAGATATTCTTGGGAACGATTTCATCCCGAAGTTGATCATTTAGTTTGCTACGGCGATAGCGATTTCTTAACGCAACTGCAACAGCCTTTTTAGCATCTCTTTGACCTACTATATATTGATCAAGCATTTCAACAATTTGACGTGGAGTTAGATTATTTTTCATGAATGAAATCCCTCCTTATAGCTCTTCGACAATAATATTTTCGTTCGTATAAACACAAATTTCACCAGCAATCTCTAATGAAGCCTTAGCTATTTCTACCGCAGTCAAATGTTCTCCTGAGTATTTCTTCAGCGCACGACCTGCCGACAATGCATAATTACCCCCTGAACCAATTGCTAGGATCCCATCATCAGGCTCAATCACTTCACCTGTGCCAGATACAAGTAAAAGATCCTTTCTATCCATAACAATTAACATTGCTTCAAGCTTTCTTAATACTTTGTCACTACGCCATTCTTTAGCAAGTTCAACAGCAGCTCTTTGGAGATTACCATTGTATTCTTCTAATTTCCCTTCAAACATCTCAAATAAAGTAAACGCATCTGCGACCGAACCAGCAAATCCAGCTAAAACTTTCCCTTGAAAGATTCTTCGCACTTTACGGGCTGTATGTTTCATTACTACTGCATTACCAAAAGTTACTTGACCGTCACCTGACATTGCACATTGCCCTTTATGATGTATTGCAAAAATCGTTGTTGCGTGAAACGTAGACATTATTCTCGACCTCCTCTAAGAAAAACTGCACCCAAGATTAGGGTTGACATGAAATATGTATTGGTTAGAGCGTTTTCGAAAACCTCATGCTTGTATGATCCTCTTCTTCGACGACAATTGTATATTTTAATCCTTTTTATGAGTTTGTAAAGACTGAAAAGATAAATGTAACGAAACATTCATATTTTCCAATATTTTCACCTCACAAAGGCTACTAAATAGTATCACAATTTAGTAGCCCTTGCAAACAATTTCTCTTATTTTTTTATAAAATTCTGAATTGTTTTTAATGCTCTATCAGCATACTGTTCATAACGCTCTTGTTTATTTTTGATTTTTCGATCAAGATCTGGAAATAAGCCAAAATTCGCATTCATAGGCTGAAAGTTCTTTGAGCTGGTAGAGGTAATATATCTAGCCATACTTCCTATTGCCGTCTCAGGTGGAAAAGTTAATAATTCATTTCCTAAAACATGGTTAGCAGCGTTTATTCCTGCAACTAACCCTGAAGCAGCCGATTCAACATAACCTTCCACACCGGTCATTTGACCCGCAAAGAATAAGTCTTCTCTGTCTTTATATTGGTATGTTGGTTTTAATAAGCTCGGTGAATTGATAAACGTATTTCGATGCATAACTCCGTATCGTACAATTTCTGCATTCTCTAACCCAGGAATCAAACGAATAACTTCTTTTTGTGGGCCCCACTTTAAATGGGTTTGAAATCCTACAATATTATATAATGTACCAGCAGCATCGTCCTGTCTAAGTTGAACAACTGCATATGGTCTCTTCCCTGTTTTAGGGTCCTCTAAACCAACGGGCTTCATCGGGCCAAAAAGTAATGTTTTCTTCCCTCGATTTGCCATTACTTCGACTGGCATACAACCTTCAAAAAAGATTTCCTTCTCAAATTCCTTTAAAGGGACTGTCTCAGCAGTTGTTAATGCTTCATAAAATCGATCAAATTCCTCTTCCGTCATTGGACAATTAAGATATGCGGCTTCTCCCTTATCATACCTAGACTTAAGGTAAACCTTATCCATATCAATACTATCTTTTTCAAGAATGGGTGCAGCTGCATCGTAGAAATATAGATAATCTTCCCCTGTTAGCTCTCTTAATTGATTTGATAACGCCTGGGAAGTCAAAGGCCCTGTTGCAATGATTGTAGTTCCTTTAGGTATCTCAGTAATTTCTTCATTAAATACTGTAACATTTGGATGGTTTTTAACTCTTTCTGTTACATTTCCTGCAAATTCATGACGATCTACAGCCAATGCTCCTCCAGCTGGAACTGCACAAGCATCTGCAGAGCTTATTATTACAGAGTCTAGGTAACGCATTTCTTCTTTCAAAACGCCAACTGCATTTGTTAATGAATTTCCTCGTAAAGAATTACTACAAACTAATTCTGCAAATTTATCTGTATGGTGAGCTGGCGTTTGCTTTACAGGTCTCATTTCATATAAATGAACTTTTACTCCTCTTTTCGCTACTTGCCAGGCTGCTTCGCTACCAGCCAATCCTGCTCCTATTACATTTACAAAAACATCATTCATCTTTTAATTGCCTCCATCTCTAATGCCTTTACTTCTATTATGGTAATCGCGAAAACAGTTATACAACATAAAAGTGGTGAGCACAATTCGAGCCCACCACAGAATTAACTATTTTTGCGTCTCTTCTTTGTAATCACACTCTACACATTGAACCTGTTGTCCTTTTTTGAGCTTTTTCTCTACAAGCATGCTTTCACACTTAGGACACTTTCGAGCAAGCGGTTTATCCCAAGAAAGAAACTCACACTTTGGATACGTGTCGCAGCCATAGAAGATTCTACGTTTTTTACTTTTACGCTCAATAATACTTCCTTCATGACAACTTGGACATGTTACACCTATTTCTTTTACAATGGCCTTCGTATTACGGCAGTCTGGAAAATTCGAACATGCCATAAACTTACCGTAACGTCCCATTTTAAAGACCATCGGGTGATTACATTCTTCGCAATCAACACCTGCTGGCTCATCTTTAATCTCTACTTCTTGCATTTCATTCTCAGCCTTTTCAAGGCGCTTCTCAAACCCGTTATAGAAGGAGTCGATTACATTTACCCATTCAACCTTGCCTTCCTCTACCTCATCTAAACCATTCTCCATCTTCGCTGTAAATTCAACATCTAGTATCTCCGGGAAGAATTCTAGTATTAGCTCTAAAACGATTTCACCTAGTTCTGTAGGAATGAATCGTTTATTATCCAGAGATACATATCCTCGTTTTTGAATGGTATCAAGTGTTGGTGCATAAGTAGAAGGGCGACCAATACCCAATTCTTCAAGCGTTCTAACCAATCGAGCCTCAGTGTATCTAGGAGGTGGTTGAGTGAAATGTTGTTTCGGATCAATATCTTTGGAGATAACTTTGTCCCCTTCCTTTAAATCAGGAAGCATTTTATCTTTTTCCTCTACACTGTCATCGGTTCCTTCAACATATACCTTCATAAAGCCAGGGAATTTAACTTTAGATCCAGTCGCCCTAAAAATGATATCTTGGTTCACAAGATCTACACTCATTGTATCCATTACAGCAGGTGCCATTTGGCTAGCTACAAAACGTTCCCATATTAATTTATAAAGTCTTAGTTGGTCTCTACTTAGATACTCCTTCATACTATTTGGTTCTCTTAGAGTAGAAGTTGGACGAATTGCTTCATGCGCGTCCTGAGTATTCGCACCTTTATTTTCTTTCTTTTTATTATCAGAGAGAAAATCTGAGCCAAAGCTACTTGTAATATAGTCTGCCGCTTCGTTTTGAGCAGTTTCAGAAATACGTGTTGAATCTGTTCTCATATATGTAATTAAACCAACAGTTCCTTCTTTACCCAAGTCAATACCTTCGTATAATTGCTGGGCAAGCATCATGGTCTTTTTAGCCCTGAAATTTAGCTTTCGGGCAGCCTCTTGCTGTAAGGATGAAGTAATAAATGGTGGTGCTGGGTTCCTTTTACGCTCTTTTTTCGTGACCGTTTGAACAGTGAATCCATTACCACTTAACCTGTTTAACACTTTATTCACGTCATCTTCATTTGTTAACTCTAGTTTCGAACCATCCATACCGTAAAACTGACCATCAAAACTTTCCTTACCTTTAACAAAGTCAGCCCTAATTGTCCAATATTCTTCCGGTATGAAGTCTTTAATCTCTTTTTCACGCTCAATGATTAACCTTACTGCAACAGATTGAACTCTTCCTGCACTCAGGCCCTTTTTAACCTTTTTCCATAGCAACGGGCTAATATTGTAGCCAACGAGACGGTCAAGAATCCTACGAGCTTGTTGAGCATCTACTAGATCCATATTTATTGCTCGAGGATGTTTAAAGGATTCTTTAATTGCGTCTTTCGTAATTTCATTAAAAACTACTCGACAATCAGAAGAAATATCTATATTAAGCGTATGAGCTAAATGCCATGCAATTGCCTCACCTTCTCTATCGGGGTCGGCTGCGAGGAAGATTTTTTTTGCTTTCTTTGCAGCTGTCTTTAGCTCTTTCAAAACAGGTCCTTTACCACGAATTGTTATATATTTAGGTTCATAATTATTTGTCGTATCAACTCCCATTTGACTTTTAGGTAAATCACGAACATGTCCCATGGAAGCTTTCACTTTATATTTTTTACCTAGATATCGTTCAATTGTTTTTGCTTTTGCTGGTGATTCAACTATGACTAAGTAGTCAGACATAAAACATTTCCTCCTTAAGAGGGTAATAGAAATCTTCATTATTATTGAATATTTATTGATAGTTTGTCAAACAGTTATACATAAAAATGAATATTTAAATTTTATAAACCCTATTTTTCATTTTAGCTATTTAGGAATTTGTTTAAACATAATACTCTTCTTCTAATTCTTCAAGGATGTCTATATGTGATAGTACTAACTTGGCACCTTGTTGGATTAGTTTATTCGTGCCTGTACTTTTATTACTGAGAATGGAACCTGGAACGGCAAAAACTTCTCTACCTTGTTGTAGGGCTTGGTCTGCAGTAATTAATGAACCACTCCTGTCTTTGGCTTCTACAACAATTGTCCCTTTTGACATACCACTTATAATACGGTTTCGCATTGGAAAATGCCAACGCTGGGGTTTTGTATTTGGTGGATATTCTGACAGTATAAGATGTTCTTGTATAATCATATCTACCAGTTTCAAGTTGCTTTTTGGATAGATATAATTAAAGCCACTTCCTATAATAGCAATTGTTCTTCCCCCGTTATTAATAGCAAGTTGATGTGCCTTCGTATCAATACCTTCTGCCATACCACTTATAATACACCATTGTTTTTCAATCAATGGGATGATCAACTTTTCCATACAGTAATATCCGTAGGCTGTAGGTAATCTAGTTCCGACCACACTTAGTTGCTTTTTCTCATGAAGAAGAGCTAGATCACCTTTCGCATACAACACCCAAGGCGGATCAAAGATTTGCTTAAGTTGGTCTGGATAATCTTGATCAAAAATGGTAATTAAATGAATATTTTGTTCATTATATTGTTTTAGCATACTTTGGATTTCAATAGAATGCAAATCTTTTAGGAAAATTTGTGCAGTGGATTTGGAGAGAGTAAGAAGAGATTCTACAGTTTTGTGGGAAAACGAATAGATAGAGTCTAATGACGGGTCATATTTTAGAAGAGCTACAATTCCTTTCCAACTAACACCTCTACAATGGTGTAAATGGATTAATCGATCCCTAACGTTTTTCATTCACATACCTCCTAATTTTTAAAAAGTTAAATACAAATAGCCCCCCTTTAAGGGAGCTATTTGCTTATAAAGCATTAATGAGTTTTACATTTTTCATATAGTCCTTGTTCTTTAAGAACAGAGATTAATGTTTCTCCCATTACTGATGGAGTTTCAGCAACTTTAATGCCACACTCATTCATTGTTTTAATTTTTTCTTCTGCAGTACCTTTACCACCTGAGATGATTGCTCCAGCATGGCCCATACGCTTTCCTGGAGGTGCAGTTTGACCACCGATAAAGCCAACAACAGGTTTAGTCATGTTTGCTTTAACCCACTCAGCTGCCTCTTCTTCAGCAGTACCACCGATTTCACCAATCATAATAACTGCATACGTATCTTCATCTTCGTTAAATGCTTTAAGCACATCGATGAAATCTGTACCATTAACTGGATCTCCACCAATACCAACTGCAGTTGATTGCCCAATACCTTCTTGAGTTAATTGGTGTACAGCCTCATAAGTTAACGTTCCAGAACGAGAAACAACACCTACATGTCCTTTTGTATGAATGTAACCTGGCATAATCCCAATTTTACACTCATCTGGAGTGATAACTCCAGGACAGTTAGGACCCACTAAGCGAGTCTTTTTCCCTTCCATATAACGCTTAACTTTAACCATATCTAATACTGGAATATGTTCAGTTATACATATAACTAGGTCTAATTCCGCATCAACAGCTTCCATAATTGCATCAGCAGCAAATGGTGCTGGAACATAAATAACAGATGCATTTGCTCCTGTAGCATTTACAGCGTCAGTCACTGTATTGAATACAGGAACTCCTTCTACTTCTGTACCACCTTTACCAGGTGTTACTCCACCTACGATATTTGTACCGTATTCAAGCATTTGCTTCGTATGGAATAAAGCTGTAGAACCAGTAATACCTTGTACTAGTACTTTTGTATTTTTATTAATAAATACGCTCATGAATTGTCCCCTGCCTTTCTATCCTACAAGTGATACGATTTTTTGTGCGCCATCTGCCATAGATTCAGCAGCAGTAATATTAAGACCTGACTCTTGTAAAATCTTCTTACCTAAGTCAACATTTGTACCTTCTAAACGAACTACAAGTGGAATTTCTAAACCAACTTGTTTTGTCGCTGCTACAACACCTTCTGCAATTACGTCACATTTCATAATTCCACCAAAGATATTTACAAAAATACCTTTAACTGCTTTGTCAGATAGAATAATTTTGAATGCTTCTGTAACCTTCTCTGCTGTTGCACCGCCCCCAACATCAAGGAAGTTAGCGGGGTCTCCACCGTAATGTTTAATAATATCCATTGTAGACATAGCAAGACCAGCACCATTAACCATACAACCAATATTTCCATCAAGTGAAATATAGCTTAGGTCATATTTAGATGCTTCAATCTCTTTTGCATCTTCTTCATCTAAATCACGATATTCAACAATATCTTTTTGGCGGTATAGAGCATTAGCATCGAAATTTAATTTTGCGTCTAATGCCATTACTTTTCCATCACCAGTTACAACTAATGGGTTAATTTCAGCGATAGAGCAATCTTTTTCAACAAATGCAGTATATAAGCTCATCATGAATTTAACTGCTTGACCAACTAATTCTTTTGGAATGTTAATGTTGAAAGCAATTCTACGAGCTTGGAAACCTGTTAATCCTAATACAGGATCAATAACTTCCTTGAAGATTTTTTCAGGTGTTGCTTCTGCAACCTCTTCGATTTCAGTTCCGCCCTCTTCTGATGCCATTAACACAACACGTGAAGTTGCACGATCTAAAACTAGACCAATATAATATTCTTTTTTAATATCGCAGCCTTCTTCAATCAGTAAGCGCTTAACCTCTTTACCTTCTGGACCTGTTTGATGTGTGATTAATGTTTTACCAAGAATTTCACTAGCATATGTACGAACCTCATCAAGATTCTTTGCTACCTTAACTCCACCGGCTTTTCCACGTCCACCTGCATGGATTTGAGCCTTTACTACACAAACTGCAGTGCCAAGTTCTTTTGCAGCGTCAACAGCTTCTTCAACCGTAAATGCTACTTTACCATTTGGAACAGCAACCCCGTATTTTCTGAGGATTTCTTTCCCTTGATACTCATGGATATTCATTTCCCATCCTCCTATCGTATGTAAGCCAATTTTTATAAAGAAAATTGAAGCAATGTTAGAATTGCTCTATTTTCAAAATTAGAAATCAAGAAAACAATAATTTCTAATCAAAATAAAATAGACTGCGTTTACATTGTATAAAATGATATCTACCTTGTCTACTATTCAAACTAAAATAGTGTCTAAATGATTAACTTTTTCTTATGAACAATATATATTACCAAGTATTTACCTTTTTTCACTTGTAAATTATTTAAAAATAGCAATTACGCATCTAGTTTTTTGTCTACTTTATAAATAAAAGCAAATATTTCTGCTACAACTTGGTATAGCTCGTCTGGGATGGTTTCATTTATTTTTAATTGACTCAATAATTCTACAAGGGTTGGATCATCCTGAATCGGTATTTTTTGTTCTTTTGCAATCTTTATGATGTTCTCGGCAACCTTCCCTTTTCCTTTAGCAGTTAATCTTGGTGCAGAATGTATTGAAGAGTCATAAGAAAGAGCAATAGCCTTAGGGTGTTGCTTTTTTTCAACATTCATATTTTAATATCAACCCCTGTATATCCATCATTTCTTCTCAGTATTTTTGAGGTAGGTGATATTCCCTCAGTTCCTGTTAATTTTTCACTTATTTCACTTACTTTTATAGATGAAAGTTTATAACCTACTTTTTCAAGTCCTTCAGCTAATGAAAACTTCATTCCCTGTACTAACTTATCTAATAGTCTGTGGTTATTATATATCGTGATGCTCAAAATACGGTTTTGTATTTTAACATCAATCATCGTTTCACGAAGAGTTCCTAGCTCTAACTGAAAGAAAAGCTGACAATAATTAGGATCTATCTCTTTGTCTTTATTCTTTTTCCCAGAAAATTGTATTGTTAAATCTGATAACTTCCCCCCAAGCTGAAAGGGTATTTGGAAAATCAGATGGCCAAAATCACTATCACCACGTGAAAGAAGTTGTTGACCGGTAATCCGATTTATTAAATGCTCTAATGTTTCTTTACCCGGTAGATAGTTTAGTTCTGATAATGCCGTCATGAGAAGAGGCTTTAGTGTTTCGTATTGAATAGATAGGCTTTGCCTATTGCCACTATCCATAGATTTGACTAAATCATTCTCATACTGTAGACCAAAAGAAGTGATCATTTGTTTGAAAACCTTCTGCATTGTTTGATCATTTGGTAACACCACTTTACTGCCGGAAGAATCAATAACTTTATTCATTTCTTCACCGAGTATATTTTGCAACATGGTTATTAACCTATTTGTATTTGGCGTCTTATCTTGAATCTTTTCCAGATCAATTAGTAGCTTTGAAATATAACTAACCATTGGGCTATCATCCTGTACTGCTATCAATGAATGAAATGTTTTTGAAGTGATAGGGAGCTGATTCAAAAGTAGATACTTTACTATACTCAATCCTTTGCTAATTTCTTTCTGATTTAAAAGTTGATTTACAGCTTGTTGAAATTGCTCCGTTGTAAACGGGATATTTTCATCATGAAGAAACTTAATAAGCGGAAGAGAAGCATTCGTTGCCTTTACTCCAAGTTTATTTAATAGTTGTTGTGATCCGATAAGTTCACTTCTAATAGGATCCTTTATAACCCCTATATCTTTATTATAAAAGACCTTTAACTCTGTTTGTTCATCATTAGGTTGAACCTGAAACCAATAGTTTTGGTGCAGGATTAACGGCGCATGAAGTTTTGCCACAAATTGAGTTGAGCCTACCTGAATTTGGGCAACATCTTCTCTAAATAATTTAACAGCCTTCCCTTGAAAAATTTGCCCAACTTTTAAAGAGAGAGCATTTGTAGGATTGAGTTGTCGGGCTTTTAGTAATGTCTGAATCACACCTAAGTTCACAAATACTCCTCCAAATTTAGTGTTATTAAAACATCTTCTTTACTGAGGCAACTGGCGCGAAGGATTGGCGATGTTCTATTGTAGAACCAAACTCTTGTAACGCATTAATATGCTCTTTCGTTCCATAGCCCATATGATTCTCAAAGCCATATTCAGGGTAAATATCTCCCAACCTTTTCATAAGTCTGTCTCTAGTAACCTTTGCTACAATTGAGCTTGCAGCGATGGAGATACTTGCTGAATCTCCTTTGATTATGGAAGTTTGGGGAATATTGATAGGGAGTTTCATTGCATCTATTAGTAAATGTTCTGGTTTTATAGATAGTTGATTTATTGCTTTGACCATTGCAAGTTTTGTAGCTTCATATATATTTACTTCGTCTATTTTTTCAGCTGAGATAATTCCTATACCAATAGCTAACGCTTCCTTATTAATAGCCTCAAAAAGGTCATTTTTCATGTTATCAGTTAACTTTTTAGAATCATTCAAACCCAAAAGTTTGAAGCCTTTAGGCAGAATTACCGCTGCAGCAACTACAGGACCAGCTAGTGGGCCGCGACCAACCTCATCAACCCCTGCAATTGTATTAATTCCTTGATGATACAGATTATTTTCATACTCAGACATTTCTTTAAACAATAATTCAAGACTTTCTGTTTCTCTTTTAGTCTTTTCCCATCTGGTGAGTGCCTTTTGGACACCAACCCTATCATCCTTTTTATATTCAGCAATTAACGGATGATTTGAATCTATAATCCCTTCAAGCATTTGTTCAATATCTTTAATCGTTTTATTTTTCATAACATTTCTCTCTTTCAATGATGTCCTACTATGTATATCGGATAATGATTAACATTAATTAGTAATTGAAAAGAAATAAGACTCGCTATTTATAGCAAGTCTAAATGGTTATTCATTAGATTCATTTTCTTCAAACTGCTTTGGTTCTTCAAAAGAAATAGGACCAAGTTTTTGGGATCGTAGTTCTCGTAGAATGAGCTCAGATGTTTTATCATAGTCAATATATCCACCTGCAACCATACAGCCTCTTCTTTTCCCTATTTCATCGAACAATGGTACAATCTCTTCAGGTAGTTCTTCAATATTATATCGATCTTTTAGACGTTCCGGATATTCTTCCTTTAAGAAGTTTAATACATAAACGGCAATATCTTGAAGGTTTAATATTGTATCTTTGATTGCTCCGGTTGCAGCTAGTTTTTGACCAACTAGCTGGTCTTCAAACTTGGGCCATAATATACCCGGAGTATCTAACAGTTCAAGATCCTTTCCAACCTTAATCCATTGTTGAGCCTTCGTGACACCTGGTCTATCTCCTGTTTGAGCAATGTTTTTCTTTGCTAGTCGATTAATAAGCGTAGATTTCCCTACATTCGGTATACCAACAATTAGAGCACGTATGGCTCTAGGTTTAATCCCTTTTGCAGCCATCTTATCAAACTTTTCTTTTAAAATGTCTCTCGAAGAAGTAATAATCTGCTTTAATCCAGTACCTGTTTGGGAATCTATCGCAAGTGCTTGTATTCCATTGCTTTTATAAAAGTTAATCCATTCTTTCGTAATCTTTGGATCTGCCATATCTGCTTTGTTTAATAAAACTAACCTCGGTTTATTTGTAATGATCTCATCAATCATTGGATTTCTAGATGCTAACGGGATTCTAGCATCTACGAGTTCATATACGATGTCGATAAACTTAAGTTTCTCTGTAACTTGTCTTCTAGCTTTGGCCATATGGCCAGGAAACCATTGTATTGTCATCATTTCACCAACTAACTCTTTCGTACTTTTTACTTATTTTATAATTCCAATATCGGAAAGTGGCCAATAGATCATATTGGTTTTTCCTAACACTTCTTCTAATGGAACAGGACCGATATGACGACTATCTTTACTCTGTCGTCGATTGTCTCCCATGACAAATATATGCCCTTCCGGCACTTCCTCAAGCACAAACGGATCTGTTAATGGACCATCAACTACTTCGCTTTTATATTGCTCTAAATATGGCTCTTCATACGCCTGTCCATTTATGTATAAAGTATCTTCTTTGTATTCAATATGGTCACCTGGAAGCCCAATAACACGTTTAATATAGTCCTTTTCTTCGGTAGCATGAAATACAACAATATCAAACCTTTTTGGATCTCCTATTTTATATCCGATTTTATTTACAATCATACGGTCTTCATTATGTAATGTCGGCATCATTGATAAGCCATCAACAACAATCGGAGCAAATAAAAAGTACCGTATGGTCGCTGCTAAAATAACAGCTATTGCTAAGGCTTTAACCCACTCCCAAAGCTCATTCTTTTTTCGAGTCATCTCCGTTTCCTCCACCTAAAAAGTCTATGTACTTACTATAAATACAATATGCCCTTAAAAACAAATAATTTCACTCTATCGCTTTTATTATAGGTTCTTTTTGATGAAAATAAAAGGAGCTTGATCCACAAGCTCCTTTCTACTGAAATTATCGAATTTCTTTAATACGTGCTTTTTTACCACGTAATTCACGTAAGTAGTATAGTTTCGCACGGCGAACTTTACCACGACGAAGAACTTCTAGCTTAGCAATTTTCGGTGTGTGTACTGGGAAAGCACGTTCTACACCTACTCCGTAAGAAATCTTACGTACTGTAAATGTTTCGCTAATTCCACCACCACGACGCTTAATTACAACACCTTCATAAACCTGAACACGCTCACGAGTTCCCTCGATAACTTTTACGTGTACACGTACAGTATCTCCAGGACGGAACGCAGGAAGGTCTGTTCTTAATTGTTCTTTAGTGATTTCTTCGATTAATTTTTGCATCGTTTTCTCTCCTTCTCACAGACGCTCATAACAATGCTTTTTTATCATTGCAGCGGAACATCGTTATAAAGACTAAAAGCTTTACAGCCCAAGTCACAAGGATTATCATACCATAATATGATAATCCCTGCAATAGTTACTCTAGTTCTTTCTTAATTTCTTCAATCCATACTTTCTCTCTATCTGATAGGTTATTCAAATCTAGTAAATCAGGTCTTCGTAAGAATGTTCTCCGAAAGGATTCTCTTTCACGCCAATTTTCAATTTTTTGATGATTTCCAGATAGTAAAACTGCTGGCACTTCCATCCCACGAAAATTCGCAGGACGGGTATAATGAGGATGTTCTAGCCGTCCGCTACTATGAGAGTCCTTTATCGGAGAATCTTCGTTACCTAGTACATTTGGTAATAATCGAACAACGCTATCGACAATCACCATTGAAGCTAGTTCTCCCCCAGTTAATACGAAATCACCTATAGAAATTTCATCTGTAACAACAAATTCTCTTATTCGCTCATCATACCCTTCATAGTGACCACAAACGAAAATGAGGTGATCCTCTTTTGCAAGCTCCTCAGCCTTTTGCTGAGTATACTTTTCGCCTTGGGGGCACATAAGAATCACTCTAGGTTTTCTAGTATGATCCTTCACCAACTCATCGACTGCATCAAAAATAGGCTGTGGAGTTAATACCATTCCGGCTCCGCCGCCGTAAGGGTAGTCATCAACATTTTGATGCTTGTTTGTTGAGTAATTTCTAAAGTTTACAACATTTAGGGAGACCGCGTTTTTCTCTTGGGCCTTTTTTAAAATCGATTCACCGAAAACTCCAGTAAACATCTCTGGAAAGAGTGTTAAAATGTCGATTTTCATCCTATAATAGCCCTTCCATTAGGTGAATTTTAATTACCTTATCAGAGATATTTATGTCTTTTACAATCTCCTCAATATATGGAATAAGGACATCCTTTCCACCTTTACGTTTCACAACCCATACATCATTGGCCCCAGGAGTGAGTATCTCACTGATTTTCCCTAACTCTTCTCCCTCTTCGGTAAAGACGGTGCAACCAATGATTTCATGGAAATAATATTCATTCTCTTTTAATTCTCCTAATTGGTCTTTAGGAACTCTAATAATATAATCTCTTAACTTTTCTACTTCATCTAAATTGTTATAGCCTTCAAATGTCAATAAATCAAACGTTTTATGTACACGATGACTTTTTACAGTAACCTCAATAGGCTCAGTGCCTTCGGTTTTAAAAAGATAGAGTGTATTACCAACCTTATATCTCGATTCCGTAAAGTCAGTTCTAGAAATCACCCTAACCTCACCTTTAATACCTTGTGTATTTACAATTTTACCTACGTTAAACCATTCTGCCATTTGTTATTCACCCCTGACGTATTTCGTCTACGATACCATCCTTGATGATAATCGTATTTGAATTTAAATCTTCCCATTTGTCACCGATTTTTATATCAACAATCGCCTGTACTTCTCTTTCTTTTAATTCGCTGCCAATGGGTAAAATATGTAGCTGCTCCAGTTGAAATTCGAGTATTTTAATCTTCTCTTCTCTCTTTACTATTTCTTTTTCATAATGAGACTGAACTTTAGTAGGGTTGTATTTTTTATTCTTAGCCAATTTTCTGCCTTCAAACCGTAATTGGTCACATTCTTTCAGTAAATTATCTTTTCTGGATTCGTAGTTTTGCATAAGCTCGGTTTTACTATGTTCAGTTAAAATTTGTTTAACCACTACCGTTTGCAATAATTGCATTATACAACCTCCATTATCGTTCTTCAGCTAGAATAGCTTAGACACGATCATAAGATTATTTTTAAATACATAAAAAAGGGGAGGTTTCCCTCTCCCTTCTTCATCACTTTAATTTATTCGTTAATTTCTAGATGAATTCGTTTATCAAGTCCAGTGCCTGCTGCGTAAACAACGGTACGAATTGATTTAATTACTCGACCCTGCTTACCTATGACCTTTCCCATATCTTCCTTATGAACAGACAATACATACGTCATCGTACGTTCATCAGAAGTTTCAGTGACTGACACCTCTTCTGGATGATCTACAAGGGCTTTTACAACTGTTTCAATTAACTCTTTCATCTTGACCATATTCATTACTTGCTTTGCTTAGCGTTGTGGAATTTTTCCATAATGCCTTGTTTTGAGAACAAGTTACGAACTGTATCAGATGGCTTTGCACCATTTTGTAACCATTTTAAAGCTAGCTCTTCATTGATATTAACTTCAGCTGGTTGGTTTACAGGATTGTAAGTTCCAACTGTTTCAATGAAACGTCCATCACGTGGTGAACGAGAATCTGCAACTACGATACGATAGAAAGGAGATTTATTAGCTCCCATGCGTTTTAAACGAATTTTTACTGCCATTTTATATAGCACCTCCGAAAATATTTCAACAAGATATAATATTAGCAATTCCTTTTATGTTTGTAAAGTGTTTTTTCTTAACAGCATTTAACATTACATAAATGGGAATTTAAACCCTTTTTTCTTACCTTTTGACATACTTGTCATCTGTTTCATCATTTTTTTCATGTCTTCAAATTGCTTAAGAAGTCGGTTTACTTCCTGAACGGATCTTCCACTTCCTTTTGCAATTCGCTTTTTCCTACTAGCATTAATGATATCAGGGTTAATTTTCTCCTGTTTAGTCATTGATTGGATAATCGCTTCGACATGACTGATTTGTTTTTCATCTACTTGTACATTTTTGAGCCCTTTCATCTTGTTTGCTCCTGGAAGCATATTCAAGATTTCATCAAGTGGCCCCATATTTCGAACCTGAGTAAGCTGTTCTAGAAAGTCCTCAAATGTAAAGGACATGGAACGCATTTTTTGTTCAAGTTCTTTTGCTTTATCTTCATCAACAGAAGCTTGTGCTTTCTCAATGAGTGTTAACACATCACCCATTCCAAGAATTCTTGAGGCCATACGTTCCGGATGAAATGGCTCAATTGCGTCCATTTTTTCCCCTAGACCGACGAACTTAATCGGCGTGTTTGTAACTGCCTTAACTGATAAGGCTGCTCCACCACGAGTATCACCATCAAGTTTTGTTAGGACAACTCCTGTTAGACCCAGTAGGTCGTTAAAACTTTCTGCAACATTAACCGCATCTTGTCCAGTCATCGCGTCTACCACCAGGAATATTTCATCTGGATTTGCAATTTCTTTCACTTGCTTTAATTCATCCATTAGGGCTTCATCAATGTGAAGTCTTCCTGCTGTATCAATTAATACATAGTCGTGATGATCATCCTTAGCTTTTTGAATCGCTTGTTTTGCTATTTCAACCGGGCTAATTTTATCCCCTAGTGAAAAAACAGGCATATTTAGTTGTTTGCCTAGTGTTTCTAACTGTTTAATAGCAGCTGGACGGTAGATATCGGCCGCAACGAGCATTGGATTGCGATTATGCTTTTTTCTAAGTAAATTCGCAAGCTTACCAGTTGTTGTTGTTTTACCTGCACCTTGTAACCCTACCATCATAATCACAGTAGGAGGTCGTTTGGCTACTGCAATTTTGCTTTGCTCGCCACCCATTAATTCTGTAAGCTCTTCTTGAACTACTTTTATGACCTGTTGTCCTGGAGTTAAGCTTTTCATAACTTCCTGACCTATAGATCGTTCGCTTACTTTCTTTACAAAATCTTTTACTACTTTAAAGTTTACATCCGCTTCTAAAAGTGCTAATCGTACCTCACGCATCATTTCTTTAACGTCAGCTTCTGTAACTTTACCTTTGCCACGAATTTTTTGGATCGTGTTTTGCAGTCGGTCGGCTAATCCTTCAAATGCCATATATGCCGCCCCCTAATCTAATTTCTCAAGTCTTTCAATTATATTCAAAAGCTCATTCTTTACAGTACCTTCCTTATTAGAAAGGTCTTTAAGCTGTTGAAACAATTGTTGACGCTCTTGAAATTTTTGAAATAGTAACAGCTTTTCTTCATACTCTTCAAGCATTACTTCGGTACGTCTTATATTATCATATACTGCTTGACGACTAACTTCATATTCTTCTGCAATTTCACCTAGGGAAAAGTCGTCTAAATAATATAAGATCATGTAGCTCCGTTGCTTGGGTGTTAATAACGACTGATAAAAATCAAATAAGTAGTTTATTCGTGTCGTTTTTTCAAGCATGGTGGCTCCCCCCTTTGTTAAGTGAAATGCCTTTACAAGTAAATAGTTTACAAGCCTGGGCTTTTAATGTCAAGTTTTTTTCTTGTCATTAGATTTTAGTTTACATAATGTAATTATGGTTATCTTTAAATAGTGTCAAATTAATAGGCTCTTTTCTAAAAGGTTGTTGTTTTTTTCATTCACATTGAACCATGACCGTTCCTTTGCTCTGCGGGCACTTGCTTTTTCCGGGGAGGAAGTCGAGCCTTCTCGGCGAATGCGCCTGTGGTGTCTCGACCTTTCCTCTGCTTCCTGCTGGAGTCAAGTGCCCTCCGCTCCAATTCACTCTTGTTTAATATACATTTAAAGCAACAAACTTTTGGCCATTTAATAAAGATAAAAAAGCTTCTGAACATTACAGAAGCTTTTCTACTTAATTATTCCGACTCATGTTCTTTCTCGATTAAATCAGAAAATAAACCATAGACATATTGTTCTGGGTCGAATTGTTGTAAATCGTCTACTTTTTCTCCTAGACCAACGAATTTTACTGGAATTTTGAGCTCATTGCGAATGGCTAGTACAATTCCACCTTTTGCTGTACCGTCTAGTTTTGTTAATACAATACCTGATACATTCGTTGCCTCAGAGAAGGTTTTAGCTTGTGTCATTGCATTTTGCCCTGTGGTAGCATCGAGCACGAGTAGAACTTCGTGTGGAGCGCCAGGAAGCTCACGTTCAATAACACGCTTTACCTTTTCTAGTTCTTTCATAAGGTTAACCTTATTTTGCAGTCGTCCAGCCGTATCACATAAGAGCACATCCACATTACGAGATTTAGCAGCCTGTACAGCATCAAACATAACAGCCGCAGGATCTGAACCTTCCGATTGCTTAATCACATCAACACCTACACGGTCACCCCAAACTTCTAGTTGATCGATGGCACCAGCTCTGAATGTATCTCCAGCAGCCAGCAGAACGGTTTTCCCTTCATTTTTGAGGCGATTAGCTAGTTTTCCAATTGTAGTTGTTTTCCCTGCACCATTAACTCCTACAATCAGAATAACCGTTAAGCCCTCTGACTGAATATTTAAATCAGATGACTGTTCAGACCCACATTGATAGATGTCAACAAGCTTTTCGGAGATAACAGCTTGTACATCTTTCGTATCTTGAATATTACGCCTTTTCACTTCTGTTTTAAGCTGATCAATTAACTCCATTACAGTGGATACGCCAACATCTGCTGCGATTAATATTTCTTCTAACTCCTCGAAAAAATCTTCATCTACTTTTCGGTATCTAGCGACAAGATCATTTACCTTTTCAGAAAATGAATTTCGTGTTTTTGATAAGCCATCTTTAAACTTTTCGCTTACCGAATCTGTTTGCTTAGTAATCTTTTCTTTTAGTTTCTTAAAAAAGCTCATCTTAGGTATCTTTCCTTTCATCAAAAACTATTTCACTAATTCCTTCGTTTCTTCTAGTCTTACGGAAACTAATTTGGAAACGCCAGATTCTTGCATTGTTACTCCATAAAGAACATCCGCCTCTTCCATTGTACCTTTACGGTGAGTGATAACAATAAATTGTGTTTCACTACTAAAATTCTTTAAGTATTGAGCAAAACGAAACACATTTGCTTCGTCAAGAGCAGCTTCTACCTCATCTAGCACACAAAATGGAACTGGCCTTACCTTTAAGATCGAGAATAATAATGCAATAGCCGTTAATGCTCTTTCTCCTCCAGATAGTAAACCAAGATTTTGTAGTTTTTTTCCAGGTGGCTGAGCTACAATATCTACACCCGTATTAAGTAAATCAGATGGATCCGTCAAACGCAAGTCTGCTCTACCACCGCCGAATAACGCCTGAAAAACTGTTTCAAAGTGTGAACGGATACTAGTAAACGTTTCATTGAAACGCTTTTTCATCTCATCATCCATTTCATCAATAACCTTATAGAGCGTATCCTTTGCTTCTTGGAGGTCATTCTTTTGTTCAATTAAGAATTCATATCGTTCTGAAACTCTATCATATTCATCGATTGCACCCAAGTTAACTGTCCCAAGTTCCTCAATTGCTAATTTAATAAGCTTTACTTTCTTTCTTGCTTCTCCTACTTCTATTTGAAGAGGATATTTTTCCTTTGCAGCTTCATAGGTTAATAAGTACTCTTCACGAAGCTGTGATAAGCGATTTTCTAGTTCCACATCTAATCGATTCATCTTCACTTCTTCATCTTTTAAGATATCCACTAATTGTTTATAATTTCGCTTCTCTTCTTTTACCTCTCGTTCAAGGTCTTCAAGTTTTGTCTGAAGCTGCAGGCGCTGTTCCCTTCTACTTGCAATAAGTTGAATGGTCTCTGTTTTATCACTTGACTTTCGTTTTGCAGCAATTTCAAGTTCTTCCTCACCTGAGCTATTTGTTGTCATTTCACTTGTTAAAAGATTCAAATCTTCAGTTGTATCCTTATACTTGGCTACTGTTTCTTCAAGTTCCTCAGTCATTTTTTGAAGCTTTTCTTGGTGACTTTCTACTAGCTGTAATTTCCCAGCTAGCAAAACCTTTATGTCTGTAATTTCTGACTGTAGAGATTCCTTAGATGTTCGCTGGTTATTTTTTTGTAGATTTAGTTGACTAATAGACTGATCAAGCTGCTCAATTTCAGAAGAAACTGTTACTAGTATTGTTTCTAATTCAACAATTCGATCAGACATTTTCTTATTTTCATAATCAGACATCTGTCTTTCTTGATCGTAAAGGGATAAATGCTCATTCGCATTTTTCTCTTTAAACTCAACTTCACGAAGATCTCCTTTAATTTTTTGCTGCTCAATACGTAGAGCTTCCCCGGCTTCCCTTAACTCTGCCACGGTCATTTCTTGAGTAGAGATTGACTGTTTTAATTGTTTAACTTGCTCCTCTAGCGTTGCAGTTTTCTCTTCCATCTCTGAAAGCTTTTGCGAGATATCTTCTAATTCACGACCACGGCTTAATAAAGAATTCGATTTTTGTTTAACTGCTCCACCTGTCATAGATCCACCTGGATTTACCACATCCCCCTCCAATGTCACAAGACGGAAACGATAGTTACAGAGACGAGCTAATTCGTTTGCTCCTTTTAAATCTTTGGTAACGATGACCGTTCCAAGTAGATTTGTAATCACAGAATGGTATTTATCATTGAAAGAAATTAAATCGGAAGCAACACCTATATAAGCAGAATGCCCCTTTAATGTTTGGAGTTGTGTTGATGGAATTGTTCGTTCTTTAACAACATTTAGTGGCAAAAATGTAGCACGTCCAAATGAATGCTGTTTTAAGTAATTAATAGCATGTCTACCATTTGGCTCATTGTCTACAACAATATGCTGTGTAGCTCCACCCAATGCAATTTCAACCGCTGTTTCATAATCTTTTGGAACATTAATTAACTCAGCGATTGCCCCTTCTATACCCTGAAGCTTATCTTCTCTAGCCGCATGTAATATCTCTTTTACACCTTGGAAGAAACCAGCATAATCATCCTGCATTTCTTCAAGCATTTCCTTACGAGATTTAGTCTGTTGTAAAAACTGATATGCTTGATAGAGTGTTGTTTCTTTCTTTTGATAGTTCGCCTTTAAGTTTTCAAACTTAGCTTGCTCTTCTCTAAAAGAAGAGATTTGTATACTTAATTGTTCTTCTACTTTAGAAAGCTCATGGTTTAATCTTGTTTTTTCTCCACTAATGAACTCTCGTTCTTTAATGTATTTCTGATTTGATTCAACTAGCCTACTATTTTTATCATCTTGCTGATTCATTTGTTCCTTGATGTATTTCAATTCATTTCGTGAAGTTGCCTGTTTATTTAGCATCTCAATATATTCGCTCTTAAGGTCTTCAAGCTTCTCTTCAATGTTCTGATCATGCGTTGCAAGTAGTGCTTGCTTATCTTTCAATGAACCTTTTATACTTTTGACTTCTGCTGCTAACTTTTGTAGAAGCTCATTTTCAGTTGCTCGTACAGTCGTTAAATGTTCTTGCTTCTGCTTAAGGTCAGAAGCAAGATTGTATAATTGTTCTTTATTTTGATGAGCATTCTTTTTTCTTTCTTTTAGGACTTCTTTACGTCCCTCTAGCTTTTCTAGCTCTTCACTGACTTTTAACAGTACCTGCTGTAAATCATTTATAGATTCATCAAGTGCATCTATATGATTACGCACCTTTTCTATTTCTGCTTCCTTCGTCTGTAAATCAGCTGAAAGCTCTAATTCCTGGCGTTTATGAAGTTCGATCTGTTGATTATAGCCTTCCCATTTTGTATGGAAATCCTCAATCTCATAGACGGTTAGGGCTACTTCAATATTTTCAAGGTCCTCTTTCTTCTGTAAGTAATCTTTTGCTATCGAAGCCTGAATTTTTAAAGGCTCTACCTGACCTTCAAGCTCATGTAAGATATCGTTAACCCTATTTACATTTTCCTGAGTTTCTGCAAGCTTGTATTCTGCCTTTTTCTTGCGATTTTTATATTTCAGAACACCAGCAGCCTCTTCGAAAATACTTCTTCGTTCTTCTGCTTTACTACTTAGAATTTCTTCAACTTTCCCCTGACTAATGATTGAAAATGCTTCTCTTCCAAGGCCGGAATCCATAAAAAGATCTACAATATCTTTAAGGCGACATGACTGTTTGTTAATAAAAAATTCACTATCGCCAGAACGATAGACTCTTCTAGTAACGCTCACCTCGTGATAATCAATCGGTAAAAAATAATCTTCGTTATCTAATGTTAGAGTAACTTCTGCAATATTTAATGCTTTTCTAGAGTCACTACCTCCAAAGATAATATCCTCCATTTTTGCACCACGTAACGATTTAACAGATTGTTCTCCTAATACCCATCTCATTGCGTCTGTTATATTACTTTTTCCACTTCCATTTGGTCCGACTACAGCTGTAACTCCTGGAACAAAGTCAATTGCCATTCTCTCAGCAAATGATTTGAAACCAACAATATCTAAACGTTTGAGGAACATAAGTCTCCCCCTTATGCATAATTAATATATAATCTATGAATTCTAACATATTTTATCATAAATGCGGTTGCTATTAAGATGTTTTTTTAATGAGGATATTGGAAATTGATGAAATAACAAATCCCCCTTTGGCAGGGGGACTAAGATATCTTAACTCATTTTTTCTAGTAACACTTTTAAAGCAACCTGAGCCGCCTTCTGTTCTGCCTCTTTTTTTGATTTACCAATACCAATGCCAAGCTCTTCACCTTCAAGGGAAACTCTAGACATAAACTCACGATTATGTGCAGGGCCTTTTTCTTGTAAAACTTTATACTCAAGCATTCCACGTGCGTCTCGTTGTATTAGTTCTTGCAACTGACTTTTGTAATCCATCACATGAGAAAAAGCACCTTCATTAATTCTTGGAAACACAACTTTCTCTAAGAACTCACAAACCTTACCAATCCCTAGATCCAAATATAATGCACCAATAAAAGCTTCGAATACATCGGCAAGTAGTGCTGGACGTGCTCTCCCACCAGTTAATTCTTCACCTTTGCCAAGTAATACCAATTCTCCAAATGAAAGCTGGTTAGCAAAAGAAACTAAAGAGGGTTCACAAACAATCGAAGCACGGAGCTTTGTTAATTCACCTTCACTCATTATTGGATATTTTTTATATAGGAATTCAGAAATAGTAAGCTCTAGTACTGCATCTCCTAAAAATTCTAACCGTTCATTATCTTCATACGGTTTCTTGCGATGCTCATTCACATACGATGAATGAGTAAATGCTTGTATTAGTAGTTTTTCATTGGTAAATGTTATACCAATTTGCTCTTGAAAGGCTGCGAATTTTGCACCTACATTGTTCTTCTCTTTGCGATTCACTCGTTTTATCATAGGTTCCTCCATAAAACACTGCACAATATATCTAAAGTGATTTAAATTAGTATTCCCTCACATCATAAATCTATAAAAACTCTGTTACCGCTCACTTAAAACCGCTCACTTAAAAAATATGGAAAGCCCCGTAATAATTTACGGGACTTTTTGTGTAATAGATTAAAGCTGGCTATTTATGTAGTTAACAGCATCGCCAACAGTTGCGATTTTTTCTGCATCATCATCAGAGATTTCCATATCGAACTCATCTTCAAGTTCCATAACAAGTTCAACTACATCAAGGGAATCAGCCCCAAGATCATCTTTAAAAGAAGACTCTAGCTTAACTTCAGCTTCATCTACGCCTAAACGATCTACGATAATTTTTGTTACACGTTCTAAAACATCTGCCATCTTCGGTCACCTCCCCTCAAGTATTATAGATTATATTAGCTTAAAAAACCAGTTAAAGAAATAATTAGTAATTTAAGAAAATACTAAAATTACATGACCATTCCACCGTCAACATGGAGAGTTTGTCCAGTCATATAATTGCTTTGCTCTGATGCAAGGAATAGAACAACATTGGCAATATCTTTTGGTTCTCCGAATTTACCTAACGGGATTTGTCTTAACATCTCCGCTTTTACCTCTTCAGGTAATTTGTCAGTCATATCAGTAGTTATAAATCCAGGAGCAATTGCATTTACAGTAATATTCCTAGAAGCAAGCTCCTTTGCAGCTGTTTTTGTTAGTCCAATCACACCAGCTTTTGCTGCAACATAATTAGCCTGACCTGGGTTACCACTCACACCGACAATAGATGCGATGTTAATAATTCTTCCTGATCGTTGCTTCATCATTTGCCTTGTAACTGCTTTAGTACAGTTAAAGACACCTTTTAGATTGATGTTAATTACATCATCCCATTCGTCCTCTTTCATTCTCATTAGCAAGTTATCTCTAGTGATTCCAGCATTGTTTACTAAAATATCAATCGTACCAAAGGTAGAAATGACCTCTTTTACCATATTCTGAACAGAGTCACTATCTCCTACGTTAGATTGAATTGCAAACGATTCTCTTCCTAATGCCTTAATCTCATCAACTACTTCGTTCGCCTTTGCTTCACTACCTGAGTAATTGACTGCAACGTTTGCACCTTGTCTTGCTAATTCCACTGCAATTGCACGGCCTATTCCTCTAGAGGCTCCAGTAACTAACGCAACCTTACCATTAAGCATTCTGAGTTTCCCCCTTAATTGATTCAATCGTTGATACCAATGATTCCTCATCATTTATGGAATACGTAGTCAGTTTACGATTTACTTTTTTAACTAATCCAGATAGAACTTTTCCAGGACCAATTTCAATAAATGTATCTACACCAAGCTCAACTAGTGTTTCAACAGAGTTCTCCCATAAAACTGGAGAATAGAGTTGTTCAATAAGCTTGACTTTTATTTCATCAGCGTCTGTAATCGGTCTAGCCGTTACGTTAGAAATTACAGGTATACTTGCATTATTAATATCTAGACCTTCTAAAACAGCTGAAAACTTTGTAGCTGCGGGCTCCATTAATGCAGAATGAAAAGGACCACTAACATCAAGCGGAATCACTCGTTTGGCACCTTTCTCCTTTGCCATTTGAGAAGCAAGTGAAACCCCTTCAACAGTACCAGAAATTACGATTTGGCCTGGGCAATTTAAATTCGCTAATTGAACAGAATTTCCTTCGCTAGAAACCTGGTCTGTTATCTGTTTCAAATCAAGACTTGCCATACCAAGAATCGCTGCCATTGTTCCGACCCCTGCAGGAACAGCTTCTTCCATAAGCTCTCCTCGTTTACGAACAGCATATACGGCATCTTCAAAAGAGAGTGCACCTGCTGTAACCAGTGCCGAATATTCACCTAGACTATGTCCAGCCACATAATCTGGAACGATGTTAGCTTCTTTAAATTTTTCTAAAATCGCAATACTAGTTGTCAATAATGCAGGCTGAGCGTTTGCTGTTAAAGTTAACGTTTCTTGAGGTCCCTCAAAAATTAATGAAGTTAGTTCAAATTCAAGTCTTGAATCTGCTTTCTCAAAAATGCTTGCAACGTTAGGATAATTATCAGCTAGTTGTTTCCCCATTCCTACAGTTTGAGATCCCTGTCCAGGAAAAATAAATGCAATTTTCCCCATACCTCTACCCCCTTCTTCTACTTATCTTTTTGCATATTCGATAATGTTTCACGAATCGTATTGGCAACATCATTTTGCACCATATCTCTTGCTTGACGAACAGCATGGAATAGCGCATTTTCATCAGATGACCCATGTGCCTTGATAACTGGTGCATTCAATCCAAAAAGGCCCGCTCCACCATATTCAGAGTAGTCCATTCGATTTTTTATCACTTTTAACTGAGGTTTAAGCACAGCCGCCGCAAGTTTACTTTGAAGATTGCTAGTTAATGCTGACTTTAGCATAGTAAATATTGAAAGGGCTGTACCTTCGATTGTCTTTAACGTAACATTTCCTGTAAATCCATCTGTTACAACAACATCAGCAACTCCCTCTAGCAAATCTCTAGCTTCTACATTCCCAATAAAATTCACACCAGAATCTTTTAAAAGATCAAATGCAGCTTTTGTTAATTCATTTCCTTTTTTTTCTTCAGTCCCTACATTTAGCAAACCAATTCTAGGGTTAGTAATTCCTCTGACCTTCTCTGAATAGATTGAGCCCATAATGGCGTATTGAAGTAGATGTTCTGGCTTTGCATCAACATTTGCTCCTACATCCAAGAATAAAAACCCTTCTCCTCCTATTGTTGGAAGAGTCGGTGTTAATGCCGGTCGGTCAATCCCTTCAATTCTTCCAACAATGAACAATCCAGCTGTCATTAACGCTCCAGTATTTCCGGCTGAAATACATGCATCAGCTCGTCCTTCTTTCACCTCTTGAGCCATCAGTACCATTGAGGCTGTCTTCTTTCTTCTGACTGCACGAACAGGCTCATCTGTTGCCTCAATTACCTCATCTGTATGGATAATTGAGATACGTTCATCCTTTGTTAAGTACCTGCGTATTTCTGGTTCTTTCCCAACTAAAGTAATATGTAAGTCTTTATAATGCTCGATGGCTTTGACTGCTCCATTTACAATTTCCTTTGGTGCATTGTCTCCACCCATTGCATCTATTACGATTTTCATAAATGATCATCCTTTATCCAATTTGTTTGAACGGAACATTTCAAACTCGCCAGAAAACACTAATTCATTACCAACATAGCTACTGACTTCTACTAGTGTTCTACCTTTTGTTTGTTCTACTTTTTGAACTCTAGCTTTTGCTACAACCCTTTCATTTACCTTAACTTGTCTCGTAAAGCGAATGTTTGCCTTTGCGGTTAAAGCTAGCTCATCGTTAATTACTGCTACAGCCAATGAATTCGCCTGTGCAAATAAATGATGACCACGAGCAATCTGATTTCGTTTGAAAACATGCTCACTGGTTACTTCAAGAATCGAGATTGCGCTATGATCCAATTCTATATCTATAATATCTCCTATTACTTCATCAATAGGAAGAGAACGAACCTCATCTTTAAGATTTTTTTCAGCTACATGCTTAATACGCTCCCGAAGTTCTGGAATTGATAGTTCAAGACGATCTAACCGTATTGTTTGAACACTTACTGAAAATTTATCTGCTAGATCCTCGTCTGTTATAAAAGGATTCTCGTTTATCGTATCGAGAAGAAGCTCTTGTCTTTCTTTTTTATTTCGTCTCATTAAACAAACACCATCCGAACTATTATGACTAGGTACTAATAGTAGTATATAGTTAAAAAACGTAGAATGCAAGAAAATCCTTACGTTCTACGTTTACTTAAGTCGGAATTAATCTAGTTTATCTCCATCTAAAACACCGGACAGTTCTAAGTCTTTTCTTAACAATTTATACTGTTCGTCCTTCCAGAAAGCATTAGATTGGATTAACCTAGTCGCATCATCTCTAGCTACCTCAAGTGCACGATAATCGTGAACCATATCTGCAACTTTAAACTCTGGCATTCCACTTTGCTTTTTCCCAAAGAAATCACCAGGACCACGCAACTCTAAATCTTTTTCAGATAAGACAAAGCCATCGTTTGTTTCTGACATAATTCTCATTCTTTCCTTACCAACTTCAGATTTAGGGTCTGCTAGTAAGATACAATACGATTGCTCACTCCCACGACCAACCCTACCTCTTAATTGGTGTAACTGTGACAAGCCAAATCGCTCCGCATCATAAATGACCATAATTGTGGCATTAGGAACGTTTACTCCAACTTCAACCACCGTAGTTGAGACAAGTAATTGAACCTCATTTTGACTAAATTGCTTCATTACCGAGTCCTTTTCATCTGACGATAAACGACCATGCATAAGCCCTACTTTAAATCGGCCTTGAAAGTGATAAGTAAGAGTGCTATGAACATCAATAGCGTTTTGCACATCCAATTTATCTGATTCTTCAATCAAGGGGCAAATAACATAGGCTTGTCTTCCTTTTGCTAATTCTTTTTCAATAAAAGCTAATATTCTTTCAAGCATGTCGTGCTTTGCCCAATATGTTTCAATAACCTTTCGACCAGCAGGCATTTCATCAATGACCGAGACATCCATTTCTCCAAAAACAGTGATTGCTAACGTTCTTGGAATGGGAGTTGCAGTCATAAATAAGACATCAGGATTTTCCCCTTTTTCTCTTAGAACTCTTCTTTGCTCTACGCCAAAGCGGTGCTGCTCGTCTGTAATCACAAGACCCAGTCTATTAAAATTAACTTCGTCCTGAATTAAAGCATGTGTACCGACAAGAATATCTATCTCCCCAGCTTCTAAGCTTCCGAGTAATTCTCTCCTTCGTTTTCCTTTGACAGAACTAGTCAGGAGTTCTACTTTAACATCATAAGAAGAAAATAATTCCTGTAAAGAGGACATATGTTGCTCAGCTAAAATTTCGGTTGGGACCATTAACGCACCTTGATAACCTGCTAGAATTGTTGAATAAAGGGCAATAGCAGAAACAACTGTTTTACCTGAACCTACGTCACCTTGTAATAGGCGATTCATACGATATGGCTTTTCTAAATCGCCAATTATTTCATCTACAACTCTAACTTGAGCATTTGTAAGAGGAAATGGTAATGTGTTAATAAATGATTCTAACGAAGTTCTTGAGAATTCTTGCTGTATCCCTTGTGAATGCTCACGTTCAACTTTACGTAACGCTTGCATTCTCAACTGAAACAATAAGAATTCTTCATAGACAAAACGGCGTCTAGCTTGTTTTAAATCCTCATGACACTTAGGGGCGTGCATAACTTGTAAAGCCATGCCTTTTGGTAAAAGCTTATACTTATTGAGTAGAGCGTCTGGAATATTCTCTTCAATAAATTCAATATATTGATTAAACGCAAGAGAGATAAACCTTCTCATCCCTTTAACTGTAACTTTCCCTTTTACAGAGTATACTGGTTCAATCTCTTTATCTATTGAGTATGGTGTAAAAGAGATCTCACTTACTGTAATTGTTTGGCGATGTTGATCCCATTTTCCAGTAATTGTTATTGTCTGATTTAGTTCGAGCTTTTCCTTAACATACGGTCTATTAAAACAAACAGCCTTGATTAAATATCTACCTACTAATACTCGAATGGTTAGTCGGTTACGTTTCCGTCCAAAATACTGTAAGGAAGGCTCACTATGAACCTTCCCCTCTACTGTTACTCTCTCATCATGTTTAACTTCCGCTAAATCACGTAGTTGGTAATCCTCATATCGGTATGGAAAATACTCCAATAAATCTTTAACCTTATAAATATTCATTTCAAATAGATGATTGGCTGATTCTTCACCTATTCCCTTAATATTTGTAATAGGGTCATATAATGGATTATTCACTTTTATTTAACGGAATACCAAAGATTTTCGCTTCAAGCGCACGCCCTGTTGGTGTTGCCGCTAATCCTCCTTGTGCAGTTTCTCTAAGAGCTGAAGGCATTGATTGTCCGATTTTATACATTGCATCAATTACCTCATCACATGGTATACGACTAGTAATACCTGCTAACGCCATGTCAGCCGCAACCATCGCATTTGCAGCACCCATTGCATTTCGCTTAACACAAGGAACCTCAACAAGCCCAGCAACAGGATCACAGACAAGACCTAACATGTTTTTTAAAGTGATTGCCATTGCTTCTGCAGACTGCCTTGGTGTACCGCCTGCCATTTCAACAATTGCTGCTGCTGCCATACCAGCAGCTGACCCTACTTCTGCCTGACAGCCTCCTGCTGCACCTGAGATCGAAGCATTGTTAGCCACAACAAAACCAAACGCTCCTGCTGTGAAAAGAAATTGTACCATTTCTTCTCTAGTAGGATGTAATTTGTCTCTAACTGCAAACAACGTCCCTGGAACAACCCCAGCAGACCCTGCAGTTGGAGTCGCACATATCGTTCCCATTGCAGCGTTTACTTCATTTGTTGCCACAGCTTTACTTACTGCATCTAAAATCGTTTTACCTGTTAAGAAATTCCCTTTATCGATGTAATTTTGTAAAAGAACAGCGTCTCCTCCAGTTAAGCCCGAATGAGATTTTACCCCTTTCAATCCATCTTCAACAGCTTTCTCCATTACCTCAAGATTAAATAGCATTTGCTTCATAATCTCTTCACGGCTCTTACCTGTTACTTCAACCTCTTGGTTTATCATTATTTCTGATATTTTCATATTTTTACTTTCTGCTAATTCTATTAATTCAGCTACATTTCTAAACATCATGTATGTCCTCCCTGTACACGCAACTTTGGAAACGGTTCCAAGCTCTACCTAGGTGTATTAATCAACAATCTTAGTTACCTTTAGGATGTTTGGAAGTGTCGTTAATTCATCGATAACATGCTGATCAATGTTTTGGTCAACTTCAATCGTCATTAAAGCCAGCTGTCCTTTTTCTTTCCTTGAAACTTCCATGTGTCCAATATTTATTGCATATTTTGCAAGTACGTTTGCTACACCGGCAATTGCACCATAACGATCATTATGAACTACTAAAATAGCCGGATGATTTCCAGACAGCTTTAACTCGAAACCATTTAGCTCAGTAATTTCAATCTTACCTCCACCAATGGAAATACCCACTAGTTCAAGCTCACCATTTTCATCACCAATCGATACCCTTGCGGTGTTTGGGTGATCCGTTATTGCATCTTCCTCAATAAATGTAATCTTCATTCCAGCCTGATTAGCAATATCAAGTGAGGTTTTGATTCTCTCATCAAATGTATCAAAATCTAGCAATCCACCAATAATTGCTACATCTGTTGCGTGCCCTTTATACGTGCTTGCAAAGGAACCATAAAACGAAATGGTAGCCCACTTAGGCTCTCTTCCAAATATACTTCTTGCTACTCTGCCAATTCTAGCGGCTCCTGCAGTATGTGAACTAGATGGTCCAATCATGACCGGGCCAATAATATCAAAAACGCTTCTATACTTCATATTATTGCTCCTCTCCCCTATGGTACTATTCTATTTATAAACAAACACGAATGTTCATCAATCATGTACGAAACTGTTATATATACTATCATAAACTAATGGATTTAGACAGTAAAAAAAGAAGGGAAATCCCCTTCTTCTTCATTTACTCTATTGAGATAATAAATGTATACAATGGCTGGTTACCATTGTGAACTTCTACTTCTAAATCTTCATAATTTTCCTCAATGTAAGAAACAATTGTGTTTACATCTTCCTCTGACGCATCTTCACCATATATTAATGTTAAGATTTCATCAGTGTCAGCGGAAACCATCTCTGCTAACAAGTCAGTTGTTGCTTTGATCTTATCTTTATTCGTTGTGACAATTTTGCCTTCAGAAATTCCCATGAAATCATCTTTAGCTATGTCTAATCCATCGATGTTTGTATCGCGAACAGCAAATGTTAGTTGTCCTGTTTTAACAGTTCCTAACGCTTCAGTCATGGCATCACGGTTTAATGATAATTCGATTCCTGGATTAAATGCTAACAAGGCAGCCATACCTTGTGGAACGGTCTTAGAAGGAACAACAACAACATTGTCTCCTACAACCTGCGCTGCCTGTTCAGCAGCCATTATGATGTTCTTGTTATTCGGTAAAATAATGATTTTTTCTGCATGAACTTCTTCAATTGCTTTTACGATGTCTTCCGTACTAGGATTCATCGTTTGCCCACCCTCAATTACAGCATGAGCACCAATACTTTTAAATAATTCTGTAATGCCTGAACCCATTGCTACAGTCACAATACCAAAAGGTTGTTTTTCCTTTTTAGCTATAGGTGCCATAGTAGCATGAGATTGCTGCTCTTCATACAATAAATTACTGTGTTGCTCTCTCATGTTCTCGATTTTCATATTGATCAAACTACCGTATTTCTGGCCATAAGTTAGAACATCACCAGGGTGTTCAGCATGTATATGTACTTTAACAACTTCTTCATCAGCAATCACTAGTAGTGAATCTCCGTACTGACTTAAATCGTTTCTAAATTTTTCTTCGGAAAACGTATTTTTATCTGTCTCAAACTTAACCATAAATTCAGTACAATAGCCGAACTCAATGTCCTCTGTATTAATATGACTATGAACACTTTTATGGTGTTCCGCGCTTACTAGTTCAGATAATGATGGCATTGCCATAGGAGCTCCTGGTAGCTTCTCACCTTTTAAGACAGCTAAGAATCCTTCATATACAAGAACAAGACCTTGCCCACCACTATCGACAACTCCAACTTCCTTTAGAACAGGTAACAAATCTGGAGTTCGATTTAAAGAAGCTTTTGCCTCTTTAACCACACTTTCCATTAACAACGTAATATCAGGTTGCTTTTTTGATTCCGCTACAGCACGTTTTGCAGAATCTTTTGCAACAGTTAAGATTGTACCCTCTACAGGCTTCATAACTGCTTTGTACGCCGTTTCAACACCAGCTTCCATTGCATTTGCAAATTCAACAGAGCTAATGCTATCTAGCTTTTCAATAGACTTAGAAAAGCCTCTAAAAATTTGAGAAAGTATTACACCGGAATTTCCTCTTGCACCCATCAGCAATCCTTTAGACAGCGCAACGCCTACTTTCCCAATATGATCTGAAACATTGCTTTTCACTTCTTTTGCACCAGATGTCATAGACAAATTCATATTAGTACCGGTGTCACCATCTGGTACTGGAAAAACGTTTAAGGCATCAACCATTTTTGCGTTATTTGATAAGTGACTAGCACCAGCCAATATCATTTCTGCAAAACGTTTTCCGTCTAACTTTGTAATCGACACAAACTTTTCCTCCTCTTTACGGGTTCGTTACACGAACTCCTTGTACGAAAATATTTACTGAATCTACAGCAAGTCCAACGGTTTGATCAAGTGTGTACTTAACCTTTGTTTGAACATTATGAGCCACTTCAGAAATCTTTGTACCATAGCTTACGATTATATACATATCAATATGTACTTCTTCATTTTCTTGACGAATAAGAACTCCACGTGTGAAATTCTCTTTTCTAAGTATTTCTGAAATTCCGTCTCGGATTTGATTCTTTGATGCCATACCAACGATTCCGTAACAATCAACAGCAGCTCCACCAGCAATCGTAGCGATCACTTCGTTCGATATATCAATTTGTCCGAATTTCGTTTTTAATTCGATCGACATGTCAGTTCCCCCTTTGGAATTGTTCATCTTGGCTAAAGCCATTTTACTATAAGAAAGCATATTTTGAAAGCAATTGTATTATTTTATTGTTTCCTTATGTTTATTATTATACAGAAAACATAATTTTATATGTCAAGGTTATTTTCTTGAAACCTTTGTATTGCATTATAGTTGTACTTATGATAAATTAATAAAGTATTTTCATGACTAGTTGTATAAAAACGGTTAGTTTTTTGGTGGTAAGGAGGGAAATAATATGGCACGTAAATGTGTAGTTACGGGTAAGAAAACTCGTTCTGGTAATGCACGTTCTCATGCGATGAACGCTTCAAAACGTACATGGGGTGCGAACCTTCAAAAAGTACGTATTTTAGTAGATGGCAAACCTAAACGTGTATACGTTTCAGCTAGAGCACTTAAATCTGGTAAAGTTGAGCGCGTATAATTAAGAAAAAAATGCAAATAAAATGAGGACAATAAATACTGTCCTCGAGAAGAAAGCACCTATACCGGTGCTTTTTTATTTATCCTTTTTTTATCGACCCTAGCATTGCGCGAACGATGCCCCCTAGAAACCTTGGTAGCTTAATCGTATAAAATTTCATAGTTTCCCTCCTCAACACAAGTTCCCGTTCTTTTCTTTTTCTTTTTCTTGGATTCATTTTTAATTAACATGAGTCACTATAAGTATATTCATTTCTTTCAAAAGAGTACCTCGTGCTTGAATAAAAAATCTCGTTTTAAAATGTCTTATCAAAATAATATGCCTCTTTAAAATAAATAAGTACCCTATAAAAATAATAAGTTCGTTACTTAATACATAGTTTGTTACACGTTATAATATGACTTTTTTTCATAAAAAAGGATTTAATCTCAAAAGAAAAGCCTTTCCTACCTTGTTATCAGGAATAGGAAAGGCTAATTTTTATCTTAATTTTGAGATTGCTTTTGCTCGATCTTCTTGGTTAAAGACAGCTGAGCCTGCTACTAGAACGTTTGCTCCAGCTTCGATACACAGTTTGGCCGTTTCTTCGTTTACACCACCATCTACTTCAATTTCAATGGGTAGTCCAAGGGTCGAAATCATTTCTGAAAGCTCTTTTATTTTGGGTAAAACTGATGAAATAAACTTTTGGCCACCAAAGCCCGGATTAACTGTCATGAGCAGTACCATATCAAGTTCAGGAAGCACATGTTTAATCGTGTCAACAGGTGTTGCTGGATTTAATACTACCCCTGCTTTTATACCTTGGTCTTTTATCAGTTGAATTGTACGATGAAGATGTTTGCAAGCTTCTACGTGAACTGTTATATGGTCTGCACCTGCTTTTGCAAAATCTGCAATGTACTGGTCAGGGTTTTCAATCATTAGATGAACATCTAACGGGAGCTGGGTGATAGGTCTAACCGCATTCACAATTAAGGGACCGATTGTAATGTTAGGTACAAAGTGTCCGTCCATTACGTCAATATGAATGTAGTCTGCACCTCCACGCTCAACATCTTTTATTTCTTGCCCTAACTTTGCAAAATCTGCTGACAAAATGGAGGGGGCAATCTTTACCATAATGTTAGTACCTCGGCTTTCTATCTTTTATTTCTTCTAGGAAGCTAATATAATGCTCATAACGATAATCCTTAATATCGCCTTGTTCAACCAGTGCTATTACTGCGCATTTCGGCTCGGAAGTATGTGAACACCCTCTAAATTTACAATCTGAACCCGCTTTATAAATTTCCGGAAAACAATAAGACAACTCATCTGACTCTATCTCATTGAACTCAAGGGAACTAAAACCTGGGGTATCGGCGACAAGTCCAGAACCAACTTTTATTAACTCAACATGTCTTGTAGTGTGTTTTCCTCTGCCTAAATGGGCCGAAATATCATCTGTTTTTAATTCTAGATCTGGACGCAAAACATTAAGCAGTGAGGATTTACCAACTCCTGATTGCCCTGCAAATACAGAAATTTGATTTTGTACCAAAGGAAGAAGGTCCTCTACTCCTAGGTCTTCTATAGTAGAGGTTAAAATTACTTTATAACCAATTGCTTCATAATCCTTTGCGCTTTTTTCTATTTGTTGTTTAACTTTTTGGTTCGTTAAATCCATCTTACTAATACAAATAATAGGTTCAATATCATTGGCTTCTATTAACACTAAGAAGCGATCGAGAAGCACGGTTGAAAAATCTGGTTCAACTGCAGAAAAAACGAGAATAGCTTGGTCTACATTTGCTATTGGTGGTCTAATTAGCTCATTTTTTCGCTCCAGGACTTCTAAAATATATCCATCTGTTTCATTTTCTGCCTGAAATACTACATGATCACCTACAAGCGGGGTTATTTTATTTTTCCTAAAAACACCCCTACCTCGGCACTGTGTAATTTGATCATTTTCATCTAGCACATAATAAAATCCGCTTAGCGCCTTAATGATTTTGCCTTCTGGCATATTTTCACTCCTTGTTATTCCTTACTCTTCTTCTGGGTAAGGAATCTCTCCACCATCAAAAAACTTATCGTTAATATGAATTAAATATCTAGCCTTTTTACCTGGTGCTATTACAAATTCAATATCCCTACTGGTCTGTGAAACAATATCAAATGGAGGTAAATAAAGCTCTGTAATTGAATGTTCAGCATCTTCGACATAAATTTTAACATTTAAAACTTCACCTTCAATTGCTGGTTCGTATGGAATTTCAATCGTTTCAATAACAGTCTTAGGCAATTTTTCTTCCGCTCCAAGAGAATAAATAATTTCAATTTTATCTCCTTTTTTGAGCTTGGAACCAGCTGGAGGTGTGTGGGAAATTACACTTCCTTCAGGAACTGTGTCATTGTATTCCTGTTTAGGAACTTCTCTAAGTTCATTATTAGCAATATAGGAGTTAACTGATTTTTGATTCCAACCTGTTAAATCCTCTAAAACGATCGGCTGAGGGCCTTGACTAACTTCAAAAACAACTTCCGTTTCACTTGGTATGACTAGTTCACCTTTTGAAATCGATTGACCCAAAATGGTACCCGGTTCACTCTCATCGTAAATATAATTAGGAGAAACACTTTTATAATCCTTTAATACAAGTAAAATATCTTCAAAAAGTTTTCCAGTGTAGTCTTCAAACTCTTCTTTTTCTTTTCCAGTACTTTCATAGATTGTAACAGTTTGTCCCTCTTTCACAGTCTCATTTGCACCTGGATTTGTCCTGATAACAAAACCTTCTTCAATTTCCTCATGAATCTGTTTTATCGGTTCACCAATTTTAAAGCCAGCAGCTTTAAGGATTTCCTCTGCCTCATCATAGGGCAGATTCACTACGTCCGGAACGTCTATGTCCTTTGGTAACATTAACGATGGGATAATGGTTATTGCTGCAACACCTGCTGCTATTAAAACTAAGAAAGTCGTTATAATAAACAAGGCAACTTTATTTCTTTTCTTAGGTTTCTCGACATCCTTAATTACCTGAGTTTGACTTTCTGGTTTACGTACGATCGTATCATCTTTGTGTGAAAAATGTTGATCCGTTATTATCGGAATAGCCTTAGTAATTTCTTCCCCATCTTCAGGAATCATAAATTTAGGCTCATTTAATCTATTAGGCTCAAGTGCCGATAGTATATCCTCTTCCATTTCCTCTGCAGATGTATAACGGTAAAAAGGATCCTTTGCCGTTGCCTTCAAGATAATATTTTCAATGCTCTGAGGAATCGCCTGGTTCCACCTTTTTGGTGATGGCGTTTCAGTTTGAAGATGTTTAAGTGCTATTGACACGGCTGATTCACCTGAAAATGGTACTCTTCCTGTAAGTAACTCAAACATTACAATACCTAGAGAATATAAATCGGATTTACTCGTTGCCATTCCACCTCTTGCCTGTTCTGGGGATAAATAATGAACTGAACCGAGAACAGAATTTGTTTGAGTAATAGTTGTTGAACTAAAGGCTACAGCAATTCCAAAATCTGTTACTTTTACCGTTCCATCATGATCAATTAAGATATTTTGTGGTTTGATATCTCGATGAACAATTCTGTTGTGATGGGCATGTGAAATAGCGGAGGTCAACTGTTCCATAATATTTATTACTTCTCTAGGGTGTAAAGGTGCATGTTGCTGTATGTACTGCTTTAATGTTTGACCGGCCACATATTCCATTACGATGTAATAAATATCATCCTCTTCTCCTACATCGTATATACTAACAATGTTAGGATGGGCAAGACTTGTAGCAGCATGTGCTTCACGTCTAAATCTTTTAATGAATTCTTCATCATTTGAAAAATCTAAACGTAGAATTTTAATGGCAACATCCCTCTCAAGGATGACATCCCTTGCTAGATAGACGTTGGCCATTCCTCCCCCACCGATAACCTGAAGTATTTTATATCGTCCACTTAACCGTCTACCGATAAGCATATTATTCACCTACTTCACTTTCAGACGAGTACTGAACAATCACTAAGGTAATATTGTCTTCCCCACCGTTCTCGTTTGCTAAAGAAATAAGTGTTTCTGCTTTTTTATCTAAGGATTCTGATTGAAGTAATATATCTTTCATCACTTCATCCGGTACTTTATTAGATAGTCCATCTGAACACAATAATAGATAGTCATCATCTTCTAAGATAATCGTCTTCTTGTCCATCTCAACACTTACTTCAGTACCTAATGCACGTAAAACTACATTTTTTCTAGGATGATACTCAGCATCTTCCTTTGAAATTTGGCCTAATCTTACTAGCTCACCCACTAGTGAATGATCATCAGTTATTTGCTTAAAACCAGTTTCATTCAAAATATAACAACGACTATCACCTATATGACCAATTGTTGAAAATTTAGGAGTACAGATTGCTCCTACAAAGGTTGTCCCCATCCCTTGGCATTCACTATTCATTTGTGAGTGATTAAAGAGGATGGTATTAACATGAAGGATATGTTGTTGTAACCATTGCTCTGCAATTTCTGGAGAATCAATTGTACTAGATTCCTCCCATAGTTCCTTAAGGGTTGAGATGGTCATTTGACTAGCTACATCACCTGCACGGTGGCCTCCCATGCCATCCGCGACAATAGCTAGTAAATCACCATCCTTATTTGTAAAAACGCCACAACTATCTTCGTTATGTTGTCTGACTTTTCCCCGATCTGTTAAAAAAAACGATTTCACTTAAGTCACCTCGTCTCCTCTTTACGCTCCTTTGCGCGCAGCTGCCCACATGCAGCGTCTATGTCATGGCCTTGTTCACGTCTGATTGTAACGTTTATGCCACGTTTCTTTAATACTTTTTCAAAAGCAAAAATTTGTTCTTTGGGTGTGCGTACGTAGTCACGTTCTGGTACATAGTTTACAGGTATTAAGTTGACATGACATTTTACGCCTTTAAGTAATTGAGCTAACTCTTCAGCATGTTCAACTTGATCATTAACCCCACCGAATAAGCCATATTCAAAGCTAATTCGTCTTCCTGTTTTTTCGATGTAGTATTGTACTGCATCCATTAAGTCTGGTAACTTGTATGCTTTATTAATAGGCATTAGACGGCTTCTAATTTCAGTATTTGGAGCGTGCAAGGAAATGGCGAAATTAATTTGAAGATTTTCATCTGCAAACTTATAAATTTTCGGGATAATGCCACTAGTTGATACAGTAATATGCCTCGCTCCAATATTTAAGCCCTTATCATGGTTGATAATCTTTAAGAAGGATAACATCTCATCATAATTATCAAAAGGTTCGCCAATACCCATAATAACAACATGACTTACTCTTTGTTCTAGTTCATCTATAGCCTGTTGAACCTTAACGACCTGAGCTACAATTTCACCCGCTTCAAGATTTCTTTTTAACCCACCAAGGGTTGATGCACAGAAAGTACAACCAATGCGACAACCTACCTGAGTCGTTACACAAACAGAATTCCCATATTGATGTCTCATTAATACTGTTTCAATTGAGTAGCCATCATGAAGCTCGAATAAAAATTTCATTGTTCCATCAGAAGATGTTTGTTGAATGATTGTTTTTAAGGTTGTTATGGTAAAGTATTTATCCAAATTTTCACGAAGATTCTTTGATAGATTTGTCATCTCTTCAAAGGATGTTACTCGTTTAGAATACAACCATTCAAATATTTGAGTTGCTCTAAAAGGCTTCTCACCTATTTCTCCTAACCATATTTGCATATCCTCTAACATAAGAGAATATATCGACTTCTTTGTATTATTATTTTCAATTACGTTTTTCTGGGATGTCTTAACGTCTTCCATGAACGTTACACCTGCTTTCTTAGACTTGCAATATAGAATCCGTCCGTTTCAAAATATTGAGGATATATCTGCAATTGACCATCCTTAACATATGGGTGAACTCTAGTAGGGAGTCTATCGTTTAATTTACAATCCTTCTCAAAATCTGGATTTTCAGAAAGAAACTTATCAATAATCTCTGTATTTTCTTCTTTGTCAATTGTACAAGTACTATAGACAAGTATACCACCTTTCTTTAGAAGGGGTGAAACAGCTTGCAAAATGGATAACTGAATAGATGCCAGTTTTTCAATATCGGTTTCCTTTTTAGCAAATTTTATATCAGGCTTTCTTCTAATTACACCAAACCCTGAACATGGTGCATCAACTAAAATCCGATCAAAAGATTCTCTTTCAAATTGAGCTTCTACCTTCCTACTATCCATGGCAAAAGTCTTAACGTTTGTTAAGTGTAAACGACTAACCTGTTCGTTAATCAGTTTTACCTTATGCTCATGAAGATCTAACGATATAACTTGGCCACTATTCTTTAGTAATTCAGCAATATGTGTTGTTTTCCCTCCAGGTGCCGCACAGCTGTCCAGTACTTGATGATTTTGCTCTACATCTAAAGCACGTGCTACTAACATTGAGCTTTCATCCTGTATCGTGATATACCCTTCTTTAAATGCATTAGATGAAACTAGATTCCCTCCAGTTGTTTTGACACTATCCTCAGATAGGTCTCCTCTTTCTACATCGAAACCTTCTTCCTGCAACATAGTTAGAACTTCTTCAATAGTTGTTCTAGAGAGGTTAACACGAGCTGTTTGAATAGGAGGAATAAGGTTTATCTCACACATTTTTTTTGCTTCTTCGTACCCCATCTGTTCGACCCATCTTTTGACAAGCCACTCTGGATGACTTGTTTCAATAGCAAGACGTTTAACCGGATCAGTAATTTCTTTAATTGAGGGAGCACCTTCTCGTTGTAAGGTCCGTAATACCCCATTTACCATTGATGAGATTCCTTTATGTCCTCTTCTTTTAGCAATCTCTACCGCCTCGAAAAAAATTGCCCTGTCTGGAACCCTATCTAAAAAAGTCATTTGATATACTGATAGTCTTAATAAGACAGTAACCCATAATTCCAGTTTTTTTTGTTTTTTTATAAATGGAGCTAAGTAAAAATCTAAAACATCACGCCTTTGAATAGTGCCATAGACAATTTCAGTTAATAGACCAATGTCTTTTCCTTTTATGCTGTTTTTTTCAATCATTTTGTTCAAAAGAAGGTTACTATATGCTTGATTTTTCTCGATTGATAGTAAAATCTCCAATGCTGCTTCACGTACATTACCTTTATTCATCTTGACCGCCTAACTTCTCACCGATTTCAAGTTGATTTCCACGTAAAAATTGTTTTGTTGGCATACGTTTTTTACCAGCAGGTTGAAGTTCGGTAATTTTAATACCTATCTCACTACCCGTACTCACAACAAAACCATCATCGTCGAGTCCTACAATGGAACCAGGTGAAAATTGTTCTTTATTATACTCTACTTTCTCCCCAGCCCATACTTTTATAACATCACCTCTAAAAGTTGTATAAGCAACAGGCCACGGATTTAAGCCACGGATGTGATTATAAATATCTATTCCTGTTTTATTCCAATCAATTTTTTCCTGTTCTCGTTTGATATTGTATGCAAAAGTAGCCTTTTCATCATCTTGCTTAATAGGTGTTATTTTATTAGCTAACAACAATGGAATGGTTTCTGATAGAAGTTTCGATCCTGCCACACTAAGCTTATCATGTAAAGACCCTACAGTATCTTTTTCCTCAATCGGTACCTCTACCTGAGTTAAAATATCACCTGCATCTAACTTTTCTACCATGTACATGATCGTGATACCTGTCTTTTCTTTACCTTGGATAATTGAATAATGAATCGGTGCACCGCCTCTAAGTTCCGGCAGTAATGATGCATGTACATTAATACAACCATATTTAGGAGTATTTAATATCTCATTAGGTAGAATTTGACCAAATGCTGCAGTTACTATTAAATCCGGCTTATAATCTAAAACTTTTTTTATCTCTTCCGCTTCACGGATTTTATTTGGCTGTAGTACTGGAATGCCATGTTTTTCTGCTTCTACTTTCACTGGTGGTGGAGTCAATATACGTTTTCTTCCAACGGGACGATCTGGTTGTGTAACAACTGCAACAACTTCATAACCGTCATCAATTAATTGTCGTAAGACTGGTACTGAAAAATCAGGTGTACCCATAAAAATAATTTTTTCCATTCTAACAATAACCTACCCTTCAAGTTCACCTTCATCATAGTATCGGGTGACCTTTGATGTAAATAATACTCCATTCAAGTGATCTATTTCGTGCTGTATAGCTCTTGATAAAAAACCTTCTGCTTCAAGAATAAAGGTTTGTCCACGGTGGTCTTGTGCTTTTATTTTCACATAATCAGCACGTTTTACTTCGCCAAAAAGGCCCGGAAAACTTAAACAGCCTTCTGGACCAATTTGTTCTCCCTTCATCTCTAGAATGACAGGATTAACTAGGTCAATTCGACCATGTTCATCATCAATTTCTACAATTGCGATTTGTTTATCAATGCCAACTTGAGGTGCTGCTAATCCTACTCCATCAGCCTCAATCATTGTTTCATGCATAGAATCTAGAAGTTTTATAAGGTCACTATCAAAGGATGTAACCTGTTTACATTTTGTTTCTAAAATATCGTTTGGATATTCTACTAGTTTCAGTACTGACAATCTATTTCCTCCACAAAGTATGTCTTTATTAGATATGTTTGATTACATTAACATGTAAGGATTTAAATCAATAGATAATGTTAATTGATTTTGAGATATTTCCTGTTGGTATCTTTCGATCACTGTTTTTAATGCAATGGTAAGATTTGGTTCATGCTTATATTTTATCATGCATTGGTAGCGATATCTATCATTGATACGAGGGATAGGGGATGCTACCGGCCCTAATATAATGGCTGATTCAGAAAGTTGCATGCGTAAAAATGATGTTATTTTCTCAGTGATTGAGACAACTTTAGTTAACTCCTGATGTGAAACGGTTACTAGTGTTAAGTAATAAAACGGCGGATATGCATGCGATTTACGAACCATCATCTCATTTAGATAAAATTGGTCAAAGTCATGCTGACTGGCTAATGTAATACTATAATGCTCTGGTGTATAAGTTTGAATGATTACCTCACCTGGAAGTTCATGACGCCCTGCTCTACCGCTAACCTGGGTTAATAATTGAAAGGTTTTTTCAGCAGCCCGAAAATCTGGAAGATGCAGCATGGTATCCGCTGTTAATACCCCAACAAGCGTTACGTTAGGAAAATCTAAACCCTTTGCTATCATTTGAGTTCCTAATAAAATATCCGCACGGCCCTCTCCAAATTCGGTCAGAAGCTTTTCATGCGAGCCTTTTCGACTTGTCGTATCAACATCCATTCTTATTACCCTTGCTTCAGGTAAGATTTTTGATAATTCTTCTTCAACCTTTTGTGTACCCGTCCCAAAAAAACGGATGTATTCACTATTACACTCTGGACACTCTTTAGGCAATGGTTCTTCAAAACCACAATAATGACACTTCAATCGTTGATTCGAACGATGATAGGTTAGTGAAATATCACAGTGAGGACAATTCATCACATAGCCACAGTCTCTACACATTACAAAGGATGAATACCCTCTTTTATTGAGAAATAGAACAATTTGCTCGCCATTCTCTAACTTCTCTTGGAGTTTCTCATATAAGAGACCTGAAAACATTGAACGGTTTCCATTCCTTAATTCTTCTCTCATATCAATAACTTCAACCGCTGGTAAATCACGCTCATTCATTCTCTTCCTTAAGGTTAAAAGTTTGTATACCTGTTTAGAGGCTCGAGCGAATGATTCAAGAGTTGGGGTAGCACTTCCAAGTACAATAGGACAGTTATGATACTTCCCCCGATATATAGCTACATCCCTTGCATGATATCGTGGATTATCTTCCTGCTTATAGCTACTCTCATGTTCTTCATCGATTATAATAATTCCTAGATTCTCAAATGGTGCAAATATAGCCGATCTTGCCCCGACGACTAATTTAACTTCTTTTCTATGTATTTTACGCCATTCATCATATTTTTCTCCGGCAGAAAGTCCACTATGCAATACTGCGACTTGTGAGCCGAATCTGCCTTTAAAACGATTGACCATTTGTGGTGTTAAAGAAATCTCAGGTACTAGAACAATAGCTTCCTTCCCGTTTTTTAGAACGGCATCAATTGCTTGAAGATAAACTTCCGTCTTCCCACTTCCGGTGACACCATACATAAGAAATACATCATGTTTTTCTGCTTCAACACAATCTAAAATTGGTTTAATAGCAGTCTCTTGTTCTTGGGAAAGCTCAAATGGAGAGGTCCGCTTAAAGTATTTATCCTCAAATGGGTCACGATAAACCTCTAGTTTTGTCTCTTTTAATATCCCCTTGCTAACCAGTGCTTTTATGGAAGAGTCTGTCGTAGCAATGATTTGTAAAAGTTCTTTTGCCGAAATCGGTTTTGGATTGGAAATAAAATGGTTGACGAGTTCCATTTGCTTGACTGCATTTTTAGGCAAACCATCCACATATATCTTCATTTCGTCCTCGGAAACAGCAGGTTCAACCTGACGAATCAACTTCCTATTTGCCCGGTCTTTAACTTTATAGCTAACTTCTAGCAATCCCCTTTGAATTTCTTTTTGAAAAAGCTGTACATCATCTGATTTTTCAATCTCCTCCCACAACACAACATTTCGATTTTGAAACCAGGATTGAATTTGACTAGTTAATTCATTTTGTTTGTTGTGGTCAGAAATAATGATTTCTTTTTCATATTTAGCCTTTAAGGCTGCAGGTAACATAGCCTGAAAGGCCGATATTGTGTAACAAAGGGTCGTTTTAGTTAGCCAAAATCCTATATCTAATAGTTCCTTGTTAAGGACAGGGGAGATATCAAGAATAGATTGGATTTTTTTAAGTTTAGAAAATTCTGATTCAGTTTTTATTTCAATAACAAACCCTTGTACTTTCCGTGGCCCAAAAGGTACCACTACTCTCATTCCAGGTTGGATTACCGTTGTCCATTTTTCAGGTATTGCATAGTCAAAAGCACGGTCCGTTTGTTTGGCAGGAACATCTACTATGACGGAGGCAACACTCATTGTGTATCCTCTTTATCAAGCTTGATAATTTCAGCTAATAACCGCTTTGCAACATCGTTTTTGGATAATAGAGGTAATTGAAGAGTATCTCCAACACGTTTATAAATTGTTACAATGTTGGTGTCACCGGCAAATCCTGCACCTGTTTCATTTACATTATTTGCTACCACCATATCTAGATTTTTATTAAATAATTTTTTTCTAGCATATTCTTCTACATTTTCAGTTTCAGCGGCAAACCCTATTAATAGTTGTTCCTTTTTCCTCTCGCCAAGTGTTTTTAATATATCGGTTGTTCGTTCCATCTCGATCGAGAGATTTCCGGCTTGTTTTTTCATTTTCTTTGAATAGGATTCACTAGGCCGATAATCGGCCACAGCTGCTGTTTTCACAACTATATTTGTTTCATCATATCTATTAATTACTTCTTGAAACATTTCTGCAGCAGATTCAACTCGAATCGTTGTAACACCAGGAGGGTCTGGTAATACTGTCGGGCCGGATATTAACAAAACATCCGCTCCTAACCGAGCCGCTTCTGTTGCGATTGCATATCCCATCTTCCCACTAGATCTGTTTGAAAAAAACCGAACCGGGTCAATTTTTTCTCTTGTTGGTCCCGCTGTAACGATCATTTTTTTACCTTGTAATGGCTTTCCTTCTGTGAAGTGAGCCTTTACAAGCTCAACAATATTTTCAGGCTCCTCAAGTCTTCCTTTGCCTACATATCCACATGCCAAATACCCTTCAGATGGTTCGATAAAACGATAGCCATAGCCAAATAGTGTTTCAATATTTTTTTTAACAGCAAGGTGATCATACATATGTACATTCATAGCTGGTGCTATCCAAACGGGTGAAGTTGCTGCTAACAATGTGGTCGCAATCATATTATCAGCGATCCCATTTGCTAATTTACCTATGATATTAGCGGTAGCTGGTGCAACAATGACCAAGTCCGCCCAATCGGCTAAATCAATATGAGCAATTACAGATGAATCCTTTTCATCAAAGGTATCATAGTAAACATCATTCCTTGATAGTGCTTGAAAGGTTAGCGGAGTTACAAATTTAGTGGCTGATTCACTCATTATTACTCTAACAATAGCTCCTGCTTGAACTAATTTGCTAGTTAACGCAGCAGCTTTGTATACTGCAATTCCTCCACTCACACATAATAAAACCTTCTTACCCTTTATCACCAAGAATTCCCCCTAACTTAAAAAAATAACAACCTCTTATTATCAAGGTTGTCATTTAAGTTCTAACATCTTCTATGCATTAGTAGTAGGCGTAGTATCTGATTCAACCTTAGCCTCAGTAGAATAATGTAAAATACCAGCATGGATTTCTTCTAATGCTTTTCCTACAAATTTATGTGAGCGTGGCTTTTCAATTTTTTGATCCTTATTTTCTTGCATTTTACGAGCTCTCTTTGACGCAACTGTTACTAAAATATATTTTGAATCTACCTTAGTCATTAATGAATCAATCGATGGGTATAACATAGTTTATTCTACCTCCAGCATTTTTTTATATCGTATTGCAACTCGATCTCGACGGCAATGTTCCGCTGTAACAATGGCTTTAATACGATTACAGGCATTCTCAATTCTGTCATTTTCAACAACATAATCGTAGGCATCCATCATTTCAATCTCTTCTTTTGCCACTCTCATTCGATCATTAATAATATCTTCTGATTCGGTACCTCTTGTAACAATTCTATTTTTAAGCTCACCTAAGCTTGGTGGCATTAAAAAAATAAATAATCCTTCTGGGAACGCTTTACGAACCTGAAGTGCACCTTGAACTTCAATTTCTAAGAAAACATCTTTTCCTTCTTGAAGTGTCTTTTCAACATATTCAATTGGGGTTCCGTAATAATTACCAACGAATTCAGCCCATTCTAAAAGCTTTCCTTCGGCAATTAATCGTTCGAATTCTTCACGTGACTTAAAGAAGTAATCAATACCATCTACTTCACCCTCACGTGGCTTTCTCGTTGTCATTGATATTGAATACTGAAATTTCGTATCCGGTTGTTCGAAAATCTCTTTTCTTACTGTTCCCTTTCCAACGCCCGAAGGTCCTGAAAGAACTATAAGTAAACCTCTTTCATTCATAATAGTAAACCAATCCTACCCTTCATCAGATAAATCATCTTTATTTGAAAGTCTTTGTGCAACAGTTTCAGGTTGGACAGCGGATAATATAACATGATCACTATCCATCACAATAACAGCACGTGTTCTTCTTCCATATGTAGCATCAATCAGCATCCCACGATCTCTGGCATCCTGTACAATCCTTTTAATTGGAGCAGATTCAGGGCTTACGATCGAGATAATCCTATTAGCTGAAACAATATTCCCAAACCCAATGTTTATTAACTTTATACTCATGAATGCTCCCCCTAATGTCACACTTCTATTTTTACCGTGACCACCATTTCGTAACCATTCTTTTTAGATTATTCTATATTTTGGACTTGTTCCTTTATTTTTTCTAATAAACTCTTAACTTCAACTACCTGTCTTGCGATGGCACTATCATTCCCTTTTGCACCGATTGTATTAATTTCGCGATTCATTTCTTGAACGAGAAAATCAAGCTTTCTACCAACCACTTGGTTTTCGACATTACGAAGGGTATCAAGAAATTGCTGAATATGACTTTTAATTCTTGTTAATTCTTCACTTATGTCAATTTTCTCAGCATATAACGATACTTCCGCCAAAAGTCTGTCTTCTTCAACAACACCATTTATGTATTCATTTACACGCCTTGTTATCTTTTCACGAAACTGTTCTACAACGGTAGGAGCTAGTTGAGCAATTGTGTATGTACATTTTTCAATTTCTTTAAGATAAGAGGTAATGTCAATAAGAAGTTTTTCCCCCTCATTTATTCGCATTTGCTTAAGTTCTCTCGCTGCATTTTGAACTACTTCTAATACGATTTCCTTCAATTGTTCGTTTTCAGTTTCTTCTTCATCTATGGAAATGATGTCATTTACACGAAATAACTGATTTAAGGTAATTTCATCGTTTAAAGAATATTTTTCCTTGGCGTGTTTTAAGCTTTCGTAATAACTGTCTACTAAAGACCAATCAATTATCAAGGATTTTTTGCTTAGGCCTTCGCCTTCTATTGTAATGAAAACTTCAATGCGTCCACGTCCAACATATTGACCAATAACTTTTTTTATTTTATCTTCTATTATACTTAATTGTCTAGGCATTCGCACTGAAATTTCACAGAAACGGTGGTTAACCGATTTCATTTCAACTGTCACTGACAGTGGATTAGATTCATTTCGTGCATAGCCAAAGCCTGTCATACTTACAATCATTTCATCACATCCATTTCTTTCATTAAACGTGTAACGAAATCCCCTTTAAGTATACTATCTTTTTTCTCAGGTAAAATAGCTAATTACAGAGGAATTGATATGTACACACTAAAAAAAGGTAATAGAGGATATCTCTACTACCTTTTGGATTATAACATATATTATTTTCTTTTTCTTGTTAAAAGTGTACCTGCTAGTAAAAATGTTGGAACTGCCGATAATCCAATAATTAATAACCAATCTTGTAAAATAATAGATTGTGTGTGGAAGATAGGTTGTAATGGTGGATAGTAGATAACAACTAGCATTAGGACAATAGAAGAAATGACTGCCCAAACTAAATATTTATTTTCAAACGGATTTCTGTCAAACACAGACCTTTCACTACGACAATCAAACACATGTATAAGTTGTGCTAATACTAATGTCGCAAATGCAATGGTTTGAGCATATCCTAGGTTATTTGGATTTCGATCATACACAATCATAAAGGCAATGAGAGTTACGATACCAATTAGAAAACCCCTACTAATGACCTTCCAACCTAAACCGCGTGCAAACACACCTTCCCTTGGGTTACGTGGCTTTCTTCTCATTACATTATCCTCTGCTTGATCTAGTCCCAAAGCCATCGCAGGTAGGCCATCAGTTACAAGATTCACCCATAGGATTTGAATAGGAACTAAAGGCAATGGAAGTGCCAATAGCATTGCAAAAAGCATGACTAATATTTCTCCAACATTTGAGGCTAGTAGGTATCTGATGAACTTTCTAATATTTTCATAGATATTTCGTCCTTCTTTAATAGCAGCCTTTATCGTTGCAAAATTATCATCAAGAAGAACAAGAGAGGATGCTTCTTTTGCTACATCTGTACCTGTAATTCCCATTGCAATACCGATATCAGAAGCTTTGATAGCAGGTGCATCATTCACGCCGTCACCAGTCATTGCAACAATATGACCTTTCTTTTGAAGAGCCTTAACAATTTTAAGCTTATGTTCAGGTGAGACTCTTGCGAACACATAAACATCGTCTACAACCTCTTCTAACTCTTCTACTGACATCATGGAAAGGGTATTTCCATCGATAACTTTTCCTCCCATAGGAAGAATGCCAAGCTGTGTAGCTATTGCTTTGGCGGTTATTACATGGTCACCTGTAATCATGATTGTTTTAATTCCAGCTTGTTTACATTCTTTTACTGCATCCTTTACTTCAGGGCGTGGTGGATCAATCATCCCTTGAAGACCGATAAAAGTTAAATCCTTTTCGGCTTCAAATTCATTTATAATTTTTTGACCAGGTTGTATTGGTTTGAAACCTATTGCAATGGTTCTTAAAGCCTGGCCAGCTAATTGATCAATCGCATGTTGAACTTCTGTTTCATATTTATCAGATAAAAATTGCTGTTTGTTATCCCATAAAATCGAGCCACTCACCTTTAACAATACATCTGGTGCACCTTTTGTAACTACAAATTGTTTGCCACTCTTATCCTCTACAATCACACTCATCATTTTTCTTGAGGAATCAAACGGAAACTCGTGAATAATCGTAAATTCTTTTTGAATACTTTCCCTAGATAAACCTGCTTTTAGTCCCGCTACGACTAAAGCACCCTCAGTTGGATCTCCATCCACAATGTATTCTTTATCCTTTAATTTTAATTCGGCATTATTACAGAGAACTCCAAATGTTAATATTTGATGAAGTGCTCTTTCATTCCTTGGCTGGACTTCGGAGTCACCTTTATGAAAACGACCACTTGGGTCATAGCCCGTACCACTTACTTGCCAGGTAGATCCACCAGACCATAGATGAGTAACCGTCATTTTATTTTGTGTTAATGTCCCTGTCTTATCTGAACAAATAACAGAAGCACAACCTAGTGTTTCGACTGCAGGAAGCTTTCGAACAATTGATTTTTTCTTTATCATTCGTTGTACACCTAAAGAAAGAGCAACTGTTACAATTGCAGGTAAACCTTCTGGTATTGCAGCAACCGCTAATGATACCCCAGCGAGAAACATTGTATAAATATCATGTCCTTGAATGACTCCAACAAGAACAACCAATGCAGTTAACAGTAATGCTACTGTTATCAAAATTTTCCCCAATTGTTCAAGCTTCCGTTGTAATGGAGTGATCATCGTTTCAGCAGATTGAAGTAAATCAGCAATTTGTCCCATTGCTGTGTTCATACCCGTACCTACAACGACACCTACACCGCTTCCTCTCGTTACCATTGTTCCCATGAAAGCCATATTTTCTTGGTCACCAATATTAACATTGTCACCAGATATAGGTTGCACAAACTTAGCAACAGGGACAGATTCACCAGTTAAGGCAGATTCTTCAATTTCTAAGCTCTTAGATTCAATAATCCGAAGATCTGCACCTATTCGGTCGCCACTTGTGAACTTAAGAATATCGCCTGGAACTACTTCCTTTGAAGGAACTTTTACCCATTGTTTATTTCTTAGGGCAAATACTTGTGGCGCGGACAATTCTTTAAGTGCATGAAGAGACTTCTCTGCTTTACGTTCTTGTATAAAACCTAGTACTCCATTTAATAGGACAATAGCCATAATTGCAATCGCGTCTAAATATTCACCTAAAAGCCCCGAAATTAATGTTGCGGCTAATAACACAATGACCATAAAATCCTTAAATTGCTCTAAAAACACAAGAAACGCAGAAGGTCGATCAGCCTCTTTAAGTTCATTAAAGCCTAATTGCTTTTGCCTTTGCTGGACTTCTTTATCTGATAAGCCTTCCTGAAAATTAGTGTTAACTGTTTGTTCAACTTCTTCGCTTCGCATTTCATACCATTTCATTCAGCTACCACACACCCCTCAACTAAAACTTTTCTATGTTGAATAAATCTCTATCAAAAGCTTATTCAGCCTCGTCCAAAAAAATGCTATACTTTTATAGAGTGTTTTACAGATAAAAGTAGAAATGGGGCTTTGCTATGTCCTTTGATGGCATATTTACATACGCAATAACAAATGAACTAAAAACCACACTTGAAAGTGGTCGTATTTCAAAGATTTATCAACCATATAAAAATGAACTGATATTCCAAATTAGAGCAAATGGTATGAATCAAAAACTACTATTATCTGCTCATCCAAGCTATGCTAGAATTCACTTAACAGACGGAACCTACGATAATCCAAGTGAACCACCAATGTTTTGCATGCTATTACGAAAGCACATAGAAGGAAGTATCATTGAGGATATCTCCCAAGTGGGATTGGATAGAATCATTGTTTTTACTCTAAAAAGTAGAAACGAAATTGGTGACATCTCTTACAAGCAACTTTACATCGAAATAATGGGTAGACATAGTAATATCATCCTGGTTGACCGCGACAAACAAGTTATTTTGGATAGCATTAAGCATATCTCTCCTGCTGTTAATCGACATCGAACGATACTCCCAGGGCATAGCTATGTTTCACCACCAGCACAAGAGAAAATGAACCCCTTCAATGTCGATGAGGACCATTTCTTAAGAAAAATTGACTTTAATGCAGGTAAACTTAGCGAACAAATTGTAAACAAATTTGAAGGTATTTCACCAATCCTTGCAAAAGAAATTGTCTATCGAGCGGGGTTAGCGAATCGTAAGACACTACCTGCTTCATTCCTTTCTGTAATTAAGGATGTACAGGACAACGCATTTCAGCCACAAATCACTAAATATGGTACCAAAGATTTGTTTTACATCCTTACCCTCTCTCATCTGGGAGGAGAGTCTCAATATTTCTCAACAGTAAGTGAACTTTTAGATCGCTATTATTATGGTAAAGCAGAGAGAGACCGAGTAAAACAGCAAGGGAACGACCTAGAACGTTTTATTACAAATGAGCTTAATAAAAATAAAAAGAAAATAAAAAAGCTTGAAGCAACATTAACTGATGCTGAAAAAGCAGATAAATATCAAATTCGTGGAGAACTAATAACTGCAAACCTCTACGCGATCAGTCGGGGACAAAAACAAGTTGAAGTTATAAACTATTACAACGAAAACAATGAAACCATGTTAATCGAATTAGATCCACAAAAATCACCTTCTGAAAATGCGCAAAGCTTTTTTTCTAAATACCAAAAAGCAAAGAAATCTGTCTCTGTGGTAAAGGAGCAAATTGAAAAAGCATACGAAGAGGTTATCTATTTTGAAACATTATTTCAACAAATTGAATCTGCTTCACCTAGGGACCTCCAAGAAATACGAGAGGAATTAACAGAAGAAGGTTATTTACGAGCAAGAGGAAAAAAAGGAACGAAGAAAAATAAGCCACAAAAACCAGTTATTGAACAATACATGGCAACAGACGGCACTGAGATCCTAGTTGGAAAGAATAATAAACAGAATGAGTTTTTAACAAATCGTTTAGCTGCGAGAGATGATGTGTGGTTACATACGAAGGATATTCCAGGCTCGCATGTTGTTATTCGTAGTAAAACTCCGTCAGAACAGACGATTCTAGAAGCTGCCAATTTAGCTGCTTATTTTAGTAAAGCTAAAAACTCTTCTTCTGTACCTGTTGATTTCACTCTTATTCGCCATGTGAAAAAGCCAAGTGGTGCTAAGCCAGGCTATGTGATTTATGACAATCAGCAAACTGTATATGTTTCACCTGATGAAGAACTAGTGATAAAAATGAAGAAATAAAAAGTGGTCTGTCATTAAATATAATGGGTTCTCTTTTGGAGTGCATAACAAAAAAACAACTCGCATAGCATGTTAAATCACATATGATTTAGCATGCTATTTTTAATTGGTATAACAAGGTTTATGACAATTTCACTTGAGAATTAACACTGTAATTAGCATACAATATAGCAATGTGTGAATGATTATTCTCATGCTGTTAGTTTATATGCTAATAGGTTGTTAATACTATGTTCAATTTGATTTCACTTTTTGAATAGTACCCCTTACCAATTAGCTGACTTTCCCTTATTTAAGCAACCAGCGATAGTTAAAATAAAAGGAGATTATCCGGTTAAATTCAAAATAGAGCTCTTTTGAGGCTAAATAAGGGGAGGTTTTCCGGTTATGCCAAGCAAAATCCCCTATTTTCATGTTTTTTGAGTTAATAGGCGGAATCTCTCCGTCTATTGAAGCAATTTTCAATGGTATTTTCTATTTAAGCGGAATTTTTCCGTCTATTTATCAAATCGGGTGCTTGTCTGGTCTCCTGACAGATAATATTAAGAAGCGAAAAAGCATGATGATTAAATTGCTAATCACCATGCTTTTCCTACATTATTTGTACTGTTATTTATGATTTTGCACTCCATTTAATGACAGACCCTTTTTACTTACTATTTAATCCAGCTTTCATCAGAAGGGTCTTTTCTCCAGTTTTCTAGTCTAGCTAAGTCTTCACTGGATATTACACCTTTTTCTAAGGCAACTTCTGATAATGTTGTAAAGTCACTTAAAGAATAGGCTTCGATATTTGCTTCTGCAAGTCTAGTAAGTCCTGTTTCTAGGCCGTATGTAAAGATGGCAACGACGCCAAGTACTTCACAACCAGCTTCTCTTAGTGCTTCTACAGCCGTGATCGCACTGCCACCTGTTGAGATTAAGTCCTCTACAACTACTACTTTTTGGCCAGGTTCAGCCTTACCTTCGATTTGTTTTCCTTTACCGTGTCCTTTTGGTTTACTGCGAACATAACACATTGGTTGATTTAAAAGATCACTTACCCAAGCTGCATGTGGAATTCCAGCCGTTGCGGTCCCTGCAATTACCTCTACATCTTTAAAATGTGTTTCTATCAGCCCAGCTAACCCTTTGGCAATTTCCTTACGAACAGTAGGAAATGATAGCGTGAGGCGGTTATCACAATAGATAGGGGATTTTATTCCTGATGACCAAGTAAATGGATCATTAGGTTGTAAAAATACTGCTCCTGCCTCTAATAAATTTGCTGCAATTTGTTTTTTCATACTGTTACCCCTTCCCAATCAGCATTAATGCGATGATAGGCTTCCAATGGTTGCTCTGCCTTCGTGATGCTTCTTCCTACAACGATGGCTCTTGATCCAAGCAGCCTTGCTTTTTCAGGAGTTACTACCCTTGCTTGATCACCAACCTCATCAGTTGCAAGTCTAATACCCGGTGTAACTGTTACAAAATCTTCACCAATGTTCTCAATTAGCCTAGGCACTTCTAAAGAAGAACACACCACTCCATCTAGTCCACTTCTTTTAGCCATTGAAGCATAATGTAGTACCGTGTCATCTAGACTCTTGCTAATCCAAATTTCATCGTTCATCACTTGTTCAGTAGTACTGGTCAGCTGTGTAACAGCGATACACATAGGTCTTTTTTGTCCTGCATGTGTGCCCGCTTCTAATCCCTCAATTGCAGAGTTCATCATTGCACTTCCACCAGCAGCATGAACATTAATAATGTCAACACCTAAACGGGCGATCCCCTTCATTGCAGATCCTACTGTATTCGGTATATCGTGTAGTTTTAAATCAAGGAAAACCGAGTGACCTTTCTCTTTTAAGCTATAAATAATGCTAGGTCCTTCTTGATAGAAAAGCTCCATGCCAACTTTGACAAAAAGCTTTTCTTCTTCAAACTTAGTTAAGAATGTATTTACTTCTACGCTACTTGGAAAATCAAGAGCTATAATTAATGGTCTTTGCACGCTTTCCCCAGCTCCTTCCAATACACTCAGAAATATGATCAATCTTAAGTTCATCTAGTAGATTTGGAAGTTCGTCAATAATTGAAGGACAAACAAATGGATCAACAAAGTTGGCTGTTCCAACTGCAACTGCACTCGCTCCAGCGTAAAAATATTCAATAACATCTTCAGCTGACTGTACGCCACCCATACCTATTATCGGAATCGATACTGCCTGGCTTACTTCATAAATCATGCGAATAGCAACAGGTTTAATGGCTGGTCCAGAAAGACCGCCTGTTTTATTTGAAAGAATTGGTTCACCTGTTTTAAGATTGATTCTCATCCCGATTAACGTATTAATCATTGTTAAACCATCTGCACCAGCTTCTTCTACTGCTTTAGCCATCGATACAATGTTTGATACATTTGGAGATAGCTTTACATAAACTGGAACCTCAGAGACGTTTTTGACTTGTTTTGTCAGTTCTGCAGCTACCTCAGGAATCGTTCCAAACGCAATTCCACCAGTTTTAACATTAGGGCAAGAGATATTTAACTCAAGTGCTTTTACGTTGGGTGCTTTAGAAATTTGCTTTGCAACCTCCACATAATCTTCTACCTGAGAACCTGCTACATTTGCAATGATTGGAACATCATACTGTTCTAACCAGGGTAATTCCTCAGACATAACCTTCTCTAAGCCTGGATTTTGTAATCCAATTGCATTTAACATTCCAGAAGTTGTTTCTGCTACACGAGGTGTTGGATTACCAAACCTCGGTTCGAGTGTAGTTGCTTTAATCATAATGGCACCCAACAGACTCAAATCGTAAAATTTTGCGTATTCTTTGCCAAATCCAAAGCACCCAGATGCAGGCATAATAGGATTCTTTAGTGTTAGACCTGGAAGTTCGATTTGTAATCTGCTCATAGTACCACCTCTCCTACCTTGAATACTGGACCGTCACTACATACCTTTTTATAGGTAAAACCTGTTGGGTCGTTTTGCAGATGACAAACGCATGCAAAACATGCACCCACTCCACAACCCATTCGCTCCTCAAGTGAAATAAATGCTCTTTTTTGTGAATATCTTTGTTCAATTGCCTTTAACATCATTGTAGGACCACAGGAATAGAGAGAATCAAATAGAATACCGTTTTGGTCAATTACATCTGTGACAAAGCCTTTTGTACCATATGAGCCGTCAACAGTGGCAATAAATGTTTCTCCTAGTAATGAGAATTTCTCCTCGTAAAACACGGCACTTTTCGTTTGAAATCCTAATACACTTACAACATTTACGCCTCTACTAACTAAACGTTGGGCCAACTCGTATAAAGGTGGTACTCCAATTCCACCACCTACTAAAAGGGCGGTTTCCCCTTTTGCTGTAGCTTCAACAGGAAATCCATTACCTAGAGGTCCTAATACATCCACTAACTCTCCTGAGACTTTTTCAGAAAGGACTCGTGTTCCGAGTCCTTCCTTTCGATAAATCATCGTAAATTGGTTCTTTGCTTGATCAATATTTGCGATGCTAATTGGTCGGCGTAGTAATGGCTCTGTTCCACCAGTTACCTTAACATGAACAAACTGTCCAGGCTCGTTCATTTCAGATACTAGAGAGCCTTCAAGTGTTATTTCAAAGATGTTTTCAGCGATTTGCTTCTGACTAACTACGCTCATTAGCTCTTTTTTAATCATGAGTAAATCACCTCAGGTTTTTTAGCATGCGTTGCCATTGATTCTGCTGAAAAAGTCATAGATTCTAACACTCTTAATATTGCTTTCGCTGTATCTAGTGAAGTTAAACAAGCAACACCATTCTCAACTGACTCACGACGGATTCTAAATCCATCGCGGGCTGGTTGCTTTCCTTTGGTAAGGGTATTGATTACGAATTGCGCTTCCCCTTTACGGATTACATCTAGTAAGCTTGGCTTTTCTGCACCAATCTTGTTAACAATTTGGACTGGAATGTTTGCTTGACTTAAATAGCTAGCTGTCCCACTTGTTGCTAAGATTCGATAGCCTATTGTATGGAAACGTTTTGCAATGTCTAATGCTTCTTCCTTATCCTTATCTGCAACAGTTAGTAATACTGAACCATATGTCGGAATTTTATAACCTGAAGCAACAAGGGCTTTGTAAAGGGCTTTTTCTAAAGTAGAATCTTTCCCCATTACCTCTCCTGTCGATTTCATCTCAGGCCCAAGTGTAATGTCTACACCTCGTAGCTTTGCAAAAGAGAATACTGGAGCTTTTACATAAACACCTTCACTTTCAGGATAAAGTCCTGTTGTATACCCTAAATCTAGTAAACTAGTTCCTAAAATAACCTTTGTAGCGATATTAGCCATCGGAACTCCAGTTATCTTACTTAAGAAAGGAACTGTTCTACTTGATCTTGGATTTACCTCAAGAACAAGTACTTCACCCTTAGAAATAACAAACTGAATATTTAGTAACCCTTTTATTTTTAAACCTTTTGCTAAAGATATTGTGTATTCTACAATTTGTTTCTTAATCTCGTCTGATAGACTCTGTGGAGGGTATACTGCGATTGAATCTCCTGAGTGAACCCCTGCTCGCTCGATATGCTCCATGATTCCTGGAACTAGTACCGTTTCTCCATCAGAAATTGCATCTACCTCAATTTCTTTTCCAATTAGGTAGCGGTCAATCAATACAGGATGCTGAGGATTTATATTTACAGCATTCTCCATGTAATGTAAAAGTTCCTCAGTTTGATAAACAATCTCCATTGCACGACCACCTAGAACATAAGATGGACGAACTAATACTGGATAACCAATTGACTCTGCAATAACAACCGCTTCTTCAACAGACGTTGCTGTCTTTCCTTTTGGCTGAGGAACACCTAGAGTTGTTAGTGTTTGCTCAAACTTATCACGGTCCTCTGCACGGTCCATGTCTTCTAGAGACGTACCAAGAATCTTAACTCCTCTCGCTGATAACTCACTTGCTAGATTAATAGCCGTTTGACCACCGAATTGTACGACTACACCCATTGGTTGCTCTAGATCAATGATGTGCATTACATCTTCTATTGTTAGAGGTTCAAAGTATAGCTTATCTGAGATAGAAAAGTCTGTAGATACTGTTTCAGGATTATTATTAACGATGATTGCCTCGTATCCCGCTTCTTTTATCGCCCAAACTGAATGAACCGTTGCATAGTCAAATTCAATTCCTTGGCCAATACGGATTGGTCCTGAACCGAGTACAACAACACTTTCACGCTCTGTTACAATCGATTCATTTTCATCCTCATACGTACCGTAATAATAAGGTGTAGATGATTCAAACTCAGCTGCACACGTATCTACCATTTTATATACTGGCATTAGACCAGCCTGTTTACGGAATTCATAGACTTCGCGCTCTTCACAATTCCAGAGCTTAGAGATTGCTATGTCTGCAAAGCCCATTCTTTTTGCTTGTAATAATACATCAATATCAAAGATATTCTCTACGATTGTAGATTCAAAACGAATGATGTTATCAATTTTTTGCAAGAAAAATAGATCAATTTCACTCCACTCGTGAATGGTCTCAATTGTAATTCCACGTCGTAATGCTTCAGCGATATAGAATAAGCGCTCATCTCCGGCTTTACGAATACGTTTTTCAATAATTTCATCACCAATTAAAGCAGCATCCTTTAGTTCTAGGTGATAAATATTTGATTCTAAAGAGCGAACTGCCTTAAGAATAGATTCTTCAAAGTTTCTACCGATGGCCATTACCTCTCCAGTTGCCTTCATTTGTGTTCCAAGTCTGCGGTTAGCAGATTCAAATTTATCAAATGGCCAGCGAGGAATTTTTGTAACGATATAATCAAGTGCTGGTTCGAAGCATGAATACGTCTTCCCAGTTACTGGGTTAATCATCTCGTCAAGCGTTAGGCCTACCGCAATTTTTGCAGCTAATTTTGCAATTGGATAGCCTGTTGCCTTGGACGCTAAAGCAGAAGATCGGCTTACACGAGGATTAACCTCTATGATGTAATAGTTAAAGCTGTACGGATCTAATGCAAGCTGAACGTTACATCCACCTTCAATTCCTAATGCTCTTATGATTTTCAGTGATGTATTACGTAACATCTGGTACTCTCTATCACTCATGGTTTGGCTAGGTGCTACTACGATTGAGTCACCGGTATGCACACCGACTGGATCAATGTTTTCCATATTACACACAACGATTGCGTTATCTGCCGAATCTCTCATAACCTCATATTCAATCTCTTTAAAACCAGCAATACTCTTTTCAAGCAAACATTGGGTTACTGGACTACTTTTTAATCCACTTGTGACAATCTCAATAAGTTCTTCTTCATCACTACAGATTCCACCACCAGTTCCACCTAATGTATAGGCAGGACGGACAATTACGGGATATCCAACACTTTCAACGAAAGCAAATGCTTCATCAAGAGAATGAATAATCTCACTTTCAGGAACTGGCTCATTTAACGTGTTCATCAACGTACGAAATAAGTCTCTGTCCTCTGCTTGTTCAATGGATGAAAGCTTAGTACCAAGAATCTCTACTCCGCACTCATCTAACACACCTGATTTCGCAAGCTCAACTGCCATATTAAGACCAGTTTGACCTCCAAGTGTTGGTAATAGTGCATCAGGTCGTTCTTTACGAATAATTCGACTTACAAATTCTAACGTTAATGGCTCGATATACACTTTATCTGCTATTTCTGTATCTGTCATAATTGTTGCCGGGTTAGAGTTTACCAAAATGACTTTATAGCCTTCTTCTTTTAATGCTACACACGCTTGTGTTCCCGCATAGTCAAACTCTGCCGCTTGACCGATTACGATTGGTCCTGAACCTATTACAAGAATACTATTAATGTCTACGCGTTTTGGCATACTTCTTCCCCTACTTTCTTAGATGTTTTAATCATGTCTATAAATTGATCAAATAAATGGTTTGCATCCTCTGGACCAGGTGATGCTTCAGGGTGGTATTGCACAGTGAATGCTGGGTAGTCCAAATGCTTTAATCCTTCAATTGTTCCATCATTTAATGCTTTGTGGGTTACTGTTAATCTTGTGTTGTTTAATGACTCCTCATTTACAGTGTAGCCATGGTTCTGTGAAGTGATCGCAACCTTACCAGTTGCTAAATCTTTAACAGGGTGATTTGACCCACGATGCCCAAATTTTAATCTTTCAGTATCAGCTCCGCCAGCAAGTGCAAACAATTGATGGCCAAGGCATATTCCAAACAGAGGAACCTTACCAAGTACACCATTAATCATCTCAATTGCTTCTGGAACATCCTTCGGGTCTCCAGGGCCATTACTTAGCATAATCCCATCTGGGCTTAAACGAAGAACCTCTTCTGCTGTCACATTATAAGGAACTACAATTACATCACAGTTACGTTTGTTTAGTTCTCGCAAAATACCATGCTTCATTCCAAAATCTACTAGGACTACACGATGACCACGGCCAGGACTTGGATAGGCACTTTTTGTTGATACTTGTTTTACTTGATCGGTTGGTAAACTTACAGTTTGAAGTGATGCAACAACCTCTTCAACATTAACATCCATGCCACAAATAGCACCTTTTAACGTACCGTGTTGACGAATAATTCTTGTTAATTTCCTAGTATCTATCCCGGCTAATCCTGGAATATTTTTTGCTTTAAAAAATTCATCTAATGATGATTGGCTTCTAAAGTTAGATGGATGGTCACATACTTCTTTCACAATAAAACCTTGAATGGCTGGCGTAATCGATTCAAAGTCATCACGATTAATTCCATAATTTCCGACTAGTGGATAAGTTAAGGTAACAATTTGCCCACAGTAAGAAGGATCCGAAAGAATCTCTTGGTAGCCTGTCATACCTGTATTAAATACAACCTCACCGATTGACTGAACCTCACTACCAAAACCTGTACCTATAAATATTGTCCCATCCTCTAAAATTAATTGACGCTTCATACTGTAACACTCCCCTTCTCCCAAACTCGTTTACCATTTACAAATGTCATTACTGGCCATCCCTTGCATTTCCACCCTGCAAATGGTGTGTTTTTACCTTTTGATAGGAATGTACTTGGATTAATTTCTTCCTCTTGATGTAAATCAACGATTGTTATATCAGCTTTAGTTCCAACCTCTATTTTTCCATATGGAAGTTTGAAGGTGTCTGATGGCTTAGACGTTAAGTAGTCGATTAACTGTTTTAAAGTTATAATTCCAGATTCAACAAAATGTGTATAAAGTAGCGGGAATGCAGTTTCTAGACCAACAATTCCAAATGGCGCAAGCTTCATTCCCTCTGCCTTTTCAGCTTCTGTATGAGGTGCATGATCTGTTGCAATAAAATCAATTGTTCCATCTAATAATCCCTCAATAAGTGCAGATCGATCATCCTTCCCTCTTAATGGTGGATTCATTTTAAAGTTTGTATCTAATCCTGGTATATCTTCGTCACATAGTAATAAGTGATGTGGTGATACTTCAGCAGTAACACGGATACCAGCTTTTTTTGCATCTCTTACAACCCTAACTGATTCCTTTGTACTGATATGACATACATGATAATGACAACCTGCTGCTTCTGCTAATAAAACGTCGCGTGCAATGTGTACTGATTCGCATACAGAAGGAATGCCATTTAGTCCATGTTTTTGAGAAAATTCTCCTTCGTGCACGCTTCCTTTATTAATTAAAGTATCTTCTTCACAATGAGCGACAATCGCCATATCAATTTTTGCGGCCTCTTTCATTGCTTGTAGCATCATCGCTGCAGATTGTACACCCACACCATCATCAGTGAAGGCAAATGCACCAGCACTTTTCAGAGCTACCATGTCTGTCATCTCTTCCCCAAGCTGCCTAGTTGTAATGGCTGCATAAGGTAGCACGTTCACATGAGATGTTTCATCAATTCGATTCATGAGCCATTCCATTTGTGCTTGTGTATCGGGAACCGGTCTTGTATTTGGCATAGCTGCAATGGTAGTAAAACCACCTTTGGCTGCAGCAAGAGTTCCTGTTTCGATTGTTTCCTTGTGCTCTCCACCTGGCTCTCTTAGGTGGACATGTAGATCAACAAATCCAGGAGCAATCAACTTTCCTTCCACATCAATTACATCAAAGCCTTCCCGCTCTAACTGTGTACCGATCTCTAGGATATGGCCGTCAGCCATTTTAATTTCAACCTCTTCTAATTGACCATTCGTGTTCATCCATTTACCGTTTGTTAAGATTATTGACATACTAATGCCCCTCCTTGAACAGATTGTAATGCTCTTTTTAAAACAGCCATTCTTATATATACACCATTTTCCATTTGCTTAAAGATTCTAGAACGCTCACATTCTACTAATTCACTTGCGATTTCTACATCTCTATTAAAAGGTGCTGGATGCATGATAATACTGCTAGATTTCATCCTTTTCTCACGTTCAACCGTTAATCCAAATTGTTCATGATAGTCTTTAGCATTTTTTCCCGTAGCTCCTCCATGTCGTTCGTGCTGGATTCTTAACAACATGACAACATCAGCTGTTTGAATCGCCTCGTCAATATGGACATATGTACCATAAGGAATCGATTGATCATGCCATTCAGTCGGCCCAGAAAAAACAACTTCTGCTCCAAGCCTAGTTAATGCTTCTGCATTTGACCTAGCGACCCTACTATGTCGAATATCACCAATAATAGCTACTTTCAAACCTTCAAACCTTGCAAACTCTTGTTTAATTGTTAATAAATCTAACAAGCACTGTGTTGGATGATTACCACACCCGTCACCTGCATTTAAAATAGGAATGCCTACTTTTTCACGAAGTGTCTCGAAATAGTTGTCTTCAGGATGTCTAATAATTACTGCCTTAGTTCCAATGGACTCTAACGTTCGAATTGTATCGTACAAGCTTTCTCCTTTTTGAACACTTGAAGTTTCTGCTTCAAAGTTCAATACTTCAAGGTGAAGCTTTTTTTCAGCAACTTCAAAGCTAAATTTTGTTCGTGTACTTGGCTCAAAAAACAGATTGGCTACGAAAGTTTGTTCAGGTAAAATCCATTGCACACCTTTTGAGAATTGTTCTGCCTCGCTTAGTATTTGTTCAATCTCTTCAATGGTTAATTCATTCATTTTTAATAAGTGCTTCATGGACCATCCCCCATTCTTTTATAAAAAAAACACCCCGACTATTTTTAAGTCAGGGTGTGTAAAAAGCGGCTTTTTCGCGTGACGAAGCAACAGAAATTGGTTCTTTCCTGCTTACGCCACTAACCACACCCTTGGAAGCATCTCTGTGCTTTTTTAAAAGGTGATATTATGCAGCTGAATCTTTATCTAATTCATCTATATTTTCTCCATTTTGATCTTTTCCTGGTAACACTAGATTTAGAATAATCCCTAGAATTGCAGCTAATGCCATTCCATGTAGTTCAAACTTGTCTCCGATATGAATGAATGCTCCACCGATTCCAATTACTAGGATAACAGAAGAGATTATTAAGTTACGCTTTTGACCAAAGTCAATCTTACCATCAACTAGCATACGCAAACCTGACGAAGCAATGATTCCGAATAGCAAGATTGAAACCCCACCCATTACCGGTGTAGGAACCGAGCTAATTAATGCAGTTATTTTTCCAATAAATCCAAAGCATATCGCTATAACTGCGGCACCAGCAATTACAAAGATGCTGTACACTCTTGTGATAGCAAGTACACCAATGTTTTCTCCATACGTTGTATTAGGAGGTCCACCAATTAATGCTGCTATCATTGTAGCCACACCGTCTCCTAGAATTGAAACGTGTAGACCAGGTTTTTTAACATAGTCTCTCCCTACTACATTTCCAAGAACCATTTGGTGCCCGATATGTTCAGAGATTGTTACAATTGCAACTGGTACCATTAGTAAGAAGATCTCCCACGAGATAGTAGGTGTGTAACTTACAAATGGAATTAAGAAATCTGGTGCTGCGATCCAAGGAGCCTGTGCAATTCCAGTTAAATCTACAAGACCCATAAAGCTTGCGAACAGATATCCACCTACAATCCCAACAAGTATAGGGATAAGACCGAAGAATCCTCTAAAAAAGATCGCACTTACAATTGTGATTGCGAGTGTAACTAACGCTACAATAAGATGTTTTGAACTATAGACTAGCTCTCCAGCTGGCGCACCTGGATTTTCATACATTGCCATACCTACTGCAACACTTGCTAACCCTAGTCCAATAACTATGATTACAGGTCCAACAACTACTGGAGGGAGAATTCTCAGTACCCATTTATATCCTGCCATTTTAATAATTAATGCAACTACACCATATGCTAAACCGGCAAGAAAGCTTCCTACCATTGCTGCACCCGGACCATCTACTGTTTGTGCTGCAATAATCGGTGCAATAAAGGCGAAGGAAGAACCAAGATAGGCTGGAACTTGACCTCTTGTAATTAATAAGAAGGCAATTGTACCTAATCCACTAGAAATTAATGCGACTGCCGGACTTAATCCTACTAAGTACGGCACCAAGATTGTAGCACCGAACATCGCGAAAAGGTGCTGTAAGCTTAAAGGTAACCATTTACCCATTGATGGAACATCTTCTACATCTAAAAGTACTTTTTCTTCTTTTGTACTCATTCTAAATTCCTCCTCATTATATATCGTCTCTATTATTTGTGATTTAATCCATGCTTGTTTAGTTTCAATGTGGAGGTAATAAAAAACCTCTTCGTGGCTTTTAAGACACAAAGAGGTGATGTAACCCTGCTTTATACAGCAAGAATTAACTTCTCCACCTTTGTTAGTCTCTCAGGACTAGCTTAAAAGGAATTATTCTTTATCGTGTATTGTAACTAAATCTTTTCCATCAATTTCCGTTAGTTCTACCATAATTTTTTCAAGATTTGATGTTGGTATGTTCTTACCTACAAAATCAGCTCTAATTGGCAATTCACGATGACCTCTATCAACTAAAACAGCTAATTGAATATGCGCTGGTCTGCCAATATCAATCAGTGCATCAAGCGCTGCTCTTACGGTTCTTCCAGTGTATAAAACATCATCAATAAGGATTACTTTTTTGTTTGTAATGTCCACAGGTATATCAGAGCCTTTAACAAGTGGTTCTTGATTTTCTGTCTTTGTGGTTAAGTCATCTCGATATAACGTTATATCTAAATCACCCACTGGTATTGGTTTTCCTTCGATCTGTTCAATTCGTTCTGCTAATCTTTTGGCCAAATGAATCCCTCTTGTTTTAATCCCAATAAGGACACATTCTTCAATACCTTTATTTCGTTCAATAATCTCATGAGCAATTCTAGTAAGTGCTCTTCTTATAGCTTGTTCATCTAACAAAACAGCCTTCTGTACCACTTTCTACACCTCACATTTCTTATTGTATAATAAGAAAACGGAAAAACCCCTCTCACCATTGGTGAGAGGGGTTGGATTTGCACACAAATAGATACAGCAATCCTATTTGTTATCTTGCTCCGCTTCCTTCTCAGCCTCACGGGACTGTGTTAAAGGTACATATTTAACTATAGATATCATAATAAAATAATCGAAATTTGTCAACTACGATTTTTCAATAAAGTCAGGAGGCTTTTAAACTCTTCAGGTAAAGGAGCTTCAAATTCCAAATACTCATTCGTCCTCGGATGGGTAAAACCTAAGACTCCAGCATGTAAGGCTTGCCCATCAATCGACAAGGTTTTCTTAGGACCATATTTAGGGTCACCAGCTAGTGGATACCCAATGTATTTCATATGAACACGAATTTGATGAGTTCTCCCAGTTTCTAATTGACATTCAACAAATGTAAAATCTTTAAAACGATCTATAACATTAAAATGCGTTACCGCTTCTTTACTATTTTCATCTGTTACTGTCATACTTTGGCGGTCTCTTTTATCTCTTCCAATAGGCGCATCAATGGTACCATGGTCATGTGGAATAGTACCATGAACAATAGCTTTATATTTTCGAGTAACTGTTTTTTTGACCAATTGATTTACTAATGATTCATGTGCCAAGTCATTTTTTGCAACCATAAGCAGACCTGACGTGTCTTTATCAATACGGTGCACAATGCCTGGTCTTAACACTCCATTAATACCCGAAAGATCTTTACAATGTGCCATTAACCCATTTACTAACGTACCTGTCAAATGACCGGGTGCTGGATGAACGACCATCCCTCTTGGTTTATTTACAACCAGTACATCACTGTCTTCATAGTAAATCTCTAAATTCATTTCTTCTGCTACAACATCAAGTTCTTCGGGATCTGGGATAGTAATAATGATTTGATCCCCATCTGCTACTTTATAGTTAGGCTTTATTTCTTTTCCATTTACTATAACTTGTCCCTCTTTAATCCATTGTTGTACTTGAGTTCTTGACCATTCATTATTGATTGCAGAAACTGCTTTATCAATGCGGTCACCCTGTTGTTCTTGTTGTATAGTTAACTCGATTTGATTCATTTACTTTCTCCTTCTTTAAATTTCCCTTCAAACAATGTTAGTACTAGAATAATTCCGACTCCTACAACTAATGCTGAGTCTGCGATATTGAAAATAGGGAAATCGTATGTGAAAATGTATGTATTTATAAAATCTACAACTTCTTTTCGGAAAATACGGTCGATAAAATTACCAATTGCTCCACCCAGCATTAATCCCAATGCATAACCCATTATACGCTGATTTTTAGGAAGCTTTTGAATATAGGTTATAAGTATAATTACTACAACTACCGTAATAATGTAAAAAAACCACATTTGACCTTGTAATATACCCCAGGCTGCCCCTCGATTCCTATGAGAAGTAATGTAAAGGAAACTTTCAATTACAGTTATACTTTCCCCAAGTGACATGTATGTAACAATTGCCCATTTTGTAATTTGATCAAAGACAATAATGACTAATGCGATTAAATAATAAATCACAAATGAACCCCCATCTTAACATTTTATGTACCTTTAGAATTTTAGCATAAGTTAGTCCACATATACAATGAAGTTCCTTTTAATTTCGCCGTACAATGAAAAACAGAAGTGACAAACTCACTTCTGTTAATGTGTTAATTGAGGATTATACGTTTGGGGATATGCGGTTTTTTGATAAAAATAACTATAAGCAAAATCGTAAATCGTTCTTGCAGTTGGAAGTACATTTAATTTTTCAAGGGGAATCTCTTCTCCTGTTTCCTCACAGACACCATACTTACCATTTTCAATTTTCCAAAGTGCTAACTGAACATCCTGTAAATCTTCCTTTACATGATGCAAGATAATTTTTTCTTTTTCACTATTATCACCTTCATAGCCTAATTCAGCACTCATTTCATAATATGCGGAATGGGAAAAAAGTCTTGTTTGAAGTTCGTCTTTCATCATAAGTAATTCTGCTTTAATCTCTGCATATTGACCGTTCATTCGAACGCCTCCTTGTAATGCTTTTGATTAACGCTGATCTGTTAGTAGTGATAGTGTAACCGAAAACAATATCTTTAAAAGCCCACAAGTTTTTCCTTTAAAGCTCTTCATAAAATAAACAGCCTTATAAGTCGTTCAATGAAAATATACGCAAGAATGGTTTGTTATGTGTCGGCAGACAAGACTAATGAAAATTTCAAAGCGATTTTTTTCAATTAAAAATGAAAGAAAACCCGCATCTAGCGAGTTTCCTTTGTATTATTTTATGAGAAAAAGCAATTTCTATGATTGATAACTAGTATTCACAACATTTGCACATCTCGTACAAAGTGTTGGATGTTCTTCGACTTGACCTACTGTTGTTGTTACAACCCAACAGCGCTCACATGTTTCCCCTGTAGCAGTACCAACAACTATTTTTACATCTTCAAAATTTTGTGCATTCTTAGGTGCATCGTTGATACTTCCACCAATTTCAAACCCAGAAACAATGAATAGTTGTTTAAGGTTTTCATCAACAGATGCCAATAATTCTTTCGTTTTATCGTTAGGATATAATACAATACTAGCACTAAGTGATTTACCTATAACTTTTTCGTTCCTAGCTACCTCAAGTGCTTTTAAGACATCGTCTCTTAAGGTCATAAATGAATCCCATTTTGCTTCAATTTCATCCTGATTAGTAATGGTTTTCACTTCAGGCATATCAACCAACTGAACACTTTCTTCGGTTACAAAAGCGATTTGCTCCCAAACCTCATCAGCAGTGTGTGGTAAAATTGGTGCCATCAATTTTGTTAAAGCAAGCAAAGTTTCATATAACACAGTTTGAATTGCACGACGTTCTTTATTGTCAGCAGATTCGATATACAGTACATCCTTGGCAAAATCTAAGTAGAACGAACTCAATTCAATCGTACAGAAATTATGAACAGCATGGAAAATAGCAGCAAATTCATAGTTGTCATAAGATTTCTTAACCTTAGCAATAAGCTTATTTAATTTAACTAGCATGTATTGATCTACTTCTCTAAGCTCTGAAACATCAAGTGCATGATCTGGAGTAAAATCAGCTAAGTTACCTAGTAAGAATCGATAGGTGTTACGAATTTTACGGTAAACTTCAGCTACTTGCTTTAAAATATTATCAGAAACCCTTACGTCTGATTGATAATCAACGGATGCTACCCATAAACGAAGAATATCTGCTCCGAGTTGATTCATTACTTTTGATGGTACTACAACATTACCTATTGATTTACTCATTTTTCGACCTTCGCCATCTAGAGCAAATCCGTGACTTAGAATACCTTTGTATGGTGCTTTACCTGTAACTGCAACAGCTGTCGATAAAGAAGAGTTAAACCAACCACGATACTGATCAGAACCTTCTAAATATAAATCCGCAGGGCGCTGTAAATCGTCACGTTCAACTAACACTGCTTGGTGTGAAGATCCAGAATCGAACCATACATCCATGATATCCTGTTCTTTTGTAAATGTTCCATTTGGACTTGACTCGTGAGTGAATCCTTCAGGTAATAAATCCTTTGCTTCACGTTCAAACCAAACATTTGACCCATGTTCTCTAAATAAGTTTGATACATGATTGATTGTTTCATCATTGATAATAGGAGTTCCATTTTCACCGTAAAACACTGGGATTGGTACTCCCCATGCACGTTGACGTGAAATACACCAGTCCCCACGGTCACGTACCATGTTAAATAGACGAGTCTCGCCCCATGCAGGTACCCATTTTGTTTCTTTCACTGCATCCATTAATTCATAACGGAAATCTTTGATGGATGCAAACCATTGCGCCGTTGCACGGAAGATGGTTGGTTTTTTTGTACGCCAGTCATGTGGGTACGAGTGGGTGATAAACGAAAGTTTTAACAGTGCACCTACTTCTGACAATTTCTCAGAGATTGGCTTATTCGCCTCATCATAAAATAGGCCCTCAAACCCTTCAGCCTCAGATGTCATATAACCCTTTTCATCAACAGGACATAATACATCTAATCCATATTTTTGCCCAACAATAAAGTCATCCTCACCATGGCCCGGTGCAGTATGAACACAACCAGTACCTGACTCAGTAGTAACATGCTCTCCGCACATCACTAGGGAGTCACGACCATATATTGGGTGTTTAGCAATTACGTTTTCTAGTTCTTTACCTTTTACCTTTTTAACGGTTGAGACATTTTCCCATTCAAACTCTTTTGTTACACTTTCAAGTAAATCTGTAGCTACAACATATTTTTTATCACTAACTTCAACAACACTATAATCTAGGTCTGGATGTACAGAAATGCCAAGGTTAGCTGGAATAGTCCAAGGTGTTGTTGTCCAGATAACAATCTGTTCATTTCCTTCTAGAACACCCTTACCATCTTTCACCTCAAAGCCAACATAGATAGAGGCTGAGCGCTTATCTTGATATTCAATTTCTGCTTCAGCTAGTGCTGATTCACTTGAAGGAGACCAATAGACAGGTTTTAATCCTTTATAAATGTAGCCTTTTTTTGCCATGTCACCGAAAACTTTTATTTGTTGTGCCTCGTACTCAGGCTTTAAAGTGATGTATGGATTATCCCAGTCTCCTCGAACACCCAAACGTTTAAACTGCTCACGTTGACTATTAATTTGTTCGTAAGCATACTCTTCACATAGCTTTCTAAATTCAGCAACCGACATTTCTTTACGGTTTACTTTTTTATTTTTCGTGAGAGCTGTTTCTATTGGTAATCCGTGAGTGTCCCATCCTGGAACATACGGAGCACAAAATCCACTCATGGATTTATAACGAACGATAAAGTCCTTTAAAATTTTATTAAGAGCATGACCCATGTGGATATCCCCATTAGCATATGGAGGGCCATCATGTAAAATAAATAATGGGCGATCTTTCGTGTGCTCTTGTACCTTTTTATAAATATCCATTTCTTCCCACTTAGTTTGCAACTGTGGTTCTCTGTTTGGTAGATTTCCACGCATTGGGAATTCGGTTTTAGGCATTAATAACGTATCTTTGTACTCCATAAAAACATTTCTCCTCCAACTTTGGTTTCACTTTCATCATTGCCAAAAATAATCATTTACTATCAGCTTTAATGAAATATACATAATTTTTTAAAAATACAAAAAGACCTTCTCATCCCAAAAGGGACGAGAAGGTCTCGCGGTACCACCCTTAAATGACTAATAAAAATACAATTAGCCCACTCAAACATTCTTAACGTGAATGATTCGCCTAAACTTACTTAAGGTTCAGAAAGGAACTCCAGGGTGATCTTCATATTTTATCCTTAGTCAGGCTCACACCGTCCCTGACTCGCTTTGTAAGTAAAATAAAACACTACTGTCCCCATCATCGTTAACTATTTAATAAAATTTACTATAAATTATATGCTATAAATTGTCTAAACGTCAAGTTTGCTTCTGTTATCTTCAGAGTCATCAAAAACAGGTTCCACATTGTATTTCATTAAGTGGTCCCAGTCATCAGATTGAATTAGATCTAGTTGTGCTTCAATCAGCATTTTAAAACGATTTCTAAAAACTTTAGACTGTTTCTTGAGCTCTTCAATTTCAATAGCAATCTTTCTTGATTTAGCAAGAGATTCATTAATAATACGATCAGCATTTTTTTCTGCTTCTTTAATAATAAGTTTCGCTTCTTTTTGAGCATTTCTTTTTACGTCTTCAGCAGTCTCTTGAGCTATTAAAATTGATTTATTCAAAGTATCTTCAATATTTGTAAAATGACCTAATTTCTCACCTTGCTCTGCCAATTTAGCTTCTAGTTCCTTTTTTTCACGAATGACCAATTCATAGTCCTTAATCACTTGGTCAAGAAATTCATTAACTTCATCTTCATCGTATCCACGAAATCCTTTATTAAACTCTTTGTTATGAATATCTAATGGTGTTAAAGGCATATTGCCACCTCCAATAAGTAGTAGTGTTAGTCCATATATTTCACTATTCGACATATTCGACGTTAAAAGTCAAAATCCTGCAATGATTCTGGAATTATTTTTGTTTCCCTACAATGATTCGCCATTTTTCCTTTTTTGTTTTTCCTTCAATAGTAAGAAGTTTACTTCGTCCAAACCCACGAAGGGAAAGTACATCTCCTTCTTTACACTCAAAAGCTGTTTGTTCTACAATTTTCCAATTAACCTTAACCAAACCAGATTGTATAAACGCTTGAATCTTTTGCCTAGACAAGTTATAGATGGAAGATAGTACCACATCAAGTCTCATTGAAGAAACTGTTGTGGAATGTTCATCCCACGCTTCCTCAGTTAAGACAATATTGTCAAAAGAAATTTCTTTAAGAGAAACTGTCGCTTTTCCGACTGATTCCAGGTTCACCCGAATATAATCTCCTATTTCTTTTGCTACAATAATCTGAACGAGGTCACCAGAGACAAGGATATCCCCAAACTTACTCCTCTTTACACCTAAAGACATTAGGGATCCTAATATTTTACGGTGATCAATTGTAACAAATTTAGAAGGATACACAATTTGAAAAACAGATAACTGAAAATCATCAACTGCGGGTTTATAATATTCAGGGTATAGAAGTGCCCTTTTTCTTTCGGTAGAATCATGTCCACCGTAGAAGCTAACCTGAACTTCTGAGTCATTACCGATGATAAGTTTCATCATATCCTGTTCTCTAGGATCTAGAAAGTCTGTTGTTTTAGGAGCGTATTGTGTAAGTACAGTTTCCTTCCATGACATTACTTGATCAATAAAGGCATGCTCTTCTTTTCGAAAATGTTGATAGATATTCATATAAATGATTTCTCCATATACTAAATTAGGTCGAACTACTTAAAGAAACTCGGCTAATGCCGAGCTTCAAGAATTGTACTATACACTAAAACATTCCAAATAAAGTATTTAATCCAATTGAAGCAAAATTCAAGACAAAAATAGCTACAATTGGCGAAATATCGATCATACCTAATGGTGGAATAATCTTTCTGAAAGGTTCTAAGTATGGCTCACAAATTTTTGTAAGAAATTGGCCAATCCTAGACTCTCTCGCATTTGGAAACCAAGACATTAAGATGTACGCAATTAATGCATATGAGTAAAATTGAATAGCTGTTTGTAAAATACCTTGAAGTAAATCCATCTAATCTACCACCTCTTCTCAGATAACTCATCCTCTGTAACAACGTCTGAAATATTACCAGAAACATCAACATTTTCAGGTGTACATAGGAAGATATTTGTCCCAATACGCTGAATATCCCCACCTATCGCGTAAACAGTACCACTTAGGAAATCAACAATACGCTTTGCTTGATCGTGCTGAATTCGTTGTAAATTAACTACAACTGCACGTCTGTTCTTTAAATGGTCAGCAATTTCTTGTGCTTCAGCATAAACTCGAGGTTCAAACAATACAACCTTAGAAGATTTTTGTACACTTTGTAAGCTTACTACATTTTGTTTAGCTGAAGATCTAGTAGCCTTTACAGGTTCAAGTTCCTCTTCTTCAAAATATTCATCTTCATTGTAGTCATATTCATCTTCTAATGCAAAAAAGCTTTTGAATTTATTTTTTATACTCATCTATCCTACCTCCTCAAAATTCCTTTCCAACTAAAGAAGTCCCTATTCTAAGAAAGGTCGCACCTTCCTCTACAGCAATTTCAAAATCATTTGACATACCCATAGATAGTTCAAGACATGGTGCATATGGTAGCGTTAAGGCTTGTACATCAAGACTTAGAAGTCTAAGGTTCCTAAAGCATTCTCTGATAACCTGTTGGTCTTCAGTGAATGGAGCCATTGTCATTAACCCAACAACTCTTATGTTTGGAAAATCCTTCATTTTATGTATGAAGTCAATTACTTCGTTTGAATGTATTCCGTGCTTTGATTCCTCACCAGAAACATTTACTTGAACGAAGCAATTTATCTGTTTCGAGGATCTCTTATGAATTTCTTCTGCTAATGACAATCGATCTAGTGAGTGTATATAGTCAACTTTATCAATAATTTTTTTTACTTTTTTAGTTTGTAGTGAACCAATAAAGTGCCAAGCTACTTTATGGTTTAGTTCATCCCACTTCTTTAATAAGCCATCATCCCTACTTTCACCTAGATGCGTGATTCCGGCTTCAACTGCTTCAATAGTACGATCTATACTAACATATTTCGTTACCGCGATAATTTGAACGTTGCTACGATCCCGCCCAAATTGCTTACAGGCTTCTTCAATACTAGCTTCTATTTCTATTAGATTTCCCTTCACATTCATAGTCCAATATCCTCCTTACGTCCAATATAGCTTGCCATTCTCCCTGACTGACCTTTATCACGTCGGTGTGAAAAAAACAGTTCTTTTTCACAACTCGTACAGTAAGAGGAAACTTGAATATTATCCTTAGGCACACCTGATTGAACCAAAAGAAGTTGATTTGCTATTTTTAGATCCAGGGAGTATTGTCCTTCACTAACAAGTTTGTAAGGTATGTATTCGTCATAGGTAAGGACTTCATTTACTTTTTCGATAACAGAGTTGTCAACGATATAACAGCATGAACCTATAGCAGGTCCAATCACGACATGAATATCCTCTGGAGATACTTTTTCTTCAGTGTCCCAGATTCTAATCATCTTTCCTCCTATATCATTTACTGTTCCTTTCCACCCCGCATGAGCTGCACCGATTAAATCATATTTAGGTGCAGAAAAATAAAGTGGAACACAATCAGCAAAACATAAAGTTAGAAGAAGGTTTCTTTCCCTTGTGTAAAGGCCATCCGTTCCCTTTATGCCCTGTTCGTATATATAAACACCTTTGCCAGCATGATTCCTCGTCACTTTCATAATTTCAGCATCATGGACTTGTTCTGAGCAAACCCAGTTCGAGGTTGGGAAGCCAATTGCATTGGCCAATTTATCACGGTTTTGTCCCACAAGTTTAGAATCATCTCCTACATGTAGACCCATATTAAAGGACTGAAAAGGGGCATCACTAAAACCACCTATCTTTGTCGTAAAACCAGCAACAATAGATGGGTCTATGTTTTCCCAACTCTTCAGTTGTAAAATTCCTTCACTTTGTCTTGAAAAGAGATTTTTTGTCATGAGTTAAATCCTTTTTTCGTTAATTTTTTACCTTCTTTTCCTTATTTTATCATAGTTTTACATAATTGAGTGCGAAAACATAAGAAAAATGTCAAACTTATGTAGCCTACTCAAGGTTTTTCATTTGTCTTACAAGGATCACATCTGCTCCAACTTTGACTATATTTTTCCACGGAATGACAATATCTTCATCTTTTCCAAAGAACCCCAACACTTTTCCTTGTCCAGATATAACGATTGCTTCAATTTTACCAGTCATTAAATTAATGTCAAAGTCCGTTATATTCCCTAAACGCTTACCGTCCCCAACATTTACAACTTCTTTCATCTGGAACTCTGATATATGAATCATATCGTACCCGCCCTCTCAAAAAATCCTTTTACTGTACTATATGATTCTGCAACTGATAATATTGTATAAAATTTAAACTCCTACTAAAATAACCTAAATGTACTGGGAGTCATTCGCTAAAATCCTCTTCGCTTTCCGCGGGCAGTCCGGGAGCCTCCTAGGTGATCTGCACCTGCGGGGTCTCCGTGTATTCTAGCGAATAACAATACTCTGAACAAAGTACAATAACAGGGGTTTATATAAATGTTTGTTCCTTATCAAATAGAAAGACACTGAGTGGATTGTAGCGGAAGGCACTTGACTCCTGCTCAGAAGTAGAGGAAAGGTCGAGACGCCGCAGACGGAACGTCGAGGAGGCTCGACTTCCTCCCCGATGGGAATTCGCACTTGAAAAAGCCCTAATAAAGAGTATCTAAAAAGAACTGCCCCATTTAAGGACAGTCCTATGCATTAGTTTTGAATGTTCTTATTCATTTGTTTAATGGCAGCTTTTTCAAGGCGTGAAACTTGGGCTTGAGAAATCCCAATTTCTTCAGCAACTTCCATTTGAGTCTTTCCTTGGAAAAAACGTTTCCTTAATATTAATTTCTCACGCTCGTTAAGACGTCTCATACCTTCTTTTAATGCAATTTCTTCAATCCAGTTAATATCCCGATTTCGTTCATCACTTAACTGATCCATCACAAAAATTGGATCTCCTCCATCATTATAAATCGGTTCAAATAATGATACAGGGTCTTGAATAGCATCTAAGGCAAACACAATTTCCTCATGTGGAACATCGAGCACCTTCGAAATCTCTTCTGCCGTTGGCTCCCTTGAAGTCTCACTCATTAAACGCTCCCTCACTTGTAATGCTTTGTAAGCAATATCTCTAAGGGATCTTGATACTCTGATTGGATTATTATCTCTTAGATATCGTCTTATTTCACCAATGATCATAGGCACAGCATATGTAGAGAATTTGACATTTTGGCCTAGATCAAAGTTGTCAATAGACTTCATTAATCCAATGCATCCTACCTGGAATAGGTCATCTACAAATTCCCCCCTGTTATTAAACCGTTGAATAACACTGAGAACCAATCGTAGATTTCCATTTACTAATTTCTCTCGTGCAGACAAATTACCACTTTGCATTTGTCTAAAAAGTTCTCTCATTTCTTCATTCTTAAGTACTGGTAGCTTTGAAGTATCTACACCACAAATTTCAACTTTATTTCGAGTCAATTCTTTCCCTCCTAACAGGAGTTGCTGTACAAAGTTAAGTATCTCCTTTGGAGGGAAAAATATGCACAAGCTATTTCTCGAATTTACAGGAAAAGGCAAGAAAAAACCCGAATAGTAGCGTAATTTCGGCGACTAAATCGGGTAAAAAAAATTTTTTATTACACCATTTTATTGAATTCTTTTCGGAGTCTTTTAATGATCCTCTTCTCAAGCCTGGAAATATAAGATTGTGATATACCAAGCATATCAGCTACGTCTTTTTGAGTTTTCTCTTCTCCACCAATTAACCCAAAGCGGAGCTCCATAATTTGTTTTTCTCGCTCGTTTAATTGATGCAGTGCTTTAACTAGTAACTTGCGATCAACATTTGCTTCTAGATCCTTAGTAATAATATCTTCCTCTGTGCCTAGAACATCTGATAAAAGAAGTTCATTACCATCCCAGTCGATATTTAGGGGCTCATCAAAGGAAACTTCCGACCGAATTTTATTATTTCTTCGTAAGTACATGAGGATCTCGTTTTCAATACATCTTGATGCATATGTAGCTAATTTAATTTTCTTTTCAGGGTTAAAGGTATTTACCGCTTTAATTAGTCCTATAGTTCCGATACTTATCAAATCTTCTATATTAATACCCGTGTTTTCAAATTTTCTTGCAATGTATACAACTAATCTTAAATTTCTTTCTATTAAGATTGATCTTGCAGCTTTATCTCCAGTAGGAAGCTTTCTTAATAAAAGCTCTTCTTCGTCCTTTGAAAGTGGTGGTGGTAGGGCTTCACTTCCACCAATGTAGTAAATTTCATCAGTTTTAATACCAAATTTCAGTAATATTTTATACCACAAATAGGTTAAACGAAGTTTAAGTTTGACCACGTAAAGTTCCTCCTTCTAAATTGTAGTTTGATGAGTATGATAGTATAGATAACTCTAAGATGCCGGTTGAACAGTTGATGAGAGCAGCATTTTGGGATGAACAATACATTCATACTCTCCATCGGAAGATAGAGGGGTATGATTAAGTGCAATCAAACCTTTCGTAACAGAGATTTGTTCACCGTTATGGAAAATCGTAATCTTATCAGGTTTAATAGCGAGTAGAAATTGATGGTCTTGACCAACACCTCGATACGGTATTATTCGGATTCTGCTTTCCCATTTATGGGCTTCTTGATCTTGATCAGAACCTAAAGCTTCAATATTTTTTGATTGTCGAATAATTGACTCAGGAAAAAAATGAACTGTTTTAGTTGTATCAACAATTAGTACTGGACTTTTTGTTATCGGATCATATAACTGATTACCACTATCTATTAATCCCTTTACCCGAAGTTCAAGAGACTCTATAGATATGACCACTTCAGCAATCTGATCAAATTGTATCTTTTTCATTTCAAAATCACTAATTTGTTTTCTGGTAAAATACCATAACACAGGAAATCCAACCAATACGAAAGCCCAACTAATAGGATTGCCAAAACCTGTTGTATTTGTCATTAGTACGCCATCCAATACCTTTACTTCATATTCCAAGAAATTATGAACACCAATCATTCCACCACCAACTACAAAGGTAGCAAAATAAAAGGTTAATAGATTTTGAATAAAATATCGGAAACGTTTAAATCCAAAGGCACTACCAATTATTAAAAATGAAAAAATTAGTTTTATAATTGGATGTGATGCATACATTGACAAAGGAGATACCATTAAAATAACAATTAAAGACCCAATAAATGCCCCTAATACCATTCTCCATATTAAAATTTTTCGCTTTAAAATGAATGCTGTCAGTAAGAGTAACAACCCATCAAATAGAAAGTTCAGCAACCAAATAACATCAAGGTAGATGTTCAATCCCGTTCTCCTTTCAAGAGTGCCCTTATTCGATTTACTACCTATTATTAATAGTATATAGTACATTCTCTATTGAAGTCTGTCACTTGCTGACGATTATAGAGGAGAAATTTTGATAGATTTTTACGAATATTGTAAAACAATGTATTCTAGATGTTTTTTTAGAATAGCTTTCCATATATAGATTCTCTAAAAACCTTTCACACAATAGAAAAAGAATCTTCCCAATTGGAAAGACTCTTTCAAATATTATCTGCGACGATTACGATTTCTTAAGAATGCCGGAATATCTAGAGCTTCGTCATTCTGAGAGCTTTCTTTAGTAGGACGGGATTGATATTCGTTCGAAGAATCATCTCGTTTTGTTTCTCTCGTTGTAGTTGAAGCTTGTTTTGTAGTGTTAATGGCTGGTCTTACAGGTTTAGAGGAAGTAGTATCAATATCATTAAAGCCAGTTGCAATGACTGTAACTAATATTTCATCCTTTAAATTTTCATTGATAACTGATCCGAAAATCATATTTACTTCTTCGTCTGATGCAGAGGCAACTATGTCTGCAGCCTCTTGAACCTCATACAAGCTCAAGTTAGTACCACCAGTGATGTTCATTAGTACACCTTGTGCACCATCAATAGAAGTTTCTAATAAAGGACTTGAAATAGCTCGTTTAGCTGCTTCAGCTGCACGATTTTCACCAGTTGACATTCCAATACCCATTAATGCTGAACCTTTGTTCGACATTATAGTTTTAACATCAGCGAAGTCTAGATTAATTAACCCTGGTACAGCGATTAAGTCAGATATACCTTGTACACCTTGACGAAGTACATTATCAGCTTCTCTGAACGCCTCAAGCATCGGAGTATTTTTATCAACGATTTCTAAAAGGCGGTCGTTTGGAATAACGATTAAGGTATCTACGCCCTCTTTCATTGCTGCAATCCCACCTGCAGCTTGCCCTGCTCTTTTTCTACCTTCAAAAGTGAAAGGACGAGTAACAACACCAACAGTTAAGGCACCAAGGTCACGCGCAATAGAAGCTATAACCGGAGCTGCACCAGTACCAGTTCCGCCACCCATACCTGCCGTAACGAAAACCATGTCTGCACCTTTTAATACTTCTTCGATTTGTTCTCTGCTTTCTTCTGCTGCCTTCTTACCAACTTCAGGATTTGCACCTGCACCTAAACCACGAGTAAGCTTACCACCAATTTGCATTTTGATATCAGCTTTTGATAAGTTTAATGCTTGCGCATCTGTGTTAACAGCAATAAAGTCCACACCTTGTACACCATGTTCGATCATTCGGTTTACAGCGTTATTTCCACCGCCACCTACACCAATAACTTTAATCGTTGCTAATTGGTCAAGATTTGTATCTAACTCCAACATCTAAGATCCTCCTAATTCATCGAAAGAGCTTTTCGATACTTCTACTCAAAGAAGTAACCGAAAAATCTTTTAACTTTTTTTCCAATATTTTGATCATCGTTTGTGTTTGGCTTGTTTTTTACTGGTTGTTGTTTTGTGTTTCTCTTTTCTGATTCTTGTGAAATCATAGAACCAATTCGCTTACCTTGAATTTTTGAGTGCTCATATGCAAACTGAATTAGGCCTACACCAGTTGAGAATTGTGGCTCACGAACTCCAATGTAATCTGGTTTTGCAATTCTAACATTACTCTGCAGTACTACTTGGGCTAGTTCTAAAACCCCAGGTTGATTAACAACTCCACCGGTTAGAACAAATCCTCCTGGAAGATCTCTAACATTTAATTTCCTTAATTCATTAATTACTAAGTCTAGAATTTCTTCTAATCTTGCTTCAATTATATCTGATATTTCTAATTGGTTAAACTGCTGGTGCTGATCACTACCAATAATCGGTACACTAAATACTTCTTCTTCAGATGCGTCATCATAGAAGGCATGTCCATGTTTTATTTTTATTTTTTCAGCATCTTCAGTAGATGTTCGTAAACCAATTGAGATATCCTTTGTGATATGATCTCCGCCAACAGGAATAACGTTTGAAGATTGTAAGAAACCATCTCTGAAAATAGAAACTGTGGTTGAGCCACCACCAATATCTATTAATGCCACTCCTAGATTCTTTTCATCTTCTGAGAGAGTAATAGAACCTGCAGCTAGAGGCTGTAGGCAAATGGCTGCAATTGTAAGTCCTGCTCGTTCAACACAGCGCAATAAATTATGTAATATCGTTCTTGAAGTGGTGATAATCGTCCCTTGCATTTCAAGACGTACACCAAGCATCCCACGAGGATCACTAATTTCATCATATCCGTCAACAATAAACTGTTTTGGTATAACATCAATGATTTCACGTTCTGGTGGAATCGAAACAAATTGAGCTGCCTCAATAACCCTCATTACATCCTCATTGCTTATTTCACGATTTTCGCGACTTTCACTTGAAACGGCTATAACACCATGACACTCTTTCAATTGTACGTTATTTGCGGGCACACTAACAACAACTTGTTTTATTGGCATACCAACCATTCTTTCAGCTTGTTCAACAGCCTTCTTAATTGAATGAACGGTTTCATCTATATCTACAATTGAACCTTTTTTAAGTCCTTCAGATTTCACATTTCCTACACCAATTATGTTTAAGGAATCATGGCTCATTTCACCAATGATTACTTTAACACTGGATGTACCGATGTCAAGACTTACGTAAATTTCATTGCTGTTCATTCTTTGGCACCTCCTTTTACAATTAAAGCATCTCTCATTCGAGCGTATTTGAAGAATAACAGCTATTTTTTTTATAAAAATAAGTTACATAAAACAAATATTCAACAAATACAGTATTTTCCCTTTTAAAAAATTCAATTTTTTTCAATTTTATCTCTGGAAATACTCCACTTAGCAATTAATATCCTTCTAATAACAGCGATATTTTGAAATAGTCTAACTCCAAATGCAAAAACCGCTACTAAATACAAGTCTACACCAAGATGAACACCTAGAAAAGCTAAACTTGCAGCTAATAAAATATTAAAGAAAAAACCAGAAACAAAAACAGCTTGGTCATAAATATTTTGCAAATGAGCACGAATTCCTCCAAAGAGAGTATCAAGTGCAGCAAGAACAGCAATCGATAAATAGTTGGAATATTCATCTGGCACTTTAAATTCTGATGATAATCCTAGTAATATACCTATTAGTAATCCTATAATAGGGAGCCACATGTTTAACTTCCACCTTTTCCACTTGTAACTGGTTCTAAATGTTTAATACGAATCACATCATCATAAGCCGGAATAGTCAGTTCACTTATTGCGTCTGAGACTGATAAAATAAGGTTATCTGAGAAGAAATCTTGAATCGAGTTTGAAACTTTCATTCGATTTGATAGCTTCTCCGCATCATCGGTTATAACTCTTATTTCTATTGGAAGAGAACGGATAGGATACGTATCGATTTTAGTATACTGCTGTATTTCACGAATAACAGTTGTATTAATAATCCTATGGCCGTCTATTGAAATTTCTTCAGCGTTATAGGAGTTTAATTCGTTTATTAATCTTCTTAATAGTTCCGGAGAAACGTAACTCACAGGTTCACCTACGGTGTTAAATGAAGGCTCGACCGTTAATATTATACCTGGTCCAGTGACTTCAGTAAGTCCCGCTTTTTCCCGTAATTCGTCTAATGTCTCCCTAAGGATGTTTTCTTTACTATCGTCCTTTTCTGTTTCGTACTTCACAATTTTCTCTTCATATTTATATATTTCAGATAAGAGCTCCGAATGCAGTTCTTGTTGCCTTTTTAAATCCTCCCGAAGTTCCCAGGTATCACGTGTATCTCTTACAACCGGTTCTTTAATGGTTTGGAATTGGACGGCTAACATGACACCGACTACGACTGTAACAATAGTAAAACTAATACTCGATTTTTTGTCCAACGTTCCCACCAACTTCTTTTTACATATTATTCATTTGTTTGTAATAATGGCTCCATAACAATCTCTGACTTTTTTTCTACTTTAATTACAATGTTATCCTGAAGTAATTGATCAATTACACCACCATTAATATTCAAGGCAGGAATTAAAACATCAGGATTCCCTATCCCAGCAATGACGAAAGGAGCAGGATAAGGGTTACCATCGACGGTTACTACTGGTCCATTACAGTAAATATAGGAGTCATGTGAAAGCCTTTTTCCATTAATAGATACTGCTTGTGCGCCAGAAATATATAATTCATTTATTACTTTAAATAGATGGCTCTCATGAACAATATAATTATTTACATCCTCACCAGTTGGTACATATGACGAATCTGATAGGGTAACCTGTATACCTTGTCCTTTTACCCTGACGTCTCCAACATACATACGAAGCTTTTCAACATCTTCAACAAGATTAAAATAAATTTTCTCTTGTTCGCCCTTAGCTAGTTCTTCCTCTATTTCACGGACTTTCTCTTGTTTTTCCACTAATTCCTTTTGAAGCTCACGATTTTTTTCCTCTTGTTCAATTAAATTATTTCGATATTCATATTCCTTAGTCCATTGCCGTTCAGTTGGTTTACCATTTCCGTTTGCAGCCTCTTGCTTAGTAAACTGATAAGAAAAAGAAATCATGAATCCTAATACTAGACATACAAACGAAAGAATGACATGTTTACCTCTCACTTTCACTCTCTTCATCTTCCTCTCGTTCATAAGCTTTAAAATAAGAAACTACCTCAAGATGAATAACCCCTTTTAAACTAGGGTCAAGCTCACTTATGATCGCCGGATAGGCTGACATTTTTTCAGCAAAGTTTCGTACAGTCGCACTCACTTCATACCCATCATTCATGAATAAAGTTATATGTAAAGGATCAGATGACTCAGGTGTATGGTGAATTTCAGATATAGAATTTGCAATACTAGGGTTTAGCTTGGTTAGTTCCTTAGCCATGTCCTGAATATCATCATTGTTTAACCAATTAATTAAAATGGGTGCATCAGAGGGAATTGTTGCTTCGGTTAGCGAATGAAGGACTTGTCCATTTTCTAATATAGGATAATATTGCTCCTCATTAGAAATATAGGCAACCCTTTTATATTCACTCACTTTTATAAGGACTTTATTTGGTAGCTTTTTCTCGACACTCACTGATTTAATCTCGGGATGGGTTTCAATTTGTTTACTTGTATTTTCTATATTAATTCTAAAGAAGCTTGTCTCTTTGGAAAGCTCACTTAACTTAATAATCTCCGTTTCTGAAACATTATAATATCCAGATATAAAGATTTTGGACACTTTGCTTAACGGAGATTGAATGTAAACGACACACATAACGAGCAGAAAGAAGATAGAAATGTACCATATTAGTCTTTTATTTGCTTTTTGTTTTCTCTTCTGTTTAAGTTTTGGGATCCTGTCTTCGATTGTTACAACTTTCCCTTTGGACATTTAACTTCACCCCACACTAAATTACAATATTCGAATAGAGAAAACGAGGAAAAAGTGAAACAAACGGCACCTAAAATGCCGTTTAACTTAAAAAAGCTCAATAATGAATAGTATATCATAAATGTAATTAATTAGGACATCCTATTATTTATTTTCTTCCTATAATTTCAACCTCTGTCTCCATTTTCACATCATGTTTTTCCTTAATGGTTTCTTTCACATGCTGTATTAAATCCAAAACGTCTTGTGCTTTCGCATTACCTGTATTTACAATGAAATTTGCATGCATATCCGAAATTTGCGCTCCGCCAATACTATGCCCTTTTAGGCCTGAATCCTCTATTAATTTTCCTGCGTAGTTTGGCAATGGATTTCGAAATATACTACCTGCACACGGGAAATTCCATGGTTGCGTTTCCTTTCGGTAATCCTTATTTTTCTTCATTTGATTAACAATTGCTTCACGGTCACCATTTTCTAATCTAAATACGGCTTCAATACAAATACCTGGTCGTTGCTTCTGTAGTATAGATGTACGGTATGAGAAAGTAAGCTCTTCATTTGTCAACCACTCCATCGTACCATCTGCAAATAAAATATGCGCTTTCACTAGAATTTTAGAGATATCTGAACCATGTGCCCCAGCATTCATATAGACCGCTCCTCCAACAGAACCAGGGATACCACTCGCAAATTCTAAGCCTGATAATCCTTTTTTGCTTATCATAGTTGATAATCTAACAACTGAAAAACCAGCACCAACAGTAACCGTTTCGCCCTCAATAGAAAGATGGTCAAGTCCATCTCCCAACTTTATTACAGCTCCTTCAATTCCTTTGTCAGAAACTAATAAATTTGACCCTCTCCCTATAGCTATCCATTTTATTTTATGCCTTTTGATAATTTCGATTGTGTTTTTTATACCTTGTATATCCTGTGGTTCTATAAAGATATCTGCCGGACCACCAATTTTCATTGTAGTGTGATTAGCTAATGGTTCATCTATCAACACTTTTCCGACATTTGCACTTATTAATTCTTGAACAATCGCTTCCACGATAGGTCTCCCCCTTTAGTAAAAACTTTAGTACTAAATACTGTGTTTGTATTTAAAGCAAACAAAGAAATTAGTAATAAGCTTTTTTATTAGTTTATGCAGGATGTTTACCTAAAGGTACTTAACTACTTTTTATAAGATGCTTAGTTTCAGCATATAGTCTTTGCGCCGCATCTCTAATACCCAATTCTTTAGACGCTATCTTCATTCTTTCCAATAATTGATGATCTAAAAGGATAGAATCTATATCAGATAATAGTATAGAGCCACTCATATCTGCCTCTAACCTTAAGATTGCTGCACCATTATCACTTAGTGCTCGTGCGTTCTTTTCTTGATGATTATTGGTAACATATGGGCTAGGAATAAGAATGCTTGGTAGACCTAATGCAGTTATTTCAGCCAGCGTAGTAGCACCCGCTCTTGCAACTATTAAATCTACACCTGCTAAAACCTCTGGCATATTATGAATAAACGGTTTAATCACAACATTATTAGGGCTTCCAACTTCCTTTACACGCTGTAACACTTTATCATAGTGTATTTCACCAGTTACATATACAACTTGATAATCCTTCTTACCAATCTCCGGCAACACCTCTAAAAACGCGTCATTAATCGGCCTTGCACCTCTGCTACCACCTACAATTAATACAGAGCGTTTATCATGACTTAAGTCAACAGATTCTCTTCCTTTAAATCCATCTCTTCCAACAACCTCAGATGCTCTTGGATTACCAGTCAAAACAACCTTCGGGCCATGAAAATAACTCCTAGCTTCTTCAAAGCAGATGGCTACCGTATCTACATAGCGTGAGAGAAACTTATTTGTTAAGCCAGGTACGCTGTTTTGTTCATGTATAATTGTTGGAATATGTAATTTTGCAGCTGCATATACAACTGGTCCACATACGTAACCACCAGTTCCTATGACTACATCCGGTTTAAATTCTTTTAAATACTTTTTACTATCTCTTACACCCTTAACAAATCTAAAAATTGTTTTAATATTATCTAATGATAGTTTACGTTTAAAGCCTGAAATGTCAATGGATTTAAAAGGAATATTCTCTCGTCTAACAATCTTATTTTCTAGGCCTACTTCGGTTCCAATATATAAAAATTCTACTGTAGAATCTATATTTTTAATTTCATTGATAAGTGCTATTGCCGGATAAATATGTCCGCCGGTTCCTCCGCCACTAATTGCTATTCTCATTGATGTAATTTACCTCCTAGATCGAGCTTATAAGCGCTAAGCTCTATATAACATTTGTAAAAATAGATAAACCCTGTTATAAAGAACAGGGTTTACACTAGCATTTCTATTATAGCATCGGTCAAGTTGTCTATAAAAGCATTTTAATTAATACCTTGCGTACCGGCTTATATTAAGTAATACACCTACAGCCATAAGCATTAGTGTTAAAGACGATCCACCATAACTTAAGAAAGGTAATGTTATACCAGTAACAGGCATTAACCCCGTGACTACTCCGATATTAATGATTACTTGGATGGCAATCATTCCAATAATTCCAATCCCTAAGAAGCTACCATATAAGTCAGGTGCACCTAATGCGATTCGAACCCCTCTCCATAAAAGAAGGCTGAATAACAGGATGACAAAAGAACCACCGATAAAACCAAGTTCCTCTGCAAGAATCGCAAAGATAAAATCCGTTTGTGGTTCAGGTAAGTAAAAGAACTTTTGCCTACTCTGACCTAGCCCTAATCCAAATAACCCACCCGGCCCGATAGCATAAAGTGACTGGATTATTTGAAAGCCACTTCCTAAAGGATCTTCCCAAGGGTTTAAAAAGGATGTAATACGTTTAATTCTGTATGGAGCAGAAAGGATGAGCGCTACAAATCCCGCAACCCCTAGTAAGCCTAAGCCTACAAAATGACTAATTCTTGCCCCTGCCACATAAATCATAACGATACAGGTACCTACCATAACAGTTCCTGTTCCTAAATCAGGCTGAAGCATAATCATTCCAAATGCTAAAAATACAAGTGAAAGTGACGGAACTAATCCCTGCTTAAATGAAGTAATCTTTTTTTGATTTTCCGATAAGTACTTGGCTAAAAAAGCAATCATAGCTAACTTCATAAATTCCGATGGTTGAACGGAAAATGCTCCAACGCCAATCCAACTCCGTGAACCATTTCTCTCCATTCCAATTCCCGGAATCAATACAGCTACTAATAGTACAAAACAAATAATAACGATTACCTTGGCCCACGTTCTCCATGTCCAATAATCTATATTCATAATAAAAAACATCGCTACAACACCAACACCAGCAAACAACAGTTGCCTTTTTGCAAAAAAGAAGGAATCATCAAATTTATAGGTCGCCCAAATTGCACTAGCACTATAAACCATGATTAAACCGACAGCTAGTAGGGATAATGTTATAACTATTAATATTATGTCAGGCGTGGATTTTTTGGTCGACAACGTAAACACCCCAAGATCTTAGATTAAGGGCTTGCATTACGGTGAAAAAATAGAAAATATCTATTTAGACCACTGCATTTTTACTCTTAGACGAGCCCTCATTTAAGCTTATGCACGGCATGAATAAAAATGTCTCCTCTTTCTTCAAAAGTTTTATATTGATCCCAACTTGCACACGCTGGAGATAGTAAAATAACATCTCCTTCGCTTGAATGATCATATGCCACTTTTACCGCATGTTCCACATTATCGACATATTTTATTGAATCTATTCCAGCTAACCTTCCTGCTCTTTCAAGTTTAGGAGCAGTTTGACCAAAAATAATTAATGATTTAACAGACTTTAACTCTGGTATTAAATCATCGAATTCATTCCCACGATCTAGGCCGCCAGCTAATAAAATGATAGATTGATTAAAAGCAGTTATTGCTTTTTGTGTAGCTAAAATATTTGTGGCCTTTGAGTCATTATAAAATTTGCGGCCATTGATTGTATCAACGAATTGTAAGCGGTGTTTCACACCTGTGAAAATCGTTAAGACCTGCCTTATGGCATTGTTTGATACTCCGATTAATTTAGCAGCTGATATGGCCGCCATTATATTTTCAAGGTTATGCTTTCCAGGTAATGCAATATCATCAATCAGAATTACAGGTTCTTGATTGTAGTAAATAAAGTTGTCTTTCACGTACACTCCTTCTTCAAGAATACGTTTAGTTGAAAACAGAACCCTTTTAGCCTTACTTTTATTTCCTAAATTCATCACTTCTAAATCATCAGCATTAATGACGCTATAGTCAGTCTCTTCTTGATTAACAAGTAGTTGACCTTTTGCATTAACATAATTTTCTTTCGTTCCATGATAATCAAGATGAGCATCAAAAATGTTTAACACAATCCCTATTTTCGGTCTGAATTTCTCGATTCCCATTAATTGAAAGGAAGACAATTCGGTAACAATGATATTATTTTTTGTTGCCTCTTTTGCAACCTCACAAGCCACCGTTCCTATGTTACCAGCTATAAGAGGGTTACGATTGCCTTTTTCCAAGAATTCATAGAGTAGGGTTGTGGTAGTCGTTTTACCATTCGAACCTGTTATACCTATAAAGTCTGCCTCACTGATTTGAAAAGCAAGCTCAATTTCAGTAATGATTGGAATATCTCGCTCAATTGCTCTAACCAAAAGTGGGTTCGTATAGGGAATTCCGGGATTTTTAACAATAACGTCAAAATGATCATCCAAAATTTCAATTGGATGACCTCCACAAACGACTTTTATACCAATTTGTTGCAATGCTTTTGCAGCTTCGTTCTCTTCGATTGGCTTTTGGTCATTAACTGTAACATTTGCACCCAACTCATGTAGTAAGTTTGCAGCTGCGGAACCACTTTTAGCCAACCCAAGAACTAGTACATTCTTCTGAAGATATTTTTCTGTATTTTTCAATTAAATCCACACCTCTATATAGATTGCTAGCATTGCAAATAATAAACCAACTGTCCAAAACGTGACTACTACACGCCACTCAGACCATCCTACGAGCTCATAATGATGGTGTAAAGGACTCATTTTAAAGATTCTCTTTCCTGTTGTTTTAAAGGAAATAACCTGAAGGATAACGGAGAGAGTTTCTAAAACAAATACTCCACCTACAATAATTAATAATATCTCCAATTTAGTTAGAATAGCAATTGTTGCAATCGCTCCACCTAACGCAAGAGAGCCTGTATCTCCCATAAATACCTTTGCGGGGTGTGCATTAAATACTAAGAACCCAAGCACCGCTCCTACTATAGCTACTGAAAATATAGCAATTTCAAACTCTGATTGATTCCAAGCTAGCACAGCAAAAGCACCAAAGGCAATGGCAGCAGTACCTGATACCAATCCATCCAAGCCATCTGTTAAATTAACTGCATTCGAAAAGCCAACAAGCCAAAAAATAATAAAAAATACATAAGTCCAGCCTAAGTCAAAACCAAAATTTAAACCCGGTATTTCAACCACCGTAGAAAAACCATTCTTATTAGCTATAAAATAAAAAATAATAGCAATGATTATTTGACCAGCAAGCTTTTGTTTTGAAGTAAGTCCTAAATTTCGTTTCATCACAACTTTTATAAAATCATCAAGAAACCCAAGAAGACCATAGCCAAGTGTTACAAATAGCAATAAGAAAGTCGTTACTGTAGGTTCGGAAAATTTACCTGTCATAACAAGTGTTGTAACAACAATGGATAATAATATGACGATGCCACCCATTGTCGGTGTCCCTGATTTCTTTTGATGTGACTTAGGCCCTTCCTCTCTTATGCTTTGTCCAAATTTTAATCTACGTAAGAAGGGAATAAAGAGAGGGGATAGTAGGACACAAATTAGAAACCCCATTATAATTGTAAACAAGATCACTTGTTCAAGCATGATTACTCCCTCCTTCCTGAGTTTTGAACTTTAAACTTTCAATTCTATTGGATAATTTTTTCAATCTATGTGTTACAGGACTATCATATGTGAAATTTCCTTCATTATGATTATCTGTTTTAGATAGTCTAAATTCTGTTTGTAACGTAGGTATATTTTCTTCGTAAAAATCTACTAGTTTTTCAAGAGCTTCAAATGTATCATCTACCATAAATGTTGGAAAATGATTCGGTACAAACGTGGGTATTGGTTGGTCGTTTGGCCAGATAGCCGCTATCGCACCACCATTTATAGCTTCTAATAAGTAATCGCTATATTCTTTGTCCGTTGAATCAATTATTGGGAAGTAAAGCCCTTTTGAAACAAACTCTTCAGAACTTATATACACTGTAAGAAAGGGAAGCGCATCCTCCTGTATTCCCTTGGTTGAGGGAAATAACTCTTTTACATGTTTGTAAAGTAACATTAATTTCTACGCTCCTTTATAGCCTTTGAAGCAACAAGTCGATCATCAAAATCTAGTGTGTTATCTCCAATAATTTGATAGGTTTCATGACCTTTTCCAGCGATTACAATTACATCTTCATTCCGAGCATCATTTACAGCAAATTTGATTGCTTCTTCTCGATCTACAATCGTTTTAAAATTGCCTTCTGCACCAGCTTCCATTTCAAGCAGGATTTGTTGTGGATCTTCAGACCTAGGGTTATCTGATGTAAAAATAGAACAATCTGCATACTTCGTGGCAATGGAAGCCATTAAGGGGCGTTTTGTTTTATCACGGTCTCCTCCACAACCTACCACTACTGTTACTTTTCCGTTTGCAAACTGTTTTACAGTTGTTAGGACATTTTCAAGGCTATCTGGTGTATGTGCATAGTCAACAATGACTGTATATCCTTGGCCTTCGTGGACCAATTCAAAGCGCCCAGGTATTCCCTCTAAATCTTCAACTGATTTAATAATCGTTTCTAACGGAACACCAGAGTATAAACATGTCGCAACCGAAGCTAAAATATTATAAACACTAAATTTACCTACTAGTTTCGTTTTCACTGTCTTTAGCCCAAATGGTGTAACCAATGTAAAGGCAGTACCTGACGAAGTCATTGAAATATCCTTTGCCATAATGTCACTATTGTTGTCAATGCCATATGTAATAACAGTTGCAGCAGTGCTTTTTTGGTACTCCCGTGAAGATATGTCGTCACTATTTAATATAGCAAACTTGGGTTTACGATGGTTAAACGAATTTCCTAATCCGGAAAACAATAAACCCTTTGCTCTTCTATAGTCATCCATTGATTTATGAAAATCTAAGTGGTCCTGTGTTAAGTTTGTAAACACAGCAATATTAAATTCACACCCATGAACTCGTCCAATATCTAGAGCGTGTGAGGACACCTCCATAACAGCTGTATCTACCTTTTCGCTAACCATAGTTGCGAACGTTTTCTGCAATGTTAATGATTCAGGAGTTGTATTTTTAGTCTCATATACTTTTTCCCCAATTTTCATGTACATCGTACCAATCATGCCTGTACGAAGCCCATGGTCTCTCATAACCTTTTCAATAATATGGGTAGTTGACGTTTTACCATTTGTTCCAGTAACACCTATTAAATGAAGTTTTTGAGTTGGTTGATTATAAAACGCATCAGCTAATATAGCCATAGCTCTTCTCGTATCACTAACTATAACTACTGGTACGGGGATATTAAGTTCCACTTGTGATAAGATCGCGACAGCGCCCTTTTCAACTGCCTGTTCCGCAAATTCATGCCCGTCAAAATGATCTCCTTTTATACATATAAACAAGGAACCGGTGGTAACTTGGCGGGAATCCATTTCTATTGAGGTAATAGAAGGGTTATTGTTTATCCCATCAATTGTATGTGTATGTAAATGTGAAATTAACGTATTTAAATCCATTAAAACCATTTCCTCTCATTTTTATCACGAAGTTCTTCAGACTTAAGTTTTCATAGTACGATATTTATAAAAGCTTTGTCTAGGGGTAAAATGACTACTTTAAGTTTCTTACCCCCTAGTTATTTTAAATGATGTGCACTAGCATTGTAAATTAACTTTACTATTTATCAGTACTTTTATGATTTTTTCGTGATAGAAAAAGAAGCCTTAAGGAAGAATCCTCTAGGCTATTATTTTTGTCATTTATTCCCTAAATAAACTCTTATTGTAGTTCCTTCTTTCACCTTTACACCAGGTTCAGGAGCCTGTTCAACAATTACGTCTCCTTCTCCACTTATATCAAGCTTAAGATTTAACAATTGCTGTTGGATTTCTTTTTTCGTTAACCCAACCACATTAGGTACTACAACAGGCTTTGGATCAAGCCAATTTGTATATTCTTTTTCAATTTGATTTTTACGAGGTTCTACATTTAAAGCTCTTAGACTATCTTCCATGATATTCCCAACAATCGGTGCAGCTACTACTCCCCCAAATTGAAGTGTATTTTTTGGATTATCTACCGCTAAATAGACTACGATTTGTGGATCATCGGCAGGGGCAAAACCAATAAATGAAACGATGTGATTATTTTGTAGATAACCCCCACCCGGCTTCGATTTCTGTGCTGTACCAGTCTTTCCGCCAACTCGGTAACCCTCAACAAAAGCACCTTTCCCTGTTCCCTGTGCAACAACGCTTTCTAAAGCATGTCGGACTATCTTAGAAGTTTCTTCAGAGATAACTCTTCTTTTTGCTTTCGGTGTATTTCGACTTACAACATCTCCACTTATCGGATCAACCCATTCCTTTGCTATATAAGGCGTATAAAGTGTACCACCATTAACCGCAGCAGCAACCGCTGCAACTTGTTGGATTGGTGTAACGGAAACACCTTGACCAAAGGCAGTTGTTGCTTGTTCTACTGGGCCTACACGGTCCAAATTAAACAAAATCCCTTTACCTTCACCTTGAAGATCAATACCTGTTTTTTGCCCAAATCCAAAATCATGAATGTATCCAAACAATTTCTCTTTCCCTAGACGATCCCCTAATTCAACAAACCCAGGGTTGCATGAATTTTGCACAACCTCCAAAAACGTCTGACTACCGTGACCACCTTTTTTCCAGCAACGCAATCTCGCATTCGCTACTTTAACAAATCCTGGATCGTGAAAGTTATCCTTTTCTAGGTCTACCTTCTTCTCTTCTAATGCTGCTGCAAGTGTAATAATTTTAAACGTAGATCCAGGCTCATACGTACTCCAAACTGGTAAGTTCCGATTAAAAATCTCTGAAGGAACGTTCCTGAAATTTGCCGGATCAAAATCTGGTCTACTAGACATTGCAAGGATTTCACCATTATTTGGGTTCATCGCAATTGCGATAATCCCATCCGGATTATAAGTAGCCTCGGTATTATCTAATTCTCTTTCAACAATTGTTTGAACACGAGAATCAATAGTCAATTTTAAATTTAATCCATCAATTGGTGCCGTATAATCATCTGCAATGTCTGGCATACGTTTACCCTTAGCATCTGAGTAATACTTAACACTTCCTGCAGTGCCACTTAATTGTTCATCATAATATAACTCTAAACCAGTTAATCCTTGGTTATCAATACCCGCAAATCCTAAAACATGGGACAGATAGCTTCCAAAAGGATAATGACGTTTGGAATCTTCGGCAATATAGACTCCCTTCAAACCCAATGCTCTAATTTCTTTAGCTTTCTCATGCGAAATTTTTCTACCTTCTGGATGAATTCGTTCAATTCTTTCATTTTTTGTTACATGCTTATATGCCTTTTCCTTTGACATATTGAGGGCTGCTGCTAGCTTTTCAGCAGTTTCAACAGGATCTTCAACCTGCCTAGGCACGACCATAACAGACGGGGCACTCATATTTGTAGCGAGTGGTACTCCATTTCGGTCGAGTATTTCCCCTCTTTCAGGCTCAAAAGGAATATCCCTACTCCAAGAATCGTCAGCAAGCCCTGTTAGTTTGTTTCCTAAGATAAACTGAACATAACCTAACCTTACATCAATAATTAAAAAAATAAGAAATCCAACTAATAATACAACCGCTAATCTTTTACGTACTGTAACATTTGAGACCCGCATAGATTAGAACCTCCTTTAACTAGGCTCGTTCAAATATATGCTTGTACTTTTTAGGCTAGAACATAAAAAAAGGAATGGGTTGATTAACCCATTCCCTAGTTACTCTAATCGATAGGTGGAGACTCTTCCAGTCCCTCTTCCCCATCCTCTAACTCTGAACTTTCCTCTGGACTATAAGGAGGTTTAAGATGAACAATAAGATAGTCATCCTCCTTTAATTTTGTCCCTGGTGCAAGATTTTGCTGAAATACATAACCCTTGCCGACAACGTTCGGCTTTAATTTTACCAGATTAGCAACTTTCATTACATCTCTAAGTGACCAACCAGTTACATCAGGCATGACAACATTTCCTTCAGTTAATAAGACCACACGTTCTCCCAGAATGACATTTTCACCATTTGTTGGAATTTGAGCTTTAACAACCTTCCCGGAACCTAAACTAATAACGTTCAAACCCTTAGCTGTCAAATCTGTCATAACCTGCTCTACCTCTGTCCCCACGTATGACTCAATTTCAATACCTAGCTTACCTCTTGTTGGACCAGGAGATTCTTTCTTTTTTACAGGCTCAATATTTAAGTACTGTAAGCTATTTTTCATAACTGGGTTAAAAATCATTGATACAGGCTCAGAACCCTTTTCATACTCTTTTAATTTGGGTTGCTCAACGGCAATATAAACGATTAATTTAGGATCCTCTTTTGGTGCCATCCCAATAAAGGAGAATATATTATTACCATGACCAGATAGATAAGGTGTTTCTCCTGTCGGGTTAGGGATTTGGGCCGTACCCGTCTTACCAGCCACATTATATCCGTCAACTGCATACACCTGTCCCGTTCCATTTTCAGAAGTAACAACTGTCTCAAGGATATCAAGAACCTTTTTAGATGTTCCTTCCGAAATAGGTTTACCAACCTCAACCGGTTTATAATCATTGATTACTTTATTCGTGCTTGAATCTACAATTCTATCAACTACATACGGCTTCATCATGACTCCGTTATTCGTAATTGCTGTCGCCGCCTGAACTTGCTGAATAGGTGTTATGGCAGAGCCTTGCCCAAAAGCAGTAGTTATTTTTTCAAGCTCATATGTGAAATTGATAATACTATTAACTTCTCCATCAATATTGATTCCTGTCGGTTGGTGAAATCCAAATCGATTTAGGTATTGCAACAAGGTGTCGGTTCCAAGTTTTTCAGCAGCTAGTTTCGCAAAAGCAACATTTGATGAGCGTTGAACTCCTTCATCATAAGAAATCTTTCCCCATCCACGTTTATTATGGTCTCTAATTCTAAACCTACCTACATGGTATTCCCCTGATTGAAATGCTTCTTCACCATTATATACACCCTCTTCAACAGCTGCTGCTAACGTAAAGATTTTCATAGTTGAACCAGGTTCAAAACGATAAGAAATTGCATCGTTTAAATAATTGCTAATATTCCTCACATTTGGGTCAAAACTCGGTCTAGTACTCATTGCTAATATTTCCCCAGTCTTTGCATGAGCCACTATCCCGATGATTTTTTTTGGTTCATACTGCTGAACCACCTTATTCATAGAGTCCTCTAGGAAAGTTTGTATTTTTTGATCAATGGTTAAATAAATGTCATTTCCATTTTGAGGTGGAACAATTTGTTCTTCAGTCTCAGGAAGTCTAAAGCCTCGATTATCTGATTGAAACTTTAGGTAACCATCGGTTTCCACTAAGTAATCATTCAAGCTTTTTTCTAATCCTAACATACCAACTGTTACACTTTCGCTTTTATCCTCATCTTCAACCTTTTGAGCATAACCTATCGTATGGGAGGCAAAAGTACCATTCGGATAGTACCTTTTTGAATCTCGAATGAAAGCAATACCAGGTATTTCTAGTGCTTCAATTTCAAGCTTTAGGCTATGACTTATATCACGACCTTTTGACCCAAACTCTACTTGTTTCTTATCCTTTGTAAGGATTTTTATAACTTCTTCTTCACTCATATTTAGAAGTGGAGCTAGTTTTCGAGCGGTATCAAAAGGGTCAAGTACATGCGAGGGTAAAGTTTCGTCTAGAATAGCAACTACAGTGTAAGCTGGAGTATCTTGCGCAATAGCTTGTCCAGTTCTGTCGTAAATCGTTCCCCGTTGAGCTTCAATCGTCCTTTGTTTTGTGTATTTTTTCTCTGCTAATGCTGCTAAAACTTGGCCATCAACAACACCTGTAGTTTGAATGTGAGTAAATCTCCCTATTAACAGAAAAAAGAGCATTGCAAAAAATATTGAAATAATTGCAGCTCCTCTGTTTATATTTTTACTTTTCTGCCACTTCATAGCCTTAATCCACTACAACCTTAACGTTATCTTCGTTTAGGAATAGTCCAAGTTCCTGAGCTTTCCCCCAAATTCTCTCATATGTACTTAACTCTTTTACTTGAACATATAAATCGTTATTTTGCTTTATTTGACCATCAATAGCTGTCTCAACTTTTTGGATTTCAATATTTGTAGTATAAATTGCAATTTGGTTTGAGATAATTTCCGTTGCACCAAACATAACTGCTGCAGCAAATAATAAACCTAAGCATTTTTCACCAAGAGTAAAACGTGCTTTTCTTGTTGTAACTACCTTTTTCTTTGGTGAGTGATTGATTTCCTCTTGATATTTATGTGTTTGATTTATTTTATAAGCTAAATTCCCCACCTGGAATCCTCCTTCTCCCTTTTGTAATCTATTGTGAACTTCTATAACTTTTCGGCAATTCTTAGCTTAGCAGATCTTGCTCTTTTGTTTTCTTCAAGTTCTTGTTCTGATGGTAATATCGGCTTTCTAGTAATTAATTTCAGTTTTGGTTTATATTCATCTGGAATAATTGGCAATCCCGGCGGAAGTTGTGGACCTTCACTCATTTTCTTGAAGGCAACTTTACAAATTCTATCTTCCAAGGAGTGGAAAGTAATAACGCTAATTCGTCCACCTTTGCTCAGAATGCCAATGGAGTCAATTACAGCTTCCTCAAATACTTTCAATTCATCATTAACAGCAATACGAATAGCCTGAAATACTCGTTTAGCTGGATGACCACCGGTTCTCCTAGCAGGTGCAGGAATTCCTTCTTTAATTAATTCAACAAGCTCACCAGTTGTATTAATTGGTTTTTTTTCTCTTGCAGCTTCAATCTTCCTGGCAATCTGTTTTGAGAATTTTTCTTCTCCATATTGAAAGAAAATCCTAACTAGTTGTTCGTATGGCCAAGTATTTATCACATCATAAGCAGAGAGAGTAGCATCTCTATCCATTCTCATATCAAGTGGTGCATCATGATGATAACTAAAGCCTCTTTCAGGAGTGTCTAATTGTGGGGATGAAACACCTAAATCATACAATATCCCATCTACTTCTGTAATACCTCTTTTTTCAAGCTCTTCTGCAATATGTAAAAAATTACTTCTTATTAATACGACTTTATCTCCATATTCCGCAAGCTTTTCCTTTGCATTCTCAATTGCTACTTGATCTTGGTCAAAGGCATATAATCTACCTGATCCGGTTAGCTGAGAAGCTATATACGAACTATGGCCTGCTCCACCAAGTGTACAATCTACATAAATTCCGTCTTTTTTAATAGCTAAACCATCAACTGCTTCATTTAGAAGGACTGTTGTATGTTGAAACATGATAGCACACCCTAACAAATTGTTTTCTAATAGTTTTCACTACAAGTCATAATTATATATCAAAATCAATCATATTTTCCGCAATTTCTGCGAAAGATTCCTCAGAATTCGCAAAATACTCTTCCCATTTGCTTTTTTCCCAAATTTCTATTCGGTTAGAAACCCCAATAACAACACATTCTTTCTCTAACTTAGCGTATGACAACAATGGAGTAGCGATATTCACCCTACCTTGTTTATCAATTTCACATTCCGTCGCCCCAGAAAAGAAAAATCGTGTAAATGCTCGGGCATCCTTCTTGGTAAGTGGGAGTGTTTTTAATTTATCTTCAAGCAGTTTCCATTCACTTAGTGGATATCCAAACAAACATTGATCAAGTCCTCTTGTTAAAACAAAGGTTTCACCAAGGTTGTCCCTAAACTTAGCAGGGATAATCATACGGCCTTTGCTATCAATGTTATGATGGTATTCTCCCATGAACATACTCTCTGCCCCACTTTCTAACACAATTTTACCACATTCCCCCACTTTCCACCACCAATACTTTAGTAAATTTCTAGAAAATTAAAAAAAACCCTGCAAAAAGCAGAGTTTTTCGTTAGACTTTAATTATTTTATGATCATGATTAAACTCAAAAGGCAATTCCATCAGATCATTTACAAAACTAAATCCATATTTATTTATATAATAAAACAGATTCCAGATCCTTTCTTGAGGAGAATTGTTCGGATAGAGAGATAGCTCTATCCTTAAAAACTTATTTAACTCAGTCTGATGTTGAGTTTCAACTCTTTTATTTATCGTAGCTTTTAAAAACTCAAACTGCGATTGAATTAACTTAGCATTCTTGTGTAGCAATGGTTCTAGACTATGGTCAACATCTAGAGCCATCATTCTCAACTGACTATGTAATACCTCAACTTCACTTTGAGTTTTTACCACAGCTTCTTCAAACCGATTTTCCGTCTTTGTACGTAACCAATTCTCTCTTAATTGAGCTGTCCCTTTAAGCGCTTCTATTAACGAAACATCTAATTCTCGCATGTCAGCTTCAATATCGCGCTCTAACACTGTTATATTTAACCTTGGCACAACTGGTGGCATTTTTAATTCAAAAAGCCCAAAAACCCTTTTTAGTTCAGCCCAATAAGCAATTTCTCCCGGACCAGAAATGAATGCTAAGGTTGGAAACAAGAATTCTTGCATCAATGGACGAGTTACTACATTATTACTTAACTTCTCCGGAGTAGTTAGAGCAACTTCAGTTAACTCTTCCATTGTAAATTCACATTCATTACCCTTGCCTTTAAATTTATTTTCTTCAGGATGATACTCTAATAAGACTCTTTCATTATCAAAGTGGAAAAATAAGTTTGCCGAATACTCAGCTGTATCAATTACTTTCTGAAATCCGTCGTCTTGAAGAGTATGGTGTTGGAACAATAGAGCATCTCGGATATTTTTACTCTCTCTTACTAGCTTACATAAATATTCAGACTCAATTTTTCGAAGCTCTTTGGACCCAGAGTCCACTAGCACAATTCCATATTCTTTAAATAGCTCCATAATAATCGCCGCAAAGAAGTCTACATATGTATTGATAGCTGGATTATCTATCTTCTTTTTTAAATTTAAAAGGATATCATTCGTATAATTTGTTTCGTTAAAAGTTTCAAACACATCTTCAATCCATTTAACGCATACTTTTTTATCAATTTCTATATCGGAGACTGACCTTTTAAAGACTTCCCTCTGTGGTAAGGACTTCTTTTTAATTTGATACTTTTCAGAAGTAAATAAATGATTAATCTCAGCAAAATCATGGTCTTCACCCGCAATCCAGAATACTGGTATAACAGGAGTTTGCAGCACCTTTTCTTGCTGCTGGGCTAGCTTAATGATCGAAATAAGTTTATGTATAGTATAAAGTGGTCCTGTTAAAATCCCTGCCTGCTGGCCCCCAATAACAACAACACTCTTTGGGTCTTTTAACCTATTAATATTTTCTATTGTGTTCTCATGACATTGAAAACGTTGGTTAAATGATAACAAGTGTTCTGCAAGAGCTTCTCTTGGAAAACTCCTGACAAGTAAATCAACTTGGCGTTTTTGAAAAACGGTAGAATCATGAATATTGTAGTCAAAATATTTATCAATATCTATATTATTTGTAAGATAACTCTTAACAAAATGACTAGTTGGAGGGTTAGAGACACTTTGAATCTCCATAATTAGAACTTCCTTTCTAAAGTAAGGATTCGTTGACTTATTCAAAAATTATAGCACTTTCTACTTCGAAAGAAAAAAATCTTGCTTAGTAACTCGTTGAATGAAAAATACTCTGTATTAACCCCACAACTATTAAAAGACAATAACTTACGGTGAATAGGAGGAAAGTAAATCGCCAAAAACCTTTAAAAACTTTAGCTGTATCAATTTCTTGTTTCATCTTCCAGTGCATTAGTACAAACATCATACATATCGAAATCAAGATAAGTATGATTAACCACAGGTACGACTTACCGACAATTACTAATACTAGAAAGTGAACTGCTATAATAAAAAGAATTGTCGAGAGATCAATCGTTAAGAGCACAGATTTTCTTTTATTAGATACAAAGCTTCTACACGCTATAAAAATAAGAAATAAACCTAAAAATGGCAATGTTATAATTGTAGCTATTATCCCACTTACCAAACCCTCCAATTTAACCCCTCCTTTTTTCCAATCCTTTTATAGAATGATATAGAAAATTTGTTATTGGCAAATCAATCTCTTTCCGTTTACCAATCTCAAGAACGTAACCTAAAATAGCATCTATTTCTGTTAGACGCCCTTCTTCAAGATCCTTTAGCATCGATGACCTATTAATTGAGGTTTTATCACAAACCTCTACTACCCGATCCCATAACTCCCTATTTTTACACGGAAGCACAGAAATTACTTCATTGAAAAGCACCTTCATTGTCTCAAAGAAAAAATTATTTCTCAGAAGTTCTCCATTCGTTACTCTATAAACAGAGGTAAGTGGATTTATCACACTATTTATAACCAACTTTTCTGTTAACATTTGGGACCAGTCTTCTTCAAAAATAAAAGGAAAGTTTTCAGACTCTACTGTTGTAATAATATCGGAAACAATTGATGAGCAACCTTTAAAAGGGCTTATTTTCGTTCTTCCTATTCCTGTATGTTCAACAGCATGACTTGATAAAAGCATTGATCCATGCTCAACTACCCCAACGTGAATAGAGTCGTTATCGAGCTTGTCCAGGTAATGGATGTGACCCATTCCATTTTGTATGAATAATATAGATTTTGCTTGATTAATAGATGGAAATTGAACGATTAAGTCAGGTAGATGATATTGTTTAACAGCTATTATTAGTAGATCCAATTGTTCTATACTTTGATTTTGTAAAATTTCGGCACTGACTTTAATGTTGAACTTATGTCCATTTCGTATTAATAAGAGACCTTCATTATTTAACCGTTCCCTTTGGTCCAATTTCCTTGTATAAATGGTTACGTTATTTGTTGGAGCAATGTAAGAGGCAAACAATAAGCCTATAGCTCCCGCACCAATAATTCCTACTTTCATACCAACACCCACTAACCACATGATTACTCATATTTTACCAAATGATTATCTGTTCGTTAAGAACAAATAAATAATAAGTTTTTCGCACATAAAAAAATAGCGAGAGAAGTCTCGCTATTTTTCTATTAAACTGGATATACAGGGTGCTTTTTAAAACCAGATGCTAGTACTTTCGTGTCATAATAGGCAAATCTGTCACAGAGTACGTCGCGTAAATCAGAAGCAGCAACGATATCGTCGATAATCATCTCTGAAGCTAATTTGTATATATCTATTGTCTCTTTATATTCCTGGTGCTTTTGCTGGACGAATGCAATCTTTTCCTTAGGATCTTCGATTTCATTGATTTTGTTTGAATATACAGCGTTAACCGCTGCCTCAGGTCCCATAACTGCAATTTGTGCTGTTGGTAAAGCGATACAGCAATCTGGCTCAAAAGCCGGGCCAGCCATTGCATAAAGACCTGCTCCATATGCTTTACGCACAACAACAGAAATTTTTGGAACTGTTGCAGAACTCATCGCAGCAATTAGTTTAGCTCCATGGCGAATAATTCCAGCTCTTTCAACCTTCGTACCAATCATAAACCCTGGCACATCAGCTAAGAATAATAACGGAATATTAAATGCATCACACAAAGTGATAAACTTCGCTGCCTTATCAGCAGAATCCACAAACAATACTCCACCCTTTACTTTCGGCTGGTTAGCAATAATACCAACTGGTCGGCCATCTATTCTAGCTAAACCAGTAATAATTTCTGCAGCAAATAGTTTCTTAATTTCAAAGAAGCTTCCTTCGTCAATTAAAGCATCAATACACTCATACATATCAAAAGGGGCGTTCTGGTTTTCTGGTATAATATCAACTAGATTACGACCTTGTTTTGGAGAAACACTTTCAGTAATTGTCGGTCGCTTTTCGAAGTTTTCAGGGAAGTAACTGAGATACCCTCTAGCAATGTTAATGGCTTCTTCTTCATTACTCGCTAGTACATCGCCACAACCGCTAACTGTACAGTGCATTCTAGCACCGCCCATTTCTTCAAGCGTAACCTTCTCCCCAATTACCTTCTCAGCCATTCTAGGAGATCCTAAATACATTGAAGCATTTTTATCAACCATGATTACAATGTCACAAAATGCTGGTATGTATGCTCCACCTGCAGCAGACGGTCCAAATAAGATACAAACCTGAGGAATCATTCCAGAAAACTTAACCTGATTATGAAAAATCCGGCCAGCTCCACGTCGGTTTGGGAACATATCGAGCTGATCGGTTATTCTAGCCCCTGCTGAATCTACTAAATAAAGTAGAGGTACACGTAACTTTTCAGCTGTTTCTTGGATACGAATAATTTTTTCAACTGTTCTGGCACCCCATGACCCAGCCTTTATGGTTGAATCATTTGCCATCACACAAACTGTTTGACCATTCACTTTTCCAATGGCAGTAACCACACCATCAGCAGGCAAGTCTCCTGCCTGATTGTTTGCAAATTTACCATCTTCAGTGTATTCCCCATTATCAAATAACAATTGTAAGCGGTCACGAACAAATAATTTATTTTGTTCTTTCAGCTTCTGATGGTATTTTTCATGACCACCCGCTTCTATTTCTTTTACCTTCTCATTAAGTCTTTGCTCTAAATCATTTGTTTGAATCATGTTGCTCCCCCTAAAAAAATATTATTCAAGAACTAACAGTACATCGCCCTCATTTACAAAATCACCAATCGCCACTTTAACATCAGCAACTTTTCCAGACTCTAGGCTCTCTACTGGAATTTCCATTTTCATTGACTCTAACATTAATACCTCTTGACCAGAATTAACCTCGTCTCCCACATTTACTAATACATTCAATACCGTTCCTGCCATAGATGCTGTAATTTCTTTCATGATTGTTTCCTCCTAGGATAATTAGTTTTTAAACAGTCAATGCTGTTTTAGTTAAATAGTTTGTTGTGTAGTTACCATCTTTAAAGGATTCCTCTTTTAAAACCGCTAGAAACAAAGGAATATTTGTCTTGATCCCCTCAACTCTAAGTTCAGATAAAAATTGATAAGCCTGTTCCAACGCATGGTTACGAGTTTCACCACTTACAATGATTTTAGCAATCATCGGATCATAAAAAGGACTTACAGTTGAGTTAGATTCATAACCACTATCAACACGCACACTTAAATTGGTAGGATATGTAAATAGATTAATCAAACCTGGAGATGGTAAAAACTTTACCGGATCCTCAGCGTACAACCTAAATTCGATTGCATGTCCTCTTGACTGAATTTCATCTTGCGTTAGTGGTAAAGGTTCTCCTCCAGCAACAAGTATTTGCCATTTTACTAAGTCTAGATTTGTAACCATCTCTGTGATTGGGTGTTCAACTTGAAGTCGAGTGTTCATTTCTAAGAAATAGAACGATTCATTTTCATCTACAATAAACTCAATGGTCCCTGCATTAGCATAACCAACATGCTTAGCAGCCATGATTGCTGCTTCATAAATCTTAGCCCTTGTATCATCAGTTATAAAAGGTGATGGGGTTTCTTCGATTACTTTTTGGTTCCTTCTTTGGATTGAACAATCTCGCTCAAATAAATGAACAACATTTCCATGATTGTCTCCAAATATTTGAACTTCGATATGCCTTGCTTCAGCGATAAATTTCTCTATAAATACTTCATCATTTCCAAAATATGCTTTCGCTCTTGCTTTTGTAGAATCAAAAGCTTTCTGTAAAGCGGCCTCATTATCGCAGCGAATCATACCAATTCCACCGCCACCCCCACTAGCTTTAAGCATAACTGGATAGCCTATTTCATTTGCATATTCGCAAGCTTCTTCCAATGAAGTAATACCTGTTTCACTACCCGGAACGACCGGAACTCCAGCATCAATCATTGTTCTACGAGCTATGACTTTATCACCCATCAGTGAAATAATGTCAGGGCTCGGTCCAATAAATACAATGCCTTTTTCTATTATTGTTTTTGCGAAATCACTATTCTCAGATAAAAAACCATAACCAGGATGGATGGCATCGACCTGCTCCATTTCAGCAATTTCGATAATTTTTTGGATTTGTAAATAAGATTTAACAACCGGTGGTTCACCAATTCTATACGCTTTTGTTGCTTGTTTAACAAACGGTAAATCTTTATCAGCGTCTGAATAGATTGCGATTGTCTCTATTCCAAGTTCGTTACACGTTTTAATTATTCTTGAAGCGATTTCTCCACGATTTGCTATCAATATTTTTCGCAAACTATAAACCCCTTTCTTTTTATACTCAGGCTACGCCTTAATAATGTTATTCTACAAATTTTTTAAAATTCCTTCTTTTTCTGTAACCGCTTTCTATATTTAATACAGAATTTTATGTAACTTTAGTATATAATGAGTATATCACAGTAAATTTTTGAGTAGGAGGAAAACTAAATTGGTACTTACGAAGGTTGAACGTTTATTAATAAATTATAAAACGTTAGAGGAATTTAAAAAATTTAAAGAATATGGTTTACAGGAACTTTCTATGTTGGAAGATCTTCAAGCGAATATTGTTGAAAATGATAGCGATTCACCCTTTTACGGAATTTATTATGGTGATAAACTAGTTGCCAGAATGAGCTTATATCGCTTTGACAAAAAGTTAGATAAATATTTCGATCCACCTCAAGATTATTTGGAGCTTTGGAAGCTTGAGGTTCTCTCAGATTATCAACGTAAGGGATTTGGAGAAGCGTTAGTTAATTACGCTAAAAGTTTTAACTTACCAATTAAGACGAATCCAAGAGTAAAATCAGAAGACTTTTGGAACAAAATGGGCTTTAAACCAGTAACGTATGATATGGAGAGAGACTTAGGAGAAAATCCACTCGTTTGGTTTCCTGAAGGCGTTCAAGAACAGAAATAATGTACAAAAGTAAACAGCTGAACCTTTCAAGGCTCAGCTGTTTTTCATTTTAATAGCTAGCAAATAATCATTTCTCAATTCTTTCAAGATTGCCGTTTCGGTCCATCTGGAATTTCACCTTCCGACTTCTTTCGTCCTCTTGCAGGACAACCATTTTTCTTGCTCTTTCCATAATTTCTATAAGAGCATTATAATCCTCTTCTATCACTTCTAAATTGTTTGCTAGCGTACCGTTTTCCTCTAATAAATTTCGATTTTTTTCTTCAAGAGAAAGAATCACTTCTCTCAATTCAGTGTTTTCTTGCTTAAGCAACTCATGATTTTGTTGAGACTGCTCATACTCCTCTAGAAGAGTAATTATCTTTCGGATAGTTGAGACTTCTATTGTTTTCGGTAGCTGAACATTAGCCTCTTCTTGATCGTCACTATTATCCCTAGAAGCTATAGGGGCTTCAAGCACAGTAGAGTCTTTTTTAGCCTCTTTCCTTTGCTTTTTTGCGAGCTCGATCCCCGATTTATATTGCTTCCTCACATAAGAATTCCATCTGAACCCACACGCTGCAGAAGTTCTTGATAATTTTTTACCAACTTCCTCAAAAGCAGCTAACTGTGTTCCGCCATCACGAATATGACGAAGTACAACCTCAGCTAATAAAAGATCTTCATCTTGTGTCCAGGCATCCTGGCGTGTTGTTGTCATAATACTCCCTCCTAGTGAATGCTTTTTTCTATACATATGCACCTACTAGAAAAGATAGACTACTGAGAATTCTATCAATAAAAGAATATAAGGAAAAAAGTTCTATTTATTTACCCTGCAAAAATGCATCGACTGCATGATGATGCTCATCTAATTCCCAAAGATATGAACATCTCTCAATTTCAGAAAACATTCTTTCTTTAAATGTTACATCCCATTTTCTTACGGCAACCATTTTGTAGGCTGAAAGAACTTGAGTACTTAATGAAAGATACGGCACTAAATAAGAATTGCATTCTTCAAACAACTTTTCAGGTTCAACTACTTTATGTACATACCCTATTTGTTTTGCCTTTTCTGGAGTCAAAATAGTTGCGGTCATTAACATCTCCATAGCATGGTCATATTTCATTTTTTCAAGGAGCATGGTTGCACCACCCCATCCAGTAGTGATGCCTAACTTACCTTGGACAAATCCTATTTTACTGGTAGAACTTGAAATTCGAAAATCACAAGCTGTTGCTAACTCTGCCCCTCCACCAATACATGTTCCATTTATTAAAGCTATTGTTGGCTTGGGTAAGCAAAGAAGTGAATACAGAATAGCTCCCATTCTGGAGAGCATATCATAAGCTTGGAACTTCGACCTTAAATCATGAAACACTCCCAAGTCACCGCCAGCACAAAAGGCTTGATCGCCACTTCCAGTTATAACGAGAGCCTTAGCATTGTTATTAATAGAAACTTCCTCGATGGTTTTTTCAAGTCCATCCATGACATCATAATCAATTGCATTCCGTTTATCTGGACGATTGATTGTAAACCAGACAATACCAGACGCATCCATTCTAACAGCATACTTTTCCATCAAAGCACTCCCAACTAACCAATTTTATATTCATTATAGATTAAAAGTGTAGATAAATGGGATAATTTTAGACAATAAAAAAACAAAGCAGTCATGATGACTACTTTGTTTTTTCAGCAACAGATTAACCGTTGTTTACTACTTCTTTTCCTTTGTATGTTCCGCATGCTTTGCATACGCGATGAGCTAGTTTCATGTCACCACAGTTTGGGCATTCTACCATACCTGGTACTTGAAGCTTGAAATGTGTACGGCGTTTTCTTTTTGCAGTTTTAGATGTTCGTCTAAAAGGTACAGCCATTATTCCCACCTCCTTAAAACAAGAATTAAGATGGATATGAAGGCCGGATAATGCCGGTTCTTCTAATCTTAGTCTTTTTTGTCGTTTTCAAAAAATTTTGATAACCCAGCCAAACGTGGATCAATTTGATTGCTCTTGTCTTCCTCAGAAATAACTTCCCAGTCGCGACCTGTTTGTGGTGCGCCACCAGCAGGGTTTTCGTCTTCACTAAAAACCTGCAAAGGAATTTCAAGAAGAATCAATTCTCTTATAATTGGATATAAGTCAATCATTTCTCCATGCACAACATGAGCATCTTCATCAGCTTCGAAATCTGATGTTTGACTTAGTAAAAATGTCTCAGTTGACTTAACTTCGAACGGGTAGTTTACGTCTACTAACGTTCGAGAACAAGGTAGAATCATTTTACCTGAAATTGATAGATGAAAGGTAACTTTTTTTGAACTAAGGTCAGCTGTTCCACTAACAATAACAGGATCAATACCTCTTATTGAGTTGACTCCTATAAGTTCACTAGCATCTACCGATTCATTGAATGATAATCCTTTATTTTTCAACTGATGTAGTTGAGTAATTGACCATTTCATAATGAAATCACCTCAAGGCAACAAAGGTAATTATAGCTTTGTAGATTTGATTTGTCAATATTTTTTCTTTACACTATAATATAGACAATCTAATTATACTTTAACACGTTTGTTGCGAAAATCAAAAAAAATAATAAATTTTTTAAAATTATGTTTATAGGAGCGTACGATCGTGAAGTCAGTTGGTGTTGTAGTCGAGTATAATCCCTTCCATAATGGACATTTATATCACATTGAACAAACTAGAAAACACACAAATGCAGATTGCATTGTAGCTGTAATGAGCGGTAACTTCTTACAAAGAGGAGAGCCTGCACTTCTTTCAAAATGGTACAGAACAAAAATGGCCCTTCAAGGTGGAGCTGATATTGTTATTGAATTACCTTATGCTTTTGCCACTCAAAAGGCAGAAATTTTTGCGAATGGCTCTATTTCTATTCTAGATGCCATCGGCTGTAGTGAAATGTGCTTCGGGAGTGAACACGGAACAATTATAGATTTCAACAAGACGGTATCATATATGATAGAAAATGAAGAAACCTTTAATATTAAAATTAAAAATACTGTTAAACAAGGTTATAGTTATCCTAAAGCTGCTTCACTTGCTTATTATGAACTAGAAGGACAAGAATCATTCTTAGATTTATCAAGACCAAACAATATTTTAGGCTATCATTATGTAAAAGCCATTAAGGATCAACAATCTTCAATGAAACCTACTACAATACAACGAACAGGGGCAGGCTACCACGATGTCGAGCTCCCACCCGAGAATATAGCAAGTGCCACAAGCATTCGTAAAGCTCTACTGGAGGAAGAAGTTAGTCTGGAAACAATTAAACAGTTTGTTCCAGTTACAACTTCAAATGAATTAAAAAAATACCTTTCTGAATTTCAGCTATTACACAGCTGGGAAGATTATTTTTCATTGTTAAAATATAAATTAATGACTTTAACCGCTAAAGACCTTGAAAATTTATATGAAATGGAAGAAGGTCTTGAAAATAGACTTATTTCCCATATTTCAAACTCACATACCTTTGAGGAATTTATGAAAAAAATAAAGACTAAGCGATATACTTGGACCCGACTTCAAAGGGCGTGTTGTCACATTCTAACACATACAACGAAACAGCAGATGTCGACCGTTAAAGATAATCCCAAAGCCACCTACTTACGGCTACTAGGAATGACAGTAACAGGACAAAGGTATTTAAAAACTGTAAAAAAAGATCTTTCTCTACCTTTAGTTGCGAATTTATCATCATATAATGATCCATTATTAGAACTTGATAAAAAAGCTGCAAATACATACTCAATGATTTTTCCAGAACCAATTCGATCAAAAGTCTTGAAGCTTGAGTACTCAACACCACCCATTCGATATAATGAAGAAAACGTGAATTAATAATAAAAAAGCTTTCCGAACTTTACGCCGGAAAGCTTTACTTATTTAGTCATTCTTTTTTGGTAAGCTATTTAAATAGTCTAAAGCATCCTGAAAAGTATCAACCGGGACAATCTTCATTTCCGTTTCAATGTCCTTGGCTGCCTCTAATGCTTCATTGTAGTTCGATTTAGGAGAGTTTTTCTCGTTTGGAGCAAAGAACACTTCCACTCCGGAGTTATGTGCCGCAACTATCTTTTGTGAAATCCCACCTATTCTTCCTACTTCACCTTTTTCATTAATGGTACCTGTACCCGCTATTTCATAACCCTTTGTTAGATCATCTTCCGTTAATTGATTTAAAATTTCTAAGGAAAACATTAATCCTGCTGAAGGTCCACCAATCTGTTCGGAGTTAATCGTAATATCTGGTTCTACACTTATTTCACGGTCAGTAACCAAAGATATCCCGATCCCAAATTTTGCTGGATCGTCAGGAAATTTTGCTATTGGGATGGTAATCGTCTCTTGCTGCCCATTTCTTTCATAATCCAACTCGACTTGATCACCTTCTTGCTTCTTACTAACAATTTCAATAAACTCATCTGACGTTTGAAAAGCTTGACCATCAACCTGATAAATCCGGTCTCCTGCTTTTAACATTTGATATGCTGGCATTCCTTCAAGCACGGACATGACATATACTCCATGATACTCAAAAGTAACAGGCTTATTTGCATGACGATAGGCAACGGCAATCGCAGACTCTTTTGAACCCTCCATAAGATGAAGTTGACGATTTGAATACTCTTCGTCACTTTCCCCCTCATAACGGATTTGTTCTATTGGATAGATAAAATGATATTTATTTACATGGGCCCAACCGTAAGTGAAAACATTCGCTCTTCCCATTCTAACGGTAGTTAACATAAAACTTCCTTTTTCTTCATCAAAACCACCTTCAATGTTGACAAGTGGTTGTAGCTCTGTAGCCATCCCCGGTTTTGTGACATAATAAGGCAATTGAACGAACGTTAAAGCGATTGCTATGATAGAGCTAATCACCAATATTTTTATGTATGTACTATTTCGCTTCATTCTGTTTCTCCTTCCACTCCTCAATTAATTGTTTTATTTTTGGAATGTGTTGTTTCGTTTCTTCTTCTCCAATACGGATAATTTCTTCAATATTAGTGAAAGCCCTTGAACTAAATTGTTCAACTCTAGGTCGGATCATGATATCTGAGCCGATTTCCCTATGCCGTACAAGCTCATCTTGCATAATATCTATACTTTGTAGGATAACATCAAAAATAGATGTTATGTCTTCATTCCTCTTTACATGAGAGACATCCACAGCAATAATAATATCTGCTCCCATCTCCCTTACAACTGAAACAGGTACACGATCTATTACCCCACCATCTACAAGTAAACGACCTTCTACCCTTTCTGGTACAAAGATTCCCGGGATTGCAATACTTGCCCTAACAGCATCTGCTATTGAACCACTTCGAAAGACGACCTTCTCTCCCTTGATTAAATCAGTCGCAACAATTCCGATTGGGATGTCTAGCTGCTCAATTGTTTTATTATGAGTAAATAAACGAATAAGTTCTTTCACACGCTTCCCTGATATAAAACCCATTTTAGGAACTGTAAAATCCAAGTAATATTTTCTTTTAAAAGCAACTGCAAATTTATATAAACGCTCAATATCTAACCCAGCACCATAAAACGAGGCCACTAAAGCTCCCATACTACTACCTGCAATCATGTCAATTGGTATATTTTCTTCTTTAAGCACCTTTATTACACCTAAATGTGCAAACCCGCGTGCTCCCCCAGAACCTAAAGCCAGACCAATCTTCGGTTGAGACAAGCATATCACCCCACACTAATACTTTCGTGCCTTACGTTAATATTGGTTAAAAATTAAATCTTGTACAATCTTATGGTCTAAAATTAGCACCTATACACGTATATTGAAATATAATTGATTGTCCTAATTTAAGGATTTATTACTACTATGTTCTCATATTCTATCATTCATCATGACAAGTTGTATAGAATTTGGCATGCTAGGAGGCACAGCTCTTGACACGTTCCCGAATGAAAACAGTTGTATTAGCATCATTTGTTATAATTATGGCGTCAGCCTTGGTAACATTCCCAAAAGAATCACTCGAAGCATCGAAAATTGGATTAAGTATGTGGTGGGAGGTTGTTTTTCCTTCTCTTCTACCTTTCTTTATTGTCGCAGAGATGTTAATTGGGTTTGGAGTAGTCAAATTTATTGGCGTCTTATTGGAACCACTCATGAGGCCCTTATTTAGAGTTCCTGGTGTTGGAGGGTTTGCTTGGGCGATGGGGATGGCATCAGGGTTTCCGGCTGGGGCAAAAATTACAGCAAGACTTAGACAAGAAGAACAAATCACTGCTATAGAGGCTGAAAGACTAGTTTCATTTACAAATGCCTCAAATCCTCTCTTTATATTTGGTGCAATTGCAGTAGGTTTTTTTGGTAATCCGAATTTAGGGATTATTCTAGCACTATCCCACTATCTAGGAAGCTTTATCGTTGGAATAGTCATGCGCTTCCATGGACCGAATGAACAAAAAGGTAAGGAAAAGCAAAAACTGAAACCATCATTAGTGGAAGCTTTAAGGGTTCTCCACCGAACTCGATTAAATGATAAACGCCCTCTAGGTAAATTATTAGGTGATGCTGTTATATCATCCATTCAAACCCTATTAATGATTGGTGGATTTATTATATTATTCTCTGTCTTTAACAGACTTTTGTCGCTAGTAAATATAACAGAATTAATTGGTTACTTTACTTCCTTTAGTCTACAACTTTTTAAACTATCACCAGACCTTAGCATCCCGCTTATATCAGGGTTATTCGAAATTACATTAGGAAGTAAATTAGCAAGTGAATTAATGGACGTAGAGTTACTTCAGCAGTTAATCATTACTAGTTTTATACTTGGCTTTAGCGGCTTTTCGATTCACGCACAGGTTGCGAGTATTATCGCTGACACAGATATCCGTTATAAACCATTTTTTTTCGCAAGAATCTTACAGGGATTTATTTCTGCGATCCTGGCATTAGTTCTTTGGAAACCAGTCTACCTTGACAATTTAGCATATGGTGAAGTCATTCCCGTTTCTCTCATAGAACAGCCTAGTGTATGGGCCAACTCACTATGGGGGCTTCTCTCTACCTACGGGCCAATCATAACATTGATATCCTTAACTCTATACATTTTTGTTTACGCATCCAGACTATTTTCTTTAAATACTCACAAAAGATGATTCAATAAAAGAACTCGCCATTTTCGGCGAGTTCTCTTTATGTAAACTTCTTAATTAAAGCATTTTCCACAGCTTTTGGAACAAGTTCTGAAATATCACCTTTATACTTAGCAACCTCTTTTACTATACTTGAACTTAAAAAAGAGTATTGGTTGTTGGTCATCATAAAAAATGTTTCAATGCTTTCATCTAAAACCCGATTCATCGAAGTAATTTGCATCTCATATTCAAAGTCTGAGACCGCACGCAATCCTCTTAAAATTGTACTGGCTTTTTTATTTTTAGCATAGTCAATCAACAATCCTTGATGTGAATCTACAATTACATTGTCAATCCCCATTGTAACCTCTTGTATTAGAGCTATTCTCTCTTCTAAAGAAAAAAGTGGCTTCTTTGAAGAATTATTTAGGATTACAACATAAACCGTATCAAAAACCTTTGCACCTCGACGTATAATATCAAGGTGTCCATAGGTAATTGGATCAAAACTTCCTGGGCATACTGCCACACTAGCCATCATAGGTTCCCCCTAATCCTCATTTCTACTTTGGAATACCGAAACAGACGTAACTCCATAGTTTTCAAACTTTATTCTTTTTAATGCACCTATGCTGCTAGGTAAATCAACCTCATCGCTGTGCTCTGCAATTATGTATCCATCTTCATTTAGTAGATGATTATTTTCTATCTTCGAGATAAGCTCGTTTAACTGCTGTTTTTTATAAGGTGGATCAAGGAAAATTAAATCAAAGCGAAGGTTACGTTTTAGAATCGCTTTTAATGCACGTTCAGCATCGTTTCGGTAAACCTCTACATTATCTGTGAATTTACACGCTTCAACATTTGATCGAATCGTTTGTATAGCTTTCTGATCTTTATCAACGAAAATGACTTTGTCTAGACCTCGACTGAGAGCCTCTATACCTAAGCCTCCACTACCACCAAATAAATCAAGACCAACTCCTCCATCAAAATAGGGACCGACTATATTAAAGATTGCCTCTTTTACTTTATCAGTAGTTGGTCTAGTGGACATTCCTGGTACAGCTTTTAACGGTCGACCCTTACACACTCCAGAAACTACTCTCATTTTTTTCACCACACTCTATTAAAAAGATTATTATTTTGAAATTGTATACAATCCCATTGCTTACTTATAACTATAATTATTTAACATCCTACCATAAACATTAGCAAGAGGCTAGAACTCAATGTTATAACCTCTTATCCAAAAAAATAGGGTTTGGATGTATACTCAATGCAAGAATGGTCATAATTAGTAAAGACAACATCATTCGAGGATGTTGTTGCCAACCGCGGAGAAGACTTACGTTTCCCCATAAGTTCTTCCTCCGGTTTCTCCTCTCCCTTTGCCTTCCACTTTGAGACATTATTGTTTTCAACTTTGGAAGGAACCTGCAGGATATTCTGCAGGTCTTTTTTTTGTGGTCTAGGAAATTTTAATAATCTAACATTGTGGATAACTAGGGCTTAAGTTTTACTACGTCCAGCTCCAGCGCCTAGCCCCTCGAGGTCAAATAACCTGTGCCATAAAAAGTCGAAGTGCAGACTTTTTATGGCACAGAACATTTGCTTGTCGGGACTGATCAAGGCGCTTGCGCTTTTGTTCTTTTATTTTGATGTCAACTCGTGGTAAAGTAATGTGGGAGAAAAAAGAGGAGGACATGAAAATGATTCAACGATTTATTGAACTTGGCGAAGGCTATTCAGATATTTATGAGCTAATTGAACTCACTAGAGCAAACAAACATCGAGTGTCAAAAATGTTTGTTTTAAATACAAAGCATAATGGACGGGATTTATCCTCATTTATCGTAGCATTACACCCTACTGATCCAGGAAAATTCCAAGCACTATACATTTGTAGAGAAGGCATTCCAAATCATGAAGTAACACCAAATAAAAGATATGAACTATTTACCCAATTAGCCACTGAAGTAGAACAACAAATCATCTCCTTTGATGTTAAACATTCCTCAATGTTTGGAGAAAAAGAACTATACTTCCAGCACCTTATTGGCATCCTTAGAATGAACCGTTATATTCCACCTATGCAATAAATGAGAAAAAACCACTTACCTCTGTAAGTGGTTTCATTACAATCCAACTTTATAGTCGTATTCTTTAGCCTTATCTGGTCTTGCATTTTCAAATTCCATCTTTAAAAAAGGTTTATAGGAAGGTTCTACTTTCTTTACAAAGGAAAATGCCTTTAACTTAGTTATCGTATGGTCTAGATCTTCCATATTTATATATATAACTACATACTTTAATTTTTTGGATACATAATGAATGTTTCCGAAGCGACGTAGCATTTTTACTTGCTTTAACGAATGCAAATACACAATTATACCTTGACGATTACCAAACATAAATTTTCTCCTTCTAAACGTTCCATTTAACATTGTCCATTATTAGTCTAGCACACCTTTTTGCTATCTTACAATATTTTTCATACAATTTTGAAATTAGTATCTCTCTAAACCCTTGCCTAAAACAAAAATAAAACGGGAGCATATCCCGTCTTATTTACATCCGCAGCCCCCACCTGACCCACAACCTCCACCACAACTCATGGAATCAAAAAAAGGATTTCCTGACGGTACCTTAATATGTTCGGATATAGCAGTTCCTAATTGGACACTTATTTCATCTAGGACAGTTTGAAGATTATTTTCAGCTTTCTTAAATGCAATAATCGTTTCATTTAGATCTACAGCCCTCTTCAGCTCTCTGATCTCTTTTGATATTTCCTTGTAGTTTGGGTGGTATTTTCCAAACCTCTGAACTTCCTCATAGCGCTCTTTGCATACTACAAATTCGGAAATCATTTTTTGAGCAACAGGGTCTGTATTTAATGTATATAAACACTCTCGATAATTATCGGCAATGTCTGAATGTAGGATCATATTAGCTAATTCTTCTGCTTTTTCCAGTATTTCAATTCTTTCTAATGTGGCAAGCATGCATACACCTCCAGAATCATCATACCATAGTTTAACCTTGAATTGCTAATTTTGTAAGTCCTACTTTATAATACTAATTTACTATAGATACATCGAACTCTTTACTAATATTGTATTTAAGTGAATCATTATGAACTAATTCAAGCTTGACAGTATGGTTTCCTGAAGGTAATTCCTTGATAATAAAAGCTGCGGTTGCTATTTCATCAATCTTTTCTCCATTGAGGTATAATTCAATATGACCTTCTCCATCAACATTTTTATCCTTGCCTTTGGTAAATGTAAAGTTTGCTATCACACATTCCACATAAACATCATTTCCCTTTATTTGGTGCTTAACGTCTATTGACCGTTGGGTTTGAGCAATCGATACCTCAATCGATGGAATATCTTTAGAATGTTCTACCTCCATAGGTACTACCTGAGTGTTTGTTTCAGGACGAGGTTTATCATTTGTACATGCAGTTCCAACTAAAGTTAAGGAAAGAATGAACAGTCCAATAAAATACCTTTTCATAACTATCACCTCTTAATGAATAGTGTTGCACGCTTAGAAGGAAAATAATCAAAAAAAAGAGACATCAATGCATTTACATTTCAGTCTCCCTCTTTCATTGATTGATACATATGCAACATCATTGATGCTAATCCAAGGGTGTTTGAAAACTTTTCGACCTTATCAGGAATAGTTTGCTTATAATAATACATAGAAGAAAGTTTTAAGGATTCAATATCCGTGGGATTCCTTGTAAGATTTCGATACCACCTTGGATTTGCTCTAATAAATTGAAGTATCTTTTTATCTTCTTGAATAAGCTGAACGACATCTTTTCTCATAGTTATACAATCCCCTTGCTAGAAAACCAACTGTTAGTCCTTACGAAAAGAAAATGGATGGTTCCCTCCTGTTGGTTGCTGTCCAGTATTGTTCGTATTTCCACCCTGAAATTGACTTATTACACTTTGAATTGTAGATATTGCACTACCAGCATTTGATATCTGTTGTTGAAATTGATTCATATCCACATTTTTTATCATTGTAAAGATTTGTGACATAAAGTCTTTTTTTGATTCACTGTTAGATTCACTGTTAGATTCACTGTTAGATCCAGATTGGTTACTTTTATATTTTTCCCATGACTTATCACTTTCACCTAGAAGATACCAATCCTCATATACCTCTTGCCAAGATTTCTTTCCAACTCTAACCTCTTGAATTAACTGAGGATGCTCTCTTACAAACTCCTTAAATTTCACAATAGATGGATGTACTTGCTGCTTACTCATATACCTCACCTCATTATTAATACAATTGCCTACTACATACTATCTGGAATATGCCCTTATTGTTCGCCCAAATTTTAAACAATTGAAAAATTGCCAAATGACTTAAATTGTTGTTACAATGTCAATATTACTTAGGAATAATGAAAGAAGGATTTTTAAATAATGAATGCAGAACTTACTCAGAAATTTAATCAGATTGTAGAAAACTCAAGTGAAAAGGACCAAAAAGTCCTCGAATTATTTCTCGATGGTTTAGTTAGAAAACAGACAAAACAAAATGGATCTTATCTAGGTGGAATTCTTGGTTCCACTAGCCGTATTACAGAGGATAAACAATTTGAGATGATCATTCCAAATACAGATCTTATTCAGAATTCTCTTGATATAGTCCACGGAGGTATTACTGCAACACTACTTGATTCAGCAATGGGCTCGTTAGTTCACTATCATTTACCTGAAGGACAAGCAGCAGTAACGTCTGAAATGAAAATAAACTATGTCGCACCTGGAAAAGGCTTAGAACTAAGGTGTATTGCAAATATTATTCATCAAGGGTCAAAGATTGTAGTAACTGAAGGCAAAGTGTTTCGTGATGATGGCAAACTAATTGCCCACGCCACAGGCAGCTTTTTCGTCATTACAAAAAGATAGTTATTTAAGGTCAATATAACCGGGGGAATTGGTATGGTAGCAGCGGTTGTGATTCCGATTCTTTTCCTTTGCTTTTTCATTATTACAAAAAGAGAGAGAAAAGATTTCACCTCTAAATGGCTTGCTGTTAATAATGTGGAAGAAGAGGCTATGCTTAGTGGTACAATTACAAATATTACGAAAGAGAAACAGAGGTACTATTATAATAGATATATTTTCGTAACGGACCTTGTGATAAAAGAACAACATAAATATACAAAGGCAAGACATATCGTCCCTATAACTAATGAATTTACACCACCTACATTTACATATGGAACTAAAATACAGTGTATTGGTAAGTGGGAAAATGATATCTTTCGTTTTACAAAGTTTAAAGAACAAGAATAAAGAGAAGGCTCTCAACGGGCCTTCTCTTGTTTTTTGGGCAATAGGTTAATTTCTAGGCTATTCCCACGTTTGTATAAAATTCTGTGTGTAGTATTTTTCAAAGACTCCTACACCCAGGTGTGTAAACTTTTCGTTTAGTAACGTTTCACGGTGTCCTTCACTATTTAACCAACCTTCTACAACAGCAATGCCATCTACATACTTTGCTGCAATATTCTCACCAGCTAACTGATACAATACCTCACCTTTTGCCAATCGATCTGCTAGGCCTCCGTTTGTAGGAGAGTCATGAGAAAAGAAATCATTATTTCTCATATCCTCACTATGTTTATAAGCAACAATAGATGTTTCCTCATGCCATTTTACAGGACCCAGGTTATGCCTGAAACGCATCATATTTGTTATATCAAGTATTTGTGTTTCAATTCCTTTTTCAATGCTCTTCCACTCATCCTCTGATAAATCCTTTGCGGATAAAAGTTCTCCCCGATAAACAAGTTCATAAGGCCTTTGCATCACTAATACTTCGTTATCCATTAAACGAATACTTGAAAGCTTACCTGTAATCTTATCAAAGTAAAGCTGAACAAAAATATCCCCAAATACTACTAGTGGTCTCTGTTGTCTTTCCTCTTCTGTTAATTCAAAACGATACGAATTTCCTTTTGCGGTTAACGATATGGTATTCTCGAAATCAAATTGCTCTTGAATCTCTCCCATTGTTTGGTTAATTGATAGTGGGTGAGCATTTATTTCATCACCTATACCATATACAGTAACTACTTTATTATCTTTAATTCCAACTTGAATGTAGGCATTAGGATAGTGATTATAAATCCACCAATCATATTCGTATGCAGTTTGGTCTACTCTAGTGGGCTTCCCTAACAATTCTTCAATCTCCTCTACCGCCTTTCCCATATATGTAAAAAGACCCTCTGTGGGCATTTTTCTTTTTGGGGATTCTTCGAGTACAGGAATTTCTACACTAGTTTCTGTTGTTGTAGGGATACTACTAATTATTATAGGCTTTTTTTCTGTATTTGCTGTAATAACTATGAAAATACTAGTAAGGATTAATAGAATGAATATAGTAAAACTTCTAAAATGTTTCAGGGGTATCCCTCCCTATCATGTTTTCTATCATTATATTTTTCATTACTAGATTTTATTCCTAAAAAAATAATTCCATTACGTTGAAAAATCCAAATTACCGATATATAAAATGTTCGCTGCAAAAAAATTCATAATAATAGTTCTCTTTTTTTATTGAACAATAAAACAAGGACACTTATGATTCTTAAGTGTCCTTGTCCATTTTAACCATTTAATGATGCATGTTTTCGTTTTCTGAAATTTCACTAAGTGCGTGTCCTGCTTTTTGGTCGGATAGCTTATTAGTTGCTAAATCCCCAAGTGAAACGATACCAACTAATTTATCATGCTCAACAACTGGTAAACGACGAATTTGATGTTTAGCCATTAATTGAGATGCTTCGTATACAGAAGTATCAGGTTTAATAGTAATCAACTCATCACTCATTACGTCCGTAACCTTTGTTGAGCCGGAATGCTTTTCTGCGTATCCTCTAACGACTAGGTCTCTGTCAGTTATCATTCCGATTAGTTTATCATTATCAACAATGGGAATTGCACCAACATCATTTTCTTTCATTTTTAAAGAAACCTCATAAACATTGTCTAGTGGAGTACAATACTCAACATCCGAAGTCATTATTTCACGAACAGATTGCATAGTAGACCTCCTCAAATAGTAAATCACGCCTCTAACCATAAAGAAAGGCAATATTAGTTTGTTTCTCTAGCTCATGTCCTATTCAATTAAATAAAAATATGACATATTTAGCACATTTTCTAAGACGTATACATCTATAGATTGCATCTTGACGTTTTTCGTACTATTATTATACAGAGAACATTTCTTTGTTGTATGTTTTAGGAGGGACTATTATGAAATTCGAAAATACTGGGATTGAAAACCAAACTGTAGAATTCTCTAGATTAACTTCATTAATGGAAGATTTAGGATTTGTACTAGCTGGTCAATGGGATTATGAGCGAGTTACATATGATCGCAAATTTGAAACAAAAGATGGCGTTTTTTATTTGCGAGTTCAAGGTTTTGCTGTTGAAGGTGAAGTCGATCGTGGCCACGCAATTGTAAAATTACTACCACCTTTATTAGGAAAACACTATTACCCACACGGTGTTGAGTATGGTGAAGGAGAAACCTTCCCTAAAGCGCTTGTAGATCAAAGCCAGAAGCTACTAAGCCAAATCAAAGAAGGCATCGCAAAAATTAATCAGTAATAACCTAGGGGACAGATCACAAAACATCTGTTCCCTTTTCATAGCGTTTTTAAGATGCTTTAATGATTTGCTCAACTTTAATATTTATGTCCTTTACAACAACACCAGTCATTGCTTCAATTTCTTGGACAACCGACTCTTGAAGCTTTTTACATGTTTCAATTATATTATTCCCATAGTAAAGTGAGATTCTAATTTCAATTGAAACTCCATCCTCTGAATTTTCTATGGTAACACCTTTACGGGTATACTTTGAACCTAAGACATTGAAGATCTCATTCTTTACTCCAGAGACAGTCTTAGCTACACCTTCCGTTTCATCTATTGTTAATAACGTAATTAATGCTAATACCTCTTCTGTAATGAGTAGCTTGCCATTTGAAAGTAATTTTTCGATCAAGTAAACCAACTCCTTCTTGTCTATTTTTTTGTTATTAAATCTTTATATAGTTTATGTTGATTGCCAGAAATGGGCACTTATCCCATCAACTTATTTTAAGCTTGAGTTTGATATTTTTTAGTTGGATTTATTGTAATTCTTTACTATAATTTTATATAGCATTGTTTTTTTATGAAAGGAGTAACCTATTGTCCAGTCTATTTACTAAGCGAACCATTTTGATTGTACTTTCTATTCTACTTATCATATTACTTGGATATTGGATACTTCCTGTTTCCATACCTTTAATTATCGCTTTTGTTACTGCACTTCTTCTCGAACCCGCAGTAAAACTTTTTCAAAAACGTTTTAAGATAAAAAGAACTTTATCTGTAACCATCATTTTTATTATTTTCTTATTGTTAATGGCACTTGGAAGTTACTTCTTAATAACAAAGGTAATAGCAGAGGCTATTCAAATTATTGAAAATGCACCTATCTATATTTATGAAATAAACCGTGTTTTACTAGAGGTTGAGAAAAATCTGTATGATCGATCACAAGATCTTCCCCCGGAGTTTGTGGAAGTAATCACTAGGCAAGTTGAAGAAACTTTATACAATTTTCAAACGGGGCTTCTTGCATATGTAAATATTGAAAACTTAAAATCACTTTTAACAGAAATACCAAGTTACTTAGTAAGTTTTATTGTTTACTTAATCGCATTATTCTTGTTAATGATAGAAATGCCAAACCTCAAGGAGAAACTATTTACTCTTTTTACAAGTCGAACAGTTGATAAAGTTAACTTTATGACTTCTAGACTTTCATATGTGTTTTTCGGTTTTATAAAAGCACAGTTTTTAGTAAGTATCATTATTTTCATTACATCATTTATTGGCTTACTAGTTATTGCTCCAGATGTAGCGTTAATGATGGCATTTATTATTTGGATTATTGATGTTATTCCTATAATCGGCTCTATCGTAGTTATGGGCCCATGGGCACTATTTCATTTTATTACTGGAAATATTGTGTTGGGTACAGAGCTGGCAATATTAGGAGTTATCCTATTAGTTATTAGAAGAACAATTGAACCAAAGGTAATGGGAAGCCATATTGGGCTGTCTCCATTGTCTACCTTAATTGCAATGTACCTTGGATTAAAACTAATTGGTATCCTTGGATTTATCATTGGCCCTATTTTATTAATTGCATTTAACTCAGCACGCGAAGCAGGAATAATAAAATTTAATTTTAAAATATAAGAGAGGTGGCGCGATACCCACCTCTCTTTTTTTAAATAGCTTTTCGGAGCTCCCATTTTAGAAATTTCCCATCTTTCCTAGTACATCTCATTCCTAATTTTTCAAATAACTTAATGGATTCCATATTATGATCGCAGCATTCTGTAATAACCTTTTTTACATCTTTTTGAGTAATCATCCATTCGATTAATGCGTCCATACTTTCATAAGTTAAACTGCTATCTGCTAAGTCCTTAACCATAGAATAACTCAAATGAACCGTTCCATTTTCATCAGGCTTGCTATTAACATAAACATCCCCAATAATACTTTTTTCCGCATAATTAATGATTAACCAAAGTCCCCAACCGTATTCAGACTCATCATTTTCTAATTTCTCAATATAAATCGGGAGCATACCTGTCACACTTGGATAAGGCCATCCTTTAGGAATAATTATAGGAGACCTCTTTTCTAACTCTTTCCTATGGAAAACCAAGGATTTGGCAATATCTAGCGAACAAGGGACGATAAGTAAACGATCTGTAAAAATTTCAATCATTATTCACATCTCTCCCCTTTCAAATATTGTTTAATCTACAAAATAGTGAACGAAAAAATAGCAATTAAGAGGTGGATGTTGATTTTCTCGAAGTAAAAATCAATTTTTTCTCAATAAAAAAAGATGCTATAGAATAATTGTATTCCATAACACCTTATACATATTACAATATTAGAAACCTAGTATTGCTTTTATAACTGAGGTTGTTTCCCCACCTGAGTAGAAAACATATAGCAGCAAGTAAACTGCAACACCTGTAGTTGCTGTAAAGAACCAAATAATGCTTGTAATTGGCCCAAGTTTTCTATGTTTTGCAATGCGGTCTTTGAACCCTAAATATAATGTAGTAATCCCAAAAACAGCACCTGTGGTAGCTAATATAATATGAAAAATTAGAAATGAAGTATAGTAAATTTTCATATTATCAGGACCACCAAACGCAGTATTTCCGACAAAAATAGTTCTTGATGCATAGATAATAAAGAAAATTAATGCAGCAACTGCTGCAAGTGTCATAACTTTGCGGTGAGCCTCTATATTTCTTTTAGTGACTAAATACCAACCTATCGCAACTAAAATTGCACTAATGACAATAAAAATTGTACTAATTGTAGGTAAAACCGGTATTGAATGGTTCATATTCATTCCTCTCTCATTTCAAAAATAAAATATCTAAACTGAGAATTTAGTATTATTCAGTCGTTTGTGGATTCATTTGTAGGGCATCAATGTCATCCTGCTCTTGTTCCCTACGAACCCATTGGTAAAATACATATCCTAAAATACTACCATATACAATTTCTTGAATAATTTTCATAATGACTCCACCTGTACGTTGATCCTCTAAAGGTGACATGAAGTTAAACATTTCAGGACCACCAAGGTCAAGGGTTGATAACATACTTGCTGGTACACAAAGTTGCAAAGCATTTACCCATGCTTGTGGATCTGTATACGTAGCATAAAGAGGTGTCTCAGCAAAAATGATAAGTGCACACGCCGGTGTTAATAAAATACCATCTGCAAATATATATCCAACCTTTTTAACGCCAGATAATGTCTCCCACTCTTCTAAAGGATTTACGAGTGGCCACCACATAATAAAGGCCGCTATGAAAAGTAAAGCCGTTGTCGCTGAATGCAGAACCATATCAGTTTTCACTACATCAAAAATTAATGGTATATGATAAAAAGAAAATACTCCATTAAACAAAATTAGTGCAATTAATGGCTTTGTGAAAAACTTCAACAATGGTTTAACAATCGGTAACTCAACAATACTACGTAAAAGCCAAGATGGTATACCTAATATAACTAATGGAGGAATAGCCAAATATAATATTGCCATCTGTCCCATATGAGCACTAAATATTAAATGACCTAAAAGATCTAATGGGCCACCTTTACAAATATATAAAAGGATCATGGCTGTTACAAACAGAAATTGTTGCTTTAATGTTGCAGGTTCACTGTTCTTAAATCGACTCCTCATTGGACCAATTAACACAAAGTAAAGAACTGTTATAGCTAACACGGTTATGAAAAAATATGGACTCCACATCGCTTGAAATCCGAATACACTTAAAGACATAATTTCACCTCATTAAGTTGCAAATTGCGACAATTACATTATACATCAGTTTGTCTGTTATAAACAAATGAACGTTTTGGTAACATTTCTACACTACTAATAGTAAAAACTCTAGTTTATTGCAAAAAAGAAAATCGGCCATAAGCCGATTTTCTTTTACATTATATTACCACCAAATAATTGTCATAAAAGCAAGGACTGTGATAGCCGCTACTGTTACACCTGAGTATAAAAATAGAGCTGGCACTTCATGACCTTTATGAGACATATGCATGAAATAATAAAGTTGAAAGATTAATTGTACGACAGCCAACAGAATGATAAAAGGAACAACATACCATCCTGTAAAATCAAGGCCTACAGCTAAAAATGCCATGATTGTTAGAAATAACGTAATTATAAATGTAATTACTTGGTACTTCATATCTTCTGCATTTTTCTTCCTACGATATACCAAATCAACTTTAGGGTTACCTGAATTTGATAAATTTGCCGCCATCAGTTTATCCCACCATTCCCATTAAGTATACTACCGTGAAGATGAAGATCCATACAACATCGATAAAGTGCCAGTATAAACTCGCAACATAGAACTTAGGTGCATTGTAAAGATCTAATCCACGTTTTGAATTACGAATCATTAATGCAGTGATCCAGCATAATCCAAAGGCAACGTGCGCACCGTGAGTTCCAACAAGTACATAAAATGCTGAACCGAATGCACTACTAGTAATTGTATGCTCTAAGTGCACATAATGATTAAATTCATAAATTTCCAGTCCTAAGAATAAAGCTCCTAGGAATACAGTTACACCAAGCCATAACTGCATTTTTCTAAAGTCAAAATTTTTCATATGATACATTGCGTAAACGCTTGTTAACGAACTAGTTAATAACAACATAGTTGCTATGAAAACTAGTGGAAGGTCAAAGATCTCTTGACCTGTTGGACCTCCATTAGTTTGATCCTTTAATGCAAGATATGTTGCGAATAAAGAAGCAAACAGGACAGTTTCTCCACCTAAAAATAACCAGAAACCTAAAAATTTATTTTTACCTTCAAGGGTTGCTTTTTCGGGAGAGTCAGGAAATGTTTCAGCTGTTAATTTCTCTTCAACGTGCATTATGCCTTAACCCCCTTATCATTATCATCCTTCAATAATTCTTCTTTATGAATATGATATCCGTGATCATCAATTACTGAACGTAATAACATTGAACCAAATGTAATGATAGCACCTAGGAATAATACAGGGTAAGCCCAAGGCTCTTCTGTGCGGTACATGATTCCAAATGCGCCAATAAATAATCCTAATGAAATGGTGAACGGTAAGATTGATGCATTTGGCATATGAATATCACCGATTGGTTCAGCAGGAGTCATTTCTTTTTTACCTGCCATTTTCTCAACCCATAGTGCATCTAATCCACGCACTAATGGAAGTTGTTTAAAGTTGTACTCAGGAGTAGGAACCGGAAGAGCCCACTCTAAAGTACGACCGTCTCCCCAAGGATCTTTACTTGCTTTTGGTCCGTTAATTGATGTCTTAATAATGTTATAAAGTAATACTAATGTTGAAACAGCCATGAAGATTGCACCAATTGAACTGATTAAGTTACCAGTATCTAAACCTTTTCCTGGTAGGAAAGTAAAGATACGACGTTGCATCCCCATTAATCCTAAGAAATGTTGGATAAAGAATGTTAAGTGGAAACCGATTAAGAATAACCAGAAAGTAATTTTTCCTAAAGTTTCGTTTAGCATTCTACCAAACATTAATGGCCACCAATAATGAACTCCACCTAGTAAACCAAATACTACCCCACCAACAATTACGTAGTGGAAGTGAGCTACAACAAAGTAAGTATCATGGTATTGATAGTCTGCCGTTGCAGCAGCAAGCATTACACCTGTTACCCCACCCATTACAAACGAAGGGATAAAAGCAACTGCATAGTACATTGGTGTAGTGAACTTGATTTGTCCGCCCCACATCGTAAATAGCCAGTTAAATATCTTAATACCAGTTGGTACCCCGATAGCCATCGTTGCTACAGCAAAAATTGCATTAGCAATTGGTCCTAAACCAGTTGTAAACATATGGTGAGCCCATACCATGAATCCTAAGAAACCGATTAGTACTGTAGCGAATACCATGGATGAATAACCGAATAAACGTTTTCTTGAGAATGTAGAGAATATTTCAGAGAAAACACCGAATGCCGGCAAGATCAAGATGTAAACTTCAGGATGTCCGAAAATCCAGAATAAGTGCTCCCAGATAATGGTGTTTCCACCCATTGTAGGATCAAAGAATCCAGTTCCGAATAGACGATCAAACATTAATAATGCTAAACCTACAGTTAATGGAGGGAAAGCAAATAATATTAAAGCAGAAGCTACAAACGTAGACCATGTAAATAAAGGCATACGCATATAAGTCATACCAGGTGCACGCATATTAATGATTGTTACTAGGAAGTTAATACCCCCAATTAACGTACCAATACCTGAGATTTGTAGACCAAGTGCATAAAAATCAATACCGTGTGTAGGTGATGCTAAAGATAATGACGCATATGAAGTCCACCCTGCATCAGGTGCTCCACCTAAGAACCAGCTTAAGTTTAAGAAAACTCCACCAAAGAAAAACAACCAAAACCCTAATGCGTTAACAAAAGGAAAGGCTACGTCACGTGCACCAATTTGTAGTGGAACAACGGCATTCATCAATGCAAACAATAACGGCATTGCCGCAAGGAAAATCATCGTTGTACCATGCATTGTTAATATTTCATTATACAGTCCTGCACTGACAAAATTACTATCAGGTACAGCTAACTGAATACGGATAATAAGTGCTTCTAATCCCCCAACAAGGAAGAAGAATCCACCAGCAATTAGATAAAGGATAGCGATTTTTTTATGATCAACAGTTGTTAAATAATCCCAAACCGTTGCGCCGAATCCTTTTTTCTGAGTTAACGTACTCACAGTGTGACCTCCTTTTTATCGTAATGGAATATCCATTAATCTTGTACCTTAAGACCCATTAAGTATTCTGAAAGAGCATCTAACTCTTCCTCAGAAAGTTCAGGGTAAGTGTTTGTCATTTTGTTACCTGGTTTAACAGATTCAGGATCTCTTAACCATTTTTTTAAGTTATCTTCATTGTAATCTAAGATACCAGCAATTTTCACACGTTCACCGAAATTAGCTAAGCTAGGTGCAGTTGCTCTCTTTTCAGAGGCATTAATTGCGTGACATGCAATACAGCTCTTATCATTAAAAATTTGTTCACCAGCACTAGCTAATTCTGATTGTGGTTCGTGAGTAGCTGCTTTCATATCCTCAATCCACTTATCGAATTCTGCTCTAGGCAATGGTTTAACTTTAAAATCCATGAAAGCATGTGAAGGACCACATAGCTCAGCACAGATACCATAAAAAATTTCTTGAGCTCTCTCTTGGTCAAACTCTAACCAAAACTGGTTTGTGTTATCAGTGTTTGTATCCATTTTTCCACCAACAGATGGAATCCAGAAAGAGTGTTTTACATCAGAAGCTTTTAAATTGAAGTAAACTCTCTCATCAGTAGGAACAACTAATTCTTGACCAGTAACTACTCCTAAATCTGGATATTCAAACTCCCACCAATAAAGGTTTGCAGTAACATTAACTACAAGAGCATCCTCATCACGTGTTTCCTCTAACATAGGAGAAACATCCGCAAGTTTAAAAGTAGAAGCAACTGTAGGAACAGCTAAAATAATTAAAAGGATAATTGGGATAACAGTCCAAATTACTTCTAGCTTGTGACTTCCTTCTACTTGCTTAGGGATAATATTTTCATCCCCTGGACGTCTACGGAAACGTATTACAACATAAATGAATATAACTGTTACTACTAAAATAACAATTACCATAATTAAGGTACTCAAAATCATTAATGAGTACTGATCATCCGCCACTTCACCAGCTGGTTGAAGTGTGGACAAAAATGGTTTACCACAACCTGCTAACAGTAGCGCCATTAAACCAAATAATAAAAATGTGCGCACCTTTGGTAGCCATCTTTTCATAGCTTAATCAAACCCCTCTTTCAAAGTTAGTAATAAATAATTCCTATTGAGTAAGTATTACTTTCAAATTAATAAAAGTAGACTTTTACTAATAGAAAGTACGATCTAGTTGTGTCCATAAGGTTAGCTTACGAACACAACTAGATAAAATTCCTTCTATATATAATTTCTGTTGAGAAAGAATTACCTAAAGTAATTGTGTAGTACTAATAAACTAAATAGTTACGATAACCATTGCTACAAACAGAATGGTCAAATAGTTAAGTGAGTATACAAACATGAACTTAGCCCACTTAATGTCATCCTTCATTTTAAAACCATATAGACCAATTATTAGCCACCCTAAGTTTAGAAGAGTAGCAAGAATCATAAATGGTATTCCAAGTGAAAAGAGATAAAAAGGAAGAGGTAGCAAACATGCAACCCAAATCACTATTTGTCTCTTAGTTACTGCAAATCCATGTACAACAGGTAGCATAGGAACACCTGCAGCACGATATTCTTCTACACGCTTCATAGCTAAGGCTAGAAAGTGTGGTGGCTGCCATATAAACAGAATTAAAAAGAGAATCCAAGCAACCATATGAAGATTAGGATCAACCGCAGCCCAGCCAATTAGTGGAGGTACTGCTCCTGATATACTGCCTATTACTGTATTAATTGTATATCTTCTTTTTGACCAGATTGTATATAGATAGACATAAGCTACAACCCCAATGATTCCAATCACTGCTGCTGTAACAGTCGTTAACAACAAGAAAATAGTACCAATGATTGTGAGTACAATTCCCATTACTAGTACACGTTTTGGGTCGACTGTACCCGTAACGGTTGGACGTGATTTTGTTCTTTCCATATAAGGATCAATATCTCGGTCTATATAGTTATTTAAACTACAGGAACCCGCGATAACCAATGAAGAACCAATTAATGTAAAAAGGACAATGTCTAAATTATCTAGAAAAGCCATCCCTGAAAAATGAAGGGCTAACCAAAGGCCAGTAAAGGTAGTAATCGCATTAGAATTAACAATACCAATCTTGATTAATGCTAGAAAATCCTTGTAAGCGGACCTCTTGTTTATATAATGAGAGCTCGTTTGGTCTTGCAGTTCATTGTCATCAACTGCTCTCGTGTTGCTCATATTTATTCCTCCTTTATCTACGGGCATAGTCTAGCTTCACATATCGTAATTCCGAATGTGAAGTACTATACCAATTAGGTCAATAAGATAAATTTATTCACCACTGATAACTATATTATAGAATGAAACAAATTTATATAAAAAAGGAATAATCTAAACCATTTTTCTACAACATTTTTATCATACCATATTGAGGACATTTTTTATATTATATTAATAAATTCCTCTTCTGTATATTAAATCACATTTTCAATATTTTTTGTGAACACTTTATGAATAATTTTTGTCTAAATTGTGACCCAAGATTTATTCTTATTATATGCGATTTAATCTATTAATAAAATATATTTTTTACAGTTTAGACAAGATTCAATTAAACACTATTAACATGGTGAAAATGCTGGAAACACTAGCTAGGATAACACTTTTCCCCTAGTTTATTTAGTAATAACCCAAAATCTACTCTTCTATTTCTAGCAAATTAAAAATGATAAATCAACTACTTTTAAACAATTACAATATATTTTTTTACTATAATTATAGTGTATGATTATATGACTTCTTGCAATATCGACAGTTGTAAAATTTTATCTTTGATTAACCATCGAAAATTGTATATTATTGTAGAGATGGAATTTTGATAAAACTATTACTAATTATTCATTGCATAGACGATCATGAAACGATGTATTAGTAATTTGGAAGGTGAATATATTGCATCGAATGCTGAAATGGTTCGCGGTATTAACTACACTTGGAATGTTGTTCGTTCTTATTGGTGGGGCATTAGTAACGAAAACTGAGTCTGGAGAAGGTTGCGGAGATTCCTGGCCTTTGTGTCATGGAGAATTTGTCCCGAGTAATATTACTCCTGAATTAATAATTGAATTAAGCCACCGTCTTGTTTCTGGGTCAGTTGGGATTATGGTATTAATCCTGTCGATTTGGACATGGAAAGCAATAGGGCATATTCGAGAAACCAAATTTCTAGCTCTTATATCCTTTTTCTTCTTAGTATTACAGGCACTAATTGGTGCTGCAGCTGTAATGTGGGGGCAGTCTGACGCTGTATTAGCCTTACATTTTGGAATTTCCTTAATATCATTCGCTTCAGTTTTACTATTAACCCTATTAATATTTGAAGTTGATAAGAAATTTAATGCCGAGTCACTGATTATTAATGCAAAAATGAAATTCCATATTGTGGGTATTATTTTATATAGCTATGTAGTTGTATATTCTGGTGCTTATGTTCGACACAAAGGGGCGAGCTTAGCATGTCCCGATTGGCCAGTATGTAATTACAACCAACTTGGATTTCCGACTCAAACCCATGAATGGATTCAAATGGGTCATCGTTTTGCAGCAGGATTAATCTTTGTTTGGATATTTATTGCAATGCTCCGCGCTATTAAATTTCATAAACATCAAAGTGTTATTTACTGGGGCTGGATAATTGCATTTACACTTGTTAGTCTACAGGTACTTTCTGGTGCAATAGTAGTGTTAACTAGACTTAACCTTTTTGTAGCATTAGCACACGCTTTGATTATTGCATGTTTATTCGGGGTATTAAGTTATCTACTCTTGTTAACATCAAGAAGTAATAAGAATGAATTATCTCTTAAAAACTCAAAAACAGATAAATTTAATATTAGTTAACACGAAAAAACCAGAGGTGCTGTTTGAGCCTCTGGTTTTTAAAATTTTTATTTAGTTACTTCTATCAATAAATCCCCTGTTTTAATAGATTCTCCATTTGAAACATAAATCTCTTTAACAATTCCTGCAAATGGTGCCTGTACAGTTGTTTCCATTTTCATTGCTTCTGTAATCATTAGGTGATCACCTTTATTTACCTTTTCACCTTTATTTACTAACACTTTTATAACTGTTCCCGGCATTGACGCACCGATGTGTTCAGGATTATCTCTATTTGCCTTTTGTTTCGCTACAACAGTTGCTTTAATATTTTCATCCTTTATAAGAACTTCCCTCGGCTGACCATTTAGCTCGAAATACACAATTCTCATTCCGTCTGCGTGTGGCTCTCCTATAGAGACTAACTTAACAATAAGAGTTTTTCCTTTTTCAATTTCAACCTCAATCTCTTCCCCTAATCTCATTCCATATAAAAAGGTTGGAGTATCAAGCACTGAGATATCCCCGTACAAGTCAAAAGTTTTATGGTAGTCCATAAATACCTTAGGATATAAAGCATGTGATATTATCTCAAAACTTGTCACTTGTCTGCCAAGAGTATGGAAAAGATGTTCTTTTTGCTTAGTAAAATCCACTGGTTCTAAGAGTTCTCCCGGGCGAACTGTTATAGGCTCTTTCCCCTTTAGGATGATGCGTTGTAATTCTTTTGGGAAGCCACCGTGAGGCTGACCTAAATATCCTTCAAATAACTCAACTACGGAGTCAGGATAATCTAATGTCTCTCCTCTGTTGTATATATCGTCTTCACTCAGATGGTTTTGAACCATGTATAATGCCATATCCCCTACAACCTTTGAAGATGGAGTTACCTTTACAATGTCCCCGAACATATCATTTACACGTCGGTACATTTCTTTAACCTCATCCCAACGATCACTAAGTCCAACAGCTTTAGCCTGTTGTTGTAAATTGCTATATTGGCCACCAGGCATTTCATGCATGTAGACCTCAGTATGAGGAGAATTCATGCCACTCTCGAAGTCAATATAATACTTTCTCACATCTTCCCAATAGTGAGAAAGCTGTTCTAACGCTTTAATATTAACGTCTGGCTTACGCTTTGTACCTTCTAAAGCATAATAAAGTGTATTCATACTAGGCTGTGAAGTAAGTCCAGCCATTGAGCTTATAGCTACATCTACAATATCTACCCCTGCTTCAATTGCCCTTGCATAAGTCATAATACCGTTTCCACTCGTATCATGAGTATGAAGGTGGATAGGAATATTTACCGTTTCCTTTAGAGCTGAAATAAGCGTATAAGATGATTCAGGCTTTAATAGACCGGCCATATCCTTGATTCCTAATATGTGAGCTCCTGAGTTTTCTAATTCCTTTGCAAGGTCTTTATAGTATTTTAGATCATATTTGGTTCTAGATGAGTCACTGATATCGCCAGTATAGCATATCGTTGCCTCTGCGATTTTCCCGCTATCTCGAACCGCCTCGATTGCAGGCATCATTCCTTTAATCCAGTTTAAACTATCAAAAATTCTAAAGACATCGATACCCCCAGCAGCAGAGTTGTCGACAAACTCCTTAATTACATTATCAGGGTAATTTTTATAACCAACTGCATTTGAAGCTCTTAGTAGCATTTGGAATAAGACATTTGGTGCTTGTTCACGCAAATTTAGTAATCTATCCCAAGGGTCTTCTTTTAAAAAGCGGTAAGCTACATCAAATGTCGCTCCCCCCCACATTTCTAAAGAAAAAAGTTCAGGTAGCATTCTTGCCGTTGGCTCTGCAATTTTTGCTAGGTCATTCGTTCTAATACGTGTTGCTAATAAAGATTGATGTGCATCACGGAAAGTTGTATCTGTTAACAGAACCTTGTTTTGATCCTTAACCCATGAAACTAGACCTTCTGCTCCATTTTGATCAAGGATTTGCTTTGTTCCACTAGGAATTGGTTCCGAATATTGGACGTTTGGTATTCTCGGTTTAGCAAAGACTGGCTTTTTTCTTTGCTCTACTCCCGGAAAGCCGTTAACAGTAACAGTTCCGATATAAGATAGCATTTTTGTCCCACGGTCTTTACTCTCTGGGAAAATAAAAAGTTCAGGTGATGAATCAATAAAAGAAGTATTGTACTCACCGTTCATAAACTTTTCGTGTTTTATAACATTCTCTAAGAATGGAATATTCGTTTTGATCCCTCTTATTCTGAACTCTTTCAAATTTCTGACCATTTTAGCTGCAGCTTGTTCAAACGTTAAGGCATGAGTGGAGAGCTTAACTAACAATGAATCGTAATATGGTGTAATCACCGCACCTTGGAAACCATTTCCTGCATCTAATCTTACACCAAACCCACCACCTGAACGATAGACTGAAATCTTACCAGTATCAGGCATGAAGTTATTTAATGGGTCCTCTGTTGTCACCCTTGACTGAATGGCATACCCATGAGTTGTTATATCAGATTGAAGAGGAATACTAACTTCTTTACTGTGGAGAGCATGACCTTCAGCAATCTTAATTTGCGACTGTACAATGTCTACCCCAGTTATCATTTCTGTTATGGTATGTTCAACTTGGATCCTTGGGTTAACTTCTATAAAATAAAATTCTTCTCCCGAGACTAAATATTCTACAGTACCTGCATTTATGTATTGCACATTATTCATTAAAGAAACAGCTGATTCACATATTTTTTGACGTAGCTCTTCCGATAATGAAACACTTGGTGCAATTTCTACTACCTTCTGATGACGTCTCTGAACCGAGCAATCTCTTTCATACAGATGAATAATATTCCCATCAGCATCTCCCAAGATCTGTACTTCAATGTGCTTTGGGTTCTCTATTAATTTTTCAACATAAACTTCATCATTTCCAAAAGCAGCTTTCGCCTCTGATTTTGCTCGTTCATAGGATTCCTTAACGCTCGATTGACTACGAACAATTCTCATACCACGACCACCACCGCCAAGTGATGCCTTGATAATAATTGGATAACCTACTTCCTCGCCAAACCTAACAACATCCTCTAACTTTGTTACAGGTCCATCACTTCCTGGTATAACAGGAATATTGGCTAATTGTGCCTGTTTTCGTGCTTTTACCTTATCCCCAAACATATCAAGATGTGAGGATTTAGGGCCAATAAACGTAATCCCCTCTTCTTCACATCTCTTTGCAAAATTTATATTCTCTGACAAAAAGCCATAGCCAGGATGAATAGCATCGACCTTATTCTTTTTAGCAATTTCAATGATCCCTTCAATATCTAGATAGGCATCAATTGGTTTTTTTCCCTCACCTATCAAATACGCTTCATCAGCTTTATATCGATGATAGGCACCGGCATCTTCCTTTGAATAAATGGCAACTGTACGAATATTTAATTCCGTGCAAGCTCGAAAAACTCGTATTGCAATTTCTCCACGGTTAGCAACTAATACTTTCTGGATGCGATTTCCCATTTTGTTCCTCCTCTAATTTTTCTATTAGTATATCATAATTAATAATAGTATAACACATTCACTCGTTAATAAGAATAACGATTGTTTTTGAACTTTGGTTCATTTACATTTTGAGTGACAGTTTCCTTTTTATAGTTCTTCTCATAGTTTACGAACATTGATACGTTTAAAAGAATACCCATACAAAGCAATAGTAAGATCATGGAGGACCCACCATAGCTAATAAACGGCAATGTTACACCTGTGATTGGAATTAATCCAGTTAAACCTCCAAGGTTAATAAAAGTTTGAATGGCTAACATAGAAGAGATTCCGATGGCTAGTAAACTACCAAATGGATCTGTGCACTTCCTTGCAAGTAGCAATCCTTTAAAAATAATAAATGCCAATAAGAATATGACGAACAGAACTCCAAATAAGCCCAACTCTTCTGCAATGACAGCCATTATAAAATCTGTATGGGCTTCAGGTAAATAACCAAACTTTTGAATACTTTGCCCCAGCCCTAAACCTGTTATTCCCCCCGAACCCATTGCAACATAGGAATTTATCAATTGGTAACCTGCATCTCCTTCATGAAGGAATGGGTCTAAATACCCCTGAAACCTAGAGATTCTCTCTGTAGTAAAGATAGACTCTCTTTTTAACAAGAGAAAGGGGAGGAACAAAGCTACACATGTAAGGCCGAAAAATAGTAGTTTAATTATATTTCTTATACCCATTCCTGAGCAAAGAATAATTGTACCAGCAATTAAACTAATAATAAATGCTGTACCTATATCAGGCTGAACCATCACGAAAAAGCAAATACCTACTGTGAATAAAATCGGAGGGAGCACCGCTCTATTTAAGTCATTAATGTATGACTGTTTTTTAGCATATACTGCTGCTAGATAGATGATTACACTAAGCTTTGTAAATTCAGAAGGCTGTATTCCCCTTGTCCCAAGCATTAACCAACTTTGGGCATTATTTGCTGTTGCTCCAAATACAGCAACTAACAATAGCATTCCTATAGAACCAAAGACGATTAAAGATAAGAGTTTTGAACTGGCATAGGCCTTATATGGAAAAATCATTGCTGCTAGAAGGCCTATAAATCCAACCATCATGGATAATTTTTGTCTGTCGTAGAAAAACTCAGGATTATTAATCTTAGGATGAGAGGCAGCAAATACCATGCTCGAACTATACACCATAACTAACCCAAAAAAGCAAAGCATACAAATAGCTATCAGTAAGGTATAATCATAAGATTTTATAATTTTTTTAAACATTACGCATCGTCCTCTAGTCAATCAAATAAATACTATGTATTAATTACTTCTATTTAAATTGATTAAATCCTTTTAAATTTTTACTATCCCAAAGGGATAGCTGGAATATAGATAATTAGTTGTAAAAAAACTCAAACTATCCTTCTTAAGAATAGTTTGAGTTTTCTAATCGTTTTTTTATACCTTTTACTGTATAGTACTACTATCTTCTTACAGAAGACTCATGAAGTGCAGATAATTCTCGCTCTAACTTATCAAGTAATTCTTTTCCATCCAATTCTTCAACGAGACCAAGTCGGACAGCAAAATCTATTTCCCGTGATAATCCAAACATTTGTGTATCTAAAACTTCCTCATACAATGGACATTGAGGCATAGTTAAATTATCCATTTGGACCTTAATTAATTTTAATATTTTATCAGCATCTGCTTTAAGAAGAGCATATGCTTTTTCGCGATGGTTGATAACGATTTCAGATGTCATTTTAAACCCCTCCGTTCCGAGCGATTACCTAATCCTATCTATAAATATTAACGTGAAAACCATAAAATTGCAAGAGAAATTGAATAGACTCTAGTATATTAAATACTGCTAGATAGGATTTCCTATTAGAATAAACATGGTATTTAAGTGACAAACCTAACCAATAAATTTATACTAATAAATGAAAGGTTGGTGCAATAAATTGAATTCAATCATTATGCTAGAAGGAAAGGTAGATTTTAAAATAACACTTGATCCTGGTGTTTGGATTTTTGACGACCGAAAAGTGGACTTAACCACTTACTTCACTACAACTCATACAGAAGTAGATGAATTAGAAGAATATACAAAATCAGTTTCAAAGCATTGGGACCGAGAGATACAAGAAGGGGCTATCTATCCTCCTACCTTAAAAACTGAAACAAAATTTAAGAAAGAACAAATACTTAAAGGTACTTTCGGAATCCCATTCCGTTATTTTATTAAAAATGCAGGACCGCTACAGGGATCGTCTACTCTACTCATTGAAACAAAGAATGGTGAAATCAAAGTGCCATTAGAGAAGGCCAATGACTCTATACTAGGTTTTTCAAAAGAAGGAAAGCCTCTTAGGGAGGACGGACCTATTCACTTCTACTTTGGAGATGGATCAAATCACCAAGAACCGATTAAGGACATTATAAGTTTTAGGATTGAATAAAAAATGAGCCACTATCGGCTCATTTTTTCTACTTTATAATATATCTGCTGCAAGTTGTGCTAGACCAGATCTTTCTCCCTTTACTAATTTAATATGACCTGCTATCTTCTGATCTTTAAATTTTTCTAAAACATAGGTAAGTCCATTATTATATTCGTCGAGATAAGGATGGTCAATTTGTTCTGGGTCTCCCATTAGAACAATTTTACTTCTATCTCCAACCCTAGTTAAAATGGTTTTTACCTCGTGCTTCGTAAGGTTTTGCGCTTCATCAATTATGATATATTGTTCTGGAATGCTTCTACCTCTAATATACGTCAAAGCCTCTACTTCAATTGATCCCATTCCGGCCAAAATCGCATCGAGTTCTCCTGGCTTCTTGGTATTAAATAAATACTCAAGGTTATCAAATATTGGCTGCATCCAAGGTCTTAATTTTTCTTGTTTCTCCCCCGGTAAATAGCCAAGGTCCTTTCCAACTGGAACGATAGGTCTTGCTACCAACAGCTTCTTAAATTTTCCGAGGTCTTCAGTTTGCAATAATCCAGCTGCTAGCGCTAGTAACGTTTTCCCTGTACCTGCTTTTCCGATTAAGGTAACCAGTGGGATGTCGTCACGTAATAGAAGTTCAAAGGCCATAGACTGTTGAGCATTCCTTGGTCTAATTCCCCATATATGATCGTGATTGAAGACCAGTTTTTTTACTTTTTTCCCGATATGATCAACAATACCTATAGCTGAAGAAGAAGTACCTAACGCATCTTTCATTACGATAAACTGATTTGGATAAAAAGGATGGTTCGCCAATTCTGATAAGCTTAGCTCCCCTTTTTCGTAAAAACGATTAAGCAAATCCGTATTCAAATATAGAGTTAACTCTCCAGTATATATATGGTCTACTTCAACAACACGGTCACTTAAAAAGTCCTCTGCCTGTAATCCTAAAGCATCCGCTTTAACTCTCACAAGAGTATCCTTACTAACCAAAATAACAGCTCTTCCATTTTCCTTCGTTTGTTCTTCCAGTGATAAATTTTTTGCCACCGCCAAAATGCGATTATCATTCGTTTTTTCTACAAATATTTCCTGAAGTTGGTGAAAGGATCGATGGTTTAACTCAATCCTTAATACTCCACCATTTTCTAATGGAATCCTTTCATGTAACCTCCCTGTTTCACGTAAACGATCAATTAATTTAGATACATGTCGCGCATTTCTCCCAATTTCATCCATATAGCGCTTTTTTGAATCAACTTCTTCTAGGACAACAGCTGGTATAACAACCTCATTGTCTTCAAATGAAAATATTGAATGCGGATCTTGCAATAATACATTTGTATCTAGAACATAAATTTTACTCAAACTTCCGCCTCCTACCCTATTATTTTTTTCTGTTTGTAAAGGGAGTGAAACAGGTGTCCGACCAATCGGAAGCAATAAATTGACAAACTCCTTTTTATTTCAAACAAAAAATTTAATTGATATAGGATATGTTTTTTAAGGACTCCTTGCAACCTAGTGACCTCTGTTGGACGGACCGTTGATAAAAATATATGAGAGCATGTATAAAGATAGAAGAATTATTAAACAATAAAATAAGAAAAACTTAGTCTAGGTACCTAAACCTAGAAGTAATAAGGAATTTATTTGAGGAGGGAAAATTTTGAAAAGATTACTTACAGTTATCATTCCTATTGCCTTCATCCTAGCCAGTTGTGGCGCAAATCAAAATGCAGATGAAGGAAACGATAATAGAATTCACGTAAAAAACACAGCGGATGACTATGTTGACAGAAAAACAGGGCAAGAAATCTCAGAGCATTTAGTGGAACTTGCCTCAAGTATACCAAGTGTAAATGACGCAACAGCAGTTGTTCTTGGTAACTTTGCAGTTGTTGGTATTGATGTAAACGCAAAGTTAGATCGTTCACGTGTAGAGTCTATAAAATATTCAGTCGCTGAAAGTTTACAGCATGACCCATATGGGGCGAATGCTATCGTAGTTGCAGATGCTGATACTTTTGAAAGACTTAGACAAATGGGACAAGAAATACAAGATGGTCGTCCAATCGTTGGTATTTTGGATGAGTTAGCACAAATAGTTGGCAGAATCATTCCTGATGTACCAAGTGACATTATTGATAATGACAACGCAAATCCGACAGAACAAAATGATAACCAACTCAACCCTAAGCAAGAAAAGAAGTTAGAAAAGGAACAACAAGATCAATCTAAAAATCATATGAATAATCGACAATAGTAGAAAAAGGCTGCTTAATGATTTCCCATTTAGGCAGCCTTTGCTTGTTATACATTATACCTTTTCATTGCATCCAATACTTGTTTATCTAATTTTTCAGCGGCAGTAACATCGTATGTTTTTTCATATTGTGGTTCAACTGATATTTTTGATCCATAAAACATAACATCACGGACTTCATTAATGAATATCTCAATAAGTGCTAACTTAAGAGGCACATCCTCCATTTTTTCTGCTTTAATGCTTGCTCTACCACTAATTGAATAATTCGATTCAAAGGCTGTTACATTTAAAACAACCGAAGGATTCTTGAGTATGTTCTTTACAATCCTAGACCGATTATCAACTGCAACGTAAATTCTCTTTTTGTCTGGGGCAAATACCCATGATATTGCATTTACGTTAGGTCCACCACTTTCATAATCAACTGTTGATAAGGTAACAAATCGTTCTCGTTGAAATATGTCAAACAATGGCTGAATTAATTGTAATTCCACTTGATTTGCCATCATATCTCCTCCTACTGAGCTTTTCTATAGTTTATATCATACCTTTTTTTAACAAAAGATAAAACAATCGTTATTGAATAGTATGATTTCATGCTATACTAAAACAATAAAGAAACCGATCCACAATGTACAATTGATATGTATTTGGATATGTATTATAGGAGTGTAAAAAATGAGAGTAAAATGTGTATTATGTGATCAAATCAAGAACATCGAGGACGAATCCAGTCAAGCTAAAAAACTGCGAAATAGACCGATACATACTTATTTATGCCCTGATTGTAATAAAAGAATTGAGGACAGAACAAACGAAAGAATTGCTACAGGTAAATTTAAATTATATCGAAAAAAAGTTAAAAAAGATGACCTATTTTAAAAAGCCGAACAGAATGTTCGGCTTTTTTTATTCAGGATAATTAATATATTTTTCGGGTTCCTGCTCGATTTGGTCATGCATAATATCAATCAACTCAGCAGCAAAACGAGCTTTTTTCTCTTCACCATCTTTTTCAAAGATAACGAAATACATTAACTCATCCTTTTCTACTTTAATATTGCTAACTTTGTGATCTGTTTTCAATATATCATCGAATAAATCGAATGTGTCACGTGCCGCTGTATCGTCCGGGCGTGCATCTGCTACAACCTTAATCGTTAACCAATTATAAAGAGTATCTTGTAAAGATTTCAACTTTCGTTCACCTACTTTACTGTTGATTCTTGTTTTTTGGATTGATGTAATCGAATTTTATAAACAATTAGAACAAGAGCTGCAACGACGAGGCCCTCTGCTACCGGCAGAAAAACACCTAAAAAGGTTAAGAAAGTTCCTCCTAATGCAAGAAAGAAATAAATAACTACCGATTTTAATATTGGTAACTTCTTAGCAAATCCGAGTTTATAAACAACAATCGAAAGTCCAACGATTGTAATGTATAAAAGCCACATTCCTACTGTAGGATTTGTATCTACTCCAAATAGAGCAGCAAAAAATGATAATTCTTCACTAAGTACCATTGTTAATCCCCCTTGGGTCAATCTTTATATCTATAAAGTAACAGAAAGAGACAAAGTTCTCAATATATGCGCAAAATAAGACCCTACAACCATTAAAAAGTTGTAGGGTACGTACTATTATTATTTTGCTGCTTCTGCTAATTTCTTTTTCTTCGTAACTCTTTCACGTTCGTTTTTATCTAGAATCTTTTTGCGAAGACGAATAGATTCAGGTGTAATTTCACAATATTCATCATCATTTAAATACTCAAGAGATTCCTCAAGTGACATTAAACGAGGTTTTTTCATTGTTGTCGTTTGATCTTTGTTTGCAGAACGCATATTTGTCATTTGCTTAACTTTAACTACGTTAACTGTTAAGTCATTTTCACGTGTATGTTCCCCAACAATCATACCTTCATAAACATCAGTACCAGGTTCAACGAAAATCGTACCACGATCTTCAATTCCCATAATTCCATATTGACTCGCTTTACCGCTCTCCATAGAAATAAGAACACCTTGTCTACGGCCACCTACTTGACCCGAAGCCATAGGCTGGTAGCTATCAAATGAATGGTTGATAATACCGAAACCTCTAGTAAGAGTTAAGAATTCAGTAGTATAACCAATTAGCCCTCTTGCAGGAACCATGAAAATTAACCTTACTTGGCCATTTCCATTATTAATCATATCAAGCATTTCACCTTTACGTGCACCAATTGACTCCATAATAGAACCAGTATGTTCTTCAGGAACATCAATTTGAACTCGTTCTACTGGCTCAGAACGAACACCATCAATTACACGTACAATAACTTCTGGTTTTGATACTTGAAGCTCAAAGCCTTCACGACGCATATTCTCAATTAAGATAGATAAGTGAAGTTCTCCACGTCCTGAAACGACCCAAGCATCAGGTGAATCTGTATTTTCAACACGTAAACTTACATCAGTTTCTAATTGAGCACGTAGTCTCTCTTCGATTTTACGAGCAGTTACAAATTTACCTTCCTTACCAGCAAATGGACTATTGTTAACTAGGAATGTCATTTGTAGTGTTGGCTCATCAATTCTAAGCACAGGTAGGGCATCCTGGTGAGTTACAGGACACACAGTTTCACCGACGTTAATGTCTTCCATTCCTGATACTGCAACTAAATCCCCAGCTTTTGCTTCCTGGATTTCAATTCGCTTTAAGCCAATGAAACCAAACATCTTAGTAACACGGAATTGTTTTACGCTACCGTCTAACTTCATAAGAGCTACTTGCTCGCCAACCTTCATAGTTCCACGGAAAACACGACCGATTCCAATACGACCTAGGTAGTCATTGTAATCTAAAAGGGCAACTTGGAATTGAAGTGGTTCGTCACTATTATCAACTGGTGCAGGAATATGCTCTAAAATAGCTTCAAAAAGCGATTCCATATTTTCATCTTGTTTTTCAGGATTTGCACTAGCTGTTCCATTGATTGCCGAAGCATAAATTACAGGGAACTCTAATTGCTCCTCTGTAGCATCTAATTCAATGAATAGGTCAATTACTTCATCAACAACTTCAGCTGGGCGAGCAAAATCACGGTCAATTTTGTTCACAACAACGATTGGAGTAAGCTTTTGTTCTAACGCCTTTTTTAACACGAAACGTGTTTGTGGCATACAGCCTTCATATGCATCAACAACAAGTAGAACTCCATCAACCATTTTCATGATACGTTCTACTTCTCCACCGAAGTCAGCGTGACCAGGTGTGTCCATGATATTAATGCGCTTATCTTTATAGTTAATTGCCGTATTTTTCGCTAAAATTGTTATTCCACGCTCACGTTCAATTGCATTTGAGTCCATGGCACGTTCTTCAACCTGTTCATTAGTCCTAAATGTTCCAGATTGATGTAATAACTTATCAACCAAAGTAGTTTTCCCATGGTCAACGTGGGCAATAATCGCGATATTACGGATATCATTGCGAATGTTCAAGTTTTTCATCTCCTAATTATTCGTCTCTATAATTACAACTTTGATATTATACCACAAAGATAGTGGTAAAGTAGCAAGTTTATTTGTAAAATAAATATTAAGTACGGTAGGTACAAGTTGTAACCACCCTACTACTCAAGGGGGACTTCATATGAATTCAATCAACTTCCCGATGCTAGGTATTGCTTTATTAACTGCAATTTGCATTATGCTTATTGGAGTTTCTATTGCTTTACGCAGTGTATTAGGTATAGTGTTGTCAATCGTAGCGGTTTTTATTGTTACGGGTTTTGGCTTTGTTACCAAGAAAAAGCTTCGTGAAAAAGGCAGGATTTAATTTCCTGCCTTTTTCTTATTATAATGGATACACGAATACTAAATAATTTTGACCGGTTTTATCTTTTTCAATTTTAAATTGCTCAAAACCGCAATTCCCTAAAAACATGGACCATTCGTTTATTTCGATTGGTATCCCGCAAAATATTGCCTCGTCTCCTTTTGAGAGAGCTTTAATCGCAAGTTCTTTGATAATTCTCCTTGCAAATCCTTTATTCCTATGCTCTTTCGCAATTAATATGGTTCCAAGCCACATTTTATTATTTGAAGGTGCCTTATTAACAGTAAAGGTTATTCCAATAAGAATACCTTTGTCTAACCATACCTGCCAGTCCCCTTGTAAAGAAGTATAACCATGCATATATGCATCCAGTGACAAATCTTTTAATTCATTCTCCTTCCAAAGAGGACTATCCTCTATCAGGATGGTAAAGAAATCTAAATGGTGAGGAGCCATTTCAATTGGTTTCATTGTTCACACCTACTTTAGAACATAATCCTCTACTATCGTTTTATGTAAACTTTTGTTCGTTACAAGTATTGTGTTTTCCCCTAAGAAATTTAATGAATTTCCATCTAACGTTGTAACAATGCCTCCCACTTCTTCTATAAGGATTGCTCCTGCTGCAAAATCCCATGGAGATAGTCTCATTGAGATATAGGCATCAAGTCTCCCAGTAACGACATACACAAATTCAAGAGTAGCTGCTCCATAAGATCTTGTTCCCCTCACTGACTTAACAAGTGGAGCTAATATGGATGAATCGATTCGTTTGTTGTCGGTTACCCATGTAGCGTTTATTCCTAAAATAGCTTTATTCAACTCAACAAAAGGAAGCTCTGGAATAGGATCATCATTTAAAAAAGCTCCATTTCCACGAATGGCATGATAAAGTTCATCATGCACAACATCATAAACCATACCAAACTTTCCAACCCCGTCCTCATATAAAGCTACTGAAATGGCAAAGTTTCTTTGTTGATGGATAAAATTCATTGTTCCATCAATAGGATCGATAATCCATACAAATCCTTGAAGCGATTCAAGCTTATCACCAAACCCTTCTTCACCCATTATTTTATGGGTAGGGTATGAAGCTTTTATATGCTGTATAAAAAATTGTTCAGTTTCTCGGTCTATGTTTGTGACTAAGTCATCAGCATTTGATTTAGTGTGGATTGTTAATTTCGTTTGAAATGAATCTCGAATCCGCTTTCCTGCCTCACGGGTCCACTTGACTCCATTTCTATACATTTCATTTAAATCACCCATCACCGAACACCCTTTTCTTTTAAAATGGTTGATATAAGATTAAGGTAAATAAGGGTGGAAAATCAAGTAATTCTCACTGACCCACAAATAAAAACGAACCTTCTTTGGCTCGTTTTTATATGCCAACCCCTATAAATTTAAGCTTTCAATTGGATCATTTCACTTCTTATTTTTTCAAGTTTTTTTACACATTCTTGTTTCTTTTTTTCATCTTTATTTATCATCGCATCATAAAGGGTTGCCAATTCATAATCTAACTCAAGACGTAACACAGCAATGCGCCTCTTACTATCATTAAGTTTCAACGCGTTTGTCACTTGCTTCATTCTCCTGCACCCCTTTCTTTATTTTCGAAACACGTAACAGTTACCTTATTTGTTTTTAGAAGGATTAATTATTATTAGGTTTACTTTATAATATGTGGATTCTGTCTCCATGCAACAAATATGTGCGTTTACCTAGAGTAAATACTATATAAGACCCTGATTGATATTCACTCTGAGTATTTCGTTATATATTAGACAATTAGTATGATACTATTGTAAAAGCAATGTTTTGGAGGTATACATATGGATTTTAAAGGTTTTACGAATGAGGATTTTAATGTATTTACGATTGAGGGTTTAGATGCCCGAATGGAGGCACTTAAAGAAACCATCCGACCAAAGCTTGAGGCTTTAGGAGAGCATTTTTCTCCTACATTATCAACCATAGTTGGAGAAGAAATGTTCTTTCATGTTGCTAAACATGCGAGAAGATCTGTTAATCCACCTAAAGATACCTGGGTTGCGTTTGCAAATAATAAAAGAGGGTATAAAATGGTCCCACATTTCCAGATAGGATTATGGGAAACACATCTTTTCATTTGGTTTGCTGTGATTTATGAAGCAAACGGCAAAGAAATGTTTGGAAAGTCGTTAGAAAAAAATATAACTAAAATTAATGAGTTAATCCCTAGCGATTTTGTTTGGTCAATGGATCATACAAAACCTGAGGTGATATCGAATCAAGGGCTATCTCAGGATGACTTATTATCCATGTTCACCCGTCTGCAAACAGTAAAAAAAGCAGAAATTTTATGCGGTATAACAATTGACAGAAATACTGCAGTGGAAATGACATCTGACCAGTTTATTCAAAAAGTTGATGACACGTTTAAACAACTCATTCCCTTATACCAACTATCTAGTAATTCTAAATAATAAATGAATGAAGGCAGAAGATACTTCTTCTGCCTTTTTACTTAACCCTTAATAGTTACATTTCCCTCTGCTTCTTTCGCTTTCTTAATAACCCTATATGAAGAATATCCGCTTATTTCTTCAAACTCGCGGTCTATCTGTTTTTCTTCAGCTTTACTAGGGACAATTTCTTTAAATCTTCGATATGTAATCATTAAATCCTCACGATTAATTCCTTTCTCATATGCTTTTTCTACTGACTGATAAAAATTTATAACATCAATGATTTCTTCTGTTTTCCAGTCAGGTGAAATCGGGTATTGATAATCCAAAATGAAACACCTCAATATAGTCAATTTTTCTATTTATTATTGCCATTTCCTACGTATTTCTTCCCCTTCTAAGATCATACGTTCAAATAACTGCTTAACGGAAGGGATATCATGTATTAAGCCCATTACTTGCCCTGCCCAGGCATATCCCTCATTAATTTCTCCATCATAAATATACCTCTTATTTGAAATACCACTAATATAATCTTTTAAACCTTCATAGCCACAATTCATTTTTTCTAATTCAAGGATTTTCTTTGTCCATTCATTTCCAATAGCTCTTCCTGGTGCTCCTAGCGATCTTTTTATAACGACTGTATCACTTTCAGAACCCTTCACTAGAGCCTCTTTATAAGTTGGGTGAGCATGAATACATTCTTTGGTAGCTATAAAACGTGTTCCCATTTCAATTCCTTCAGCCCCTAAACTAAGAGCTGCCATTAGACCTCTTCCATCACCAATTCCACCGGAAGCAATTACAGGGATGCTTACACTTTCTACAACCTGAGGAATCAACACAAAAGTACCAGTATCATCTTTTCCTAAATGACCGCCTCCTTCTTGACCTACAACCATTACAGCATCTGCTCCAAGCTCTTGTGCCTTTATTGCTTGACGTTTGGCAGCCACTAAAACGAGTTTTTTTATGTCCGTACCCTTTAATTGGTCGAATACTGGAGTAGGATTTCCACCAGTCATGGACACAACCGGAACATTTTCTTCAATTGCAACATCAAGCATATGTGAAAAAGGTCGCCCATGCTGCCCGATAGCAAAATTTACACCAAATGGCTTAGACGTTTTCTCTTTAACTTTTCTTATTTCTTCACGAAGTTCCTCTGGACCATCTAATGACATAGCCGTGATTTGTCCTAATCCACCAGCGTTTGACACCGCTGCAGCTAAATCTGCATAAGCTAGATAAGCGAGTCCACCTTGAACAATTGGATATTGTATTCCTAGAAGTTTCGTTACTCGAGTTTCCCAATTCATATGAACAACCTCCCTTTTTCCCTCTACCTTTTCATTCTCTATTTCTAAACAGAATCCTTTTTATTTCTTGAATTCATGTTTATTAATAGTACTGATGAGTTACTTTAATAACATACAGAAATTTCTATGCAAATGGTGCGATAAATGCTATAATTCATTTGTTTTATGACTTGGCCAATACGTAATATTTGTATATAGATGAAATAATAACAAACTGCTATCTTATTGGCTTAAAAAATATCGATTATTAAAGAGGTGCGTGCTAAAATTGTCACAATCAGAAACACCATTATTCAGTGGATTAGTTAATCATTCAAAAAGAAACCCTGTTCAATTTCATATTCCTGGCCATAAAAAGGGCACCGGAATTGACCCTGAATTCCGAAATTTTATAGGAGATAATGCTCTATCAATTGACTTAATCAATATCGGACCGTTGGATGATCTTCATCAACCAAAAGGGATGATTAAAAAAGCACAAGACCTTGCAGCAGAAGCATTTGGTGCTGATCATACGTTTTTCTCTGTTCAAGGTACAAGTGGAGCAATCATGACAATGGTTATGGCAGTCTGTGGACCTGGGGATAAAATTATCGTTCCAAGAAATGTTCATAAGTCTGTTATGTCAGCGATTGTTTTTTCAGGTGCTGTTCCAGTTTTCATCCACCCAGAAATTGATAAGGACTTAGGAATATCTCATGGTATAACAACGGATTCTGTTGAAAAGGCACTTGAACAACACCCTGACGCAAAAGGTGTTCTAGTAATAAACCCAACCTATTTTGGGATATCTGCAGATTTAAAGCAAATTGTTGAAATTGCTCATTCCTATGAAGTTCCTGTATTAGTCGATGAAGCTCATGGTGTACACATTCATTTCCATGAAAAGCTTCCATTATCTGCAATGCAAGCCGGTGCTGATATGGCAGCTACCAGTGTTCATAAATTAGGTGGATCAATGACTCAAAGTTCGATTTTAAATGTAAAAGAAGGCCTTGTTTCACCAAAACGTGTTCAGTCGATTATAAGTATGCTTACAACAACATCTACATCGTACTTATTATTAGCCTCTCTTGATGTAGCAAGAAGACGACTCGTGATGGAAGGTCATGACCTAATTGAAGAAGCTATTCGACTTGCTGAAAAAACACGTAAAGAAATAAATGAGATTGAAAATCTTTATTGTATTGGTAGAGAAATTGTTGGTTCAAAGGCAACGTTTGATTATGACCCCACCAAATTAATTATTTCTGTTAAAGCACTTGGTATAACAGGTTATGAAGTTGAGGGCTGGTTAAGAGAAAAATACAATATCGAAGTCGAACTATCAGATTTGTACAATATTTTGTGTATTATTACCCCTGGTGATACTGAAAAGGAAACCGCTATATTAATTAATGCTTTAAAGGAAATGGCAAATGAATTAAAGCAGCATAGTGATGTAGACCATAAGCCCGCTGTACTGCTACCAAATATTCCACGCTTAGCATTAACTCCTAGAGATGCTTTTTATGCTGAGACTGAGGTGGTGCCTTTTGATCAATCGGCAGGAAGAATCATTGCTGAATTTATTATGGTGTACCCTCCTGGGATTCCAATCTTTATTCCTGGTGAAATCATTACCGAAGAAAATTTGACATACATTAAAAAGAATATAGAGGTAGGTTTACCAGTTCAAGGCCCGGAAGACAGTGAATTATCTACACTTAGGGTTATTAAAGAGCATAGAGCGATAGAATAAAGAAAAAGCATGCAAATTTGCATGCTTTTTTAATATATATAACTAATCTTTTATTTTTTATCTCTTGGTTCACAGTTACACTCTTCACATTTTGCATAAAGCGTCGTTACTTTTTCGTCATCGAAATGGTCAATTGTGTTATTACAATTTTGACATACGATTGTTCCCATTGTTTCAAAAACCCCTTCCAAAGCATTTTTGTTTGATTATGACGATATTTGTTAACGAAGCACCCACTATGAAAGCGCTTAACGTTATGTTATTTATATAATAATATGTCACAATTAATTAGTCAATGGTTAATTGTATGTCATAATTATTTTTTGTTTAGCTTTCTTTTTAACTAGTAATTTGGTTTTGGATAAGTACATTGAACTTATTCTCTAACATCCACTTCGCTTTCCACGTGTGGTTAATATAAAAACAGACCAAGCACTATATGCTGGTCTGCATTAATTAAACTATTCATATTGTGTTTCAAATGGAATATGTGGTAAGGATGTTTTAAAGAAATCAGCAAGATCGGCAGCTTCTTCAAGGGTATCAATGCGGAAGATTCGACGTAGATAATCTAGATCCTCAATATCTTTTGGATCGAGGAGGGTTGATCGTCCTGTTTGCATACAAATGACTAATGGTTTGCCAAAGAATAAATTCGTATAAACTATACCAAAATCGTATCGTACATTTTCAGTTGTAAACCCTACAAAACGTACCTTTACATTTTCTTGATCATCATATAGTTTGTCAAATAGATTCATAGAATACCTCCTTATAAGATTTGATTATTCAGAATATTATTATAACTTATAAAACAGCTTTTTACAAGCCTCTTTACGATTATTTGTTGTCAATAACTTTTAATAAATGCTAGAATGGACTAGTATTATGAAGTTTTTATTAGGAGTGAACCGAATGGCAAACGCATACATAAAACTCGTTCCAGGCTCAACTAAACAAGAAATTACACTTGATGATGTAAAAGAGCTTTTTTACTATTATAAAGAGATTACCAGTAAAACCGGACAGCAAGTAAGCTGGGAATACGGAGACGCAGCCTTTCCATATGATATAAAGGAAAACAACGAGGAAGGTACAAACTGGTTTTATTTAAAATCTACAGATAGTCGTTATAACCTTATTGTATTAGGTGTAGGTAAAGAAGAAATTGAAGATGAAGAAAATAAAACTGAACAATATTATATTCAAATTACTCTCCCTCAAGCCTCAACACATGGGGATAAAGGAAAAGCAAACGAATTCTGTAAATTTTTAGGAAAAAAACTTCAAGGCGAGCTACACTTATTTAATGGTAGAATTATGTACTATTATCCTAGAAAGTAATAAACACGGGTTTAATTACCCGTGTTTTTTGGCGTTTCAATTACCTTAGGATCGACAATTTCATATCCTTTTGACTGAAGACCTGTTACAATATCAGCCAATGCGGCATTTGTCCATTCTCTATCATGCATTAAAAGATTAGCTCCATGTCTCAACAGTGGAGTATTGACCATTATATCTGCTAAAGACTCTTTGGTACGATAGTCTTTTTCCCAATCATACCCGTAAGTCCAGTTCATTAAAAGCATCCCCTCTTGTTCAACCAATTGCCTACTGTAGTCAGTATTTACACCAAACGGCGCCCTGAAAAATTGAGGCCTTTCTCCTATTATCTCTTCAATCATATCGCTAAGGCCCACAATCTCCTTGTACTGCTCCTCTTCAGAACTATCTTTCAGGTTTGCATGAGTCATTGTATGATTACCTATCGGAAATCCCATCTCATGAATTTTCATAAGTATCTCTTTTTCTTCATTAGAATCAATAAAATGCCCGTTTACAAAGAAAATTGCACTTACCCCTAATTCCTTTAATGTTGATGCCATCTCTAAAGCATGTTTGTCTGGAGCATCATCTATGGTAAGAAGGACAACCTTTTCGTTAGCATCACTAATAGGCTCAATTGCCCAGTTTGAAGGATTCAAACGGTGTGTTGGTTTTGTGACCCCTTCCTTATGCTCTACTTCAACACTATCTTCTTTTTCAGTAACATCTTTGTTTGCTTCATCAACTTTTTCTGGTTCTGTTTTAGGAGGCACCTTAGTTTCCTCAGTGGAATTATGTTCTTGATCTTGTGGCATCGATTTTGGATTATCGTTTGTTGTTCCACAGCCGGTTAAAAAAATTGCAAGGATGACTAGTCCGAGTGTTTTTTTCATGCTGCTTTCCTCCTTTTTATTTTGCACCTTTCCATTATAGTAAAAAACTGCCTCAGTTTATATAGCCAACCAAAATAACTGCTGACATGAAAAGAATGCCGCCATTGTTACTAATGTAGTGAATAATGCTTTTCGCTTTGTTAACCCAATGGTTGTTGCAACCCAGAATGCTAAATAACTAAATACAAGAAAGAGAATGGATTTAGACTTAATACTATCTTGATTTGAAACCCATGCAGCGATTGAAAAACTACTCCAAATCAAAAATTGGACCAATATTATCACATATACCCTCATAATGAAAGCCCCTTCACTTGAATTAAACATTTGTAATATATATGTTCAATTGGCGCTATCTATTTTTCATTTCTGTAACAATTACATGACAATCGAAAGAATTATTTGAAGACATGATAGAATGAATTTAGAATTTGTCGATTAACTTAGAAAGAAGTGGACCATCGTATATGAGAAGCTTAGTTATTTTTATGCTATCATTTCTTTTGCTCTCATCCTGTCATCTCGCTCAAAACACTCCATCAAGCCCTGTCTTCAACAATACAGAGAAACAATTACTATTTTTTTCTGATGAAGACAACTTGCATAATGAATCCAGCTATTATGATGCCTTATTAGAAATTAAAAAAACCTATCCTGAAATCGTTACGTCAATGAAGGTAATTCCATCTAGCGAGAAGGTCCGTTATTCAAGTTTTGATGTAGACACCTTTCCAACCTTACTTGTAATTCATGACAATCAAATCATTGCACAAATTGAGGGAGATTTATCAAAGGAAGAAATAATACAACCCTTAATTGATGTTTTAAAATAAAAATCGCTCTCAAGTAAAAATGAGAGCGATTTTGTCTGTCTATTTATTTTACAATATGAATCGGACTACCAATCGCTACCTCTGCAGCTTCCATGGTAATTTCACCTAAAGTCGGGTGAGCATGAATGGTCATTGCTAAGTCCTCAGCAGTCATACCTGCTTCAATCGCTAGTCCTAGTTCGGCAATCATATCTGAAGCACTTGGTCCAGCAATTTGCGCACCAATTACTAATCCATCCTCTTTCCGAGTAATTAGTTTCAAGAAGCCGTCAGCACTGTTAAGAGCTAATGCACGCCCGTTCGCACCGAATGGGAATTTTGATGCAGTAACATCGATACCTTCTTCTTTTGCCTCTTTTTCGGTATATCCAACAGATGCAAGCTCAGGGTCTGTAAATACGACTGCAGGGATTCCAAGGTAATCGATCTCTGAAGCATGACCAGCAATTGCTTCCGCAGCAATTTTAGCTTCATATGAAGCTTTATGAGCTAATGGTGGTCCTTCTACGATGTCACCAATCGCATAGATATTACTAACGTTTGTACGACATTGTTTATCAATTTTAATTAAACCACGTTCTGTCACTTCAATACCTACTTGCTCTAAGCCTAACTCATCTGTATTTGGACGACGACCTACCGTTACAAGTACGTAATCAGCTTCAACTGTTTTACTTTCACCTTTTACTTCAAAGGTTACTGTAGCACTATTTTCAGTTTGCTCTACACTTTTTGCCAATGCATTAGTATGGATTTCTGCACCTTTTTTCTTAAGCTTCCTTTTAACTAGTGAGCTCATTTGCTTTTCAAATCCTGATAGAATTTCATCAGCACCCTCTAAGATTGTAACCTGTGTTCCAAAGTTAGCGTAAGCTGTTCCTAGTTCTGTACCGATGTAGCCACCACCGATGACCACAAGCTTTTTCGGAATTTCCTTAAGACTTAAAGCACCGGTTGAATCCAATACTCTTCCACCATATTTAAATGCAGGTATTTCGATAGGACGAGAACCTGAAGCAATAATTGCATTTTTAAATGTGTATGTTTGTGCAGAATTTTCATCCATTACACGCACAGAATTGCTGTCAACAAAGTAGGCTTCGCCACGTACAATTTCAACTTTATTACCTTTTAGTAATCCTTCGACTCCACCAGTAAGTTTGTTGACAACGCTTGACTTCCATTCTTGCACCTTCGAAAAATCAACAGTCACATTATCAGCTTTTATACCCATATCCTCTGAATGTAACGCATGCTCATAACGATGAGCAGCTGAAATTAATGCTTTAGATGGAATACATCCAACATTAAGACAAACTCCGCCTAGTGTGCCTTTTTCAACGATTGTAACCTTTTGCCCTAGCTGGGAAGCACGAATCGCAGCAACATATCCACCAGGCCCAGCACCGATAACGAGTGTATCGGTTTCAATTGGAAAATCTCCTACTACCATTTATTACGCCTCCATTAATAATAATTGTGGGTCGTTCAATAAACGTTTAATATGATTTAAAGCATTTTGCGCAGTTGCACCATCAATCATTCGATGATCAAAACTCAAGGATAATGCTAAAACAGGAGCGACCACAATTTCTCCATTGTTTACGACTGGTTTTTCTGCAATACGGCCGATACCAAGAATCGCTACTTCTGGGTGGTTGATAACAGGTGTAAACCATTGTCCACCTGCAGAACCGATATTCGTAATTGTACAAGAAGCACCTTTCATATCGTCTGATCCAAGTTTACCGTCACGCGCTTTACCTGCTAGTTCATTTATTTCATTAGAGATTGTAAATATTGATTTACGATCTGCATCTTTTACAACAGGTACTAATAAACCTTTATCCGTATCAGCCGCGATTCCTATATTATAATAATGCTTATGAATGATTTCATCAGTTGCATCATCAAGAGATGTATTTAGTGCAGGGAATTCTCTCAATGCAGAAGTTAACGCCTTAACAACATATGGTAAATACGTTAGCTTAATACCTTTTTCTAATGCAGTACCTTTAAATTTCTTACGATGAGCAACTAGTGCTGTCACATCAACTTCATCCATTAGGGTTACATGAGGTGCAGTTTGTTTTGAATTAACCATTGCTTTTGCAATAGCCTTACGAATCCCACTCATTTTCTCACGTGTCTCTGGATATTGACCTGCAGGGATTGGTTGTTTAGCTGATGCAGCTTTTTCTTTTTCCTCTGTTTTAGTTGTAACAGTTTCTTGTGTAATAACTTCTTCTGTAGTTTCTGCTACTGTTGTTGCTGGTGCTCCACCTTGTAAGAAGGAATCGATATCCGCCATTACGATACGACCATTTTTACCCGAACCCTCAACTGCTTTAATGTCCACACCCTTTTCACGAGCATACTTACGGACAGAAGGCATTGCAATAACGCGGCGACTTGGGTCAACGTCAACCTCTTTAGTATCCGCTTTCGCCTCTTCTTGGTTTTGAGTAGGCTTAGCCTCTTCATTTTTAGGCTTATCCTCGTCGTCACCTTTAAACTTAAGGTTTTCATAGCCTGGTGCATCAAATTTAATTAATGTGTCACCTACAATTGCAACAGTACCTTCTTCTACTAGCACTTCTAATACCTTACCTTTAACAGGTGAAGGAATCTCAACAACTGCTTTATCATTCTGAACTTCACATAATACATCATCTTCATTTACTTCATCGCCAGGTTTAACAAACCATTTTACGATTTCACCCTCATGGATACCTTCACCGATATCTGGCAGCTTAAATTCGAATGCCAAGGTTATTCGCCTCCTATTATAAATGTTAACTATATTTCAACCGTTTAGATTGTCTAGAAATTAAGGACTTTCTTTGCTGTCTCAAGTACATCTTTATAGTTTGGAAGCCAAACAGATTCAGCAGCAGAGAATGAAAACACAGTATCAGGTGCTGCCACACGAAGTACTGGTGCTTCAAGACTTAAGATAGCACGGTCGTTAATTTCAGCAACAACGTTAGCAGCAATTCCAGCTTGCTTCTGTGCCTCTTGTACAACAATTGCTCTTCCTGTTTTTTCTACAGAAGCAATAATCGTTGGAATATCTAATGGGCTAATTGTACGTAGGTCGATAACCTCAGCTGATACCCCTTCTTTTTCAAGTTCTTCAGCTGCCTTTAAGCATTCATGAACCATTGCTCCGTAAGTAACCATTGTTATATCTTTACCTTCGCGTTTAACATCAGCCTTACCAATTTCAATTGTATATTCCTCTTCAGGAACCTCTTGACGGAATGAGCGGTATAGCTTCATATGTTCTAAGAAGATAACCGGATCATTGTCGCGAATGGCAGAAATTAATAAACCTTTTGCATCGTAAGGAGTTGAAGGAATGATAACTTTTAAACCAGGTTGTGATGCAACAAGGCCTTCAAGGCTGTCTGCGTGTAGTTCAGGCGTATGTACTCCTCCTCCGAATGGAGAACGAATTGTAACTGGTGATGTATATCTTCCACCTGAACGATAACGCATACGTGCCATTTGTCCATTTATAGAGTCAATAACCTCGTAAACGAAACCAAAGAATTGGATTTCTGGAACAGGACGGAAACCTTGTAAGCCAAGACCAATTGCTAAGCCGCCGATACCTGATTCAGCTAGGGGTGTATCAAATACTCGATCTTCACCGAATTCCGCTTGTAGACCCTCAGTGGCGCGGAAAACCCCACCATTCACTCCAACATCTTCTCCAAATACTAAGACATTTGGGTCATTTTTTAGTTCTGTGCGTAACGCATCAGTGATTGCTTGAATCATTGTCATTTGCGCCATGGCTTACTTCGACTCCTTCTCTTTATAGATTTCCATTTGCTCTTGAAGATTTAGCGGAAGGTTTTCGTACATGATTGAAATTAAATCTGTAACTTTTTGTTTTGGTGCTTCGTCCGCTTTCTTAATCGCATTTTTAATATCTTCTTTTGCTTCTTCAATTACTTTATTCTCTAATTCTTCATTCCATAATCCTTTACCCTCTAGGAATTTACGGAAACGTACAAGTGGATCTTTCTTTTCCCACTCATCATCTAATTCTGAAGAACGGTAACGTGTTGGGTCATCCCCAGCCATTGTATGTGGACCGTAACGGTACGTTAGAGTTTCAATTAATGTAGGGCCTTCACCATTAATAGCGCGCTGACGAGCTTCAGCTACAGCAGCGTAAACCGCTAATGGATCCATTCCATCAACCTGAACACCTGGAATACCTGCGGCAACAGCTTTTTGTGCAATTGTCTTTGCAGCAGACTGTTTCTCTACTGGAGTTGAAATAGCAAAACGGTTGTTTTGAACAATGAAAATTGCTGGTGCTTTATATGCTCCTGCAAAATTAATTCCTTCATAGAAATCACCTTGTGAAGCCCCACCATCACCTGTATATGTAATAGCAACAGATTTAGCACCGCGTTTTTTCATACCTAAAGCTACACCAGCACACTGTATGTATTGAGCACCAATAATAATTTGAGGTGAAATTACATTCACACCTTCAGGCATCTGGTTGCCATGGTAGTGACCACGAGAAAATAAAAATGCTTGATAAAGAGGTAATCCGTGCCATACAATTTGCGGAACATCGCGGTAGCCCGGTAGGATAAAATCTTCTTTTTCTAACGCAAATTGAGAAGCTAATTGGCTTGCCTCTTGACCTGCCGTAGGTGCATAGAACCCTAGTCTCCCTTGACGATTTAAAGATATAGAGCGTTGATCAAGAATACGAGTATATACCATTCTTCTCATTAATTCTTTTAGTTGATCATCACTTAGATCAGGCATTGCTGCCTCATTTACAATTTGTCCCTCTTCATTAAGGATTTGTAGAGTTGGAAATTGTTCAGCAACCTTTTCAAGTTGTTGTTGGCTATCAAATAATGCTTCATTTGTTTTTGCAGCCATGTCAGTCACCTCTTCCTTTCATTTTCCTAGTTATTAGTTGATAAAGACTTTACACAAAATGTTAAAGCAAGGAAATGCCCTAAGTTGCGAGTGGGAGTTATTTATACAGCAATAGGTTACCCAAAAACGATTATTACAAGACATTTTTTGCGTATATGTACTACTGCTTATCTATCCATCTATAGTTTGCCCATATTCCACCTGAAACAATTTGTTGAAAAGTTCACTTTGAATAATCTGTATTAATCACTTCTAAAGAAATAATAATACAATGTTCATTAACAGTTTTAAGTTTACAATAAGAACTTTTTGATAGTCAATCCTTTTGCCTACATATTTTCTATACAATCATGGCGATGACTTTTTTCCTAATTAAATCCAGAACAAACAACCTGTATTAATACAACTTCAAAAACTGTATTAATAAAATAGAGACACTAAAAAAGACTAGAGGGTTATCCTCTAGTCTTTGTATACTACCTCTAATCCAGCATTTTCATAAAAAGCCAATTTAGATTCATTATACTGCTCTGTAAAGTTATTAAATTCTTCATTTGCTGCAATAACCTTTTCGTAGCTCTCGTTTATATTTTTGATTTGTTCTTCTAATTGCTCGAGAGTCAGGTCTTCACTTTGGAACATCGTATAAAGTTTTTATCGTGCCCAATAGCTTCTAAGTAATTTGAGTAAAGGGTTGAATAACTGGAATATCTATTTTCCATTAACTCAATAAGTTGATTTGCATCTTCGGAAAGCTTTTCGTCTTCAAGATTAGCAATATAATCTTTTACTAAGTTAAACTTTTCTTTTGATGCCTCTATACTTGCATTTTCTTCATTTAGCCTTGTTTCACGTTCCTCTACAATTGCTAATGCTTCTTCGGAAAGAGCTACAATTTTATCAAATTCCTTCATCCCTAATGAAATGATTTGATCATAAAGTTCCTTTTCCTTTTTTTCAAGCTCAACTAGAGGATTTTGCTGCTCTTTAAAAGAAGTCTCAAGATTTACTACTTCTTCAAGCGTCTCATAAATTTCTTCTTCTGGAGTTGGTCCTGTATTACAACCTGATAAAACAAAGCTAAGAACCATTAATAATATCGTTAATTTAAGTTTCACCTATAAATCCCCCTTACCTATGTACCATATTCTACTATAAAGTTTTACGCTTTTTTTTACAACCTGTTCATTTCTTTTTTTCATTTTTAGTGACTTATCTATTTTTTATGAAACACCTTGGAAATTATTCTTTAATTAGTGATTAATAATATGTATGTGCTTGTCCACTTACTTAGAACTTTTTAATGAGTTTTCTAAACACACAAATTTATTCTTCAAATGTATTAACAGTAATATGACTTAACTAATTGCCGCAATAAAAAGTGTTTTTAAAAACAACCTTCCTCTGCTAAACTAAGGGTAAATGTTAATAAGCATCTGGTACATAAGGAGTGAATGTTAAAATTGATTACAATGGAAAATATAATAACCGAAGGCCACCCCTCTTTAAGAGCTAATGCTAAAGAGATAAAATTGCCTGCAACACAAGAGGAAAAGGATATACTGATCAAGATGATGGAATTTGTTAAAAATAGTCAGGATCCTGTAATTGCCGAGAAATATGGTCTCAGACCTGGTATTGGCCTTGCGGCTCCACAAATCAACGTTTTAAAAAGAATGATTGCAATACACGTAAGAGATGAAAATGATAAACTTATAAGCTTTGCACTTTTTAACCCTAAAATTATAAGTCATTCTATTGAAAAAAGTTACTTAACTAGTGGAGAAGGCTGCTTATCGGTTAATCGTGAAGTTCCTGGGTATGTCCCTAGGTATGCACGAATAAAAGTAAAGGCTACAACGGTTGACGGTGAGGAAGTAAATCTAAGACTTAAAGGTTTGCCAGCAATTGTTTTCCAACATGAAATTGACCATTTAAATGGTGTAATGTTTTATGACCATATTAATAAAGAAGATCCATTTGCTACGCCTGAAAATGCAATTGGAATAGAAAGATAACACAAACTTTGTAAGGCTGTACTATAAATTAATGTGACAACTCCACATCAATTTTTAATACAGCCTCTTCCTATTTAAGCAATCCTATTAATTCTAACCCATGGACAATTCCATCATCATCAACTGACTTAGTTACAATATCAGCGCGTTGCTTTATAATTTCCTCAGCATTTCCCATTGCGACACCTGTTCCTACAAAATCTAACATCTCTGCGTCGTTTAAACCATCTCCGAACGCATAGACATCTTCTCTATTCACTCCTAATGCATCCATAATCTTTTTAATCCCTTCTGCTTTAGAACCACCGTAAGGAATGATATCAGTTGAAAATTCATGCCACCTGATAAACTGAAAGGATGGAAAAGATTGAATATATTTCTCTTCCTCCTCTCTTATACAAAACAACAGAGTTTGGTAAATATCTCGATTTGCTAGAAAATCGGGTTCGTAATTTGGATGTTCAAATTTTAAGCTAGAGATGCTTTTATGTATAAACGGGTGATTTTCAACATTCGATCGCATCATTTCTGCATTCATATACACTAGGGGATGCTTATACTTTAGTGCAAAGTTCCTTAATTCATCTAATTTTTCTGGATTGAGTGGATTGGTGTATAATACCTCACCCTCAAATACAACATATTGACCATTAAAACTAACAAACGTATTAATTTCTAACTCATTTCTAAGATTTTCATACATAAATGGAGCCCTACCAGTTGCGATTGCGACGTTAATTCCTTTTCTTTTCAGAGAAAAAATAGCTTTCTTTGTACTTTCAGGCAGTTTTTTATCATGGTCTAATAGAGTACCGTCTATATCAAAAAACACTAATTTTTTTGTCATTTTTGCCACCTCAATCTTAAGCTTATATTACTTTCATAAAGCTACTTTATCAGTATCATCTTGTCAAATGATTACGTTTACTTTTACCAAATATCCCCACGATAATCATTCCTAAAAATCCATATACTAATCATGGAATTAAAAAGAAAAAAACATTAAATAAAAAATAAGTAACAAAATTAATTAAATTGACCTATGACCTATTTAACAATGGACAAGGAAGGTTTAAAATAGTAAATTAAGGAGATGATGTAATCATGCTCAAAAAGCTTCGGAAAAAGTTACTACAACATTGGACAGATATTTTAAAGAAAAAAACAATTGCTTAAACTTTCTTGATAAAAAAAGTGCCCTTCTGGACGTCCGAAGGGCCTCTTTTCTACATATTGAAATGGGAACAATATGCTAAATTTTTATCAAAAATAGAAAAAACATGAAAAACTTGTTAATTTTTTATATAATAGAACAAGTGAATCTTATAAACGGAAATTAAGGAGAGATTTGGCAAATGATTTTTAAAGTTTACTATCAAGAACAGGCAAATGAAGTTCCTGTGCGCGAAAGAACAAAAACACTTTATGTTAATGCAGATGCAGAAAGATATGTTCGTGAGAAATTAAAAGATCGTAACTACAACATTGAGTTTGTGCAACGAGTTGAAGGCGCACATCTAGCTTATGAGCAACAAAATGAAGACTATAAGGTATTGGAGATCTGATTATGAAATTTGTTAAAAATGACCAAACTGCTGTTTTCGCATTTGGGGGACTAGGCGAAATCGGTAAGAACACATATGGTGTTCAGTTTCAAGATGAAATTATTTTAATTGATGCAGGAATTAAGTTTCCTGAAGACGAGCTTTTAGGTATTGATTATGTTATTCCTGACTATAGCTACATCATTAAGAATGTGGAAAAAATAAAAGGATTATTTATTACACACGGTCACGAAGACCACATTGGAGGCATTCCGTACCTTTTACGCGAGGTAAACATACCTATTTACGGAGGTAAATTAGCACTAGGCTTAATCCGTAACAAACTAGAAGAGCATGGTTTACTTCGAACAGCTAAATTAATTGAAATCCAAGAAGACGATATTATTAAATTTAGAAAAACGTCTGTTACTTTCTTTAGAACAACACACAGTATACCTGATTCATATGGAATCGTCGTAAAAACACCACCTGGTCAGATTGTTCATACTGGGGATTTCAAATTTGATTTCACTCCTGTTGGCGAACCTGCTAACTTAACAAAGATGGCTGAGATTGGGAAAGAAGGCGTTCTTTGTTTATTATCTGACAGCACAAACAGTGAGATTCCTAATTTCACAATGTCTGAACGTCGTGTTGGGGAAAGCATTAACGATATTTTCCGTAAGGTAACAGGAAGAATTATCTTTGCGACCTTCGCATCTAATATTCACCGTCTTCAGCAGGTTGTTGAGTCTGCTGTTGCTTATGATCGTAAAGTCGCTGTTTTTGGACGCAGTATGGAAGCAGCGATAAATATTGGACAAGATTTAGGTTACATTCGATGCCCTAAGGACACATTTATTGAAGCATCACAAATAAATAGACTTCCTGCTGACAAAGTTGTCATTCTGTGTACAGGAAGCCAAGGTGAGCCAATGGCGGCCCTTTCAAGGATTGCAAATGGAACTCATCGACAAATACAAATTATTCCTGGAGACACTGTTGTATTTTCTTCTTCTCCTATTCCAGGTAACACTATAAGTGTTAGCAGAACAATCAACATGCTCTACCGTGCAGGTGCTGAGGTAATTCATGGTGCTCTAAGTGATATTCATACTTCAGGTCATGGTGGTCAGGAAGAACAAAAGCTTATGCTTCGTTTGATTAAACCTAAATACTTCATGCCTATCCACGGTGAATACCGTATGCAAAAGATGCATTCAAAGCTTGCTATCGACTGTGGAGTTTTAGAGGAAAATTGCTTCATTATGGATAATGGTGAAGTATTAGCATTAAGTGAGAATGAAGCTTCTGTAGCTGGGAAAATTCCTTCTGGGAATGTCTACATCGATGGAAGCGGAATAGGTGATATTGGTAATATCGTTTTACGTGATCGTCGTATTCTTTCAGAAGAAGGACTTGTCATTGTTGTTGTTAGCATTAACATGAAAGACTTCAAGATAGCAGCTGGACCTGATTTAATATCACGTGGATTTGTGTATATGAGAGAGTCTGGAGATTTAATCAATGATGCACAAGGCTTAATTTCTAAACACTTGAATAAAGTGATGGAACGTCGCACCACTCAATGGTCCGAAATTAAAAACGAAATTACAGATACCTTGGCACCTTTCCTTTACGAGAAAACAAAACGCCGTCCTATGATTTTACCAATCATCATGGAGGTATAAATAGAAAAAGAGACAATCTCAAATGAGGTTGTCTCTTTTTTCATCTATTTTCACTCACCGATCATTGTTTTTTCGAATCGGTCGATATCTACATCTGCCCCTATTACAATGAGGATATCACCTTTTCTAATTACTTCAGTAGCTTGTGGGGAAACAATGATATCCTTACCCCGTTTGAATGCAACAATGTTTATACCAAATTTTGCTCGAATGTCTAGACTTATTAATGTATGACCATCAAGCCTTTGACTAGCAACAATCTCGACTATACTGTGTTCATCTGATAGCTCCAAGTAGTCCAAGACATTATTAGACATGATACTATGAGCAATACGTTTACCCATGTCTCGCTCAGGGTGAACAATCTGATCAGCCCCTATTTTATTTAAGACTTTTTCATGATAATCATTTTGAGCTTTAACTGTAATATGTTTTACCCCAAGCTCTTTCAAAATTAAAGTCGTTAGGATACTAGCTTGAATATTGTCTCCAATCGCTACGATGACATGGTCAAAGTTACGGATTCCTATACTTTTTAAAACGGATTCATCAGTAGAATCACCAACAACAGCATGCGATGCTATCGAAGAAAATTCATTCACCTTTTCCTCTATAACATCCATGGCCATAACTTCCATTCCCTCTTCACTAAGGGCTCTACATATACTTCCACCAAAACGGCCTAACCCTATTACTGCAAACTCTTTTTTCATAATTAAAACCCCCGAATTTGTCGCTGACTAGTATAATAAGATGGTACTAATTTTACCACAGAATAGAGGGAAAAGTATGCATTAAACAAAAAAGCCGAGATTAATCTCCCGACTTTTGTTGTTCCTCACGTATCTTTTGTCTAGCCATTTTTCTCATAAAAAGGTAAACGACAAATCCAAGCAATCCTAGTAATAAAAGGATTGGTGAATTCCCAATTAAGAAAACAAAGAAACCGGAAACAGCACCTAAAATAAAGTTAATGCTGTCCATAAACTGCTTTTTTGTCTTATCCCATGTGTTCAGTCCACTACCATCTATTTCTGGTACAATTACCTTGTTTTCATACAATGTCATCGAAACAGTCGATAAGTTCGCCTGGTTCTCAAGGTAGTTCATTCTCCCCTTGATTTGTTCAATTTCTTCTTGCACAACAGCTAAATCGGATGATATTTGTAGTAGATCTTTTGTTTCTTTTGCATCTCTCATAAATTGAAGCAATCTTTCCTCAACAACCTCTTTAGACTTTAATCTTGATCCCAGATCTACATATTCCTCTGTTACATCTTGCCCGGTTATGTTTTGGTGGTTAACTTTTTCACTCATTTCCCCTACTTGCGAAATAAACGAATTGAAGAGAGATTCTGGAACTCGAACCGTTAGTCTCCCTTCCATTTGGTTTTCACCATGGTTATACACATTAGACTCAACAATGTAGCCATTCATTTCATTTACGAGTAGCTCAATTTTACTGTGAACGGATTTATAATCTTTCACTTCTAATTGAAGATCCGCATGATAAATAACCATTCTACTTTGTTGATTACTCTTATTCGAATCAGTGACACCCTTATTTTTTCCATCAGCTAATCTATTTTGCTCCATCTTAGCCTCTGCTGGAGCTTCCTCTGAAGTTGCCATATCCATCGAAGTTTTACTATTCTCCGTTGATTCTGAAGCACCACCACTACACGCTGCCAGAATTAAGCCAAAAGAAAGAATAACAAGGGTTATTACTAACTTATATTTGTTCATCTCAACACCCCTAGTCCCTTTATGATATAGACGATTGAGCAATAAGAAATGTTACAATCTTCTTAAATTTTAAAAACGGGAGATGTAATATCTCCCGTTCAAGTTTTCTTACCCTACGTCTAACATTTTAAATTGTGATTTGACTAGGTTGTGATATTGGCCTTGTAATTTCATCAATTGATCGTGTGAACCTTGCTCTATAATTTGACCATGATCAAGCACGATAATATTATCAGAATCACGAATGGTAGATAGTCGATGCGCAATAATAATTGCTGTTCTACCTTTTAGCAATTTTTTAAGTGCAGTTTGAATTTTAACCTCAGACTCTGTATCAATGCTAGCTGTAGCCTCATCAAGAATGAGGATTCTTGGATCAGCTAGTAATGCACGTGCAAATGAAAGTAGTTGTCGTTCTCCTACTGATAATATATTTCCTCGCTCTTCTACTTCAGTTTCGAAGCCCTTTGGTAGTCTTGCAATAAATGAGTCAGCGCCTACTGCCGTTGCAGCCTCAATTACTTCTTCATCTGTTGCATCTGGTCGACCGAAGCGAATATTTTCCATGATAGTCCCTGAAAATATAAATGTATCTTGTAGAACAACACTTATTTGTGTTCTAACACTTGCAACAGATAAGTCTTTTACATTATAACCATCAATTTTAACATCACCCGCTGTCGCATCGTAAAAACGGCTAATTAAGTTAGCAATTGTTGTTTTACCTGAACCTGTATGTCCAACTAAGGCAACAGTTTGCCCCGCTTCCATCGTTAAGGAAACACCTTTTAATGCTTTTCGTTTTTCATCATAAGAGAATTCGACCTTATCAAATTCAATTTTACCTTTCATATCTGTAAGCGAAACAGCATCGTCTTTTTCTGAAACAATCGGCTTTTCATCTAAGAATTCAAAAATACGTTCAGATGAAGCCATTCCCATTAGTAATTGGTTATAAACTTGACCTAAACGAGAAATTGGTTCCCAGAACATTCCTAAGTAAAATGCGAATGAAACAAATACCCCAATGGTTACACCACTATCTGGGTTTTGAATAAGCATTGCTCCAAACCAAATTAAAATTGCAGTACCGATTGCGTTAGACATCTCAACAAATGGTCTAAACATCGCATTTTTCTGAGTAGCATCTCTCCAGCTTTCATATGTCTCTGTGTTAACGCCATCAAAGAAAGCCATATTTTCTTTTTCTTGTGTGAATGACTGTGTAACACGAATTCCCTGAATGCTTTCATTTAAATGAGAATTAAGCTTTGCCTGCTTAATACGTACTGTTTGCCAAGAACGTCTTATTTTTTTACGTAAACTTGTTGAAATGAAAAACATAATCGGAAGTATAATTAAGATCGCAATCGTTAACTCTGGACTTAATGCAAATAAGATAACGAAAATTCCTATTAATAATAAGAAATCCATGAGTAGGTTAATGACCCCGCTCGTAAATAATTCCTGTAAGGAGTTTATATCATTCATAATTCGAACTAGGATAGATCCTGCTGATCGTTGATCAAAAAAGCGATGTGAAAGTCCTTGAACATGAGTAAATAAATGTTTACGTAAATCATAGATTACGTTTTGTCCAAGTAGGTTCATATACCGAATACGGAATGTATTTGCTAAATAAGATAAGAAATAAAGACCAGCAATAATTAAGACTAGTTTTATTAATAAATCTGAATCTTTATTTGCAATCGCATGGTCCATTGTATATACACCAATAAGGATTGGTACAATTAAACGGACAGCTGTTGCAACAATTACTGTTAAAAATGCTAATGGTAATAGACTCTTAGAATAGGGCTTCATATAGCTAAATAGTCTGGCCATTTGCTTCCAGTTAAAAGGCTTCTCGATTACTTGATCTGTTGAGTATTGAAATCGATCTAGTTTATTTCGTTTTTCCTTCTTTTCATTCATGTTGTTCACCTACCTCATCCTGTTTGTGATTGAAGCACCGTTTTTTGATCTTTGTATTGAATATCATAAATACGTTTATAAGGTCCCTCATTTTTTACTAACTCTTCATGTGTTCCACGTTCAACGATTACACCTTGATCTAGTACAAGAATTTCATCTGCATGTTTAAGAGATGAAATACGGTGAGCAATAATGAATGTTGTACGACCTTTCATTACTTCTTTTAATGCTCCTTGAATCTTAAATTCAGTTTTCATATCTACCGCACTTGTTGCATCATCCAAAATAAGAATACTAGGGTCAATACAAATGGACCTTGCAATAGCAATACGTTGTTTTTGACCTCCAGATAATCCCATACCACGCTCACCTAACATCGTGTCATAACCATCTGGTAGCTCCATAATAAATTCGTGAGCATCCGCTCGTTTTGCTGCATCAATAATATCCTCCATGGATGCATCTGGGTTACCGTATGCAATATTGGCTTTTATCGATGATGAGAAAAGAAAAGATTCCTGTAAAACAAAACCAATATTATTACGTAAAGTATGTAGAGAGTAATCTCTTACATCTTTACCATCAATTAAAATTTGTCCACTAGTAGGTTCATAGAATCGTGTAATTAGCTGAGTAATACTAGTTTTACCTGACCCTGTTGCCCCAATCAAACCAATAACTTTACCTGGTTCCGCATTGAAGGTAACATTTGATAAGGCTTTTTCATCATCTTCTGTGTAGTTTAAGGTAACATCCTTGAATTCCACATGTCCTAGTAAGCGGTCTTTTTTGATAGGATTTTGTTTTTCAACAATATCCTCCTCTGCTTCTAAGATTTCTAAAAGCCTTTCTCCTGATGCTTTTGATTGTGAAAACATGTTAATAACGAACCCTAAGTTCATGATTGGCCACATAATGTACCAAACTAAACTAAAGAAAGCAACTAACTCCCCTGGTGTAACCTGATTATTTATAACTAAATAACCACCAAATGAGAGTAAGGTCACAACACAGATGTTACCGATAAACTCCATTAACGGAAAATACTTAGCCCAAACATTGGATGTCTTCAGATAATGATCCTTATAATCAGTATTTGAATCATTAAACTTATTAATCTCAAAACCTTCTCTTGATAGAGACTTTACCGTGTTAATACCACTTATATTTTCTTGAACCTTCGTATTAAGTCTTCCAAATGACTTCCTAATGCCTCGGAAAGCTGGATGGACTGTTTTATCAAACTTATACACAGCCACCGCCAAGAAAGGTAAAGAAGCAATGGTTACTAATGTTAAAGGCACTGAATAATAAAACATAACACTAAAGCTAATTCCAAGTAATAGTACAAAACGAATTAACTCCGCAAAGCCAAAGGATAGGAAGAAACGAAACCCTTCAACATCTGCTGTTAAACGAGACATTAAATCACCGGTTTTTGCATTATCATAGTACTTAAATGGTAAAAATTGAAGTTTTTCATAAAGAGAATTACGAAGTGAATAGACAGACTTAATTCCAAACATATCACCTAGGTATTGGTTAAAATAAGTCGCAATTCCCTTTATAATCATAATACCAACAAAACCTAATGCTAAATATGGCACATATTGGTATTGCCCACCCCGTATAACATCATCGATTGTAAATTGAAGAACAATCGGATATACAACTGTAATCGCAGTTACGATAAGTAGGAATGAAATTGACCAAATAAAATACCGCTTATATGGCCAGTAGAACATTTTGAGTTTCTTAAAGGTTTCCATTATAAGCCCCCTCCATACGATGTGAATTTTTTGTGAACTGTAACACGTATATATAAATATATCGAGTTTCGAAATAAATTTCCAGTGAATTGTGAGAAAATGTTGAATTTTTTTGGCAAATTGGAAATATAGTTCATTTCTAGTTTCTAGTTTAAGGAAGTTTCTGCCTATTTTCATCAACTACTAGACTGATTAATGTCTAAGACTTTTGGTGTAGAAACAAAAAAGATCGATCCTAATGGGTCGATCTTTTTATTGTTATTCAGCTTTTTCGTTTTCTTCTAATACACGGTTTACGCGCTTTGTTAGCATTTTCATTCCACTTCCGCCAGCTTGGAAATGGCGTAGTTTGCCTTCTGCATCAAAAACATAATATGCAGGTACATATTGATTTTCAAATGCATCTGTTAATTTATGGTTACTGTCAACATAAATGGGCTGTGAAATATCATGTTGAGCTGCTACTTCTTTAATTTCCTCAAGATCTAGGTCCTTTTCAGAACGAGGCATATGTACAGCTATCACATTTAGTTTGTCTTTATATTCATCACGGAATTGATTGATATCCGGCATAGCTTCTTTACATAGACCACAGCTGATTGACCAGAAGTGAATCAATGTTGGTCTTTCTCCAACCAAATCAGTCTTTGTTACTTCTCCATTTAACCATGCACTCGCGCCATCTAATTCTGGCATTGGTTCTCTTAGCTTCATGAACGTTCCTCCTAATAAGTGAACAATATTATAGTATGAAAAGGCCTAACATAACTGTTAGACCCTTAAAGTATATGCACTGATGCTAAAATTAAACGTTAAGTGTAGCTTGTCCTGGCTTCCAGTTTGCTGGGCAAAGTCCACCAGTTTGTAGTGCTTGAAGTACGCGAAGTGTTTCTTCTACGTCACGACCGATGTTGTTGTGGTTAACCACAGAGTACATTAATTCACCTTCAGGGCTGATAACGAATAGACCACGAAGAGCGATTCCTTCTTCTTCAATTAATACTCCGTACTCACGTGATACAACATGGTTTGTATCAGCAGCTAATGGATATCTTAATTCACCTAATCCATTTTCTTTACGATCTGTGTTAATCCATGCTAAGTGAGTGTGGATTGTATCAGTAGATACTCCAATTACTTCTGCATCTAAGTCTTCAAACTCATCGTAGCGATCTGATAAAGCTGTGATTTCAGTTGGACAAACGAAAGTGAAGTCCATTGGATAGAAGAAAAGTACTGTCCACTTGTCGTTTTTCATGTTTTCTTCAAGACTAACTTTTCCAAATTCCTTGTTCGCTAATACTGCATCCATTTCAAAGCGTGGTGCTTGTTTACCAACCATACGTTCTGCCATATGTAATTCCCTCCAATAAATAATAGTAAATGAGAATGAGGAATACCTCAATATCATTTATAGCTATTTTAATCACAATAATTAGTATAAAATAACGATTGTTTTGAGTCAATTTTAAGTAATAATTAATTTAAAAAAGAATCCTAAAATCCTTAATAAATTAACCCAAAGTAATTATTCCCGGTTTAACCTAGCTTTAAACATACAGATATGACCTAAGTGTGTATCATTTGATTTCTTTCGTCACTATGTTACAATTTTCACTATGATTTTAGTTTACCAAATTTTACTCAGGGAATAAAACAATATGCATTATTAGTAAATAGGAAAGGAAGATACATAGTATGGATTTTAATTTTAATATCGATTGGTCAACAATTATTACAGTTGGCAGTGTAATTATCCTAAAACTTTTGGCTATTATTATTGTTTTTCTTATCGTTAAAGCAGTAGGTAACAAAATAATAAAAAGGTCATTTGAAAAAGTCACAAAACGTGATGAAATTTCAAAAGGCCGTGCTAAAACTTTAGAAGCCTTAACAATCAATGTATTGTCTTATGTGTTAATCTTCATTTTTGTAGTTATGGTATTTCAAGTGTTCAATTATGACGCTACAGCCATTCTTGCTGGAGCAGGAGTAATAGGTTTAGCAATTGGTTTTGGTGCTCAAGGACTTGTAAGTGATGTTGTTACTGGATTCTTTTTATTACTCGAAAAACAAATTGATGTAGATGATTATGTGACTACTGCAGGTTTTTCTGGAATTGTCGAGTCTGTAGGGTTACGTACAACGCAAATCAGAGGGTTTGATGGTACGTTACACTATCTACCAAACCGTCAAATATCAAGCTTGAGTAACCACTCCAGAGGAAATATGCGTGCACTTGTTGATATTGGAATTTCATATGATGACGATATTGATAAAGCGGTAACTGTATTACAAGAGGTTTGTGACCAGATTGCTAAAGAAGATGATTCGATTAAAGATGGTCCAAATGTGCTTGGTGTTCAAACGCTAGGAGCATCTGATGTAGTAATACGTGTTATTGCAAAAACTGAAAATGGTGGTCAATGGGCTGTTGAAAGAAAGCTTCGTAAAGCACTAAAAGAAGCACTAGATGCTAACGGAATTGAAATTCCTTTCCCTCATCAAGTGTATATCGAGAAAAAATAGAGCATTGAATTAATAAGTAAAGACTAGGTAGCAGCTACCTAGTCTTTTTTTACATAAATTATGAATTTTGAGTACGATTTAATCTACTTTCAACTTCTTGACATACTTGGTCTGCTGTTAAACCATTAGCTTCAATTACTGATCCTTTAGTAACTGTATCAGCCATACCCATCACATTAGAATCAAGTCCAGTTAATACACAACAGTCACAGCCTTGTGCATCACTTTCTTGTTTTAATTGAATAACCTCATATCCTCTTTCTTGTAAAGCTTGTTGAACATCTGTTAATGAACCTTCAACTCCGACTTTTGCCATTACTCATCCACCTCCTCATATAGGTTAATTTGTCTCAATTTCTTACTGTTTATTCTCGGACAAATAAATGAGGAGTGAAAAATTTCCTTCTACTAATTTCCTTTAAATTGCAGATAATTTGAAATAAGCTCAATGGCAACAGGAATAGCGTCTTCGTTTGGTGTTAACTTTGAGTGATGTAAGCCAAAATCTGATTTTACACCGAGCCAAAACATAAAACCTGGAATATCCTTAATCATATATCCAAAGTCTTCTCCAGTCATGGCTTCATTACACTCGAATAACGTCACATCCGGTTGTTCACGTACAAAATTCATAAATTCCAGCGTCGTCTCAGATTCATTATATACCTGATGGTACATAGCACCGTAATCAATCTTTGCTTCACATTGGTAGCCAATTTCAATACCATTAACAAGCTCTTCTATCCTTTTTTTCACCTTTACCATTGATTGTTCCGATAGAGTCCGAATGGTTCCTTCAAGCCTTGCATTTTCTGCAATAATATTTTGTACCGTACCTCCAGTAATTTTCCCTATAGTAATGACAGCACTATCTAACGGGTTTACATTTCTAGAGATGATTGATTGAAGTTGTGTCACCAAATTACATCCGGCAACAATCATATCATTTGTTAAATGAGGATATGCCGCATGACCTCCCTTTCCTTTCAAGTCAATATAGAGTTCAGATGTATTGGCAAACAAAAGACCCGTCTTTGTAGCAATTGTTCCTACTTCATATTCTGGAGCAATATGTAGTGCAAATAGAATATCTGGCTTCCACTCAATCATAATCTCACTTTGAAGCATCGGGAGAGCGCCACCAGGCCCTTCTTCTGCAGGCTGAAAAATAAATAAGACATCATCTTTCAGTCGATTTGAAACAACGGAAGTCATAACACCTAATGCAATACTCATATGAAGGTCATGTCCACATGCATGCATACGTCCTAAGTGTTCTGATTTGAATTCATAATCTGTTTGTTCCTCAATAGGAAGCCCATCAATATCAGCTCGATACCCAATTAGTTTTGAGGGATTGGTCCCTTTAACCTTTACAAATAAACCTGTCCGCCATTTTTTTATTTCCACGTGTTCACCCGCTAAACTTTCAATATAGTTTAGCAGGTAGCTTTGTGTCTTGTATTCCTGAAAACCTAGTTCAGGTATTCTATGTAAATCTCTTCTAATTTTCACAAAGGGATGAAGTGCATCCATCTTAGTTCCTCCTATATAAATGGCGCGGATTATAATAATCCACGCCTACGGTTTTACTCTTCGTTTAATTGACGAAGCTCTTGTTTGATTTCAGTTTTCGCTTTTGTTTTTTCATCAATTTTCTTAATTACACGTGCAGGTGTACCAGCAACCACTGTATATGGAGGAACATCTTCAATTACAATAGCACCAGCTGCCACGACAGCACCTTGCCCAACTGTAACACCTTCAAGAACAACTGCATTTGCTCCGATAACTACATCATCTTCAACCACAACCGGTTTTGCTGAAGGCGGCTCAATTACTCCTGCTAAGACAGAACCAGCACCGATATGACAGTTCTTACCAACAGTAGCACGACCTCCTAAAACAGTATTCATGTCAATCATCGTACCTTCACCAACAACTGCTCCAATGTTGATAGAAGCACCCATCATAATTACAGCATTATCACCTATTTCTACTTGGTCACGAATAATAGCACCTGGCTCAATACGAGCTTTAATTCCCTTAAGATCTAATAGAGGAATCGCTGAGTTACGGCGATCATTTTCAACAACGTAATCTTCAATATTTGCTTCATTCGCTTCAATTGCAGCTTTAATGTCTTTCCATTCACCGAATACAACACCAGTGTTACCAGTTAAAAACGCTTTAGAGTTTGCACCAAAGTCAATTCCTTCTAAATTTCCCTTTACATACACTTTTACAGGTGTAGATTTAACACTATTTTGAATAAACGAAATAATTTCATTTGCATCCATCATTTTCATATGTAGTTTCCTCCTTAATATGCTATAAATCCTAGAATATAAACTTTACCTAATTAATGTATCAAACAAAAACATATGTGACAAGAAAATAGTCCTTCATTGCACTACAAATGTTTGGCACTATCCTTCATGATTTCAACAAAAGCCTGAACTTGTTTTAACTCAAATGCTGATTCGTATCCAACAAGCCAGGTGTCACGTTTTATTGGTTCATCCTGTTCATTTAATAAAGGGATCTTATAGATATTTGTATCCGACTTATTTAATGTAATTGAGGGTAGGATTGCATAGCCAATCCCATTTAATGTCATTTGTTTACAAGTTTCAATTTGATCAACAACAATGGTCCGTTTAGGTGGGGTTTGAAATTTGCTATACCACCATTCCTGAATTTCTTGATAGTATGTTGAATCACTTTTAAATTGAATGAAAGGTCTTTCTGTCTCCAGTACCTGCTCAATTTTACTAATTTCTGTGTCAACTAGATATAAAGTATCTGTTAGTAAATGCTCTTTAACACCCTTCCAGTCTGGATTCCCTCTAATAATCCCGATATGCACTGAATTATCATAAAGATTTTTTAAAATTTCACTACTCCAACCTGTTAGTAGAGATATTTTTGCATGTGGATAGGCTGTAACATATCGTTTTAAGATTTGTGGTAACCAATTTTGACCTATAATAGATGCACAAGCCAATTTTAGTGTTCCATGAATGCCAAAATCCAATCCTTGTATTTCTTCACGAATGATCTCCTCTTTTTCCACAACTTCTTTTGCATACTCAATAATTCTTTCTCCAGCAGGCGTGGTTGTAAGACCCTTCTGAGACCTTAAAAATATTTGAGTACCCCAAGACTTTTCAATTGTCTGTAAGCGTTGTGAAAGCGCTGGCTGCGACACAAATAATTTCTCAGACGCCTTTCTCATATTCATTTCTTCCGCAAGCACAACCAGCATTTTAAATTCTGAGAACTGCAAATGATCACCTCTCCACACCTATAAGATTTACTTATAGTATATCTTAATAATTCCGTAATTTCATTATCACATTTATAAGTATAAAATTTAGCTAGAAAGTAATCGAAAGGCGGTTTAGTATTTGACTGAAATCCTATTAATTTTAGTTGGATTCCTAGCTACATTTATTGGAACCATTGCAGGTGGTGGAGGTATGATTAGTTTACCAGCCATGTTAGTAATAGGTGTGCCTATCCATTCAGCTATTTCAGCAAACAAGTTTTCAAATACGTTTAGTTCATTTTCGAGCTTCGCTGTATTATTGAAAGAAAAAAAAATCACACTGAAGTCAGCTCTTATTATTTCTCCATTTAGCCTTATCGGAGGTATGACAGGAGGAGCAATTGCTTCATCTTTTACTGAAAAAAATTTAACAATATTTGCTATTATCTTATTAAGTTTTGCTCTATTATTAAGTTTAATAAAGAAGCCTCAATCAAGTGAAGGCAAAACTAATAACATTCCGAAAAAACTACTTCCTTATTTATATGGAGTAGGTATCTACGACGGCATGTTTGGCCCTGGTCAAGCAACATTATCCATGTATACGTACCTTTATCATGGTTTTTCTTTTATAGCATCAATGGCCTTTACACGATTTCAAACCTTTTTAAGTTGTTTTGGTGCCTTTATAATGTATGTATCTTCCGGGCACTTCAATCTGAAAGTTGGAGTCTTTCTAGGCATAGGCTCTATTATTGGTGCACAATGCTCAGTTAGAGTAGCTAATAAACTTCCAACAAGACACCTACAAATTATTCTACGTATTGTTACAGTCGTACTAATCCTTTATCTATTTCTAAGATTCTTTTAATTAGGAGGACAAAATGAAGATTCAATTTAAGAGACTAGACCATGTACAAATTTGTATTCCATTTGGTGAAGAGGAAAATGCTCGAAGGTTTTATACTGACGTCCTTGGTCTTATTGAAATCGAAAAACCAGAGTCTCTAAAGGCAAACGGTGGACTATGGTACAAAATTGGGGAAATCGAACTTCATCTTGGTGCTGAAGACATGGGAAACTACAAAAGTAAACGCCATCCAGCCTTTGAGATTGGTAATCTAGTAGAAACAAAAACGTATTTAGAAAGGCATAATGTTACAACGCAAGATGAAAAACCAATTCCAAATGTTAGCCGTTTCTCATTCTTTGACCCGTATGGAAATCGCATGGAGTTCTTGGAAAAAAGGTAAAAAAGCATCCAGTTGGATGCTTTTTACTTTTCCCCTTTAGGCAAAAACATAATCAACAGAAAACTAATAACTGCAAAAATAAAGACTCCCCAATACACATAGTGCAAGGATAAAGTTAGTCCATCTTGAAGTACAGATCTAACACTTTCAGTTAAAGCATTTCGCTCTTCCTCATTTAAAAGGACGTTTGTTGAATCTAATGAAACATTTTCAATTCCTTCAGCTTGAATATAGGACTGTAGCTTACTATTAAGAATCCCACCTAATAACGCTGCTCCTACAGTACTTCCTAAAGTTCTCATAAACATATTTGCTGCAGTTGCTACACCTCTCATTTGCCATTCAACAGTGCTCTGAATGGAAACAATAAACGATGTGGTTGTCATCCCCATCCCGATACCAACCATAAATGATCCAAAAGCGGCCCATACCGGACCATCATCTGGTGATAACGTAAGGAAAATAATACTCCCTAACACTAATGCGACACCACCAATAAGGGATGTAGTCCTGAAACCAACCTTTAGTAGCATTCGGCCTGCGACAGTAGCAGCTATCGGCCACCCAATTGACATTGTTGTAAGAGTGAAGCCAGCTACAATTGGAGATCTTTCCATAACACCTTGAACAAAAGCAGGTAAAAAACTCGAAATTCCAATTAGCATCACACCTGTTGTTAAAGAGGTTATATTTGCTATAAATATCGATTTTTCCTTCCAAATTGTAAATGGCATCATTGGTTCTTTTGCTCTATTTTCTTGAATTACAAATAATACTAATGCAATTAAAGCGACCACTATTAATGTTAGGGATTGAGTAGATGTCCAAGACCAATGAACTCCACCCTCAACAAGGACGATCATTATTGCACTAATTGCCACAAATAATAATACAGCTCCTATGTAATCTATCGAATGCTTTTTCTTTTCTATTCCCTCATGTAAGAATAATACCAGAACAATAATCGCTAGTATTCCGAGTGGAACATTAACCCAGAACACCAATCGCCAGCTAACATACTCAACAAATATTCCTCCAAGTGCCGGTCCCATAATCGCTGAGATTCCCCATACACTCGAGAGATACCCTTGTATTTTCGCTCTCTCTTCTTTTGTGTACATATCACCTACAATGGTAGATGCTATTGGCATCACTGCCCCTGCTCCAAATCCTTGTATAAATCTAAACAGGATAAGCATTTCCATATTACTTGCAAATCCACATAGCACAGATCCAATCAAGAAGACGACTATACCAAAAATTAAAATAGGCTTTCGTCCAAATAAATCGGATAACTTCCCATAAATTAAAACCGTAACCGCATTCATTAATAAGTAAGCCGAAAATACCCAACTATAAAGAGAAAATCCTCCTAAGTCCCCTACAATTGCAGGCATTGCGGTGGAAACAATCGTTGCTTCAATTGCCGCCATAAACATCGCTAACATCACTGCTGCCAGAACTAAAGGTCTCTTTGTTTGATTAGGCTGAGATAATCGTCCAGCTTTACTTGAAATAGCTTGTCCCATTCCTACCCTCACCTCTTCAACTAGAGTCTAAAATAGTAAAGACCTTCTGTCTGAAGGTCTTTACGGTATCACCATCGTGTTATTTATTTAGCTTTTTAACATGCTTGTTTAATTGTTTAAGAACAGCACGCCTTGTAAAAATTCCTTCAAAAAAGTTCTCTTCATTTTCGACACAAACAAAAGGATGATCAACAACCAGCTCTAAACCTTTTTCTACTTTATCATTTAGCTTTAGAACAGGTATATCCCTATTCATTACTTCTTCAACCTTCATAGCTTCTAATCTTTCAAACTCAATTCGTTCTAAACCGAGAATTGAATCAAAGATGTGTGTAGAACTAATGAGCCCGTGCAACTTGTAATACGGGTCTAATACCGGTACGGCTGTATAACCTGTTTTTGTTAGAACCAGCAAAGCATGTTCGAGGTTATTACCTATTTGAACGTGCGCTACCTTATCGGATTGTATTATTAGGTCCTTAATTGTTGTTTCTAAAAATTCATTACTTTGGAGGCTAATCATGATTGCATTCCCCTTATCACTAATAATTCTCTTTATCTATAGTATACTATATGCATTTTGCTTAATTTCGTATTACGGCTAGCATGAATATTCATAATTTCATTTTATATTTTAACACATTACGGATAGGTATGAGGTCACTTTTTTCTAAAGTCCTATCAAACAATGTTTAATGAACAATTCCGAAAAAAAGACTATCACTTTAAGTAATAGTCGTATCATTCTATATTTCATCTATAAGTTTATCATATAGGGCAATTAAGCGCTTGTATACGAGTTCGTCTGTTGGTTTTGAACCGTTCTCGATGTCTGCGATTTCAACACTTACTAGGTCTAATGCATATCGTTGACTAAATAGAACTTCTAATAACAAAGCTTGTTCATCCCTTGTAAGCCTATTTAATGTGCCGTTTATCATTGCTTTTCCCTCCAACTAAGAAATCTGGTTATTAATTTATAGTTTCAAAGAGAGGGAAACATGCTTGTCAATAATTTACAACTACTTGGTATAGCGGTTGGCATAACTGAAAGCAGCATAAGACTCAGGTTTTATTTTTGCTTCAAGACCCATAGCAGTTATTCTTCCTGTCATATCCTGAATTAGTTCCTTTGTTGCTCCTCTACTACCAATATCCAAATGTATCTCAATAGTTAAATCAGCTCCTTCATCAGCATACGGAAGAATGATTTCAGTTAAGTCAGCTAAGTCCTCCGGGGAAAATAAATAGGCAATTTCTTGACTGAATGAAGTTTCTAAGGAAATTTTTTCTCTTATACTTTTTAGGGGTCGTTTAACATTATAATTTCTTAAGCATCCCCATGCACCTTTCCCCACACGGTGTAAGTGAATCGCTGTAATAAATCGAGTTTCGGTTTGATGCACATGTGAATCAGTTCCAATGGAAAGAACATAACGTGAACGTGGATCCTTCTTCATAAAATCCTTCATTCGAGTCAATACCAACTCAAAATCCATATCCTTTTCAGACACATTATAAAACCTAAACGATTCGATGATACAACAGCTCCTTTTGTTCTCTTTTATATACTATACGTCCAACTTAAGAAAGATGTTAAAAAATATATAGGAGATATGAAAGGTTGTTTTAAGCACATATAAATCATTGCTTTTTAGTATATTTTCACTTAGTGGATTGGAGCGGAAGGCACTTGACTCCTGCTCAGAAGTTGAGGAAAGGTCGAGACCCAGCAGACGGAACGTTGAGGAGGATCGACTTCCTCCCCGATGGGAATCCGCCCTTGAAAAAGCCGGCAGTTGGGCTTTTTCATGATTCCCCGCAAAAAGCAAGTGCCTGCAGCGAAAAGGAGCGGTCTAGATCAAAAGTTACAAAATAAAAAAGCCTTTCAATCGCTTGAAAGACTTTTTTTACCCTTTACTTGTTTCAATATTGCGTTTTGTGTAATCACATTGTGAACAGCGATAAATAACATTTTGATTAGATTGAGCAGTTAAGACCTCTTCAAATCTTGCTTTCGATTGACATTTCGGACAAGTAACAATTGGATCCATGAAAAGCCTCCTATTGTTTAGAATTCACCTTCCGGCACAAAAATATCGTTCTTATTGATGGCTCTATTCTTCGTTGCCAACACTAATCCAAGTTCTGTTTCATGATTTACATCATTAAAAATTGTAAAGGGAATATTTAACTTATTAACAATCTTTATGTATTTAGATAAATATGAATAATTCAAATCTCCATCTAAATACATGTGACAGTCTGGATAATTTTTTATCAACTCAACGATGGGGGCGTACGACTCATTCTTCATAACCTGTCGATTAGTTAAGGCGACAATTACTCGTTCTCTGATCGTTGAAAGATATAGTTTCCGCTCATCCACGTTTGTTTCTTTATTTCCATACATGCCTCTATTTAGATAGTCCTGAATATTTTCGCTCATTATTCACCTCTGAGCACATTTAATTGTGTTAATTACTATTAGCTAATTAAATCAAAAATCTCAATAGCAATCATATCTACATTATCAAACTGATAGGATTTCGGCTTTTCCCCTTGTTGATAAATTTCCAACTCAAAGGTTCCTGTTTTATCAAAATACTTTACACTACACTTTTTCTCACCATTCACCTCAAAAAAACGTTGAGGTGGTTCTCCACCATCTGATTTTTCTTGAAGACTAATTAGACGCGTTAAAATTCCTTGAAGCTGTGACATTGTCCCTCTCCTTTCTTATTACAGTGTGACTTCCCTTTTATATTAGCATTAACAATCCACAATGTTCTATCCAAAAACATTTTGATTTTGAAATTCTTGTTATTCTCTATAATTAGAATTTTAAATCAATTTCCTGTAAACTGAATACACTACACTAATTTTAGGGAGTTGAATACATGAATCAGTTAATTAGATTAAATGAAAGTATCACCTTAATTGATGACTTTGATTTAGGTAGATCGGCTAGAACAGGTACATATGTTATAAAAGAGGAGAAGCTAGCCATTGTTGAAACATGTGCAAGCCCTTCAATCCCTTTTATCCTAGAAGGTCTACATAAGCTGGATATCCAACCTGAAGAGGTTGAGTATATCATTGTAACACACATTCACCTCGACCATGCAGGAGGAGCTGGACTTTTACTAGAAAAATGTTCTAATGCGAAGGTTGTTGTTCATCCAAAAGGAGCAAGACATCTAGCTAACCCTTCAAGATTAATTGCTGGAGCAAAGGCTGTATATGGTAAAAAATTTGAAGAATTATTTGAACCAATTTTACCTATTCCTGAGGAAAAAATCATAACAATGCAAGATGGTGAATCACTAAAATTGTCTTCGGACTGCACTTTAACTTTCTATGACACCCCAGGGCACGCAAATCATCATTTTAGTATACATGAATCAGTTAGTAATGGGATATTTACTGGAGATACAATTGGTATTTACTACCAGGAACTAATGAAAGAAGGAGTCGAACTTTACTTACCAACAACCTCTCCTAACCAATTCGATCCGGATGTCATGTTGAGTTCAACTAGACGAATAAAAGAGCTTTCGCCCCGTTCAATTTATTTTGGTCACTTTGGTATGTCTACAAACGTTCAAGAAATATTTAAACAAATTCAACATTGGATCCCTATCTTTGTCGCTTCAGGTGAAGAGGGTCTAAAAAACACTCATGATCTATCTTTCATAGAACAAAAAGAAGCAGTAAAAGCTCGGCTTCTTGAGGCAATTATCCTTCACCTTGATACACTAGGTATATCGAGAAATCATGAGGTCTATTCTATTCTTGATTTAGATTTAGAGGTGTGTGCAATGGGAATTATTGATTACTTACTTAAAAAATAATTTAAAAAAGGAACCTTAAGGGTTCCTTTTTTGTGATGTAAGTGAATTGATTCTGATATTCCATTTGTAAGACAAAGTAGCTTCCCCAATGTTGATACGAAATATATGAATGATCTTGTGTTGGAACCATCCTAAATTCTGTTTTTGGTAGTGTATTCTTTGAAAGTGACTTTTCTTCTATACTTTTAATAAAAGCTGGCTTTTTAGTACTTTCTACAAATTCATTAACCTTCCAGTGGCCTTCATCTTCTACTAAAATTACTGTTTCAAAATGATCGTCATAATCTACAGGACCCTCTTCAGGTTTTTGAAAGAACTCATATACATAGATTTGATTCTTCTCTGAATCATATATAAATTTTGTGTCGTCTGTATATGAATAAAAAGGAATATAGTACAGCGCAAAATCTGAACCGTAAATAGTATACCCCTCTTCTTCATAAACAAGGTTTTCCTCTAGGAATAACTTTGCATAATCGTCAGTAAAATAAGGATCTAACGTATCTCTTGACTCTTTATAGGTTTGATACTTTTCCCCTAAAGAAGTTTGTGCTTTATATGCATCCTTAAGAAAGTCCAATGCTTCTTCCCTAGTAAATGCTTCTTGTGCCTTTACAGTCTGATGATGGAATAGAAATCCTAGTACAATAACGGACATAATTAAATAATAATGACGCTTACTCAAAATATCACCCTTTCCTTAAGGCTTGTACTTATCATTGTATCAACATTACGTTTCTTAAAGGCCATTAATCGTTCGTAAAAATCCCTCACCTTTTGACAGGTTATTGCCTGTACGAACAATATTCCCCCTTTCTCACGATTACAAACAAAATATGTTCAGTTAATATGAGATATTAAGGTGGATTTTGTTTAGATTACGTATAAACTGTCGACAGAAAAATCTGAACTGGACCGTTCCTTTCCGTTGTAATTTACTATTCGTTATATATTAAAAGCACACTATTACTAAGAAAAGAGAACTACAAAAAAACCACAAAGACAAATTGTCCTTGTGGTTTGGGTTACCATGAAGTAGCAACAGCGTTGTATATAATAAAAGCAATGACTAACACAGCTGCTATAGCATAAGTAAGAAAAACCGGGTTTAGAATATATGGATGGTCTTGGACCTTTTCACTGATTTCGGTATCGTATTCGCTACGCATAGTATGCTGTTTTGTTCCAAGTCTATACGTATAGATTAGTCCAAAAGCCAATATAAGAATTACTAAAATTGAAAGAACAAGATTCAACTGCTCCATACTAAATCACCACCTTGTTTTTGTTACTTTCCCACAAAAACAAAGTCCTTATCCATAAATAAGATAAGGATATGTGTAAAATACTATAGAGCATCATGATCATATAAATAATCATAAGGTACATCTATAAATAGGTATAGATGGTCATCTAGTGGGTAAGAAAATGTCCTAATTATTTCTCCAGTCTCAATATCACTATATAAATCAGAAAGAATTCCGATTCGTTTCGTTCTCATTCGAAAAATTGTCTCAAGAAAATAAGGTCTCCAGCTCCAATTTTTCATATAATAATGCTCTTGAACAAGCCATTTATTGTCCTTCTTGAGAAGGTTGGCAGATTGTTGAAAACCATCCTCATCACAAATGTACATTCTAAAACTTTTATCATGTAATGTCTTACCCAAATAAGATAGGAACTCATTATATGATTCGTTCTTTTTAAATTTTACAAGAGCAGACTGTAGCTGAACATGAAATTCTTCAGATATAGTATACAGTGCTTCAAGCTTTCTCTTTTCATACTTAATAAATTGCTGAAACTCCTGCTTTAATCGCTCTTTTAGTAGATCTCTTTCAACAAATTCTCTAGCTGGTTTTTGAAGATAATAGCCTTGATAGTATCGACCGCCATTTTTCCAAGCATATTGGAGTTGAAAGGCAGATTCAATATCCTCATATAGAAGGGTTGCTCCTAACTTTCTTGCTAACAATGAAATAGAATAGACAACATCATGAAACGATTGGCTAATTTCGGTTTGACGTAAAACCTGCAGATCAATTTTTAAAATATCTGGAGTTAAAATACCTATTCTCTCTAAATTACTACTTTCTTTCCCAATATTATCAACAGCAATTTTTATTCCGTACGTTCGATAATAGGTAAGTAAATGATTTAGCTGTTCGATATCGCCTTGAAAGTTATGCTCAGTAATCTCAACTACAACATTGTTAAGGTCTAATCCTTTTTGTTGATAGGTTAAAAGCATTTCTAGAAATGCTTCCCCATGATCTAGCATTAATAAGTTTGCATTACGATTTATAAAGATTAGACTATGTTTATGAAATTCAGAAAATACTCCTAAAGCCTTTCTTAAAATTTCATTATCAACCTCTAAACGGAATTCCTCTGGAATGGTTTCATCATGAAAAAATGGACCTAAACTTTTTATACCTTGCTCAGTTTTTATCCTCCCAAACACCTCATATCCGATTACACATTGTTCATCCGCGCTAAAAATCGCCTGATAATAAGGTACAACTTGATCGATGTTTGCCATAATATCCAATGGATCCATCATGATTTCACCCCTACGTTCTAGCCTGTTATACAAGATTATACCATATGCTTTTAATCTACTCTAACTGAGGTAATTGAAAAAAACCTACTTTATCTAAAAGTAGGTTTCTAATCATTTTACATTGGAATCTAAAACGGGAATTGATTCAGCCATTGACCGCCATCCATCGTTATACATTCACCATTAATATATGCCGCTTCATCAGATAATAAGAAGTAAGCAAGACCCGCAATTTCTTCTGGAGTTCCTAACCTACCAAGAGGCACACTAGATAGTGTACGTTTAGCAGCTTCCTCTGACTCCCAAAGTCGGTCTGCTCCACCCGTACGTTCGATTGGACCTGGAGCAATTGCATTTACTCTTATCCCATATTTTCTGCCCCACTCAACTGCTAAGGTTCTAGTCATAGAAAGTACCCCTGCTTTTGCACTTGCAGAGTGCACAACTCCTGCTCCAGCATTCCACGCATATGTAGCAACCATATTAATAATACTTCCCTTTATCCCTTTTTCAATCCAATAGTTCCCAACAGCAGAACTACAGTAAAACGTTCCATTAAGAACAATATTAATCACTGAATTCCAACCATTTACAGATAACTTCTCTGCAGGTGTAATAAAATTCCCTGCAGCATTATTTACAAGAAAATCAATTCTCCCAAATGCTTTGTCAGTTTCATTAACCATATGTGAAACATGATCAGGTTGACGCACATCCATTTGAACTGGAAGCACCTGCCCCTCAAATGTTTCAATTTCTTGTTTTGTTGCTTCTAATTTTTCCAGAGTTCTACCAGTAATGACAACATAGGCTCCTTCTTTTGCAAACTTTTGAGCCATATATTTCCCCATTCCATTAGAACCACCAGTCACGATAACTACTTTCCCTTTCATTCTCCCACTCCCCCTGTTTATTTTTAAAATGAATGACTATTCATTTATTTTACCACTATTTATCGAAATTTTCTAATTTTATTTTAAGGGATATGGTTTGCATAAATTGTACTATTTTGTATAATGATGGAGATGCTAGTATAATCTGGGGGGATTTATGAGAAAACATCAGTCATCAATCATTAATGAAAATGATATTTTACTTGCATTAAGTTCAACAAATCAATTAATAAAAAGCCTACCTTTTTCAGAGATTGATAGGCAAAAGGTGTTTGTTAGTATTTCAGAATTAACACGGAATGTCATTATGCATGCAAAAGGTACAGGTGAATTTATCTGTGAAGTCAATGACAAAGGTGTTACCATAATCGTTAAAGACCGGGGGATTGGGATAAAATCTATATCCGATGTAATGAGCGGCATAAAAAACCCAAATTCACAAGGTTTAGGTCTTGGACTTCTAGGTGTAAAAAGACTAATGGATGAATTTTATATTAAATCATCTGAGGAAGGAGGAACGACAGTCATTGTCACAAAATGGATTAACCAGCAACGTAGAAAGTGACGAAAAGCTCAGACTAAACCGACTAGCCTCTATCGGACAATTATCTGCTGGGATTGCCCACGAAGTCCGTAATCCATTAACAGCAGTAAAAGGTTTTTTACAGCTAGTTAATGAAGATAAGTCTGAACCATATATCGATATTGCATTATCTGAACTAGACAATGCACTATCTACCCTGAATAACCTCTTACAAGTTTCTAAACCAGACTTAGAGGCTGAAAAATATGTCTCTATTAATCTGTGCTCTGAACTCGAAGCTATTCTCGCACTCTTTCAAGACCAAATCTATAGAGTGGAGATTATCAAAAGTTTTTCAAACTGTGACAAAGTAATCTTAGGACAAAAAAATGCACTTAAGAAAGCATTCTTCAATTTACTAAAAAATGCTTTCGAAGCTATAGAAGACCGCGGGTCAATAACTGTTGACCTCTATTCGTCAGGAGAAGAGCTTTGTGTTCGGATTAAAGATACTGGAGTGGGGATTCCTTCTGAAAAGCTGGAGCTGCTAGGGACTCCGTTTTTCTCAACTAAAGACAATGGAACAGGAATGGGCCTTACTCAAGTATTTACTACACTACATAAACACGGCGCGAAGGTTAAAGTGGAAAGCTTTGTAGGCATAGGAACGGCCTTCGATATCGTATTTCCAATCACACAAAAAAAGGAGTTTAAAGTAACCAACATGGATGGATTACAATACATAGAAAACCACAGCTTTAAGGAATTTTTATATTTTAATAAAGAAGTCTTCGATGAACTTTTAAAAAAACGCTCTCGAACAATTTTTGCTGAAATTAAAGATTCACCTATAACTGAAGATCATTTGCATGAAATTGCGTTAAGGATTGTTAGTTATTTAGATCAAGATTCGGAGCATGAGCTTTTAATTCTTGCTAAACAGCAGGGTGTAGAATGGGCAAAACATGACCTCCCTTCTATTATTAAGCTTGAGTGGTTCCAGGGGTTACGTAGTTTATATTGGGACTTTATGTATAACTACTTTAAAAATTGCGATGTGGAAATTGATGAATTTTTTAGCCTTGAAAAGAAGACTAATTACTATTTAGATATGTTTTTAAATCACTATATTATAAGTTTCAATGAATACAAGAACAATCTCTTCCATTCACAACGTGAGGTAATTGAAGAACTATCTGTTCCAATTATTCCATTAACAGATACAGTCGCTGTATTACCAATTGTAGGAACAATGGATACCTATCGTGCAAAAAAACTGCAAGAAAAAACACTGCGTGAGATTGAGAAAAATAAATTCAAAAAGATGATTATCGATTTATCAGGAGTTGCCTACCTCGATACAGCAGTAGTGGCGCATATGTTTAAAATAATTGATGGGTTTAGACTATTAGGTTGTAATGCTGTTGTAACTGGGATTCGTTCAGAGGTTGCTAATACCATGATTGAACTTGGAGTTGCGTTGGATGACAAAGTTGAAACAAGAGCAGACTTAAAACAAGCACTCGAGGATTTCAAAATTTTATAAGATAAAACATAGGTCTAGCCGTATGGCTTAGGCCTTATTTATATTCAATAAAGAGATTTAGTCAATGAGAAATGATATAATAGATTAATAAAAAATATGAGACAGGATTGTTTAGTAATATGGCAAAAAAATATTCACGTCGATTCTTTTTAAAGCGTATCATTTCTTCCATTGTTGGAGCATTTTTAGCGTCAGCCCTAGGTTATTATTATGCCAAATATATAGAACCTAAAATGATACATCTTACAAAGCATACAATTCAACATCCTCTTATCCCTAGTTCCTTTAATTTTAAGAAAATTGTTCAATTTAGTGACACCCATGTTGGTCCCTTTTTTACGATTGAACAATTAGAAGAAGTGGTCGAGAAAATAAATCAGACCAAACCGGATATTGTACTATTTACCGGTGATCTTCTTGATGAACCAAATAAATACCCTTTTCCAGAAACAATACCACCAATCCTTTCAAAGATCCAAGCTCCACTAGGGAAGTATTGTATCTATGGAAACCATGATCATGGTGGATACGGTACAGAAATTTATAAGGAGATTATGCATCAGGGGGGTTTTACTCTATTAAAGAACAGTTCTGCAATCATCTCCCAAGATGGAGAAAACATTGTGATTGCTGGACTAGATGATGCAATGTTAGGTAGGCCAGATTATACCCATACTTTCGCCTCCTTTTCTAAGGAGTCATTGTTCACCATTTTATTGGTTCATGAGCCTGATCTTGCACCACAATCTGCATATCATGGAGCACATATCCAGCTTTCTGGTCATAGTCATGGCGGCCAGATTCAGCTGCCTTTTCTAGGGCCTCTTGTTACTCCACCACTCGGAAGCAAATATTATGAGGGTACTCATACAATAGAGAATTTGACACTGTTCGTTAATAAGGGTCTTGGAACAACTCGCCTTCCTTTTCGCTTCTTAGCGATTCCAGAAATATCAGTTTACACGTTAAAAAGTCCACACTCTAAAGAGTAGTGTGGACTTTTTGTAGTTATTTTTTAAAATAATGGGCCTCTACGGTCTCTTCATTGATCGGTCTACTGAAAAAGTAACCTTGTGCTTTATCACATTTCATCTTTTTGAAGAAAATTGCTTGTTTCTCATCTTCCACACCTTCAGCAACGACGGATAAACCTAGGCTTTGGGCAAGATGAATAATTGTTGTGGTTATCGCCATATCTTTCTTATCCTGTAAGACCTCTCTAACAAAAGATTGATCAATTTTCAAAGTATCGATTGGAAAGTATTTAAGATAGCTTAATGAAGAATATCCTGTTCCAAAATCATCTACTGCTACTTTCACTCCAAGTTTCTTCAGTTCAGCTAGTGTATGTAAGGCTTCCTTCGAATCCTGTATAGCACCCTCAGTTATTTCAAACTCAAGATTATTGGAATCAATCTTATTCGTTAGTATGTTTCTCTCAATATAATTAACCAATCCAGGCTGTTGAAACTGTCTAGGTGATAAATTGACAGCGATTGAAATATCACTATACCCTGCTTCTTTCCAATCTCTAAGTTTTTTACAAACCTTTTCTATCACCCATTCTCCTATAGGAATGATAAGACCAGTTTCTTCAGCTAGTGGGATGAATTCTCCCGGAGAAATAAAACCAAGCTCTGGGTGATTCCACCTAATAAGTGCTTCGAAGCTTGTAGTTTCACCTGTTAGGAGGTCGATCTGAGGTTGATACAAAAGGACTAACTCATCACGTTCAATCGACTTTCTAAGTCCAGTCTCCAATAGCATGGTTTGTGAGGTACCTTTCTTCATATCCTTGCGATAATATTGATAATGTCCTTTACCACGTTCCTTTACTTGATAAAGAGCAGTATCAGCATTTTTTATTAAGGTCTCTCCATCTATTCCATCATTAGGGAAACAACTAATTCCAATGCTAGTAGTCATGAAATATTCCTGCTGAGAAAATGTAAACGGCATTTTAAATACATCTAATATCATATCTGCTAGAAGGCTAGATTTTTCAACAGTGGTATTCTCTAAGAGGACAATAAATTCGTCCCCACCCTGACGGTAAATAGTATAACCTCTTACGTCTATACTCTTTAAACGATGGGCAACTTGAATTAGAACTTCATCACCAACATTATGACCTAAAGTATCATTTAGGAATTTAAATCTGTCTAAATCTAAGTACATGATGGCAAAATGTTGCTTTATTTCATTGGCTTTTGAAACAATATTTGTTAAGTCTTCCTTTAATGAACTTCGATTTGGTAAACCAGTTAGTTGGTCAAAATAAGCCATATGTTTCATCATTTGATGATAGTTAATCTGTTCAGTAATATCTTTAATAATGGCGAAAATACCACTAACCTCTTCACTGACTATGATTGGTACTGTTTTCACATGAACGGATATGTTTCTATTGTCTTTATGCTTTATCTTACATTCCATTAACTCACTTGGTTTCCCATTTAATGTTTCTTGGAATATATTTCGGAAGTTGTCAACATCACTATCATCTATTAAATTAAAAATAGATCTATCAATTAAAGGCTCTTCATATTTTCCAATAATATTTTCCGTTGATGGATTTGCATGAAGAATATTCCCCTTTAAATCCAGAGACATGACTGCATCCATATTATGATCAACTAATGATTTATACCTTTCAGTGCTCTCAATAAGTTTTTTATTTTCATTTACACGATTAGTTATATCCCTCGTTATACTAACAACATACCGAATGACGTTTTCTTCATCAAAAATAGGAGTAAGTATTGATTCGCTGTACACTTCCTGTCCGCTTGGAAGGGTAACACGGTCCTGAAAAGAAAATACAGATCTGGATTTAATTACTCCTTCATATTTGTCTTGAAGATGTACGGCTATATGTTCTGGAAGGATTTCATGAAACGTTTTACCAATGTATTCAGGGATTAGCATTGCTTGTTTTAATGCATTTTCATTTGCATATAAATATCTAAAAGTATTGTTATTGTCTACTTTCATGATATAGATAAGATCTTCAATATATTTTAGAATGATTTGAAATATATCATTCTCCATTTTCTCATTATTCATTATGCTCTTTAAATTTCTGCCGATAGTCCCTTTGCGCTTTTCCACTTTACCAATCCTCTACAATCATAGAGCTTCATTATTTTGAATAAAAATTCTTGGAATGAATTATCTATAAAATATTTTTCTAAAAGTTAGTACTAGTAAAATTTCCTTACAATCTATATTGTATGTATATATTATTCTACATATTATGACAAACCTCTTCAAGGTTTAAATTTAGTTTAATGTACTGTTAAACGTAAGGTTAGTCATTACACAACCTTATTTTTGTGTATAATAGAGATACTTAATATGTGTGAGGTTTAACTATGACTATTTATCAAAGTTTTATTAAACGTACCTTAATTAACTATTGTTTAGGTTCCTTTGTTGCTGTTATTGGTGTAGGTGGAATATTCATATTTTCTACCCTATCTCTTTCAACCTCCGAGACCATTTATTTACTAGTTACTTTGTTCTCTTCATTATTAATTATGTTCATAGCAGAGTTAATTGTTTTTGGAAGACATACAATGCCAATTCGCATAGCGTTTAGTAAGGATCGACCATCACTTCTAGAACTTGAAAAAGCCTATATCCAGACTCATCGGTTTCCAATATTAACACTTAGAAGAATATTTGGACCACACTTATTCGGATTAACTATCCCTGCTGTTAGCATAACTCTTGTTTTAATATATTTTGAGCTTATCTCTTTCCCATACCGTTATACTCTGCTAGCAATTGCCGGTGCTATTTTAGTAGCTGCCATGCACGGGTTAATTGAATTCTTTTTAACAACAAAAGCAATACAACCAATCTTGCACTTCTTAAGAAACAAAGCAGACTCACTCTATAAAGAGGATATATCACTACACGGAAAGGTACTTGTTTCAATCCAACAAAAGTTTTTATATAGTTCCCTATTCATTGGGGTTTTCCCACTATTATTATTTAGCCTAGCATCTCAAATCAGACTTCAAGAGTTTGAGGTAGCACAGTTTTCTGATTACTGGAGCTGGGCAGTTGTTGTTCTTTTTATTGCTATATTATCAGCCATTTATGGTGCTTACCTATTATATAAAGATATCTCTCAGCCAATCGAGCAACTACAACAAAATATGAAAATGATCGAACAGGGAAGATATACAATTGCAGAGGATAGTTATTCTGATGAATTTTCACGCGTTATATCAGGATTTAACTTAATGGTAGATGGTCTACGTGATAGAGAAAGAATGAACCAACAATTAATGAATAGCTTTTATTCAACATTTGCAATGACACTTGACGCAAGGGACCCGTACACTGCAGGACACTCTATTAGAGTTGCAGAATACTCTGTTAAAATTGCAAAACAAGCAAACTTTCCTGAAGAGGAAATCGATCTCCTAAAGAAATCTGCCTTACTACATGATATTGGGAAAATTGGAGTTAGAGATAACGTACTATTAAAGGATGGAAGATTAACAGAAGAAGAATTTGATGAAATAAAAAAACATCCTGTTATTGGGGCTTCAATCCTATCTCAAATACAACCAAGTGAAGCTATTGCCCCTTTAATACCTGGAGTAAGACATCACCATGAACGAATGGATGGTAAGGGATACCCAGATAAACTAAAAGGTGAAGAAATCCCTGTTTTCGGAAGAGTAATGGCTGTTGCCGATGCATTTGATGCGATGACTTCAGATCGACCTTACCGTAAAGGAATGCCAGTTTCAAAAGCTCTACAAATTCTAGAAGAAGGAAAGGGTACACAGTGGGACCCCCATTTTATAGATATTTTTATTAACATTATGAATACAGAGCTTAAAAAGAATGAAAGAGCGACTAGTTAACTAGGGCGCTCTTTTTCAACCCTAATTTGCAAAAGTCGAAAATGTCAGTATAATGGTATATAGAAAGGAGAGAAAAGATGAAAAACGAAGAAAACCATACTCCATTATCACCAACTGTTCAAAACCTCGCAAAGGCAATCTTCATTGTCAATCGACATGCGAAAACTGCGACTAATCCTAAGTATCTCTATCTCTTAAAGCGCAAGGCATTAGAAAAGCTTTTAGTTGAAGGAAAAGCTAAAAGAGAGGGATTACATTTTTCAAGAAATCCAAAAAACAGTCAGCAACAATCTGATGTTTTAGTTTCAGCAGGAGACTATTATTTTCATATGCCTCCATCAAAAAAGGACTTCGATGAGTTACCACACCTTGGAACCCTAAATCAATCCTATCGAAACCCCAAAACACATCTATCACTCCAGCAAGCGAAAAATCTTTTACAGCAATATGTAGGGATTAGGGAGGAATCTCCTCTTAATAACAAACAAGATAAGAGAAAGTTCTCTAAACCTATGTTTAAAAAGCTTGGTGAAAGTTACTTTTAAACTTGATTTTAAAAAGCAGATAAGGTGCTCGCACCCTATCTGCTTTTTTTAGTCTTTTTCTGGTTTTGGTATATGAATTTCCCCAGTTCGATCTTTTTGGAGTAATGTTTGCAAAATCGTATTGGTTAACTTACTCGGGGAATAAGGTTTTATTAAATAATCATTTGCACCAAGAGCGGTCCCTTTTTCTTTTTCCTCAAGTGCTGAAGAAATGAAAACCGGTATAGATGATAACTTAGTATCACTTTTCAATTCTCGAATAATATCCCATCCATCCATCCCTTTTTCAGCTAGCATAATGTCAAGAACAATTGCATCAGGCGGATGGTCCTTTATCCCGCTTAGGGCTTCCCTACCTTCTTTATAGTGCTTAACATGTAGTCCACTTTCTTTCAACTCTGCTGACAATAAAGATGCAAGATTCATATCATCTTCAATAATAACAACATCTGCATGTTTTAATGATTTTGCTAAAGAAGGTTCAGAAGCTGCTGTTTGATGACCTTTAATTTGTGGGATTGTAATTGTAAAGGTGCTTCCTTCTTTTATACTTGACCTTACCCCCACATACCCTTCATGTGCCTCAACAATTTCCTTAACAATAGCTAACCCTAATCCAGTTCCGCCTATTTTTCTTCGATCAGAATTGTCAATTCGATAAAACTTCTGGAAAAGGTTCGGAATCGCATCGGCCGGGATACCTAGTCCTTGATCACGAATATCTACTTTTAAATACTCTTCCTCATCATAAACAGTTAGGATGACATCACCGCCATCTGGTGAGTACTTAATAGCATTGCTAATTAAATTATTGAAGACCTGTGATATTTTATCTTTATCACATAGAATAATGGTTTCACTTGCCTTATTAATGAGTTTTATTGAATGTTCTTTAGAATTTACCTGGTTTGTTTCTATTACACCTTTGATAATCGGAAGGATATCCTCATACTTTTTTTCGTAAGATTGCTTTCCTGCCTCCATACGTTGAACATCAAGGAAATCATTGATCAAGGCGGTTAACCTCTTGGCTTCTTGATAGATTGTTGTTAAGTATTTTTTCTGTCGTTCCTGCTTAAGTTCTTTGTGGAGAAGAAGCTCTGTAAAGCCTAGTACGCTCGCTAAAGGTGTCCGTAATTCGTGACTAACAGTACTTACAAACTCGGACTTCATCTGGTCTACTTCAAATTCTTTTGTGATATCTCGATGAACAAGAATCGTACCAATTTTTTGCTTGTTTCGATATAACGGTTCACAATACACATGTATAACGCGTTTTATTGGTTCTTTAATATGATAGATAAACGATTGCTCTTTACTACTACCATTCATAAGTGCATCCTGATAGAAGTCTAGCAATTCTCTATTGTTTTCAACTACTTTCTCAAAGTCTTTTGTCCAGTTTGAGAATGGAGCATTAATGAGAGTAGACGGATCCTTGCATTCTAACAGTTGGCAAACTTGATCGTTTACCTGAAGCACTTTTCCATTTTGATCTACTAATAGAATGCCTTCGTGTAACGTATTTAAGATGTCTTGTGTTAACAGTCTGTCTGCTTCAGTTTGTTCGAATAACTTAACATTTTCTAGTGAAATGGAGATTTGTTTTGCTAAAGCTTCATATTCCTCAATTTCTTCATTTGTAAAATCGTTTCCATAACGAGTATAGACCATTACAGCTTCAACTTCATTACCAAAAGAGACAACTGGTAAAAAGAGATCATAGCAAAAGAAAGAATGCGTATGATAGCCTTGTTCTTCTTCTAAATAACTCCGTTTGATAGAGTATCCTTTTTTCTTTTGGATAATTCGGCTAAGTTGACCATTTTCAAGGTGATTCATAAATTGATTTAGTCTTTCTGTCGTAATACCAAATCCAGCATAGTCTCCTTTTGACTGAAGGAGAGCAATGACACCACAGTCTGCTTCTATTAATTTACACATGTTTTCAACAATGCTTTGTAGAACTTGCTGCTTATCAAGGGAATTTGCTAAACCATTAATCAACTCATTCCTACGTTCAAGCTCTAACTCACGATGTTGCATAATCGATATGGCTCGTTGAAGCTCAATTTGTTGGCTCTGCAGTTCATCTTGCTGGGCATGTAACTCTTCATTTTGGGCTGTTAAGTCCTGCTCATTCTCATAAATGCTTTGTACCATCTTATTAAATGATCGAGATAAGGCCCCAAGTTCGTCATCACGATCAGTTTGTCCTATTAGACTGACCATTTTGCCGTTTGCAACATCTCCTGCTGCTATCGCTAGCTCGCTAAGAGGCTTGCCGATTTGTTTGACCATGTATCTTATTAAAAATAGTAGTGCTAATAACAATAATCCTAAAAAGATAATGAATGCTATTTGACTTTCAAGGATTTTACTATTTAATTCTTTAAAGTTTTCTTCTACTTTTTCGTCCTGTGCTAAACGATATTCAGATAGTCTATTTCGAGTTTCAGTCACCAAAAGAGTTACACCACTATCTGAGAATTCCCTGACTCCTTCTAACTCTCCTTTATCTCGGAAAGAAAAAAATTCAAGCAAATATACCTCAAAGTAATCTTGGGTAAAAGTGCTAATATCCATATAGAATTGGGTATCGATGTCATGGTCAGGATCTTGCTCTATACGTTCTAGAAGTTCATTTAGCTCATCAAGCTCTTTGTTAATTTTGTCTTTAGTCTCTAAGGCAGCATTCCTCATTTCCTCATTTCCAATTGCAACATAACCTCTACTCTGAAAAAAGGCTTCATTGAATGCGTTGTCTAAACCTTGTGCTATTGTCTCCTTCTGTTCAATTATCTCGTTCCTCTTACCATACTCCTGAGTCAGTTGTTCTTGATACCACAAAAAGAGGCTCGCACTAACAAACGATATAAAAAAGAAGGTACTTACTATAACAAAAAACTTCCTAGCCAAGCTTTTCCTAAAATACTTATTTACTTTACTTTCCTTCACTAAGTATCTCCTCAACTCTCTTTACTAACTCTAACGGACTGAATGGCTTGGATATAAAATAGTTCGCACCCGCATTTAACACTTGTTCTTGGTCTGACTGCTGGTTCTTAGCTGAAAGCATCATGACCTTAACGTCCTGTTTGCTAGGTATGACTCTTATTTTTTCTATCACTTCCAGTCCAGTCATCACAGGCATCATAAAATCTAGAATAATGAGATCATATTCCTTCTCACATATGAATTCATAAGCTTCTTGTCCATCACATGCTTCATCGATTTCATATCCCTCATCCTCAAGTGTATCGACAATGAGCATGCGAAGGACTTCTTCGTCCTCCGCTAATAATAATTTAGCCACTCTTCTCACTCCTTGACATCTATACTTTTATAAAGGTCTTGCATCATATAATAGGACTGCTTTAATCGTTCATGATAGGTAGGTTCTTCCCACACCGGAAGGGTATAGCCATAAAAGATAGAAGGATCAAAACTTGAACCATTCGCCTTAGGTACTGTTTCAATAGTACCATTGTCTACGACTACTCCAATTTTTATCTTTTCTATAATCTCACTATTTTCTAGCCCACCCTCGCTCCATATATCCCCCATCACTTCATTTAAGCTCGGGTCTTTAAAGTTAAGTAGCTGCCAAGGCAACCTTATTTCCACTATATTTTGTGACTGATTTAAACTAGCGTCTGTAAGTGAATTGTAATTCCCTGAGATTGGGTTTCCATTCCCGTATGCTAGCTTTCCTGTTTCATAATAATCAAATGGTAGGGTTTTGTTTTCACCCGTCTCCGTTCGAATAGTTACTTCTTTGTTTAGAGCCAAACGAATCGGATGAAATACACCATTGTTTTTTACAGTTACACTTTCAGTTCTTTCATTTACTGGAATAGCATTGCCATAATGATAGTAGAACGTATCATAATAGCTATCAACTAATAATCTTGAATGCTCTTCACCTTTAAGCTCTAAGACAAAGTCAATTCCTTCTGTTTTCAAGTTAGCTAATCCTGGTATAGAAGCTTGTCCTTGATTCTGAATCGTATCAAATAAGATATAGGTTTTCATCTCGTCAAGCTTCTCATTCAGATCAAGACGAAGATATAGATACCTCTCATCACTAGACACATATACATTTGTTACTTTTCCATTCGATGTGATTACTGGCTCAATCCCATTATCAGACCAATCAGAAGGATCACCGTCAACCTTTAACATGTTATTGAAACTAGAAGTTGGGTCAAAACTCAATAATCCAAATTGTTGTTCATTGGTTTGGGCATTTGACCAATATGGTCTCCGGTCCTCATTATCATAGTCCATTGTATTCCATGTTCGCTTAAACCACTCATCCTGCCAAGTAAAGACAATACCACCTGCCATGTCTTCTTGAACAATATCCTCAAATAAACGAGTGTTGTGATACCCCTGCTCTTCTTCAGAATGATGCCCTTGGTCTCTACCATGAACATTTCGATGGGTTAATCCACGAGACCCAGGGACACCGAACTCTGCTACAACAATCGGTAATCGATGGTTTTTCTTCATTTCATTCAGATAACCAGCATAATTGTTCTTTTCACCACGATGATCTTTATATTCTACATAAACCTGTTCATAGTTTAGGAAATCAGGATAGTAAGGATAAAAGTGATAAGAAGCAAACAGTCCTGAAAACATTTGATCTGTTGAGTAAATAACATTTGGATTTACAGACACCATATCCTCATGACCATGTGGTTCACTTGGATGATCTAGTAAATCAGTTGTTGGCCAGTTTGTAAAACTAACAAGTCTCTGCCAATCATAGTTGGATTCCTCATATTCAATCGTAAAGTTCATCATTTCGGCAAGCCAAATCTCAAATGGATTTGCATTCTGAGTGTAGATAAACTCCCCTTTGTAGTCCTCCATCTTATGGTGCTTATCATTTGTTGCTAACACAACAGTCGGATCCCACTCAACTCCTAGAATCCATCCCAATACATAAGGTGAAACATCGTATTTATAATCCCCACTTGAGTGACCCCGTCTTTCTGGTAAACTAGCATTCCCGTGGATCAAATCAATGACATCTCTAATTTCAGCTTTAAATTCCTCTGTATTTTCAACTGCAAAAGCATCTTGTGATTTATGGAATATTTCTTCATTTACCCACACCCCATGCAGTAAATAAAGAGGTGTTTTAGCAATTTTATTGTATTCATACAAAGCCTCGTAAAATGCTGGAGGATGAATCGTATAAACCCTAATAACATTCGCATTCATATCACCAATTTGGGTAAACCAGCGATAATATTCCGCTTTTGAAATGTTAGTTTCACCAGGCCATGAACCAGGCTTCGCGATTCCCATGTTGACACCTTTTACTAGAATATCCTCCCATTTCCCATTTTTATAAATTTGTAGATAGTTGTCACTTACTTTAGCTCCAACCTTTACTCCATTTTCCCTGGCAAACTCTACTTTTGTACTTGTAGCTTTTTGTAAACCTTGTGTCTCCTCAAAAATAACTTCCATCATTGGGAGATAGGCTTTCCAAAAGAATGGCAAAGTTCCTGCCTGACTACTTGAAGTCATCCACTTCTTCCAGGTAGTAAAACCTACCGTCTGATATAATCCTGGTAGTTCAGCTTGATCAGCATAGTCTCCTGCAAAGTAATAAGAGGTGTACTTATCATTCCTATGTTGAACAACAGCTGGGAACTGTAACGGGATATTGTTCGCTCTTAAAAGATCCTTACCACTCTCATTAACAGTAAGATTATAAGTAGCGAGAACTTCTTTTTCATTTTTTGGAGTAATTACATCGAACCAATAGTCATAGGTTACTTCCGTTTGTTCGTCAAAATAACTTTCTCCATTTTCTGTAAAGGTAAAGGTTACGCCCTCTTTACCTATTTGTGATTTGTCTAAAATGACTACCTTATCATTTTCATTTACAAATACATAACCAGAACCATTAAATTGGTAGCTTTCACCAGTCTGAGATTCATAATTTGTTCTAATCCAAACGGGTACTTCATCACTATTAAGATCTTCAAAATACCTAGCAATCCACCCCGTCCAATCAATATTGAGTAATTGATAAAATTCTTCTTTTACATTTGATGGGGTTGGACTTGCAAATGTATTAAATTCCGCAACAAGAGTTGTTCCATTCTTAAATACAGCCTCTCTAATACGTGCAATTTCTTCACTAGTCATCCCACCGTAAATGATATTTGAACGTTCTCCTAACTGATTACTTTCATAGAATTCTTCCTCATACACTCCATACCCATCCGCTATATATATCATTTGGTAAGGGTCTAGGTTTTCTGGAAGATTTCTAATTCCATATTCATTCTTTTTCTTTGGGTAAAATCCAATATAATCATTGATTAAATGGTATTTAGTTCCGTCAGATTGTACATATTTCAGATGATTTAACGCCCACATTACACCCTTATGCTCCCTATATGTCTCATCAGGAACTGTTTTATCGAGAATTAAGACCTCTAGCGTTTTTTTAGGCTTTATCTGCCATCCCCAAAAAGGAGAAGTTATAGCTGCTAGTATAATTAAGATAAATAGCAGAAATATGGGTAATTTAATTTTCAATCGCTTATTCATTTGACACACCTTTTCTGATCATTTCTCCCCAACCCTGTTTACGTCTCAACATGTGTAAAATCCCTTCACATCTCCACATTACCGTTAAAGGTCTATACCATAGGGTTTCTGTTAAAGAATATAAAAACAGCCTTAAAATATCGGTTACCTTAGGGAACTTTCGTAAGCTCCATTCCTCGAGCAAAACAGCTGTCATTGAAAAGACCGACCCGTATAAAATTGACAATAGAAAGAGCAGAATAGCAAATTCAATATAAATTCCACCTAAGAAAGTCGATGTTCCAATAATCAAATAGCCAAAAAGTTCAACAACAGGACCTAAAAACTCAATGAAAAAGAAATAAGGCATTGAAACTAATCCAATAGAACCATATTTCGGATTGAACATTAATTTACGATGCGTCCATAAGCTATCGAATAAACCTCTGTGCCATCTATTTCTTTGTCTTCTTAAAAATGTCAGAGACTCGGGAGCCTCTGTCCAACAGACAGGGTCTGCTACGTAAACAATTCTTTTATCTTCTTTACGTTCTTTTATTAGTCGATGAAGTCTAACCACTAGTTCCATATCCTCACCAACAGTATGAGAATACCCTCCTGCTTCGATAACCCATTGTTTAGAAAAAACTCCAAAGGCACCTGACACAATTAGTAATAGATTGTGTTTACTAAGTCCAATTCTCCCCATTAAAAAGGCCCTTAAGTATTCAATAATTTGCATAACAACAAGTGGTTTTGAAGGCAAGCCAACACTAACGATTTCCCCACTTTCAATTTTACAACCGTTTGCGATTCGGACGCTTCCTCCTGATGCTATCACTTCACCGTCTGATTCAATAATTGGTTTCATGACTTTAATAAATGCGTCTCTCTCTAAAATTGAATCTCCATCCATTGAGCAAAAATATGGATATCGTGAGACATTTATGCCAACATTTAACGCATCTGCCTTACCACCATTTTCTTTATCTACTACGATAAGATGTTCATAAATAGTAGAGCGATAAATCGCTTTTACTTCCTTTGTTTCGAGTTTCTTCTGTATAACATGATTTGTTTTCACTAAATTAAATCGTTCAATTAACTTCTCGAGAGTATTATCTTTAGACCCATCATTTATAACAACTACTTCATATTCAGGGTACTCGATACTCAGTAGAGATCGTACGCTGCTATAGATACCAACGCCTTCATTATAAGCAGGAACTAAAATAGATACAGGCTTTGAGTAACTAACCTGGAGAATTTCTTCGTAAGGCTCTTCATCATCCAGTTGATACTCTCTTCTAAGCTGGAAAATGGATGTTATTAACAATACCGAATAAAAAATGATAACCACTGACATGTAAATAAAAATAACAGAACTAGAAATTACTATGAATTGATGCCATAGATCACTAACGGTATTCATAGTTTCTTCCTCTTTCTAACCAATCAATTGCCATGTCTCTAGCATAAATATCGTCAGTGTTTTGAATGATCTCCTCTAGTAAGACCTTACCGTTTGGGTATAGAAGAAGTGATTTTGCTGCTTGTGTACGGACTGAGAAATGCTGGTCTATTATTAAAAGCTTTAGATCATGGATTAGTGTATCTTCCCTTAACATACCTGCCACTTTTGCTGCCATCATTCGAACAGCCCAATTAGATGAACGTAAGAAGCTTGCAACTAGGGTGAGATCAAGTGGGTAACCTATCTCTGCTATTACTTTTAAGACACGAATTTTTGTTTCATCCTTAACTGATGAGGTTCGAAGTAATTTCTCTAAAAATGGACCCTTATGAACTAAGTTCTTCACCCCAATAATATCTATTAATGGCAGTTGCAAATGGTAAGGTAACTGGTGAAACTTCGCAATCGTATATTCAAGTGTACTTGGAGACATTTTATTGAATACTGATCGATACGTAAATTCCGACATGGTAAATATAGGATTAAGTACACTGTCCAATAATTCAGGATAATCAAACCTTGACATTAATTGTAAAATTTGACTTTCTTCTGCTTTAGTTACTTTTTTGGATTGGTATAACTCATTTACTTCAGGCATTAACAAGGATAGATTGAATTCCTCAATCATATAAAGAGTATTCATTCGTAAACTCCATCTTCTACTTTTTAAGTTTTTGCGGTAATACTCAACAAAGTGTTCAGTCGCGAAAAGTGTTATATTTTGCTCAGCTTGTTCACCTGTTAAGACATTTGCGAAGTCTCCTAATAATTCCTCTAATGCTCGCAATTTAGTGTCATTATCAGGTACAAGCATCCTAGTGTTTTTATTTTTATAGATATAGGAAAACATTTGGTCTCTGTGCTTTTCTTTATAGCTATCAATTTTTGCTCGTTGATTATTCTCAATCGCCTTTCTAATCATTAGATAAACCAATAGTAAGAATAGTAAGATCATTAATATAGAAAGGCAAAGTAAAAAGTAAACTATTTCATTTTTCAACAACCTACTTCATCCTTTTTAATAAATGGCGTATTCTTGTTTCCAATTCTAGTAACTTGAATGGTTTTGTAATATAATCATCCGCACCTAACTGAAGAGCTCTAGCAATGTCCCGTTCACTTTTTCTAGATGTTAGCATTATTACTGTATAACGATCTGAATTCTTAGAACGTAATTGCTGGAGTACCTCTATGCCATCCATTCTTGGCATAATACCATCAAGAATAATTAAATAACGGTGTTCTGTATGAGACCACTCATTATTTATAAAAGCAGAACCATCTTTAAACGATTCGATTTCTAGATGATGTTGACCTTCTTTACCCAATGTTTCCAACAAATCAACGAGCATCGTTCTAATAATTGGATCATCATCAACAACAGCAACCTTAACAATTTTTTGATGCATGCCGTTTAGTACTTGATCTGCAACTTTCAACTGATTTCTTCCAGATTCCTTTGCGTCATATAAGGCATTGTCTGCTAGTAACAACCACTCCTCTAATGACTGTGTAGGATTATTCACTTCAACTACTCCAGCCGAAAATGTACACGATAACTCACCCTTTTCGGTATTGAGTTTCGTATCTCTACATTTTAAAATTAGGCGCTCAATTACCTTTTTTGATTCATCAACAGATAGCTCGGGTAATATCAGAATAAATTCTTCTCCACCGAAACGAATCACAATATCTCCTGGTCTACTATGATTTGTTAAGAAAGTAGCAAACTGTTTTAAAACCTGATCCCCAACTAAATGACCATATGTATCATTTACCCTTTTAAAATGATCAATATCAATCATAACAATAGAAAAAGTCTCTTTATTACGTATTAGTTCAGATCTTAATTGGTCATAGGCCTGATTAAGATATTTTCGATTGTATACCCTTGTTAATTCATCAACTAACAAAAGGTTATCAATTAAATTTTTCCGTTCTATATGACGTTTTATTCTTACAGTTAATTCATCAAGTTCAAATGGCTTAGCAATGAAATCATCAGCACCCATTTGATAACTTTGCATACGTATACTTTTACTATTGTCAGAGCTAATCATGATTGTAGGAAGGAATTGTTGTTTCACTTTTTCCTTCAAGAATGCCAATATTTCAAAGCCACTCTTTTGCCCCATATAAACATCGATAATCACACAATCTGGTTGAATATCATAAAAGGCTGCAATTGCCTTAATTGGATTTGCAATCGCATTAACCATCCAACCTTGTTTTTGAAGCTCTTCTTTTAAATACATTAACATGCTGGTTTCATCATCGATAAGTAAAATAACAGGCTCATTACCTGTCATAGTCATTAACGGTGCTTCTGATAATACTTTATCTTCTAGATCGTTGTCATATATAAGGGTTAATAGTTCAAATAAGAATACCTTTAAGTCTTTTATACCCCATAGCTTACTTTCATCTTCTGTTAAAGAGTTCATTAAATTCCTTGCTGTGTCACCGATTGCATGTAAGCCAATACTCGAAGCAGTACCTGCAACCGAATGGAGAAATCGGTATATGTCTTCATGGGGCACCGATTCATTTCCCTCAAACCAATCTCCTAATTGTTTGTTCATATTGTCCATTAGCTTCTTTTTATATTTATCCATAACAACCCAACTTTCAAAAAAAACTCCTACTAATACCATACTACAATATCCGACAATCGATTTATAGTTATCTATCTCCTCATTTATAAAATCATTCCCTAAAAATTGCAAAAAAAGAGACATCAGTCTCTTTTCTCATCTACAAAATATGCTCATCAATTAGGTTAACTAACTCTCCTATTTCAGGTTTGCTAACTTGTCCATTAGCACCTACCATTTGTCCTTTATGTCGAAGGTCATCAGTTATAAGTGAAGAGAAGATTATGACTGGCAACTTGGTTAAACGAGAGTCAGCTTTTATTCTCTTTGTTAAATGGTGACCGTCCATTTGTGGCATTTCAATATCTGTTACTACCAATTGCACATGTTCTTCAATGCGCTTATTCTCATCTACTAAGCTTTCTAAATAAGAAAAAGCATCTTTTCCGTTTTCAAAAAACTCAAGATTATGGTATCCAGCTTCATTCAAAGTATCATGTAATAGCTTTCTTAATAACGGTGAATCCTCAGCTACTACTACCTTTTTATTAGATCGTTCTCTCTGACCTAGCTTTCTAATTTGATTTACATTTATCCCTGATTCAGGATTGATATCTACTACTATTTTTTCAAAGTCAAGCAATAAAAGTACTTCTCCATTTAGCTTTATTACTCCAGTTACATGACTCTGTAGCCCCTGATACACAGTGGATGGTTTGTCAATTTTATCCCAAGAGATGCGATGGATTTGTGTTACTTGATGCACATGAAACACAATTTTTTGTTTATTGAATTCAGTAACAATAAATTTATCTAATGATGGATCTGCTGATTGCTCAAATCCTAGAGCCGTGGCAACATTCACTACCGGCAAAACCTCTCCACGAAGTTCAATGATTCCTTCTACATTCTTGTGAGAATGAGGTATTTTTGTAATAGCAACTGGATTCATTATCTCTTTTACTTTAATAACATTGATACCAAATTTATTTGCACCAATACTAAATTCAACGATTTCTAGTTCATTTGTTCCACTTTCAAGTAAAATGCCTCTTTTATCATCCATACGCTTCTTCCTTCCTCATAGCTAGTCTCTATTATTATATTCTTTCACGAACAATCTTTAAAGATAGATTGTGTAAATCTATAAAAATATTCGACAAATACAGACAAATGAATTACCCCAGCACATTGATAAAAGGCTGGGGTAGTTTATTAATATAAATATTGTAACACCCTACTATCCGCTAGATTTGTGTCAATTGGGCATTCAGTTGCATCCCTTCCATATTGCCATAACCATGCGTTTCCTTGGCAATTAGGCTTAGCTGGTTTAAAGGCTGGTGCATTTCTATCCTTTGTTGGACCTGGCTCTGGCTCAGCACTCCACAAGATCGTTTGGACAGCCACTTGATTATTTCCTGCAACTGCTTTGCAATATTCAACAGCAAACGGGCCTTCAGTTGGATCATGGTAAATTCCTGGGCGATATCCTGTAGGATATAACGCTTCAACCCAGCCTCTAATCCAAGCCTCATCTACCTCAAAAAAACGCTCCACATTAGCGAATATTGCAACATTATTTGGTATTCCTAGTCTCCTCGAATGAAACACCGCATTCCTAGCGGCAACTTGACCCTTAGAATAGCCTAGGGCCTCGGAAAATACATTATAGATGGGTAGAAGCTTCATTCCTTTACTCTGAATAAAGGCTATTTCACGTTTTGTTAGCCCTTCTGAGACATTTGGTACCTCTGTTAAATACCTTCCCCAGTAGCGCGGAGTTCCGAAATTTGATTTCACACAACTATATAGTTCATCATTGACAGTAGCTGCTGAATCTACCCCCCATATATATCGAGGCATACTCATCACATCCCTTCATCATACACCTGTATTATGTATATGAAGGTACACCTTGTCTAAATCTTATTTTTATTTTGGCTTAACTCTTGTTCTTCTTTCATCACATACCACCAACAAAGGAATAAATAAGTATTTTCATCTCATACTAAGAGAAACAAAAATCGAACTATAAAGGGGATGAACTTATGAAGAAGTGGTTGTCTATTATATTCCTTGCATTGTTAACTACAGCCTGCACCGCAAATAATTCAGATACTGCATCACCAAGCCCAGGGAACAACAATGATGAAGGACTAACACATACTTTTGATGATGGTGTTCAAACCGATGAAGAAATACTAATTGAAGCCCGTGATCATATCAACATGAATAGGACAGCGAACGATTATTTGTCGAGAGCTGAAGCCGAAGAATTACTGCGTGAACACCTTAATATAGATGATAATGGCAATATTGCAGTATTTTTTGTACGTGAAGAAAATGATAACTATATCATTCAAGTAAATCATTTAGAAAGAAATAGCAGTGAAACCTTTATTGTGGATCCTACTACAAGAAAAATAACAAAACAAAGAGTTCAAAAGTAAAACAGGTCTTCTAAACAAGACCTGTTTTACTTTCCAATACTATACTTTACTAATGTAGATACTATTTCATTTCAATTGTTGGAAGGATGATTAAAACCTTCGTTCCCTTGTTCAGTTTACTTTCATACTCAACTTTCCCATTCATATCTCGAATAAGACGGTTAGTAATCATGCTTCCCAGACCTGTACCTTTTGATTTTGTTGTAAAATAAGGTAACCCGATTGTTTCTAGCTGTGTTTGATTCATACCTTTGCCATTATCCTCAATCTCTATGGCTACCGTATTTTTATCATCACCAGGACGTTTCGTAACTTTTACATAACCACCATGTTCAATCGCTTCAATTCCATTTTTAATGACATTTAGTAAGGCTTGTTTTAAATGGTGTTCATCAGCATAAACATAATGATTCCCACTTCCTTGGTAAAGTATGGTCACATTATCATACATACCAAGCGGGCGCAGTAGTTCAATTGAGTCCTTAATTACCGTATCAATTTCAACCTTTGAAAAATCAGTTTCTGAAGGCTTAGTAAGCTTTAAATAATTTGTAATAATCTTATTCGTTCGATCTAATTCTTCAAGAATAAGTGGTGCAAACTGCTTAAGTTTTTCATCATTAGTATCTTTATGAAGAAATTGAATAAAACCTCTAACTGTCGTGATAGGGTTTCTAATTTCATGAGCTATAGATGCAGCCATTTGACTGATCATTGAAAGCTTGTCCAAATAGACTGTTTCTTTAAATTGCTGATTAGCAATAATGAGCTTTTCTATGATATAAATTAGTGCAAAATAGGTAGCAAGAAAGGCTGTAAAATACGCTAAGTAAAAGGAAACATTTAAAAAATCAACTTTATAATAAAGAATTATTACATAGAACAAACAGTAAATAGCAACAACAACTGCCGACGCAGCCATTTTCTTTATAGACTTATGATAAAACCCTCTTAAAAGTATTGCTACTATAAAAGGAAGTACAGATACAATGATACCAATTAATGCATAATCGCCACCAATTACACTTCTAACAATCACTACAAGCACTAAGCAAACGAAACCCGATAGGTAACCACCATACAAAGTACTAATCATGATTGGTATCATTCTAAAATCAAAATTCGTGTCCCCTAGGCTTTCAATAGGATAAAACATGCATAATATTCCAGCAAATGCACTTATTAATCCATAGATCAATTGTTGTTTATATGTAATAGGAGTTTTATTATTAAAAGGGAAAAATAAATTCGCATTAAAGGTCAGAGAGAAGATAATTGTAATATTTACAATTAGGGGTTTTATAATAGATAGCATTCTTTACCCTCCGGGCTATTAGAAACTTTTAATTCTCATTCAAGTTATTTTAGCATAGAACTTCCAATTAACCCAACTTCAAAATATGAACAAAAGCGCAAGTGCCTTGATCAGCCCCGACTAGCAAATGTTCTGTGACATAAAAAGTCTGCACTTTGACTTTTTATGGTGCAGGTTATTTGACCTCGAGGGGCTAGGCGCTGGAGCTGGCCGCAGTATACCTTAAGGCTAAGTTTATCCACAAGGTTAATTTTTAAAATTTCCTAGACAACAAAAAAGGGAAACCCACAAAGGCCTCCCTAAACAGACTTATTCTTTCCATTTGTGGAGAAGTTGATCTTTTGGTCCTTTTGCAAAGAGGTCTATCCTTCCTTTTCCCCATGAAACTGCCGCTGGTTCGGACGTAACACTATCTCCAATTCTCTCCCATTCACTCCATTTATTTTTATCCCAATTGATAGTATAAATATGTTCATCCGTTCCCTTAACAAACACGTCTAAGCGGTTTGCACCCCATGAAGCAACACTTGGACTTGAGGTCAAGGTACCACCTAAACTATCCCAGCCGGACCATTGCCTTCCATCCCAATACTTATGATACAATTCTCGATCTTGCCCTCTTGCAAATACGTCCACCCGGTTTTCTCCCCATGAAATGGCAGCTGGAGCTGAGGTTAATTCCCCACCTAAATCAATCCAGTCACCCCATCTTGTTCCATCCCAAACCTTCTGATATAACCTTTTATTTGATCCACGCACAAATACATCTAATCGATTCTCACCTCTGGAAGATACTGCTGGCGATGAGGTTAGTGTCCCGCCTAGGTCTTCCCATCCACTCCAAATAGATCCGTTCCAATATTTATGGATTAGCTGTTGATTTGTACCTCTTGCAAATACATCTATTCGATTATTTCCCCATGAAACAGCTGCTGGTGCAGAGGTTAAAGTGCCTCCTAGACCTTCCCAGTCATTCCACTTAGTACCGTCCCACCACTTATGATATAGCTGTCTATTTCTCCCCCTAACAAATACATCAATGCGATTCCTTGCCCATGATGAAGCGGTTGGTCCTGATGTTAATACCCCACCTAAATCCTCCCATTCACTCCAGTCCTTTTCAGGCTGGTAGTCTAGATTTGAGAGTACTAACCGAATAAGATCCTTTATTGCTTTCTCAAATTCTCTTACTGGAAGATTATAAGTTTGTAACACGTTAAACAGCCAGCTTAGCTGGTTTCTTAACGCATTATATGCTTGATTAACTCGTTGATTAATGGAACCTGTATACTGGTCTTGTGTGACAATAAGAAATTGAACTACCTGTCTGAAAAGAAAACGTAAAAACCTTCGATCAATATTATACTCTTGAAATCTTTTGAATAATGGCTCTACTTCACTTTTAATGGCATTCCAAACCCTGCTAAACGCGTCTTGTTGTTGTCTTATATATTCTTGAGAATAGGCTGAATTATTTGATTGAATGGGTGGTTGCTGATAATAATATGAATAAGGGCCATAAGGGTATTGTTGAGGATATGGTTGATAATGATTTGGGTACTGATACATGAATGTAACCTCCCTCAGTTTGTTAATTATCATTCTATCTTATGATGACATTAGTCCAGATAATCCATTAATATATAACTTATTAAAAACGAAGAATGGAGAATTGTTATGAAAAAGGGAATCATTCATCACATTGAGCTTTATGTTTCTAATTTAGAGAATTCAAAAAGGTTCTGGACCTGGCTATTATCAGAATTAGGGTATGAACCTTTCCAAAAGTGGGACAAGGGCTTTAGTTGGAAGCTAGGAGATACCTATCTTGTTTTTGTACAAGTTGAAGAACGCTATAATGACGTCACATATCATCGTTGTCGGGTCGGATTAAATCATTTAGCCTTTCATCTTGACTCGAAAGAAGAAGTAAACGAGATTACAGAAAAATTGATGAGCAAAAACATACCGTTATTATATAAAGATCGTCACCCCTTTGCAGGTGGTCCAGATTACTATGCAGTATTTTTTGAAGACCCTGACAGAATAAAGGTCGAATTAGTTGCTCCGTAGGTTTTCCAATGAATGGGAGTGGTTAGGAAATAGCTACTTTTAGTTGGTCAAAAGTTCCATTATCAGATATATCTAAATTTTTAGAAAAATACTTTACTTTTTCTTCGTTTCAGTTAATAATAGTAGAAACGATAGGAGGAGTGATTAAAGATGAACCAAAACGGGCAAAAGAACGAATTACTTATCATTACGTCTACTAACAGTGAATCCACAATGTATGAAAAGGAAGCAGAATTGGTTATTAATCAGTCACTGTTCTCCTTTAAGCAAACGAAACTAATGGAACAAATTGACCATACCCTTGTTAACAGAGATGAAGTTCTTTTTATGGAACTTTCAAAGAAGTATTCGATGCTTTTATCTCAGTACAATTATTTACTATAGGGGGTTATTATGAAAACATGTAAAAGACAATTTGTTCTTATTAAAAACAACGATAAAAAATATATAAGTTATAATCTTACAGAAGCTGATCGATTCATGTTCGAACAATATGCCGGTATGGTTTTAGATGAAATATGTTACCACTTCAATTTACAAAGAGTGCAGAAGTCAATAGATCAGGCTCTTGATAACAATGATAAGCAATTGTTTGCAGAGTTAAGCCTAAAATATAACCAGCTTTTACAAGAAAATAGGTAAAAAGAAAGAGGCTATTCTTAATTGAATAGCCTCTTTCTTTTTATAATTTATCGTTCGATTAAGACTGCTCGGACTGGGCTTCCGTCAGCTTCTTTTATTGGTAGTGGAAGAGCTACTAATTCATAGATTCCTTCTTTTACTGAATCTAATACAATACCTTCTAATATATGAATGTCATTTTCTAATAAACTATGGTGTGCTGGTAACTCTTTGCTATCAAGTACATCTACCGAGGGAACGTCTACTCCAATTAATTTGATCCCCTTCTTTGCTAAAAATGGCGCAAGATCAGGTGATAAGGCTGTGATGGATGTAGGAAATTCACTTCGTTCAATCCACGATTCAGTTTTAATTAAAATCCTTGAGACTCCCTCAAAATTAACATCATTAAAGTGTTCTGGAGAAAGCATCTGTATATTCTTCTTCTCAACCACTAATGCCGGGCCAATATATAGTTCTAAATCTAGTTCAATCACCTTTTTACCATCGTTATCAAAGTGAAATGGTGCATCAATGTGAGTACCCGTATGAGCGCTCATCTCTATTTTACCAACATTCACTGAGCCTGAAGCCTCTTTAGTCCAGCTCAATTCAAAAGAAAATGTGGTATCTCCTGGCCAAACTGGTATGTTATTGTGTAACACCTGAGAAATATCAATTATGTTCATTTCTTCAACCCCTACTAAAATTAATTAATTTATCGTTATAAGTTACCTTCTAGAGAATCCATTAAAACGAGTTCCCTGGTACATAAGAGTTCCTTCATCCCCCTCGACGATGAGGCCAGAATCCTTAGGTTTTACTTGGAGCTCTACTCTTTCTCCATTTCCTAATTCAAACGTAATAAAATAGGCAGTTCTTGCACTAGATTCACCGCTACCACCATATACCTGTGTTCGCTTTGATAAAACCTTTGCAAATGTAGTAACTGGTGTTGCTGTATTATTTGATGACCATGTTATTAACCCTTTTCCTATAACATAAATAAATCCACCTATTACGATAATAAAGATAATTGTTCCAAATGCACTCATCCAAACTGGCGGGCCGCCGAAGCCACTGTTAAACACCAAATCCCCCCCATAATTTCCCTTTTTCTAGTATCATAACATAGGATAATTCTAGAGAGTTATATTTTTCAGAATGATAGAATGGTGTTTATTGATCATTTGCGATAAAATAGGTTAAATTGTATTACAAAATTGGAAGGATGAATCAATTCGTGGAGCACCTTATAAACAAAAATGTACAATCGATTGAAATATCAGGAATCCGTAAATTCTTTAATATGGTAGCAGACTACAAAGATGTTATTTCTTTAACGATTGGTCAACCTGACTTTCATACTCCAGATCATGTAAAAACGGCTGGAATTAAAGCAATTGAAAAAAATTTCACTACATATACTCATAATGCCGGCTACATAGAACTTCGAACAGCTGCTTGTCAATTTCTTGAAAGGAAATACAACCTTGTCTATAAACCTGAAACAGAGGTAATTACTACAACAGGTGCCAGCCAGGCAATCGATATCGTTTTTCGAACGATTCTAGAAATTGGGTCCGAAGTAATTCTACCAGGTCCAGTTTATCCTGGTTACGAGCCACTTATTACTCTCTGTGGGGCAGTTCCTGTGTATGCTGACACACGAGAAAATGGCTTTCGTCTAACAGCTGATATTATTGAAAAACATCTTACGGCGAATACACGTTGTGTAGTTTTACCCTACCCTTCTAATCCAACAGGTGTTACATTATCCGAGACAGAATTAAGAGACATCGCCACTCTTTTAGAAGGTAAGGATATCTTTATATTATCCGATGAAATTTATAGTGAATTAGTCTTTGAAGGAAAACATCATTCAATATCGAGCCTATTGAGGGAACAAACCATCGTGATTAATGGGTTATCAAAATCTCATTCAATGACCGGGTGGAGAATTGGATTTGTTTATGCTCCGCAATGGCTAACACGCCATATGTTAAAGGTCCACCAATACAATGTTTCTTGCGCTTCATCAATAAGTCAGCAAGCTGCTATTGAAGCTTTAACAAACGGAATAGATGATGCCTCACCTATGAGGCTTGAGTATATGAAGCGTCTAGATTATGTATATAATCGTCTTGTAGCTATGAATATTGATGTTGTTAAACCAAATGGAGCTTTCTATCTATTCCCGTCTATTGAAAAATTTGGAATGTCATCATTTGATTTAGCTATGAAGCTTGTAAAAGAAGCTGGAATAGCCGTTGTACCAGGGAGTGCTTTCTCAACCTACGGTGAAGGCTATGTTCGTTTATCCTATGCCTACTCAATGGAAACACTAGAAAAAGCACTAGACCGATTAGAAACATTCGTAAAGACACATTCCTAAGAAACAACAAAAGCCATGACAGCATTCATGGCTTTTTTCTGTTTATATGTTAGATAAATTTTGATATATTGTGTTCCAGATGGTGAGTGGATTGTAGCGGAAGACACTTGACTCCTGCGGGAAATAGAGGAAAGGTCGAGACCCCGCAGACGGAACGTCGAGGAGGCTCGACTTCCTCCCCGATGGGAATCCGCCCTTGAAAAAGCCGGCAGTTGGGCTTTTTCATGATTCCCCGCGGAAAGCAAGTGCCTGCAGCGCAAAGGAACGGTCAAGATTCAGATTAAACAAAAACATTTTGTAAGAAAAGATTATTTGCCGATTTTTTGACTAAAGTATTTAGGTTAGTCTTCAAGCGGTAACGCAACTGTTATAGTTGTACCTTTATTCATCTCACTAGAAATTGTAATCGTTCCCTGATGATTTTCAATAATTTTAAAACTAACCATAAGTCCTAGACCTGTACCTTTTTCTTTTGTCGTGTAAAAAGGTTCACCAATACGTTTTACAATGTGTTCTGGAATTCCAACACCTTCATCCATAACAGAGATACTAATCTGTTTATCTAAAACTTCAGTCGAGATTGTAATTACTCCACCATTAGGCATTGCATCAATCGCATTCTTGATAAGATTAATAAACACCTGCTTTATTTGGTTTTCATCACACATTATTATAGATTCTGTTTTCATAAAGGACAAATTCAATTGAATATTATTCATAATCGCTTGTGTTTCAAGTAATGTCATTACATCTTTAATAAGTATTTCAATATTTGTTCTCTTAAACCTTATTTCTGTAGGCTTTGATAAAACCAACAGTTCACTTAGAATCGCTTCAATCCGATTTAATTCAGATTCTACTATATCAAAATATTGCTGTTGTTGGTCCGTTTTTATGAGTTGGAAAAATCCTTTTATAGCGGTCAATGGATTTCTTATTTCATGTGCAATTCCTGCTGCTAACTGTCCTGCAATTGAAAGTTTTTCAGACTTGAGCATTAGTTCTTCGGCTTGTTTTCGTTCTGTAATATCACGAATAATCACTTGAATGGCCGGCTCGCCAAAATACGTTGTAGGAATGAATATTTGCTCAGAGTAAAGTTCCTTTCCTGAAGCTGTATACCAGGTTTGTTTACTCTTTTTTTCTTTCTTTTCCGAGAGGACAAGATCTATCATTTCATCAATTTTCGAATGCTCCTCTAAATGAAGATATTTATAAATACTTGTTCCTAGCATCTCTGTATAACTTCCAGCCTCGAACATTTTTACACCAGATTCATTAATAAATACCCACCGGTTGTCATATACCACCGCTATTGTATCAATAGAGTTATGGATTATGTTTTGATATCGTTCTCTACTTTTTTGAAGGATTCCTTGAAAGTTTTTTCGAGAAGAGATATCGTCTAATACAAAATACTCAAAAAGATGCCCTTGCAGTGTTACTGAAGACAGTCGTACATCTACATCAATAATTGAATGGTCTAATCTTTGCCATTTTTCCTCAATAACACCCACTGTGTAACCGTCATGAATGGACTTTAACCTTTTCTCTATAACAATATGAAAGGGTACAAGTGCGAACTGATAGATGTCTAGTCCAATAATGTCTTCTTTCTTTCTAGCACCTAACAATCGTCTTGATGCTTCATTAACATACACAATTCTTCCATTATCGGCTAGGATAATAGCATAAGGGGTAACCTCCACTAAAGAAAATGAATCTTCCTTAGTAAAGAGCAACTCAGTCTCCTCTTTTTTACTAGTCGACAGAAGCTCTAGTGTAGGTTTACTTCTTAATGTATCTTGATTATTTACAGTTATTTGTAATAAAATTTCTTCCGCGTTAGATGAGCGGGACTTTTTAACTAGGTCTATTTTACTATCAACCCATAAGTATGTTTTATCCTTATGAAGGATCCTGAATGTGCAAGGTTCATGAGTTGTTTCATTAAAAAAATAACTTTCTACTAAAAATTGGTCATCCTCATGGATAAAGCTTTTAATATATGTACCAATTAACTCACTTTGGGAGAATCCTAGAATTTCCTCACAGTTTGAGGATATATAAAGAACTTTACCACTTGAATTAACAGATAATACTAGATGCACAAATGAAATATCATTTACTGTTTCATTTACAAAAGAATGATTGGTTGAGAAAGCTCCTGTTTCTGGTTTCATTGGTAGAATATATCCCCCCTTAATAAGGTGATCAGTAGAAAACCTATGATTCACTTTTTTAGCTGCAAATTCATCTACTTCTACCTTAATTTAGAAATATTATTCAAGCTATAGGAATTAATGCTTAATTTAAAAGGAATTTTTTGGAACAAAGCAAAAACTAGGTACTATGACCTAGTTTGCTTGATAATATTATGTTAATCTTTCAGCTCTTTGGGTCATAAATAATGATTTTGGATTATGCAGAAAGAGTTTATCTATCGTAGTCTCTGAAACTCCCTTTTCGCGTAATTGTGGGATAATTGACTCAAATAGATAGGTTGGATGCCAGTTCGCCATTATCTCAACAAGTGGCTCTGGAAGAACTGGTGGTCGACCTAGCCACACATTTACAGTGTCATGAGAAAGCATTATACGATCTTCATAGCCATCATTAAGTAATTTTAGTAAGATTTCAATTCTCTCTGTATCAAAAGGTGTTCCAACCATTCCTTGGATACCAAAGCGATCAAGTGCGATATTTACCCCGTATTCTAATGTTTCTTTATGATAGGAAGGGTTTGTATTCCCACACATATGGCCAATAACGATTCGATTAGGAGCAACACCCTTACTCACAAGTAATTGGGCCTGTTCTGGACCCATGGTACCTTCTTGTGTATGAGTTAAAATAGTAACCCCAGTGTCTAGATGAGCCCTAGCAGCAGCTCTAAAAAACATTTCTTCATAGGTGGTGATCTCATTTTTACTAGATGCAAGTTTAATAATACCTGGCTTTATGCCTGTGGATCCAATCCCCTCGGTGAGCTCTTTCATGAACATCTCATAGATTTCCTGTTCAGCTGTACCTAGGGCTTGGCGAAACTTGAAATAAGGAGTCGCTCCCTCCCCTTCGTAATAATAGCCTGTTGCACAAATAATTTTAAGGCCAGTTTGTTCAGAGATTTCACGAAGTAACTCTGGATTTCTACCACACTCATTCGGAGTAGGATCAACTACTGTTCTAACACCATAACTCATTAGTTTAATTGCTACCTCAATCCCCACCTCAAGTGCCTCTTGTCTATTAAACCCTCCAAGAGTTTGGTCTCCCTGAAATCCAGGATAGCCAAATACAAAGTGCTCATGAATCAGTGTCTTACCTAATTGGTTAATATCTATTGGACCTGTTACAGTGTTCACCATTTGTCTCATGTTATTACACCTCTTTTACGGTCGTCTTATTAAATGCATTCTGTAGTGAATTGCTAATATGTTCGACTGCAAGTTTACCTTGATGCAGTACACCAAACATACTTATAAATCCATGAATCATGCCATCGTAGCACTTGTATTCTACTTCAATACCAGCCTCAGTTAGTGATTCAGCATATGCTTTCCCCTCATCTCGTAATGGGTCAAAACCTGCTGTAATAATTAGTGCGGGTGGTAAATCAGACTTATCATCTATTAATAATGGTGCCGCAAGTGGATTTGTTAGATCTTCTGTTCCATTTAAGTAACAGTCTCTAAACCAACTCATAGCTGATTTTGTCAGAAAGTATCCTTCTGAAAACAATGAATATGATTCTGTTATTCCAAAGTTTGTAGAAGGATATAATAGGGCTTGAAAGCATAGTTTTAGAAAACCATCCTTTTTTGCAAGATGGGTTACGGCTGCCGCCAAATTCCCTCCCGCACTATCACCTCCAACAGCCAAGCGTGCTGGATCCACTTTTAAAGCTTCTGCATTATCATAGACCCACTTAGTTGCATGGAAGGCATCATATACAGCAACTGGAAATTTATGTTCAGGTGCTAGACTGTAGTCAACAGATATCACGACACACTCAGCACTATTTGCAATTGCACGGCACAATGAATCATGACTTTCTAAATTACCTAACACCCAACCCCCACCATGAAAATAAATAAGCGCCGGTAATATTTCATTATCTTTAGGAGAGTATACTCGTATTTTTATATCATCTTTCTCACCATTAATTGTCATATCTTCAATTTTATGAACTACTATTTCTGAAGCTCCTTGACGTAATCTTTGCTGAGTAAGTGCGAATGCTTCCCGGGCTTGTTCAGGTGAGAGTGTTTCAATAGCAGGGGCACCAGAGGCTGCCATCATATCCAGTAACATTTTAGCTTGAGGGTCTAAATTCATTCTTTTCATCCTTTCCTCATCAAAAAGCTAATCTAAAAGTCTAACAAACTTTTAGATTAGCTCTCCCATTTAATTAGTTACTCATTAATAATGACAAATTCTCCATTCTCAATAGCCGTTGCAGAAGGCTTCCAATTAAATCTTCCATTGTCTAAGCCTGTTAAATGCCAAACCATTTGATCATCTTCTAATGAATCAATACCCGCTTGAATATTCTCCATTATTTTCTTCGGATCAGAAACAGTGCCGGCTGCTTGCATTGCCTTAACTAATACATGTAATGTTTGATAGTTAAATGCACCTTCAGCAGTTGGAATTCTACCGAATTTCTCTTCATATTTTCCTTTAAACACCTGACCACCTGGTGCATCACTAGTATAGATTGGCAATGTCCCCACTGCCCCTTCAAGCATGTCATAGCCACCTAATACTGGCTCCATTTCCTCAAACTTCGCTTGGTCCATGATGATAAATCCACCTTTAAACCCTAGCTCACGAGCTTGTTTGATAACTAATGCTGTTGGCTGTGAAGGGCCCCCTACAAAAAGAACATCTGGGTCTTTACTCAATGCATTAGTAACGATAGTGAAGAAGTCTGTATCTTTACTAAAGTCTATAGATCCTTCATATACAACCTCGCCACCAAGCTCTTCCCACACTGGAACTAACGTATCTGTCCAATCCTTTCCGTATTGTGAAGCTGTCGGAAGAACAGCAAGTTTACTTCCAAATCGTTCCATCTGGTATTTTGAAAACGGAACAGGGTAGGCACTGTACGCCGGTGGTATGCTTAGAGTTAATGGATTTCCAACCTCTTGTACCTTGGGTTCACTCGTATAAGCACTTATAATAAAGTTTTCTTGTTCATTAAATACTTGAGTTGCAAATATCCCTCCACTATGTGGAACGAAAATAATTGGGGTTTTGTTTTCTTGAACAAGTCTTCGTGCATTTGTACCTGTTTCATTTGGTAAGTATTTATCGTCTAGTTTAACGACATTAAGTTTGTAAGTTTCTCCGTTTACCTCAAAACCAGTTTCATTGATTTCATCTGCCGCCATCGTAACACCACTCAGTGTATTTTCTCCGTAAAATGCAGCAGGGCCACTTAATGGACCACTAAAACCAATATTTACAACTTTAGCTTCTTTAGTTGCTGGAGCTTCTGTAGTGTCCTTTTTCTCTTCCGCTGGTTTGGCATCATTTGTTGCAGGTTGAGCTGGAGTATTCGTCCCACTAGAACAAGCTGCTAACATTAATAAAAAAGCTAAAAATAACACTAGCGAATACACTTTTTTCATTTCAATATCCCCCTTAAATTTTATTCATAGACGTTTGCAACTCAAATTTCAATTAATACGAATGAACAAGATCACCCCCTAAATCCCGGAAGCTAAAAGCGCTTACCTAAGCCCCGATATAAGCCTTTCTAACTTGGTCATTATTAAATAATTCATCACGTGTACCACTCAAAACAATCCTTCCGTTTTCTATTACATAGCCCCTATTAGAGACTTGAAGTGCTGCATTAGCATTTTGTTCTGCCAATAAAACCGTGGTTCCACTAGAATTTATTTGTTCAATAATGGTAAACATTTGTTCAACAATTAGTGGTGCAAGACCTAATGAAGGTTCATCTAACATTAGGAGTTTCGGTTTCGACATTAATGCCCGCCCAATTGCTAACATTTGTTGTTGTCCCCCACTAAGTGACCCTGCAGGTTGATTTCTTTTATCTTTTAAAATCGGAAAAAGGTCATAGATCCCTTCTAATTCAGTTTTTAAGAGTGACTTGTTACTCCGGAAAACATAGCCACCCATTTTTAAGTTTTCAAAAACAGTCATTTCAGGAAAAAGTTTTCTTCCCTCGGCACATTGAACAATCCCTTTATGAACTAATTTGTGAGGAGCTTTTCCACCTATTTGTTCATCCCCAAAGTATATTTCTCCATTTACTGGTTTTGAAAGACCTGAAATGGTTCGAAACAATGTACTTTTTCCTGCTCCATTTGCGCCTAACAGAACAACAAGCTCTCCCTGTCCGACTTCTAGATTAATATCTTTTAAAGCTTGAAATTGACCATAGTTCACTGATACATTAGCTAGTTTTAGCATTTTTGCTCCCTCCCAGATAAGCTTCAATTACTTCCTCATGATTACTAATCTGTTTTGGAGTACCTTCTGCTATTTTCTTACCATGATTTAAAACCATTATTTTATCTGCTAGATTCATAATCATTTGCATCTTGTGTTCAATCAAACATACTGTAATTCCGTTGTGTGCCATCTTCTCAATTAACTCAGCTAAACCATCCGTCTCGTCAGGATTCACCCCAGCAGCTGGTTCATCGAGTAAAACGAGTTCTGGGCTAGTTGCTAAGGCTAATGCAAAAGCAACTCTTTTTTGCGCCTCCTGTGAAATAAGGGCAACCGGTTGATAGGACAAATGTGATACACCAACGAAATCCAAGGCCTCAATCGCCTTTTCTAAGCACTCTTTTTCTTCGCGCTTTTCACGTTTAGTTCGTAAAATTGCATCAAGAAGTCCTGATTTGGTTCGTAATCTGTGGCCAATCATTACATTATCCAAAACGCTTGCTTGAGCAAATAAGTTCGTCGTTTGAAATGTTCTACCAATTCCTAACTCTGCTACTTTATTGGGTGCTAGCTTTGTAATATCATGATTATTAAAAACAATTCTTCCTGTACTAGGCGGGTGAAAACCACTGATCAAATTAAAGAATGTAGATTTACCAGCACCATTTGGACCGATAATAGCAGTAATCTTTCCTTTTTCAATATCAAGATCCACATCATCTATCGCGGTTAATCCACCGAATGATTTTGTAAGTTTTTCAACCTTAACCAACATCTAGCCAGCCTCCTCTACACTTGAATCTACGTTACTATTTTTAACTTGTTTTCTTCTCTTACGCTTCAAATAACTCCTTATATCAATAACCCCTCCTACTATTCCCCTTGGGTAAAATAGCATGATAAGAACTACGATTGGACCAAAGATAACCATTCTGTATTCCTCTAAAAACTGTAAGGTTTGTGAAAGCCACACAACGATAAACGTTCCAAGGATTGGACCGGTTAGTGTCCCGATTCCACCTACTAATAAATAAAGCAACATTTCAAACGTCACTGTAATTGCAGATATGTCCGGACCGATAAATCGAATAAAACTGGAATATAGAGCCCCGGCTAATCCTGCAAAGAATGCAGAAATTGAAAAAGCGATAAGTTGGTTTTTCATTACTGAAATACCAATTGTTCGGGCCAGTTCTTCACTATTTCTAATTGCGATTAGCGTTCTACCAAATAAAGAATGAACGATGCGCCTGACTATAAAGACAGTCAATATCAAAAAGAATAGAACCAAATAATACTGAGAGGTGAGGCTTGTAAATGTAAAAGGTCCAATAGCATCAGGCTGAGGTATTCCGATTAAACCGCGAACTCCTCCAGTTAATTCATCCCATTTGTCGATAATAAGATAGATGATAAAGCCAACACACATCGTATAAATTGCGAAGAAATGACTTTTTGTTCGTAAAGCAACTATTCCAACGATCAATCCGCAAAGAACAGAAATACCACAAGCAAGTAAAAAAGCTAACCAGAAACTCAATTTTGCTTCTACAGTTAATAACCCCAGTGAATATGCACCGATTGCAAAAAATCCTGCATGAGCAAGGGATAATTGTCCCGTATAACCTGAAATAATATTTAACCCATAGACCGCTATAGACCATATAAAAACAAGAATCATAACTTGAATATAATAGTTGTTTTGTAAAACCAATGGAAAGAGAATGGCAAGAGTAACAAGTAACATCAAATAAGATTTCGTAGTAAATATTCTTTCCATTAATGCACCCCCCTCGAGAACAAGCCTGTTGGTTTTGCTGTTAAAATGATGACTAGTAAAATAAATGCAATGAGGTCTTTATAATCATTTGAAATATACGTTGCTCCTAGGCTTTCTGATAACCCCAATAAAAAGCCTCCAACGATCGCCCCTGGGATACTTCCCATTCCTCCTATGATAATAATGACAAATGCTTTCATGATAACGAGATTACCCATTGTTGGGAAAACAAGATTAATAGGTGAAGCCAATGATGCCGCTGCTGCAGCTAAACCACCTGCAATTGCAAAAGTTAACATCGCAACTTGATTTGAGTTAATACCAACCAAAAATGCGCCTTCTCTGTTTTGCGCCATTGCAATAATTGATGCACCAATCATAGTCCGTGTTAGGAATAAATGAAGAGCAACCATTAAAACAACAGCAGCTATTATAATAAGAATTCGTTGCACTGTTACTGTCAGGCCAAATACTGTAACGATATTGTCATAAGGTGAAGCCATCCGCTGATATTCAGTACCGAAGGCGAGATGAGCAAAAGATTCAAAGAATAATAGCACCCCAATTGCTGCTACCATAACTCTCATTGGATTTAGTGTTCCTAACTTATGAAAGATCAAGCGTTCACACAGAACACCAATGATGGCAACAAGGACAACAGATACAAACATGGCTACCCAGTAATTCATTCCTGCATGGGTCATAAAAGTAAGTGTAAAATAGGCACCTATCATGTAAAACGCACCATGTGCAAAATTTGGAACATGAAGAATACCAAAAACTAGTGTGAGTCCCAACGCCACCAAACTGTAAACGCTTCCAATGGTAAGACCGTTTAACAATTGCTGAAACAACAACTCCATTAAATCACTCCTTACAAATAAGAATCGATAAATATTTTCAGTATTTTCAGATATTTAAAGGTAGAATACTACTATAATTATGATTATCAAAGGTGGGTAATAATACGTTTGCTCTTTCAACTTCGAAGTAGTGTTGTAGAAGAATTAGAAGAATAATAGTAAATGAATTCTTCAATCAGCAGGTAGTGGATGCACCTGCTGATTGAAAAACGTGTAACGTTGTTTACGGGATTAAGATAAGTTTCCCTTTTGTTTTCCTACCTTGTAACAAAGTATGAACGGAGGCAGCTTCATTTAAAGGAAAAGTCCCTCCTATCGTTAATTTTAAACTTCCATTATTTACAAAAGACAGTAGTTCCATAAGACTCGATTGGAATAACTGTGGTTTTCTCATTATCTGAGGTAAAAAGAAACCAATGACAGACTGGTTTTTTGCCATTAAAGATGAAGGATAAAGCCTGCTCTGTTCACCACTTGCGACTCCATATATTACAACACGTCCGAAGGGAGCTAGACACGTTAATGTCTTTTGAAAGATATCTCCACCAGCCATCTCTAATGCCACATCTACTCCCTTACCATCCGTAATCCTTAAAACTTCTTGTTCCCAGCCAGCTTCAGTGTAATTAACAACCTCATCAGCACCAAGTTCTTTTGCAAGTGCCAGTTTTTCTTCAGTACTTGCAGTTGCAATAACTTTTCCTGCTCCAAACAACTTAGCTAGTTGTACAGCAATGGTCCCTACACCACCTGCAGCAGCATGAATTAGCACACTTTCACCTTGCTCGATTCTTCCCATTGTCTTAAGGATATGGTAAGCACTTAGCCCTTGTAGAGGGAGTGAAACTGCATATTCAAAATCCACCCCATCTGGTAAAGGAATCAGAGACCGTTCATGAGCAACAGCATACTCTGCATATCCATTTGATTCAATTAGCGTAACCACGCGGGTACCAACCTGAACACCTGTTACATTGTCTCCTACTTCAACAACAACACCTGCTACCTCGGCACCAGGAATAAATGGCAATGTTGTTTTTACAACATACTGTCCTTCTCTTCGTGCAGTATCCGCATAATTTACTCCTACTGCTTTTACTTCTATTAATACTTCATTTGATTTTGGAGTTGGTTTTTCTACATCAACATACTTTAATACCTCTGGTCCACCAAACTCAGTTAATTGAATAGCTTTCATTCATCACAGCTCCCTTATTTCCCCTTAAATACAGGTTTTCTTTTTTCCTTAAAGGCTGCTACCCCTTCAAGATGGTCCTCTGTTTGAATCATCATTGTTTGTGTGATACGTTCCTGCTCAAGTATTTCACTGAGACTTGAATTGAATGAATGATCCGCAATTTTTTTCATCATCCCAAAGGCTTTACTTGGTCCACTTGCTAGTTTAGTTGCAAGCTTTTTAGTACCTTCCTCTAATGCCTCTACAGGTAATACTTGATTAACAATACCCAACTCAAAAGCAACATTTGCCGTGATGGGTTCTCCACTAAAAAATAATTGTTTCGCACGATAAGGTCCAATCAACCGTGGGAGAAAATACAATCCTCCTCCATCAGAGATTAATCCTACCTGGCTAAAACTCAAAGCAAATTTACTATCTTCTGCAGCTACGATTAAATCACAAGCTAGCGCTAAATTAAATCCTGCTCCAGCCGCAAACCCATGTACAGCTGCAATAATTGGTTTTTCTAAGTCTTTCATTGCAAGTATACATTCATTAAGTTTTCCTATATGATCATACCCTTGGACAGCAGATGCTTCCCCCATCGTCTTTACATCTCCACCGGCACTAAAAGAACGACCTGCCCCCGATAAAACGACCACTCGAACCTCTTCATTCTCTCCCGCAGACTTTATTGCTTCTGTAAGGCCTAAAATCATCTCAGAGCTGAATGCATTTAGACTGTCAGGGCGATTCAGTGTTAACGACATGACAGGGCCATCAATATTTATTAATAAGTGTTGATTCATCAATATCCCCCTTATCTTATGAAACTTTATTACTAAGTTATCAACCAGCCACCATCAGCTAGCACATCAGAACCTGTCATATAGGAGGCTTCATGTGAAGCAAGAAATGTAATAATATTGGCAATTTCTTCTGGCCTTCCCACTCGTTTTAATGCAGTGTTTCTCCTTATTGCAGCCTGGAAACTTTCATTTTGTAACCCTTGTTCTGTCAATGGAGTTTCAACAAAACCTGGGGAGACAGAATTCACACGTATTCCATAAGGTGCTAGTTCCAATGCTAACGCCCTAGAGAAGTTAATAACTGCAGCCTTTGCTGAACTATAGTGAGGAATGTGAGAGCCAGCTTTATACCCTGATAAGGAGGCAACATTAACAATGGAGCGATTTCTCTCTTGACCTTCTATTCCTGTTTTAATACCCCTTACCATCAAATTCCCCAATGCTTTTGAAACAAGGAAGACGCTTTTTAAGTTTGTTTGTTGTACAAAGTCCCAGTCGTCTGATGATGTTTCTAAAATTTTTGATTGACGAGAACCACCAGCATTATTAACAACCACATGCAGATCACCGTATTTCTCCTCTATAAATGTAGCCAGATTATTAACATCATCTTCATTCGTAACATCTGCAGTAAAAATATGTGCAACAGTATGTTTAGAGGCTTCATTAATTTTGTTTGAAACTAGTTCAAGCTTTTCTTGTGTTCTTCCAACAAGAATTACTTTAGCTCCCTCACTAGCAAGACGGATAGCCGTTGATTCCCCAATGCCGCTTCCTGCCCCTGTTACAACTGCAATGGTTTGTGAAAATCTCGTCACTCTTCTCCCTCCCCTGCGGATACAACTAATATCTAGACTGAATATTGCTCAACATCTATCAAGCGATCTGCAATCTGACGTTTACGTTCAACTGCGCCTGCAACTTGGAAAGGACTCAAACTTTTTATAACTAATAAGAGTGTTTGTTGAAGTTTAGGACCTTCTACTACACCAGTTATTAATTTTCTAGCAGCAACTTCAATATCAAGTACTACATCATCCATAAATGCCTGTGCTAATTTGATTTTATAATCAGTTTGCGTCTTTTGAGACCTAAGGACCACAGATTCTGCAGCGTAAAGATTCATCGCAATATCTGCTAATTTCATCAAGGTTTCCTGTTCGTTTGGTAATTCTAACCCATATCTTTCATAGGCCACTCCGACACATAGTAAAAAGATTCTTCTGATGGTTTTTACAGCCTCAATTTCACGTTCGAGCTTCCCTTCGAACTCACTTTTTGGGTTCTGTAACTCCATAATTGCTTTTTGAACGATTTCTTCTAATTGTATGTCTCCCTTAATAGCCTTTCGGAATAGATGAGTAGGAATTAAAAGGCGATTGATCTCATTCGTTCCTTCGAATATACGATTAATTCTTGAGTCCCTGTACATTTGTTCAACTCTATATTCCTTCATAAAGCCTGAACCACCATGCAACTGAACTGCTTCATCAGCTACAAAGTCTAACGTCTCGGATCCATAAACTTTACACACAGCACACTCAGTTGCATATTCCATCATTCTTTTTCCAATCAAAGCTAGATCTGTAGATTCATATAAATCACCTAATGAATCTTCTAACATCTTTGCAGTCCTATACTGCAAAGATTCTGCCGCATAAATTCTTGTAGCCATCTTTGCAAATTTTTCTTTACTCGCACCAAACTCAGAAATAGCTTTCCCAAACTGTTTGCGCTCATTTGTAAACTTAAGAGTAAGATGAAGACCATATTTTGCAGCTCCCATACAAGCTGACCCTAGGTTGAATCTTCCTAAATTTAAGACATTTAGTGCAATTACATGTCCTTTACCAATCTCACCAAGTAGATTCTCAACTGGTACTTGACAATCCTCTAAGATAACCGTTCTTGTTGAGGAGCCTTTAATTCCCATTTTTTTCTCTTCGGGCCCTAAGGATAGCCCTGGAAAATCCTTTTCAACAATAAAGGCTGTGAATTGAGCACCATCAATCTTCGCATATACGATGAAAGTATCTGAAAAGACAGCATTAGTAATATAGAGCTTTGTTCCATTTATTAGATAATGGGTCCCCGCTTCATTTAAAACAGCGGTTGTCTTTGCTGCTAGAGCATCAGATCCAGATCCTGGTTCTGTTAAACAGTAAGCTCCAATGTATTCACCGGAAGCTAGCTTCGGCAAATACTTTGCTTTTTGTTCGGGTGTCCCGAAATAAGTAATAGGTAAAGTGGCTATACATGTATGATTTGAGTGAGCAACACCGTAGCCTCCAGCCCTTCCCACTACCTCTCCAACAATCCCTTTACTTATTTTGTCTAACCCTAATCCACCATAAGCTTCCGGTATACTATGAGCTAAGAGACCCAACTCTCCAGCCTTATGTAACAAATTAACAACTCTATCAAATTCTTGGTTTTCTACCGCCTCATTAAGAGGGTCAACCTCTCTCTCAATAAATTGTTTCGCTGTTGCAGCAATCATTTTATGTTCATCTGTAAAATCTTCCGGAGTAAATATGTCATTTGCCTCAATCTCTGAAAATAAAAAACTAGCACCTTTTTGAGTAACTTTTATATTCTCCAATTTGAATGTACCCCCTTATACGACTATTCTGCCATCTAATAAATATGGAACGATGTGAATACTCCCATGATTCCCTACAAACCTAACTTCTTCTTCATATCCGTACTTAGCAAGTAACTTCCCTACACGAGAACTTAATAAAATCTCATTTGATTTTTCTGACATTCCTTTATAAAAGAGTAAAGCTGATTGAGCAGCATCTGTTAATTGCCACTCGTTAACTTCACTATTCATTAAGCTGTTAAGAAAATAACCAGCACCATAAAAGTCTTCTAAACAAAATTCCCCGGCAGAGCCTGAACAAATAACAATAACTGTCTCTTCCCTAATTTCTTGATTAAGTTTTTCAGCAACTGCCTTTCCATTTAATAGAGAGCAAATATATACCCTCTTGGCTTCAGCTGCTTTTTTAATGGCAACAGTTCCATTCGTAGTTGATAGAATCATTGATTTACCTTCTAGTGCTTCCCTTAGTTGTAGGGGATTGGGATCTAGAAATCCTTCAATTGTTTTTCCTTCATATTCTCCAACTAAAACATATGTTTCCTCTTGTCTATTCACAGCTTCTTTTTTAGCTTCCTCACCATTTAACACTGGAATTACTTCTTTAGCACCAAAGTGCAAACCAGCTGTAATTGTCGACGTAGCAAGTAGTACATCAAAAACAACTGCAACCTTGTTGTCTTTCATTTTCGTTGAATCTATTTCTTCCTTCTTCATAAGAAGATGGATCTTTGGCATTTTAAGCACTCCTTCTCCTGCTAAAGTGAATAACCTTGTAACAAATTGTACTATTCACTTTTTATTTATTTCGAGAAGATTCAACTAACGCATATTGAATTAGGCTTTTTACTGTGAAATTAAACTTAGCAAACCGTTCATCGTGTGTTTGCCCTTTTTTATAGCGGTAATAAATTTGCTGACAAATCACCGCAAGTTTGAAATAAGCAAATGTAAGATAGAAATTCATTGTTGAAACATCTCGACCACTCTTTTTTGCATACTCTTCCACAAATTCATCACGTGTATAAAAACCCTCTTGAACTGTAACAGGCGGCTTTCCAAGTCCCCGCTTTAACATTTCGTCATCGTCAGATTGTATCCAATAACTCATGGCTGCACCTAAGTCAGCTAGAGGATCACCCACGGTGGTCATCTCCCAATCAAATAAGCCTACCATTCTAGTTAAATCATCTGTAAACATAGCATTATTCAACTTATAGTCATAATGAATAACTGTTGGTGCTTGGGATATAGGAATATTTTTAACCATCCATTCTTTTAGAATTTCAACTTCTCGTATCTCATCGGTTTTTGATCGTTCATACCTAGAGATCCACCCATGAACTTGGCGCTCCATAAAACCTTCAGGCTGACTAATGTTCATTAAACCTGTTTGCGTATAATCAATATCATGCAACTTAACAAGCTCATCGACCATGATCTCAGATAACTGTCCGCAAATATCCTTGGTAGGTGTAATGTAATTAGGAAACTCAGTGTCTAATACGATTCCATACTTCCTCTCCATAACAAAGAAAGGACTTCCTACAATGCTGTCATCATCTGAATATAAATAAGGTCTTGGCGCTGCCTGGTATACTGGATATAACTCAGAAAGAATCTTAAATTCACGGTTCATATCATGAGCTTTAGGAGCTACCGGCCCAAGTGGTGGACGTCTTAGCACCGCCGTCCAATCAGCTATTTTTAACTGATAGGTTAAATTTGAATGACCAGCACCAAATTGTTCTATTTCAAGCTCTCCTATTGGCAAAAATTCAATCTTTTCCCTTAAAAAACTTTCTAGCTTTTTTCGATTTAACTCTTCCCCTTTGCGGACGGGAATGGTGTCTTTTAGTTTATTGGTCATCATTTCCCTCTCCTTTCTACGAACTTGCTACAAGATGACGTTCTAGCTCCACCTTAAGTGATTCTGGAATGACTACGCTTTGTTGTTCTTCAAAATCAAAATAAACAATAATTGCATTTCCACGAGCAATCAATCGATCTGTTTGGTCATCAAAAATTTCGTGTTCTAACTGAAAGCTCTTATTTCCAATCCTTGTTACAGTTGTTGTTATTTTTAATATCTGATTAAAATATCCCTGACCAATGAAGTCACACTTAGTTGAAGCTAATATAAAGTTCCAGGATGTTGTGCTCATATTACATCCAATGGATTCAAAGAAACCTATACGTGCATCTTCGAGGTAAGCAAAATAGCTAGAGTTATTTATATGTCCTAAAGCGTCCGTTTCCCCAAAACGAACTTTAATCTTTGTAATGTGGTTCAAGTGTTAACACTCCAATCACGACTTTACTAACCAGTCAGTATGTTAAAAGTAAAAAAATTTAGATTATACAGACAATTCTATATGTACAAAGAGAATCCCTGCATTTTTTATGAGATTCCCTACATTTTATTTAAAACATTATGCTTGAATTCCATTTAATATCATTTCAACATAAATTTTAGCAACTTCATGATCTTTTAGAGAACCTTTTGGGTTATACCAGTTATAACTCCAGTTGGTAATTCCTAGAATACCAAAAGTCACAATGCCTACTTCTAGGTCACTACGAAACTCTCCATTTTCCTTACCTTGCTCTAGTAAGGATTGTAGGTTCAGTCTAAATTGATCACGCTTTGGCAACACTTGCGCCAGGTGATTGTCACTTAAATTACGTAATTCACGGAAGAACACTCTAGCACTCGCCCCTTGCTCCTCAATGCTGTGGATGAGCATGAAGACCATATCATAAAGCTTAGTTTTACAGTCCTTCGTCTCATCTGAAAGGATTTTGTCTTGCAATGCTAGTAAATTTTCAATATAGCGGATATGAATATCCATTAGGAGTTCTTCTTTACTAGAGAAGTAATAGTAGAAGGTTCCCTTTGTGACGCCAAGTGCGTCAACAATATCTTGAATGGACGTTTCGGTAAATCCTTTTTTCTCAAAAAGTGCCTTACTTTGCTCTGTTATTCTTTCCTTCATCACATAGCCTCACAATCTATAGTTATCCATCAAAAATTATAGCATACATTTCATCTCCTCATTCAGTAAAAAACAAGTAGGCTACCTTAAAGTGTAGCCTACTAGCAACACCACTACCTATTTTACTGCATTAACCTCATCTCGAAGTGCTCTTCTAAGGATTTTTCCTACACTTGTTTTTGGCAATTGTTCGCGGAACTCGATGATGGTAGGAACTCTATAGGAAGCCATATTGTCTTTACAATATTGAATCATTTCTTCTTCAGTAGCTTCCCTTCCCGCTTTCAGTACTATTACTGCTTTCACAGTCTCGCCACGATAGCTATCTGGAACACCAATGACAACAGCCTCTTGGACAGATGAATGTTGATATAATACTTCCTCAACATCACGTGGATAAACATTGTACCCACTTGCAATAATCATATCCTTTTTACGGTCAACGATGTATAAGAAGCCATCTTCATCCATTCGTGCAATATCACCTGTATATAGCCATCCATCACGTAATGTGTTGGCGGTTTCTTCAGGCATATTCCAATAACCTTTCATAACCTGAGGTCCTTTAATGATGACTTCTCCTAACTCACCTGCTGGAACCTCTAACGTACCAGTTGCTAAGTCGACAATCTTATAATCTGTTGAAGGGAAACCAATACCTACACTACCAGGCTTTCTCTCAGCAAACATCGGATTACAATGAGTTGTTGGGGCAGCTTCTGATAACCCGTACCCTTCAAGTACCTTAGCTCCCGTCTTTGCCTCAAACTCTTTCATAAGTTCAACAGGCATCGGCGCACTACCACTATTACAAACTCTAATACTATCAATTCCATATTCCTCTGCTTTAGGATGGTTTGTTAAAGCAACATACATTGTTGGTACACCTGGGAATGTAGTAGGTTGCTCCCTTTTAATTGTTTGAAGCATTTCTTCTAGATCAAATCGAGGCAATAACACGTTACTAGATCCGCAGAAAATCGATAAATTCATCCCAGAAGTCATCCCAAAAACGTGGAAAAGTGGAATAACAGTTAGGCACTTATCCTGACCAAGATTAATATCTTGTTTGAAGAATTCATAAGATTGGACAACATTCGCAACTAAGTTACGGTGAGTTAACATAGCTCCCTTCGAGCGACCTGTTGTCCCCCCTGTATATTGGAGTACAGCAATGTCATTAACTGGATCAATAGTAACAGGAGCAATATTTCCGGTTGCAGTTTGCATGAACTGTTCAAAAGAGCGGTCTGGTGTAAAGCTAGTCTCAGAAGGTTGTAGGCTGACAACAATAACATTTCTTACATTGGTCTGGTCCTGAATTGACTTTAAGCGTGGATACAATGCATCCAGAATTACAATCGTTTCCGCACCAGAATCCTGGAGAATATATTGTAGTTCTCTTTCTACAAGCATTGGATTTACCTGAGTGATGATTCCTCCTGCCATAAGAGTACCAAAATAGCTAATAACATATTGCGGACAATTTGGCAGCATCACTGCTACACGGTCTCCTTTTTGAACACCATTTGCTTGTAATGCAGAGGTAAATGCACGTGATAAACCTGTTAGTTCTGTATACGTCATTCTTTTGTGATAGAAAATGATAGCTTCATTTTGAGGATACTTAGCTGTAGAATCAAGGAGCATTTGTTGGACAGGAATAGTAGGAATCTCAAGCTCTTTTTGAATACCTTCAGGATAGTGCTTTAACCAAGATTTTTCAGTCATGTAAACGCCTCCATTTTATAATAAAAGATAATAGAATCTTATTAATAGATATTACTTAAATATAAATTAAGACCTAAGATTGTACAAAAATACTTAAAAAGTAAGACCTCCACCATCAACATGAATGGTTGAACCAGTAATAAAAGATGCATCAGAGGATGCTAGAAAAAGCACTGCTGTTGCAACTTCATCAGGTGAACCAATCCTTCCAAGCGCATTGGCTTTGGAGATAAATGGCCATTTTCGTTCATCATTTTTCCACCCGTCAATAATGGGGGTATCGATAACTCCTGGTGCTACTGCATTTACCCGAATGTTCTCCTTTCCATATTCCAAAGCAGCATTTTGAGTATGTAAACTAACTCCTCCTTTAGAAGCATTGTATGGACCCATATATTTTTTACCTTTAAATCCTAGTAAACTAGAAGTATTTATAATAGAACCGCCACCTCGTTTTCTCATTTCTGGGATGACATATTTAATTCCTAAAAATACACCTTTTAAATTAATATCTATGACTTGGTCCCATTCTTCGATAGAAAGGTCCTCAATCTTGAGCTCTGAGTTACCAATACCAGCATTGTTAAAGAGAATATCAACTCCGCCATAATTGGAAGCAGTATAAGCTATTAAACTCTCAACCTCTGTAGGATCAGCCACATTTGCCTTAAAAAATGAACTTCGTCCTCCTTCTTCTAGGATCCGATTTACAGTTTCTTGGCCAGATCCCTCATTTACATCTGAGACAACAACTTCGGCACCTTCTTTTGCAAACAGATAAGCTGTTGCCCTTCCAATGCCTCCACCTCCACCAGTGATAATAGCAACCTTGTTTTTTAATTTCATCTTACGCCCCCCTTTCTATGATGGCTGCAATCCCTTGCCCTCCTCCAATACATGCAGAAACGATTGCATATTTTTCATTTCGACGTTTTAATTCGTATATTGCTTTTGTCAATAGAATTCCACCTGTCGCACCTAGTGGATGTCCATGAGCAATTGCTCCACCATTTACATTTAGCTTGTTATGGTCAAAGTTCATTTCACGATCACACGCAATAACTTGTGCAGCAAATGCTTCATTTAACTCAATGAGGCCAATTTGCTCTAAAGTTAGTCCTGATTTCTCAAGTACTTTTCTAATAGCAGGTACAGGTCCTATCCCCATAATTGAAGGTGGGACTCCAGCTACTGCGTATTCTCTAATGGTTGCCATAGGCTCTAATCCAAGGTTTTCTGCTTTTTCCCTTGACATGACAACTAAAGCTGAAGCCGCATCATTAAGACCTGAACTACTCCCTGCAGTCACAGTTCCATCTTCTAGAAAAGCCGGTTTAAGCTTAGCTAGAGAGTCTAATGTTGTTTCAGGGCGAGGATGTTCATCTACCTTAAAAGAAACTGATTCACCTCCACGAACTGGAATTGAAATAGGTACAATTTGTTCTTCAAAGAGATTTTCCTTCAAAGCTCTTGCCATTTTTTGTTGGCTATTATAGGAGTATATATCCTGTTCTTCCCTAGATATGCTGTATTTTTCGGCTAGTGTTTCTGCAGTAATGCCCATTGGTGGATCACCAATTTCTTTAGGAGATAGACGTAGTCTTCTAAATGAAGGAGGTGTCACACTAAATGGTTTACTTGGTCGGTCCATTAAGTAAGGGGCCCTGGTCATACTCTCAGTTCCACCTGCTATGTAGATATCTCCATCCCCAGCACGAATTGCTTGGGTCGCTAAAATAACAGCATTAATGCCTGACCCACATTGCCGATCAATTGTTATACCCGGTATTTCAAGTGAGAGACCTGTCTGTAATGCCGTTAGTCGGGCAATATTTCCACCGCCACTTAACACATTCCCTAAAATAACATCATCTATCATTTCGGCTGTGATCGCCGCTCGTTTCATTGCTTCTTTAATCACAATTGCACCATAATGATGTGCATCTAATGGTGACAGGGCACCTCCTTGTTTGGCAATTGCCGTGCGAACCGCTGAAACTATTACCGCATCCCTGTTCAAAAAGATCCCTCCTACATCTTTAAAATACAGAAAGTGTATTTACATCGCATGTGTTCCACCATCAACAACTAGCGTATCTCCAGTAACAAAGTTCGAAGCATTTGATGCTAAAAATAAGGCAACTCCCTTTAAATCTTGATCAGATCCAAACTTTTTTAATGGGGTGGTCGCTAAGATATGATCCTTTCCACGTTCAATGAGTACTTTTGACATTTTAGTTGGAAAGAAACCAGGCGCAATGGCATTTACATTAATATTATGCTGACCCCATTTTACTGCAAGGTCCTTTGTAAACGTGATAACTGCTCCTTTACTAGTATTATAGGCAATCGTATCCATGAATCTAGGATCTGTGCCTCCTAATCCGGCAACTGACGCTATATTTATGATTTTCCCGCCACTTTGCTCAATCATAACTCTACCCACAGCCTGGCTCATTAAGAACAATCCAGTAATATTTACATCCAGGACCTTATTCCATGCCTCTAAAGGCATTTCAGTAACAGGTGATGACCAAGTAGCACCACTGTTATTAACTAAAATATCGATCGAACCAAATTCTTTTACAGTTTCATCAACAACTTTTTGAACATCTTCAGGATTCGTAACGTCGCACTGAAGTGCTAAGGATTTAACACCTAATTCTATTAATCTATCACTCACTTCTTGACAGGCTTCTAGTTTACGTGAGCATACAACGACATTTGCCCCTGCTTCTGCAAATCCAACTGCGATTTGCTCTCCTAGTCCTCTACCACCGCCAGTAACAATGGCTGTTTTTCCTTTTAAACTAAACAAATCGAATACATGCATTATCAAAAAACTCCTTTATCACTATTTTCGGTATTTACGCAATTCTAGCTTAGCTACCTGTGCTTTATGAACCTCGTCTGGTCCATCAGCAATTCGTAACGTACGAGCATTGGCCCATTGAGCTGCTAGTGTCATATCATCACTAACTCCTGCTCCACCAAAGGCTTGAATAGCACGGTCTATTACTCTAAGCGCCATGCTAGGTGCAACAACTTTAATCATGGCAATTTCAGCTTTTGCTTCTTTATTACCAACAGTATCCATCATATAAGCAGCTTTTAAGGTCAGTAGCCTCGCCTGTTCAATATCAATTCTCGATTCAGCAATCCATTCCTGAACAACACCTTGGCTTTCAAGTGGCTTACCAAATGCTACTCGCCCTGAAACTCGTTCGCACATTTCCTTAAGTGCTCGTTCGGCTGCACCAATCAATCTCATGCAATGATGAATTCTTCCTGGACCAAGTCTTCCTTGTGCAATTGCAAAACCTTTTCCTTCACCCCACAGAATATTTTCAGCAGGTACTCTGACATTTTCATAAGTAATTTCAGCATGACCATGTGGGGCGTGATCATAACCGAACACTGGTAACAACCTTTCAATTTTCACTCCAGGGGTATCAAAAGGAACTAATATCATTGCTTGTTGTTCATGTTTAGGTGCATCAGGATTTGTCTTTCCCATTACAATTGCAATTTTGCAACGAGGGTCTCCTGCCCCTGATGACCACCACTTTCTGCCGTTTATTACAAACTCATTACCATCTCTGGTAATGCTAGCTTCAATATTCGTGGCATCACTAGAAGCTACTTCTGGCTCAGTCATCGAAAAACAAGACCGAATTTCACCTGACAGAAGTGGTTTTAACCACCGTTCCTTTTGCTCTTCTGTTCCATATCGTACTAGCACTTCCATATTCCCAGTGTCCGGGGCATTACAATTGAAAACCTCAGGACCAATTAAGGAACGACCCATAATCTCACACAAAGGGGCATATTCGGTATTCGTAAGTCCCGCACCATATTCACTTTCAGGTAAAAATAAATTCCACAATCCTTGATCTTTCGCTTTTTGTTTTAATTCCTCCATTATAGGTGGCACTGCTGACCAGCGATTAGCTTGCTGATTCAACTGTTCCTCATACACTTTTTCGTTTGGATAAACGTATTCCTCCATGAAAGCGTTTACTCTTTCTTGTAGTGCAACTACTTTTTCTGAATATGAAAAATTCATCTCTTACCCTCTCCCATACAGATATCCAACCTTACTAACCGGTCGGTATGTTATCCCTACTACTATAATACAACTGATGGATAAAAATATTCAAGTTTTATTCTAAAAATTCTAATAAATCAACTCGAAATAAAAAGGAACCGTCATAGAGTCCCTTTCTTTGTAAATAGTCACTGAGTTGATTGGAGGGGAAGGCACTTGACTCCTGCGGGAGATTGAGGAAAGGTCGAGACCCCGCAGACGGAACACGTCGAGGATGCTCGACTTCCTCCCCGATGGGAATTTGTCCTTGAAAAAGCCAGCAGTTGGGCTTTTTCATAATTCCCCGCGGAAAGCAAGTGCCTGGACCGGAAATCAACGGATTAAATAACTATCGCAATCCATCGTTACAATTCTTAAGAATATTGGACTCATTGGATAGTTCCCTTATAACCCACCATGATATTGCCCATCATTTTTCGGGGCTTTTTCTTTTTTTGCTTTTTTCTTATGCTTCTTATTTGCATCATGGCTTCCTAATTCATGACTAAATTCGGAGTCAATCGTAGCTGAATCAAAGCCTTGTTTATTTTTTTGGTCTGCATCATTTTTCTTATTTCTTTTTGCCATTACTATACACTCCTTTATATTAGCCTTAGCCTTGCCAGTATAGTATTCGCAGTAGTAATTTGTAATATAAGAGGAAACTACATCCTTGTGTTTAACCACAAATAGAAAAAAACTCCTAGTCTGACTAGGAGTAAAGCAAAATTATTTATAAAATTTAAACAAAGCTTGCGTACCACTATTTTCTTCACCATTTTCAGCAAGCTGTTCATAAAGCTGTTTCGCCAGGGATAGCCCAGGTGTGTTCATACCCATTGCCTCAGCTTCTTGTAGGGCAATTCCCATATCTTTAATAAAGTGCTTAATATAAAAACCAGGTTCGAAATTACCGGCTATCATCCTTGGTCCTAGATTACTTAAAGACCAGCTACCTGCAGCTCCAGCAGAAATGCTAGTTAGAACAGCTTCTGGATTAAGACCAGCTTTTTTTGCATAGGCAATGGCTTCACAAACGCCCATCATATTAGAAGCGATAGCAATTTGATTACACATTTTTGTATGCTGCCCTGCACCTGCTTCACCTTGTAGAATAATGTTTTGACCCATTACTTCAAAAATTGGTTTACAAGCTTCAAAGGCCTCTTTATCACCACCGACCATAATGGTTAGTCGTGCTTCTTTTGCACCAACATCACCACCTGATACAGGAGCATCAAGTGAATGAATGTTACGCTGTTTTGCTTCCTCGTAAATTCTTTGAGCAAGAGACGGAGTAGAAGTTGTCATATCAATCACATATGAGCCTTTTTTCGCATTTGAAACTATTCCGCTTTCTTCAAGGTAGATTTCCTCGACATCTTTCGGATAACCTACCATTGTAATAATGACATCTGCTACCTTTGAAAGCTCTGCCACGGAATCTTTCCAGATTGCACCCTGGCTTACCAACTCCAAAGCTCTATCTTTGGTTCTTGTATAAACTGCTACAGAATACCCTTCGCGTAACAAGTGACCAGCCATACTTTTCCCCATTACACCAGTACCGATAAAACCAATCACTGTATTGTTTTTTGATAACATGTTAACAACTCCAAATTTAGCGATTCTTACTTTTTCAAGTATGCAATTCCGTCTGGGTGTACACCAGCTTTAATTCGACTCTCTTCTTCTAATGTATTCATATTAATTACCGAAACATCGTTCGTTTTGTTATTGGCTACAAACGCTTTTGATCCATCAGAATTGAATACAGTTCCACCAGGCCATACCCCAACACGAATACGTTTGATTTCCCATGGTCTTTTGTTTCCTTTTAGTTCATGTGCTGTTTCAATGATGGATAAATCCCCAGATTCACGGTTAGGAATCAATGCATATTTACCATCTGGTGAAAAAACAACACGAATTGGACATGTTCCTATTCTTCTTTTATAAAGAACTTCTAGGGTTTCAGTATCGATAATAAACAGATTGTTGTCATCTTGATTTGCTACATACAATTCCTTCCCATTAGGATGAACTGCTACACCTTCAGGACCTTTTCCAACAGGAAAATGGTTTACAACCTTCTCTGATTCTGTGTTAACGACGGTAATATTATGACTACCGATATTTGGGATATACGCTGTCTTTTCATCTGGAGTAACTGCTACCATATGAGAGTATTTTTGATAGGTTGGAAATACCTTTTCAATTTCGTCAGTTTTAAGGTCAATGATAAAAACCTTTTCACTATACGTTGAAGCAAGATATAGCTTTTCACCAGCAATACCTAACCCATGAGGAAAATTGAAGTCCTCATGTTCTAACGTTTTTTCGATCTCAAACGACTCATTGTTAATAATGTTTACTTTGTTTCCTAAAGAACAAGTTACATATGTTTTTGTTCCGTCCGGAGTAACGATCACTTCATGCGGATTAAAGTCTGTCTCAATTGTTTTTTCAACCTTACTTGTTTCCACGTTTATAAAAGAAATTGTATCTTCATCTTTGTTTAGTACAATTAGATATTCTGCCATGTATGATTATCCTCCAAGTTGAAAAATTAGTATTTTACTCCTCTAATCCTCAATCCATTCTCCGCCCCATATATTAAACTTATTGCCGTCTGGATCATAGCAATCAAATGCTTTACCAGTCCATGCTTCACGAAGTTCACCAACATTTACATCATTTTTCAAGAGGCGCTGGTGAAGGATTTCTGGATCTTTTACATTTAAGGTTGCTAGATAAATTTGTGAGCTATCTGAATGAGGTAGATTTCCTTTTGTATATGTATGTTGGTTTTGTATTTCTTTTGTCTCAAATAGAAAAACCCATTCACCATTCCCAACTCTGAGCTCTGCTTTCCCTGAATTCGGATCAAATGGGGTACCGTGTTCCACATTAAAATTCTCAATCCACCAATTTACTGATTGATGTAAGTCTGATACTGGTACATGAATACAAGGAATACTTTTTATAAAACTCCCACTCACACTTCTTCCTCCCACCAACAATTAGATTGATTTTACCATCCCACCATCAACAAGGTAGGAATTTCCTGTCATATATGTATTTGCTCCAGATAGTAAAAAGGTAACTACCTTCGCAAATTCTTCCGGTTCTCCTGACCTTCCAAGAGGGATGGACTTCTCTGCTCTTTGTTTCACTTCTTCTTTTGTTACACCAAGTTTCTCAGCATTAACTTGGTCTAAAAATGAAATTCTATCTGTTGCAATTCTGCCTGGCGCAACGGTATTAATTATAATATTTTCCGGAGCAAGCTCAGTAGCTAAAGTTTTCGTTAATCCAACGATACCTAATCGAAACGTATTTGATAACAAAAGACCTGGTATTGGCTCTTTAATAGATACAGAAGCTATGTTTACAATTTTTCCACCTTGCTTACGTAGATAAGGCAATGTTTCGCGAATAATTCTTACATAACTAAGAAGATTTAATTCAAAAGATTGCTGCCATTGTTCATCTGTAAGCGTATCTATACTTCCCGCTGGAGGTCCGCCTGCATTGTTTACTAATAAGTCAATGCCACCAAAATCTTCTACTGTTTTTTCAACGACATTTTTAATCTCTTCTATCTTAGTTATATCCGCTTGAAGATAGGACACCTTTCCCTTACCGAGCTTTTGTAATTCATCTTTAACTAGTTGAAGTTTTTCAGCATTTCGACTAGTAATCATAACATTCGCGCCTTCTTCAACCAGTTGTTTTGCAATAGCCTTCCCTAGGCCTTGACTAGATGCAATAACTAGAGCTGTCTTACCTTGTAATTGAAAATCCATCGTACCACCCCTCCATCGAATTATTCACTCTACCATTATACTGATAATTGTTGAACTTTTCATTAAATTTGAAAAAGGGTGCTTTAGAAAGCACCCTTTTCTCACTAATTATTTCCTTCAAAGAACTTTTTGAACTTTTCCATTTCTGGATCCACTTTAGGATTTAGATGAAGAGGATTTTGTGGTTGCGTGAAGTTTTCAGGATTCACATCAACTCTTACTCCCATTTGATCACCTGCTGAAGCTGTCGTGTCATTAACGACACTTTCTAGCCTTTCATCCGGATTAAAGTCATGGGCATGAAAGTTATTATTTCTTCTTTGTGACATGTTCAATCCTCCTTTTAAAACAGGCCTTATCTTACTTTCTGTTTAAATAAGGAGAAGTATGTATCTATTTACGTGCTAGTAATCTAACTTCTTTAAAACGAAGGTTTGGAACGACAAATCTTTTCCTCCAATGATCTCTGATCCTAATACTTCAAAGGAGAAAACAGTGAAATATTTTTTTAGTATGGTTATAAGTTCTTCGTTTTCATAAAAAGAGAAAAATCGTTTAGGTTCATAAAAATCATTTTCCCATATCCCTTCTGAGCTATGCCCACCATACACTCCCATATAAAAATAACCATCTGTTTTTAGAACCCTCTTGATACCTACTAAGATCTTCTCTAGTTCGTGCTTTGGAACATGTAATAGACAATTTAATGCCCACACTGCATCAAAAGACTCATCTGGGAAGGTTATTGAATCAAATCCCATTTCATGTGCTTCAAGCCCTTTTAGTTTACACAGATTAACCATTTCCGAGGATAAGTCTGTACATATTACAGTTAATCCTTGGTCCTGAAAAAACATACTATCCCTGCCAGATCCAGCTCCAATTTCAAGTAGCGTTTGCTTATTGTCTTCAAGTAACCTGTTCAGAAATGACTGTCTTATTTCTACTTTCCATTGTTCAATCTCTAGAGAATCACGTTCACTAGCTTTATTGTTATAAGCTTCTTTTAAGTTCGTCTTTATTTGGCTATAGCTCATTCCGTACACTCCTTACATAAATATGTTCCATTTTATCACATTACCCATTGTATATTTCAGTACCTCTTAGTAAAAAATAAGGAAAAATCCGGAATGGAGTGGGTTCTGTGGGTGCAATTGATCGTGATGGTTATCGTTTTGAAACAGAATATAGTGTTATTAATCAGACGGGTGCAGTCCATGTTTATAAGGAAGGAGATTTTGTGAAGGAAATTACATTTACTTTTACAGGAGAGAGACCAAGTGGAGATCAGATCGAGAATCTTGTGAATGAGTTTTTTGAGGAAGACTAGCTTGTGGGGAAAAGCTAAGGGATCGTTCTCCATAAGTGTTATTACATGTTCTTAATTAAGTATTTGTTCTGATTTATTAAGTATTTTGCTATTATAATTAAGTATTTTCCCATGTAAGTTAAGTATTTGATGTATTTTGTTAAGTATTTTCATTTTTTAGTTAAGTATTGTAAAAAATGGACATACTACCCCTACCTATGAACTACCTCCCCTTATAAATAAAAAATGACACCTATCTAAGGTGTCATTTTCTCTATTTATTAATCTCAAACACAGGGATTGTATCAATTGGAACTGCAAGACCTACGGATTCCTCACCTTTACCGAGTTGAGGTATGGTTTTTGCATAAACAACTCCTATCACCAAACCGTTCGTGTCAATTACCGGACTGCCACTATTTCCTTTATGTATTGGGGCTGAGATTTGCATACGACTGTCTAATCCGGCAATGTTTCCTTCCATTACAATTTGGCTATATGCAAGGGGGTTACCTATTACATATATGTGATCATCTAGCTTCCACTCTTTTTGGTCTTGAAGTTCTAAATAAGGCAGGTTTTGTGCTTCAATTTCAAGCAATGCGATATCTAGTTCTGGATAAGTTTCTTTAACCGTTGCTTGGTAAAACTCACCCTGTGGAAAGATGACCAAGATAGATAGCATATCATCAATAACATGGTGATTTGTGACGATAAAGCCCTCTGGAGAAATATTAAATCCAGTTCCTTTAGAATTGCCACCTTCAATTGTTACAACAGCTTCTTTATAATTCTGGATGTTTTCGATTTTAGATAATTCATTAGATTTTCTTAAGAATTCAAAGGACGGGATATTGAATATATTAATCCATACACTAAAACCACTAACTAATAGTGCCAGAACTAAGACGTATGCAATGAGCTTACCACTAGTATTTCGTTCTTTTTTTCGATTCTTCTTTTCTACCAGTTCTTCTTTTGTAAATAAAAAATCTTCAGCAGAAGGCCCTTCATAATGCTCGGGATCTTCAAATAAATCTTCATCCAAATCATTTGGTTTCTTATCCTTTTCGTACATACAACACTAGCTCCTTTAGCTGAGTTCATATGTATATACTACCACAATTGAGTTAATCTCATTTAGAGTAATAAAAAAAGTAAGGAAATGTATCCCTTACTTCTTTTAAAAATTATCCTTCACAAAGTTAACTACTTCTTCTGTTGTACTCATGGAAAGGATCTGCTCTTTATAGTTTTTGGAGTCTACATACGAAAGCTTGCTCAACTGTGATCTTGCTGGAAGAATAGATGTCGCACTCATACTAAACTCATCCAAACCTAACCCTAGCAATAATGGAATGGCTATAGGGTCGCCCGCCATTTCTCCACACATACCAGCCCATTTTCCTTCTTTATGAGCAGCTTCAATGACCATCGAAACTAATCTTAATATTGCGGGGTGATAGGGCTGATAAAGATAAGACACAGTTTCATTCATTCGATCTGCGGCCATAGTATATTGAATTAAATCGTTCGTTCCAATACTAAAGAAATCTACTTCTTTTGCAAATTGGTCTGCAATTACTGCGGTAGAAGGAATTTCAACCATGATTCCAATTTCAATTTCATCTGAAACAGATTCCCCTTGGGTGACTAACTTTTCTTTTTCCTCCAAAAGGATACTTTTTGCTTGCCTATACTCATCTAGAGTAGCTATCATCGGAAACATAATTTTTAAGTTTCCATATGTACTCGCTCTTAAAAGTGCACGTAATTGAGTTCTAAAAATATCTTGCTCTTCAAGACAAAGGCGAATTGCACGGTACCCTAAAAAAGGATTCATCTCTTTTGGTAGGTGTAAATAAGGTAATTCTTTATCTCCACCTATATCTAAAGTTCGAACGACAACAGGTTTATCTGCCATTTTTTCTAGTACTGCCTTATATGCAGTAAACTGTTCATCCTCGGTTGGAAGTTGATCACGACCCATGTATAGGAATTCTGTACGGTATAGACCTACACCTTCCCCACCATTTTTCAATACACCTTCAACATCGTCTGGTGTACCAATATTAGCAGCTAGTTCAACATGATGACCGTCGCTTGTTGTTGTCTTCTCGTTAACTAACTTAGCCCATTGTGCACGCTGCTCTTCATAATCTCGTTTCTTTTGCTTATATTGTGCAATTTGGTCTTCTGTCGGACTTACAATAACATCACCACTTAATCCATCAACAATCACTACTTCACCATTATCAATTGTAGCAGTAACAGTCTTTGTCCCGACAATCGCAGGAATTTCCATAGAACGAGCCATAATTGCGGAGTGTGAAGTCCTACCCCCGATGTTAGTTGTAAAGCCCTTTACATACTTACGATTAAGCTGTGCGGTGTCAGAAGGAGTTAAATCCTCTGCAACAATAATCACTTCTTCTGAAATCATGCTTGGGTTAGGTATAGTAACCCCTAGTAAATGCGCAATAACACGCTTTGTAACATCTCGTATATCTGCAGCACGTTCTTTCATGTATTCATTATCCATTGACTCAAACATTGAGATAAACATATTTGCAGTCTCTTGAAGAGCAAATTCGGCATTGCTATTTTCTGTTTTAATTCGGTCTTCAACAGGATTCACTAACTCTGGATCACTTAGAACAAGGAGGTGTGCAGCAAAAATAGCTGCTTTATCCTCCCCTAGTTCTGTGTTTGTTTTTTCTTTTATTTTTTCTAGCTCATCTTTAGAAGTATTAATTGCTTTCTTAAATCGAGCTAGTTCTAATTCAATATCACTCACGCTTTTTTTTGTAACAGTTAAATCTGGTTCTTCCAGTCGATATGCTTTAGCAATTGCTATCCCTGGAGAGGCAGCAATCCCTTTTATCAATTTAGACATTTATTCCCCAAGCCCTTCTTTTGCCATTGTTTCAGTGATACCTGTTATTGCAGCTTCTTCATCACTACCTTCTGCAATAATTTTAATTTCTGAACCTTGTTGAATCGCTAGAGACATTACACCCATAATTGATTTTAAATTTACTCTTTTCCCATTGTACTCAAGATGGATATCTGAGTTGAACTTACCTGCTGACTGAACTAACACTGTTGCTGGTCTTGCATGAATTCCTGATTCACTTGTAACTTTAAATGTTTTTTCTGCCATGTTATTTGTCCCCTTTATCATAATTTTATATAGTACCCTCTTATGTTCACTGAAAAAAGAAGGAACCTTATTAACTAGTATCCGAATAATCACTATTTATATATGTAAAAAAGGCATGAGTAATAGAAGTGAATTTATTATCTCATAAGGTTAAATTACCCAAATGAAGATAAATAAACACATCTCATTTACTCATGCCTGCATGATCAGTAACACGTAAATTGTAATTATTCATTTTTACTAATTAATCTTTGTAAATGCATTGTGAAATAAACTATTTCTGCATCATGAACTGGAATATGTAAAGCATTTTTTATTTCCAACATCACTTTACAAGAAAGATTATAGCACAGAGGGTATTCATTCTTCAACAAATTTGCTAGTTCACTCGCTGCATCAACTTTATCTCTATTTTGTGCTCTTTTTATTATATTAGTAAGATGCCTAGCTAGACGAAGGTATTGGATTTCCTCACGGTCGAGTTTGACTTTTAATGATACCTCTATCAATTGAATCAATTCACTAATTAAATCTACATAATGATGGAACTCATCAGATGATTTGTTTGAAATGGCACTATGAATATGTAGTGCTATAAACCCTATCTCACCGTCTGGAAGCTTTACCCCCACTGCATCATGCAATAGCTTTACAACCTTTGCTGCAAGTCCATACTCTGCTGGATACATATCTTTTGTTTCAGTCAAAAATGGATTTTCAATATGTATACCTTGCTTTACCCGTTTAATGGCAAATGCAATATGATCCGTTAAGGCTATATGAATATGCTCATGTATTGGTGAATGAATATTTTCACTTATCAGGTAGATGAGATCGTTCATTACCTCAACAAAATCTTCATCAATAGTAGGTAATAATTTCATGTATTGTTCTTGTTCTACTCCATTTTTTAATACAAACATCTTTTCATAGGAATCCACTTTGATCCAATCATTCTGGTTCTTCCCAAAGCCTAAACCTTTTCCTAATAATACAACTTCTCCATATGCTTCATGGACTGCAATGATCACATTATTATTTAGGCGTTTTTTTAAAATAAACGAAGCCATCTAATCATCCCTATACATTTATAAATATCGTTTTCATCTTACTAATAACTTGATTCATCGTCAATGGTGGTGCGCATTTCTAGTAATTTTAAAAACTTTTTTAAAAAAACGTGTATATCTTTTAAGATTAAACACAAGATAGTAAGGAACATACGAAAGGAGGTCGAAAACAGATGGCTAGTAATAACACAAATAACTTACTTGTCCCTGGTGCCCAAGCAGCACTTGACCAAATGAAGTATGAGATTGCACAGGAATTCGGTGTAAATCTTGGCGCGGATACTTCTGCTCGAGCTAACGGCTCTGTTGGTGGAGAAATCACTAAACGTCTAGTTAGCTTAGCTCAAGAACGTTTATAAGAAAAACTGCCATTACACCTTACCACAACTTGAAGTTTTTTAGCTAAACATAACTACACACCATAGGGATGTAATCAATACCACCACGATTTACTTCTTGAGATAATTGATTACCATACACCATGACACATCTTAAATGCTAAAAAAGTTCACCACAAACATGAACGGTTTACACCTATCGAGGTGTAATAAATGCAAAGAGGCTATCTATTAAGGTTATCCCTGATAGATAGCCTCTTTTTTTCTAATAAAGGCGCTCATTCTGTCCATACTAAAAGTAAAATCGTACGAACTATTTGGAGGATGAACATGCCTATTGTAGAAATAAAAAATAAGTCTGTACCGATTTATTATGAAAGCTCAGGTTCTGGTAAACCAATTGTTTTTATACACCCACCTGGAATGGGATTAATAACGTTTAGAAAACAACTCCCCCTTTCAAAACACTATACTACTGTATGTATTGATTTGAGAGGGAACGGTAAAAGTGGTTATGATAATGAGAAAATTACTTTACCTTTGTTAGCTCAAGATATTTGTGAGGTTCTTGAACACCTAGATATAAAGCAAGCAGTCATTTGTGGATACTCCAATGGAGGATCTATTGCGTTAGAACTCGCACTGTCACATCCAAATCGAGTAAGTGGATTAATATTAATGGGAGGATTTCCTGAGGTAAATACGTTTCTTCTAAGATCAGAATTTAAGCTTGGCATAGTCACTGTCAGAATGAAGGGACTTCCTTTTTTGGCAAAAGTTCTTGGTCAAGCTCACGGTACAGATAAAGAGTATAAAAAAGAGATTGAAAACTATGTTTTAAAGGCAAATCCCGAAATACTATATCAAATGTATGTAGAAGGACTAAAGTATAATTGTACAAACAGACTCTCAGATATTAGAGTACCTGTATTATTAATTGATGGGACTCGCGACTTTTATCTACATAGTTATCAGAAAATGTTAGAACGAGAAATTGAGAACACAACTAAAGTATTTATATCCAAAGCCCGCCACCAAATTCCTACGAAGCATGCGGATGAGGTTAACCGTATTATCCAAGAGTACATGGTGAAATTAGACATGCATAGAAACGCATAAGGAATTGACAATCTATAAGCTGGTATGCCTAAAAAAGCAAAGAAGAAAAAAATAGATAATTGATAAATAGAAGGGCTGCTTACTAGCCCTTCTTTTTATTGATTTAAACTGGCTGTTTCAACTTAACTTTCGATACTGAGTTATAGGCAATTTTGACCTTTGAAAGTGTGGCTTGTAGAGCTTCCTGTGAATCGCTTTCAATCCCTAATTGAATATTGGTCAGTGTTACAAGTGACCTCGAAAGATTTTCAACAGCACTCCTTAATTGATTCTCATCATAAGCTCTTCCGTCCTTAAGCATCTCTCTAATAAGGTTTGCTGCAATAGCGTTTACCCGTAAAAGCTTCTCACGCTCATTTATTAGTGTCATCTCTTCCACCTCCTAATTCAACTATATGAGTAGGTAGGTGAGAGAAGGACTATTATGTTTCTAGATTGTGTATTTATCTTTTAAATCCACCTTCAGAGTGAATAATCTGTCCAGTTATCCATTCAGCATCGTCGCTAGCTAAAAATCTGATTAGCCTTGCGATATCTTCAGGATTTCCTATTCTTCCGAATCCGAATCTTGATTTTAACTGTTCTCTAAGTTCGTCATTGATCCACCCTGTATCAGTTGGACCGGGATTAACAGCATTGACTGTAATTCCTTTCGAAGCTACTTCTGCTGATAATGTAACCGTCATCGCCTCTATAGCCCCCTTAGTTGCTGCATAGGCTAATTCTCCTGGCATAGGTCCAAGTGATTGCCCTGAGGTTAGGTTTATAATTCTACCTCCCCTACCATTTGTGAAGCCTTTTGCAAAAGCAGCACTAAGTAATGTAGTTCCCCTTACATTGATGAAATAATGCAAATCTAGCTCTTCTTCTGATATCTTATCAAAACTTGTACTTGTTGAATAAGCAGCATTATTCACTAGAATACTTGGCGTACCAAGTGTGTTGGAAACTTGGCGTAAAAGATTCTGAACACTATCTGTTCTAGCCAGATCTAACTCACAGTGTTCACACCTTACCCCCTTCCTAATAAGCTCTTCTTTTAAAACATGTTGGTCATTGATTTGTTCTCCCCACGGCATTGCACGGTCATAGGAGGACCAATGCGTAAAGAAGATATCTGCCCCAGCATCTGCTAAAGCATGACATATCGCTGCCCCAATACCAGCCTTTCGACTTGCTCCTGTTACAATAGCTATTTTTCCATTTAAATTAAGCGTATACGTCAATTACTAGACAACTCCTTATTTCACAAAAATCAAACCGCTAGCAGATTAGCAAGCGGCTTTTCAATGTCTTATTATTTATCTTTTTTTAGATCACGCATTTGACTCTTTAGTTGTTTTACAATGTCATCACATTGTGCATTTTCAATCTCAGATAATTGTTCTTCTCCATACCTAACCTTTTCGTAGGCTGAAACAAGGTTTCTATCTAAAAATCTTTCACGCGATAACCATTCTTCAACTGTTTCATAGCCAAATCGCCCACGACCTTTCTTGGCAGCATGCGTTTCAAGTTCTAATACCAACCTTCGAACCTTTTCACTCGGTGCATCTTTTCTTTTCTTAAACCAAGATTGCTCAGCCAGACCTGCATTACCTGTGGTCATGGAGAAAGGAATACCTGCTGCAACAACCTCTTCACTCCTAATCATTCGTTTTCGAGCCAACATAAATGCGATGACAGCAATAACGATAATTGAAAGAATTCCTAGCACTGTCCAAATATTGAACAATGATTCACCAATTGCTTGCAATTCTTTATCCTCTAATGCCTTATCCCATCCACTTACTCCTCCAGTATCTCCTTGTGAATTACTACTAAATTCAGCATTGTCGACCGCATTGAATAAAGGGACCGAAATAGCATACATTCCTTTACCAACAAGGCTCATTAAACCTGACAGGACAAATTTAAATAACAATGGAAAACCAACAGCAATGACTGCAGCAGCAACTGTTAATCCGAAGAACATTCCAGCCATTGATCCTGTTTGCTTTCCGACTGTCTGGCTCTTGTTGGAAACGGAGCTAATATAAATCCCGTTGATCATCTTTCCAAACATTAAAAATAGCAATTGAGAAATGATTAAGTATAGTGCAATATTTTTTAATGGATAACCTTGTACTACAGACCCTAGATAAACTAAGAAACCAACAATAAGAGTAACAACTAATATAGTTGATTCTGAAGGTCGATAGCCTTGGTTGTAGTAGGCAATTACACGCCAACAAACAAAAGCTGACAAAACTAAACTCATACCGAATCCATAACCAAACATACTGCTAACATAAGCAATAATTGGTATTAGAATCATCACTACGAAAAAAGGTGTTCGATTTTTCAGTCTCGATAATAGCGATAAATATGCTAATCCTCCAAATGCAACAATGATGATAAATGGGAGAATAGGTGGCAAGCTTGTTGTATGAAAATAGAACAGTACTAGTACGATATAGAGAAAGATAACCTCCATTATATACTGATAAACACGTTGAAAGGTACTATCCTGCATAGTCTACGACCTTCCTTTCTTGAAAGGAGGTTCGGGTTAAGTGAGTTAATCCTTCATGCTCAACCAGTTTAAATGAATCAATGCCACGCTTCTTTAGTGTATTTAAAACAATGGCTTCACTTTGTTCGAACTCACCACATAGGATTACATACGGAGATAATTGGCTATTTCTCCCTACTGTATATACCATATTGTGAAAAGGAATCGTGACACTATGTTTGCTAAGTCGAGCAATGATTTCTAATACTTTTTGAAGATGCTCTTTACCAACTCCCATAGGAATATGTAAATACGGTGTCTTTCCTGCTCTTCTTACATTTACAAAAAGCTCGAACGCTATATTTTTCTTTGTTGCATATTCTAACAGGTAAGTTAATCCACTCAAGATTTCTTCTAATTTTCTTTCCCTAACATTTACAAATAAAGTCCAAGAAAATAAGGCTGTCCTCTCAAATTGCTTTGTTTGTAAACGAGCAGTTCGGGCAGAAGCTTTCCAATGAATTCGATTAAAAGGGTCTGCAGAGTTATAGTCTCTTGCTCCTGTAATCGCCGACATATCTTCAAAAAAGGACTGCCTTATAGGATATTCTCCTTGATTCTTTGGAATGATTCTTTCAATCCCACTTACAGCATGTGGGTTTGTGTAAACAATTGTCTCAAAAGGAATTTGCTTTATTCTTTTTAGATATAACTCACCAAAACCAAACAAATGAGGGATACGCATCTCAATTGTACGAATTCTTGCCACTCCTCTTTTCCTAGCAACAAAAGGAAGTTCAATATCTACTCTTTGCTTTCTAAATAGTGAAATAGGAATGACCAATTCTACCTGCTCACCATCAATAATATCTCTACCATTATCTAACTCTAGAACATTATCAATTGTCACTCGTAATGTCGCATTAAAAATTGGAAAGATACCCCTTTGACTCAAAGCAAGTGTGAACCGTTCACTTTCGCCTTGAAAAAGCTTAATCACTGACTGGTCACATGTAACAGTTAAATGAGTTCCTACCCTCTTTAGATAGAGTTGATTTGCATAGATAAAGACGAGGAAGAATGCCCCCACAAAAAGCAAGAAAAATGATTTTCCTAGAATACCAGAAAATAAAACCACTAAGGAGATAATCCCCAAAAATGATAACTCATTTCCTAAAGAAACTTGCTTTTGCCATTCCATTAATTAACCGCTCCCGCTTCAACTGGTACAGAAACTGAAGTTAGAATCTCTTGAATAACTTGGCGATTTGTCTTCTTAAGAGAACCTTCCATTGTAAGGACTAATCGATGTGCTACCACAAATGGAGCCATAAATTTAATGTCTTCAGGTGTCACGAAAGATCGTCCAGATATATAAGCTTTACCTTGAGCCGCTCTCATGAGTGCAAGTGTTCCACGTGGACTTACTCCTACTTCTACATCTTGATGTTCCCTCGTTGCATGCACGATTTGTAGTAAATAGTTCTCAACATCATCAGAAAGCTTAACAGCCTGAACCTCACGCTGCATTTTTGCTATATCTTCTTTTGTGAAAATTTCCAGTAAATCCTCAATCGGATTATTTTGTCTATAAGCATTCATCATTTGTTTTTCTTCTTCAAAACTTGGATAACCGATATCAATTTGAACAAAGAAACGGTCCATTTGTGCCTCCGGTAAAGCAAACGTCCCTTGCTGTGACTCAATTGGGTTTTGTGTCGCAATAACCACAAATGGAGAAGGAAGTTTTAATGTCTCACCGTCGATCGTTACTTGTCGTTCTTCCATTACCTCTAGTAAACTAGATTGAGTACGTGGTGTTGCCCTGTTGATTTCATCTGCTAAAAGAATATTTGTCATAACTGGACCTGGACGTAATTGAAATTCTTGTTCTTTCGGATTAAAAAACTGAATACCCGTTACGTCACTAGGAAGTACGTCCGGTGTAAATTGAATTCTCTTAAACTCACCACTTATTGTTTTAGAAAAACTTTTTGCCAACATCGTTTTACCAGTTCCCGGAACACTTTCTAGCAGAATGTGCCCCTTATTCAAAACTGCATTCAATAAAAGTTCTACTACCTCATCTTTACCGATGATGACTTTACCAATGCTTTCTTTTAATTGTTTTGCACTCTCTCTAATATCCATAATAGCCCCCAGATTAATATTTTTAAATAATACTAATTTTCCTAAAATTCAACCCATTAGTCAACTTATATTTCATTAACATTTCAATTATTTCAGACTTAGTCCATAATCAACATAACCATCGCTCATTATTTATTTTTTTATATCAGTCTTAAACTAAAAAAACACTTGGCACTTTCGCCAAGCGTTTACTTTTCTTCTTGATATACTGGTATTTTCACTGTTACTGTTGTTCCAATACCCACTTCACTCTCAATTTCCATGGAACCTTTATGTTCATGTATAATCTTATTACTTACTGTTAGACCCAAACCCATGCCTTTCTCTTTAAGCGTAAAAAATGGCTCACCAATTCTTTCAAGTCTTTCTTCAGGTATTCCTACCCCTGTATCTTCAATTTTAAATTCAACATTTCCATTCAGCTTTTCTGCCGTAAAAAGAATGCGACCTCCCTTTGGCATAGCATCTATTGAATTTTTAAGGATATTTATAAAGACTTGGATTAACTGATTTATGTCACCTTTAATGTATGTATCTTGAACCTTATCACGAACCTCAAGCTGGACGTTATACATTAAGGCCTCATGAGAAGTTAAATTAACTACATATTTAATCATATCATTAATATTAAAAGACTTATGTATCACACTTTGTGGTTTAGATAAGACCAACATTTCACCTACAATTTGATTGATTCGATCTAATTCCGAAAGGATAATATCATATCGATTAGTTGAAGAATTATCAGACTCCTTCATAAGCTGTACAAAGCCTTTAATAGATGTTAGCGGATTACGTATTTCATGCGCAATACCTGCAGCAAGCTCCCCTACAACCGAAAGCTTTTCTTTTTGTAAAAGCATAGTTTCTGCATTCTTTTGTTGTGTTATATCTCTTCCAATCGTTACTAGACCTTTTCTCTCTCCATTGCTAAAAAAGAGAGGGACCTTGATTACATCAAACGTTTTAAGTTCACCGCTTGGCACGTGGAATGACTCTTCACATCGAGAGGTGCCATTTATTTGCCAGGCTTCCTTATCACTTTGAATACAGTATAAAAAAGCATCCTTAAAGAATGGAGATACTTCTGCGAGTTCAGCGTCTGTTTTCCCGTAATAATTTATATGGTTTAGATGATATAAATCCTTTCCAAATTGATTTACCCTCACCCATCTACCTTCACCATCCTTGAAGCAGACAAAATCCGGCATGGCATTAATCAATGAAGACAACTCTTGTTCTTTTTCTTCTAATGTCTTTAAAGCTTCGTGCTTTTTTATAATAATGTAGATAAGAAAGGTGGTAAATCCAACGAATAACAAACCCTTGCCTGTTTGTAAGATTTCATATAGTTTAGCTGTTATTTCTAGTTGATTAATCAGCATTTCCGAGAAAAATATCCATCCTAAACTAAAAACAAAATATAGCAACGGAATATTTTTCATAATTTTTTTACTTTTCATACTTGCACCTACTTATATATAAGCATTTTGTATTAGTATAGTATCTCCCAAAAATGGAATTCTGTTGACAAATTCTTAAAAGTAGCGTAATATTTATTATTGTTGTTCTTCGCATTAGCGTAACTATATATAACTAATGAATAAACTATCATAAATTTAATAAATTAGCTAGTCATGTAAGGTATTACCACTGAATCTCACAAATATGCACAGTTAATAATTTATTATATATCTTGGCAATTCCGTTAAGTTGGTTTTTATGCAAGACTTATTCACACTGGATCGGCTAAGGAGCCGTAAGGACGGAAGAGAGGTAGGGCTTTCGTTGTTTAAGAAGTAAAACTACCAGGAAGATTACCGCGGCTATTGGTAATTAGATAACATAGTTACGTTAAAAAGTTTCGTAAACGAGCCTATTCGGCTCGTTTTTTTATTTCTGAGTGAAGCAGCAAAACGAACGGTCCATATTTAGTGCAAATAAAAAAACGTCTACTCAATTAGTTAGACGTTTTAGTTATGTGGTTCTGTTGTTAAAAATTCAATTGCTTTAACGCTTTGTTTAAGGTGACTTTTGACCTTAAAGATTTCAGCTTCTTTTTTGGGAAGTCGGTTAGAAATATGTACAAGGCTTGCTAACTGATCAATATCCTTATAGATTGACAGAAATGCTTCATACAAATCATTCTCTAATCTTACTTTTTTACTTTCCATGTGTATCCCCACTTTCCTCTATCTAGTTAATTAGACGGATGAAAACAAGGAAAGTTTCAACTTTTTTAAAAAAAATAGAACTTTTGTAATGTTTTTCACTTAAAAGATTTCATTAATACGTTTTCCTGGTAAATCATAATTTGATTTTTACCGGAGTTTTTCGCATTGTACAAAGCCTTATCGGCATAATCAATTAAGGCATTAGGATCAGATTCTTTGTTTAAAAGGTCTGTAGAAACAATTCCAACACTGACTGTTACACAATTTATGACAGTCGAAGATACATGAGGAATATCACTCATCCTTACCCCAGCCACAACATCATTCCCTAATAAGCTTACTTCTTCCGTAGTAGCACCCTGCAGAAGGATAATAAATTCTTCTCCTCCATAACGGAACAATTCTGCGCCATATTCATTTGCAATTCTGTCCACCGTCTTTGCAACTGTTTTTAAACACGTATCTCCATTGATGTGTCCATATGTATCATTAAATTCTTTAAAACAATCAATATCAAACATTAATAATGCTAGCGTGAGGTCTTTATTGATATACTCCTTCCATTTAGATAAAAGAGTCATATCAAACTTCCTTCTATTCCCCACATTCGTTAACCCATCTATATATGATAAGTATTCAAGCTTTTCATTAGTTTTTTGTAGCAACTCATTTGCTTTCATCAGCTCATTTTCTAAAAGCTGTCGTTCAGTAATATCTCGTGTAATACAAATAAGTTCAATTGTTTCCTCACTTACAATTCTTTTTCCTGTGGATTCTAACCAAATTATCTTATGATCTTTTCGAATTGCTCTAAATGTAAAAGTAACAATTTCATCTGAATTCAACATTTTTTGATGATTTATATAGCAATGTTCATGATCTTCAGGGTGGATAAAGTCATAAGAGTTATTTGAAAAAAGAACATCCTTTGGTTTTACGCCAAGTATCTTTTCAATAATAGGAGATACATAAAGAAAAGTTGAATCCGCTGAGAGTTTCATAATGATATCAGTTGCGTTATCTGTAATAAATTGAAAGTGATTTTCTGTTTCCTTAAGCATTTCAACTGTTTGATTCCTAGCTGAGACTGGTTTAGAAACGACTACTAACGAGACAGTAGCTTCATTCTCATGTTTAATCGGAGTAATGGTTGTTTCTAAATGTTTTTCGCCTAATGGAAAACTAACAGTTGATTCATATTCAATTGGTGCTCCAGAATGAATGCTTTTTTCACACTTCTCAACTAACTCTTCTCCAAACCACTCTGATGCTAATGTTCCAATCACCCTTTGCTTTGGAATTCCAGTTATCCGAAGAAAGCTTCGGTTCACTGAGGATACAAAGATATTATTATCTTTAAGCTCTAGTAGAAACACAAGATCTAATACAGAGTCAAACATACTTGCTAGAGAGTTTTCTTCCCTCTTTTTTAAATATTCATTTTCACCTTCTAGTTTTAAAGCCCTTAACCGACTTTTATCAAGTAAAGAAGCCATTATTGTAACTAGTATTAAAAACAGGACTACTCCCGTTATAAAAACAGGAATATTTTCTACTTGTGGTAGGATGAATATCGAAATGAGAATACTTAGAATAAACGCAAGGAAGGGAAACACTACAGTTGCTTTTAATCTCATTGAATTTCTCCTTCTACTAATCTACTTATACCTAACAATTGGTAATAATATAAATGATAAACTTAATTTTACAATAATTCGTAAAATAATTATTCCTTTTCTGGGTTATTTTATGAAAAAGTTTTCGATTCATTTCGACAAATAACAACACGACCCTTTCCACACCTTTGTATACATTCCGCAAAAACCGGAAATGATGAGAGTATAAGGCGGTGGATCGCATGTTAATAACAAATCTAGTTATATCAAATATTACGAATAGAGTAAATCATTCTATCATTCAAGCCACATTTTCGAATGCAAGTGAACCGGAAGATTGTAGAGATTTTACCATGACAATAAAAAGTGAGTCAGCCACAGAGCACTGTCTAGAACTTCTTGTCTATAACAAGAGAACAGCAAGACTTGAAGATGTTCAATCTATGTACTCTGAGGAACTTATCCATGACATAATGAATCAAATTCTGTCAGTTTCTACTATAAAATCAGCTCTCCTAGATTCTGAAGCAGAAGCAATTTAATGCATAAAAACAATGATTATTGAAAAAAATGATTAGGAAGTACCAATACATAATAAGGAGACATGAATTCAATGGATTTAAACCGTGCTAGACAAATTATTTCATCCCCTGAAGAGATAAGGGTAACTTATAATGGTGTTGCAGTACGTTTGATAGAAACGGATGAAACGAACAACACAGTAAGCATAAGACCAGAAACAAATCCTGAGGACCTTATGCAATTACCTGCTAACGAATTAGTTGAGGGGTAAAGAACAAAGCTCGAAGTTACTCACTTCGAGCTTTTTCGTTGTTCCTTTATAATCTCATCTCGTTCTCCACCATCAGACAATTCTTCTGAGAATTCGATAATTCCTCGATTATCTTCAAGTACAAGTTCTCCTTCATCCTTAAGTTCAACCACTTCACCAGGAAAGAATCGATATTCATCTTTTTTGCCCAAATTGAACACCTCCACTTTTATTCATATGTGGTTAGTATCCCCCGCTCAGACTATTGTAACCCTAGAATCAGAAAATTAGACAAATGCCTTTCTAATTGCAAACCAGGTTAATTTGCGCGAAAATTAAAACTATTATTATTACTTAGGAGGTTAACCATGTTTAAACAATCTTTCTTTGAGCAATTAAAAGAATTAGCAAGCATTCAAGGTGCTCCTGGCCAAGAAATGCTAGTCGTAAAAAAATTAGTGGAGTGGTTTACACCTCACTCTGACCGAGTTGAAGTAGACCACATGGGAAATATATATACATATCTACACGGAAATAAGCCTGGTCCTACTGTGATGGTTTCAGCCCACTCAGATGAAATTGGCTGTGTTGTAAGAGATATAGATGAACGAGGTTTTATAAAAATAGAACGAACTGGTGGAATGATTGAAGCCTTAATGGTAGGTCGAAAAGTAAATGTAAACGGTCATTTCGGTGTAATTGGCGTCAAAGCTGGGCATCTTCAGACACCTGAGGAGCGTAAAAAAACTCCTTCAATATATGAATTGTATGTCGATGTAGGAGCCTCCTCTAAAGCAGATGTTAAAGAAATGGGAATAAAAATTGGTGACCAAATTACGTACATAAGTGATCTTGAACAGTTCTCAAATAAAGATTTGATATGTGGGAAGGCCATTGATAACAGAAGCTGTTGTGTTCTTGTTTTAGAGCTATTTAAAGCCTTAGCTAACCGTAACTTTAGTGGAACACTTGTTGGTGTAATAGCAGTCCAGGAAGAAGTGGGATTACGTGGGGCAAAAGTCGCTTCCCATAAGGTAAACCCTGATTACGCTCTTGTTCTTGATACAATTCCTTGTGCAGATACCCCTGATAGCCTATCAAGTGGATATCCGATTGGAATCGGACGTGGACCAGTTATCCCTGCACTTGCTGGTGGGTCTGTTCGCGGAAATATTATGTCGCCACAAATGAAAGAATTGATTTTAAAATATGCAGATGAGTTGGACATGCCTTACCAACTTGCAGTAATGACTGGTGCAACAACTGATGCTGCAGCAGTTCATCTTGAGCGTGAAGGCATCCTTACAGGAGCAATCACTTTCGCTCGCAGATACTCTCACTCTCCAGTAGAGGTTGCTGATTTAAATGACTTTGAGAAAGGTCTAACACTGCTAACACGAATGGTTAGTGATGTTGAGTTCTGGAGAGATATGAATTTTATAAAATAATGAAGACTGCACACCTTTCTTAAGGTGTGCATTTCTTTATTAGATTGAGTATACCCCTGAAAGAAAGCATAAAACCGTTGCGTTAAATTCCTTTGGTTTTTCCATGTTTAACATGTGGGCAGTTCCAGAAATATTTTCTATTTTAGATCCTTCTATTTTTTCGTGTAGATAGAAAGCTATCTTTTGGAATTCAGGAAAATCATACTCAGAGGTAACTAGCAATGTAGGAATCTTAATTTCTTCTACTCTCTCTATTGTCTTCGTTTCGGGAAGAAGCATCCTTCCCTTTCCTTTTTCCTTTGCATATGTTTCTTTTATCATTTCCGCAAATAGGCTCACTATATCCTTGGAAACCATATCTTGATCCCTATTAGGTCCTATTACCCATCCATTGCACATAAGCTCAATCGTTTTTTCTAAATTTTCTTCTTGATAGGATAAATTTATTTTTTCATTAAACTGTTTTCTCTCCGATGAAAATTCAGTCCACCCTATTATTCCATTAGATGCTAAAACTAGAGAATCTACTTTTTCCGGATATTCTAACGAGAATTCAATACCAATTTGCCCACCAACAGATAATCCAATAATTGAGACAGTTTCAATATTTAAATAATCTAGTAACCCCATAAGATCTTCCACAAATGAAAAGTCATTATCATGAGCACCTGATTTTCCGTAACCAGGTAGGTCAAAGCGAATAACTTTATATTTTTCCGATAATTCTTCAACCTGTTTGTCCCACATTCTTGAATCAATCGGCAATCCATGAATCAGTAATAAGGGTTTCCCTTCCCCTACAATTTCATAATAAATAGGGGCTTCATTTATTTTTGCAATACCTGAATCGAATACTTTCATGTTTAACCTCCTATAGATGTAATTTTCCTATATAAGAAAATTCCTTAACTTCAATTTCATCTAATGCACCATCAATAATTTGTTGGATGTCTCTGATTGTGTCATGTAAATTAACATATTGACCAGGTTTATTTGTAAAGCTTTCAGCAACAAAAAATGGTTGTGTTAGGTAAGCCTCTATTCGTTCTCCCCTTAAATACACTTGCTTATCTAAGGAAGGCAACTTTTCAAATCCAACTGCATTAACTAAAAATCTTAATTCACGGTAACGTCTTAATAATTTTCTCGCACGTTGTAGTAGGAGGTTATGGATAGGTTCTAACTGTGAATTTTCAATAATTACTGAAGTAGACTGTATTGGATTGACCGCAGGATACATTCTTCGTGAGGCTAAGTCTGCATCAAATTGCCATAATGATTCTAGGGGACCATATGGCTCTTCTTCATCAACTGCATCTCCACGAGGATCCACTAAGAAGGTCGTTATGGGTTGTATGCCTTTCTTCTCTAACTGATTATGAAGTGTGTATAATTCACCATTCAATACAAGTGAACGATCTGCTGCAAGGGCTACCTCATGATTCTTTCCTATTTTTAATATATGGTTATATACTTCTTCTACATTGTTACAGACAGTTGAGGCCACTTCTATCACATCACTTACTCCTGGGTCAGCATTGGGTGATAATAAGAACACCGTCTTATACTCTTTGTCGGTTAGTCTTTTGAATATCTCAGCGAGTAAAACAAGTTGGCCCATACCAGGACGTGCAACAAAGCCATTAATTCCTCCAGACACTAAGGGTGCAAAGAAATCGACTACCTTAATACCCGTTTCAATCATCTCTCCTCCATATCCCTTAAGGATTAAGTCATCTAATGAACATTCTGCTAGTGTTGCGAGGGCAATTAGTGTTCGAACTTCCGCACGCTCAATTGGAATTTTCCCAGTGCAAAGATTCGAGACAGTTGCCGGTCGAAGGCCAACTGAGCGCGAAGCTGCTGTAAGATTTGGTACTCTTTTTCGTAACAAAGGGACATTTAGTCTTACACGGTCCACTACTTCCAACTCCTTCCTTATTTACCACAATAATAAACTAAATTACTCTTAAAGGCAATTACTATTACTATTTAAAGTAATTAATTTATCAAAAAACTCACTAGTTGGGATACTAGTGAGCTTTTTGATCTTGCCCAATTTACCTTATTATGACTCCTTACTCCGCTCGGTCTTGTTCCTGAAAAAGCGTACATTCACTTTCTGGTACATCTACGAATGCCTGAATACTAGGTTGTCGTAATGACATCCCTTCAGTCCATTCAGCAAACATGATTTTCGTCGTAATCTTTGGCTCAACCCAGTATGTACCTGATGCCTTTTGTAAGTTTACAAAAGGCGATTGCCCTGTCTCAATTTGTTTAAGTACGGTTGTAAGGTCTTTCCAGTCTTGGCTTGATAACTTGCCGGTACCTGTGTGACCAATGTAGACAAACTTGTTCTCATGATATACCCCTAGCAACACTGCGTTCACTGTCCCTGCTCGTAGCGTAAAACCACCAATTATTGCGAATATATCACGATAATTCTTTACTTTTAACCAATAATCCTTCTTAGCACCACCTAATATATGTGGTGAATCGATTTGCTTCATAATAATGCCTTCCATTCCATGCTCTTTAATGGCCTCAAATAAGGCAACACCGTTCTCCATGCTTGGGACAAGTTGAACCGTATCATTCGGAGTCAAGATTTTTGCTAATAATTCCATTCTTTTATTCCATGGTTTGGTGTTAATCCATTCTCCGTTATAGTACAAAATATCAAATACCATATAGGTTATTGGCGTATGCTGCCGTGCTTCACCAACACGGTCCAACCTTCTCAATCCATCACGTTTCATAACCGCTTGGAAAGAGGGTGTGCCCGCTTCGCTTAGTGCAATTATTTCACCATCAAGTATCACAGAATCTGCTGAACAATAAGAAGTAATATCGGCAACCTCAGGAAAATGCTTTGTTCTTTCGTTTAACTTGCGGTTGAATAACTGTACTTTATTATCTTCGAAGTACGTTAGGATTCTGACCCCATCCCATTTTATCTGAGCAATCCAATCCTGACCTTCTGGGATGGATTCACTTCGCACGGGTTCCATTGGAACAATTGGCTTCATATTCTCACTCCTACAACTCTTGTAGATATAGTTTCTACCACTGAAGAATTTATATGAGAATATGTAAAAAAAGAGTGACCTTTATGACCGTGTATCACGGAAATAAAAGTCACTATCTTAGTTATTATTAATATACATCACGTTGGTAACGCTTCTGTTTTTGCATGTCATTTAAATAGGCTTCAGCGTCTTCTTGAGACATTGATCCTTCTTTTGCGATAATCTCGATAAGTGTATTATGAACATCTTTCGCCATGTATTGCTTATCTCCACATACATAGAAGTAGGCACCATTTTGTAGCCATTCAAATAACTCTTTGCTATTCTCAGCCATTTTATGCTGTACATAAACTTTTTCTTCTGTGTCACGAGAAAAAGCAGCATCTAATTTTGTTAATACACCGTTTTCTTGGTATTTAGTTAATTCTTCTTGGTATAAGAAGTCTGTTGCAGAACGTTGATCACCAAAGAATAACCACGTTTTACCTGTTGTACCATTTACTGCACGTTCTTGAATAAATGAACGGAATGGTGCGATGCCTGTCCCCGGTCCAACCATAATGATGTCTGTCTCTAAAGACTCAGGTAAGTTAAAGTGTTTGTTTTGTTGAATAAAAACAGGTAACGTTTCACCTTCTCCAACACGTTCAGCACATTGAACTGAACAAACTCCTTTACGATCACGACCATGAGCATTATAACGAACCGCACCGATTGTTAAATGAACTTCATCAGGATTAGCCACAAAGCTACTTGCTATCGAATATAGACGTGGTGGCATTTTTCTTAAAAGAGCCACAATTTCCTCTGAAGATGCATTCCAAGGACCAAAATCACGTAACATATCAAGTAAGTCACGACCATCAATATACTCTTTCAATTGGTCTGCATTTTCGATTGCAGCAAGATTCTTCAGGTCTGCATTGTCTGTTAATTCAGCTGCCTGCTGCATGATTTTTTTAGTTAATAACGTAATTTCAAAGTAAGTTGTTAACGCTTCCTTAAGCGGAAGTGTCTCACCTTGTTTATTAATGGTTACAGTTGTTTCTGGGTTCCAGTTCATTTCTTCAAGTAGGGTAGCAACTAGTTCTGGATCATTTTCAGGGATAATTCCAAGACAATCTCCGGGAATATATGACAGATCGGACCCTTTTAACGACAACTCAATATGTCTTGTTTCTTTACTTGAACCAGCACCATTTAAATTTATATTTTCGAGAACCTTCGCTTGAAATGGATTCGTTCTAGAATATGTTGGCACTTTTTTCTCTTCCTTTTTATGTTCTAAATTTTCTACTACGGTAGGTTGCATATTCTTCACCTCATCAAAGTTGTATATAGAGAGGATAGCATAGGATGAGTAAATTAGGTGTGCTTTTTTTCACACTTTCAAAATCACAGCATCCTCTTCTTTACTATTATAGAATATTTCGTCAATAACTGCACGGCTTTGTTAGGAATTCGTACATTTTTTCACAAAGTTAACAACTATATCATTACTATTGGGAGATTTCACGAAAATTAATCATAGCATTTTACTTACCAAAAAAGGCAAAGTCCCTTAAGAAGGGACCTTACCTTTATTGAGAAATTTCTTATTAATACGAAGTTTTTGCGTTTTTAAGTTGTTGTTCAAGTTCTTTTTTATTAAGTTCAGTTTCCTTTAATGACCATTTATAGTAATTCGACATGAAGTTAAGAACTTTTTCTTTTGATTGCTCAACTTGGTTTAGATTAAAATATAGTGCTCCTGTTCTTCTAATAAAAAAATCACTTGGTTTCACAACCATTTCATGCTCTATACAATAGATAAGAGCTCCAAAAAGATTCTTTGGTAGTTGATATTTATTTAAATGGCTATTTTCTTCAAGAATTGAAAACACCTTTTCTAAGTTCGTTCCATATTGCTTTGCTAGTATTCTTACCTCCTCTTTTGTTAGTCCAAACTTTTGTGCATGGCTTACCTGCTCTTCTATAAACCTATCAAGATCATGTATATCCCCACCGGATATTGCAATTCTTTTGGTACGACAACTTGGTATCTTCTTTCCTATTTCTTTTTTTAAACTAGAGCCAATCAAGTCCACAACTGTCTCTGCCATTTTTCGATAGCCTGTTAATTTTCCACCAGCAATTGTAATTAAACCAGAGTCAGACACCCAAATTTCATCTTTTCGTGATATTTCTGAAGGGTGTTTCCCTTCTTCATGGATTAATGGTCTCAAGCCAGACCAACTGGATTCGATATCCTCTGAGGTAATTTGTATAGTTGGAAACATGTGATTAATGGTTTGAAGAAGGTAATCCCGATCTGAGTTGGTTATTAAAGGATTAGCTAAATCATCTTCATAAAAGGTATCTGTTGTTCCAACATAGGTCTTTCCATCTCTTGGGATTGCAAATACCATTCGATTATCTGGGGTATCATAATATATCGCTTGTTTCAGCGGGAACCGTTTTTGGTCAATAACAATATGAACACCCTTCGTTAGCTTTAACGTTTTCCCATTTCGGGAAAGATCATACCTTCTGACAAAATCCACCCATGGACCTGTAGCATTTACAATTTTTTTTGCATATAGGTTAAATGCTTTACCCGTTAACTGATCGACTACCTTTACACCATTGATTTTCTTATTTTCGAAGAGAAAATCAACCGCCTTAGTATAGTTTACAGCTCTTGCACCAAATTCAACTGCCTTCTTTATCACTTCAATTGTAAGCCTAGCATCGTCAGTACGATATTCAACGTAATAACCGCTACCTTTTAGTCCTTCTTTTTTTAAAAGGGGCTCTTTTTCTAAAGTGGTTGAAGCATCGAGCATTTTTCTTCGTTCAGACTTCTTAACTCCCGCTAGAAAATCATAGACTCGTAAGCCCATAGATGTCGTATATTTGCCAAACGTTCCCCCTTTGTAAATGGGTAAAAGCATCCATTCAGGTGTCGTGACATGTGGACCATTTTCATAAACAATAGCACGTTCCTTTCCAACTTCCGACACCATTTTGACTTCAAATTGCTTTAGATAACGTAGGCCACCATGGACGAGCTTGGTTGACCGACTGGAGGTCCCTGCAGCAAAGTCCTGCATGTCAACTAAGGCTGTAGATAAACCACGACTAGCAGCATCTAATGCGATACCTGCACCTGTAATTCCTCCTCCGATGACTAGTACATCTACCTCTTTATCTTTAAGGTCATATAAAATGATGGATCTTGCCATCCCCGAAAATTTCACATTCATTTTATAAACCTCCTTTTATCGTAAAAAAGACCACGAAACACTATAGAATCTATAATGTATTTGTGGCCTTGAAAAGCTATCCATATATTACCTTATTTTATAATAAGCACTTTAATTCCAATCATTTGAAAGTCATTGCTGCATGCACAGCCTTTTTCCAGCCATTGTACAGGTTCTCTCTTTTTTCAGCCGACATGGTTGGTTCAAATAACTTTTCCACTTTCCACTGGCTTGCAATGTCATCTTGGCTTTCCCAATAACCAACAGCTAGACCGGCTAAATAGGCGGCTCCAAGTGCTGTCGTTTCATTAATGGTTGGTCTTTCAACTGGAACTCCTAATATATTACTTTGGAAATCCATTAAGAAGTTATTCTTCACTGCTCCACCATCTACTCGCAAGGCTTTTAGCAAAATTCCCGAATCTGCCTCCATTGCGGTTAATACATCTGTGGTTTGATATGCCATAGATTCAAGGGTAGCCCTTACAAAATGCTCTTTTGATGTTCCTCTTGTTAATCCAAACACGGCACCACGAACATCGCTGTCCCAGTAAGGTGTACCTAATCCAACGAAGGCCGGCACAACATACACACCTTCAGTTGATTCTACCCTACTGGCATAAAGTTCACTATCTTTTGCATTTTGCAGCATTCGCAGCCCATCACGTAACCATTGAACCGCTGATCCTGCCACAAAAATACTACCCTCAAGTGCATACTGAACCTTCCCATTCAAACCCCATGCGATGGTTGTAAGGAGTCCACTTTTTGATTCAACTGCTGTTTCACCCGTATTCATTAACATAAAGCAGCCTGTACCATACGTATTCTTCGCCATCCCCTGTTCAAAGCAAGCCTGACCAAATAATGCTGCCTGTTGGTCTCCTGCTGCTCCTGCAATTGGGATTTCTTTACCGAAAAAGTGATGAGTAGCTGTTTTTGCATAGATTTCAGAGGACGAGCGTACTTCCGGTAACATTGATTCTGGTATGGATAAGATTTCGAGTAGCTCCTCATCCCAACATAGTTCATGAATATTGTATAGTAGTGTTCTAGAGGCATTAGAATAGTCTGTTACATGTACTTTACCACCGGAAAGTTTCCAAATTAACCATGTATCTATGGTTCCAAACAATAATTCTCCCTTTAAAGCCTTTTCTCTTGCACCTTCAACATGGTCAAGGATCCATTTGATTTTTGTTGCCGAAAAGTAAGCATCTACTACTAATCCAGTTTTCTTTCGGAATGTTTCTTCATGTCCCTGCTCTTTCAATTGACTACAAATTTCAGAGGTTTGTCTAGACTGCCAAACAATTGCATTATAGATTGGTTGGCCAGTTCCCTTATCCCAAACTACGGTAGTTTCGCGTTGGTTCGTAATTCCGATTCCTGCAATTTGTACTGGTTTGATGTTTGATTCCGAAAGAACTGATGCGATAACAGCCAGGATCGAACCCCAGATTTCATTTGCATTATGCTCAACCCAACCAGGATTCGGGAATATTTGAGTAAATTCCTTTTGAGCAATATGAACAATCTCACCAGCTTTATTAAACAATATCGCTCGGGAACTTGTTGTTCCCTGGTCTAGAGACAGGATATATTCTTTACTCATTTGTTGCCCTCCCTCTCAATTTGCGATCGAATTCCCAAAGCCTTTTCAGGGTAGTCAGTAAAAATTGCATCAATGTGATTCCTAATAAAAAATTCGATACTTTCATCCTTATTTACAGTAAACGTACGTATTGGAATCGAATTAGCTTCCTGCATTTGTACATAATAGGCCGCCGCTGGCTCATACACATGAATAGAAGTTGCACCAACGTATTTAGCATACTCCCATGGCTTATACAAACCTTCCATAAAAAGAACTCCTGTTTCAAGTGTAGGATACAAATCAAGACATTTTCTAATGCTGTAATGATTAAAGGATGATAGAATGACATTGTCTATATAAGAATAACTTTCAACTTCTTTTAACACGGCTTCCTCTATTCCTTCATAAAGGAATACATCATTTTTTAATTCAATATTCAACGTAAAGTTTGAGGGCTTAACCAGTTCTAGAACTTCACTTAGAGTTGGAATCTTCTCACCTTCATATTCCTTTGAAAACCAAGTGCCAGCATCCAGCTCCTTAATTTCATCAAGCGTTAGATCCTTTACGAATCCTTTTCCATTTGTTGTTCGATCAACCGTTTCATCATGTATTACGACTAATTGTTTATCCTTTGTCATATGTACATCTAATTCAATTCCTTCGATTTCCAATGACAACGCTTCACGAAAAGCTGCTAATGTATTTTCTGGTCGGTTCCCTTTACTACCTCTGTGGGCAAAGATTGAAGTTAGTTTCATACATATTCCCCCTACTTGCGAGTCAAATACCGTCTACTTTATTAGTTTATTACCCTTACATAAAAGACATTAAGCTTCTTTTGCAAATTGCACCCTTTATGGCAAAATAATCTATTTCATCCGGAAGTGCTTCTTTTAACGGCTTTAATTTTTCTGCACCAAGCTCCTCTATTTTGGAAAAGATCAATGCTTCAAATTTATTCGGAACAATCCTTTCCCAATCAATTTCTTGCCCCTCAGAGATAGCTCGTATTAAGTGGTCTTGAATTGTCATAGGCTTCATATTCCGTTTCTTAGAAATGGTATCGATCCCCATTCCTGCTTGAAACAAGTCATAAGATACAATATGACTAGGTTTCCCATCATCGTTTATGACTCTTGGTTCTCCTTCGTCTATCTGAACATCGATGATTTTTGTTTCAGATTCGTCATTTTCACCAATATACTCCTGAATAACCTGAAGAAAGTCCTGACCAAAACGCTCAAATTTCACCTGTGCAACACCTTTAACAGCAAACATTTCTTTTTCATTTCGCGGGCATTTCTGACTCATCTCTCTTAATGTACTATCTGAAAAAACAAGATAAGGAGGTATGGAGTCACGGGAAGCAATTTTCTTCCTCACATCCCTTAATAATTCAAATAAGCCATTATCCTCGATGATTGTATTTGTTTTTAATTTTTCTTTTTTATAGACCTTTTCCTGGCCCTTTATAACAAACAACGCTTTTTCATTTAAAGTTAAGATTGGAAACTGACTGTTCGATAGAGATACATAGCCCTCAGCTACTAAAAAATCAATGAGACTAACTATATCTTTTTCTGTATATTCCTTCATTAGACCATAGGTCGATAATTCATTAAAGCGGAACTGTTTTACCTTTTTATTATTTGATCCTTTTAGCACCTGAGCGACAAGTGTTTTCCCAAATTTCTCATTCATTCGTTTAATACATGAGAAAATTTTCAATGCATCTGTTGTAATTTCAATTTGTTCACGGTTATCTCTACAGTGTAGACACCGCCCACAACCGCGGGTCTCATGTTCCTCACCAAAATATTCGAGAATGTATAATTGTAAACACTTTTCAGTATGACAATAATCAATCATTTGTTGCAGTTTGATATATTCATTCTGTTTTTTCTCAAACTCCAGGCCCGTTTGCTCAATTAAGAACTTTTGAAGTTGAATGTCCTGCGCACCGTATAAAATATGACACTCACTCGGCTCTCCATCACGCCCAGCTCGTCCTGCTTCTTGATAATAGGCTTCAATATTTTTAGGAAGGTTAAAATGCAGCACGTACCGAACATTTGATTTATTGATTCCCATACCAAAAGCATTTGTTGCAACCATAATTGTTAAATCATCATATAGAAACTTTTCTTGATTGTCATTGCGCTCCTCTTCTGAGAGTCCCGCATGGTATTTTCCAGCGCGATATCCACTCTTAACTAAGAAGTTATGCAAATCATTTACTTCTCTTCTTGTGGCAGCATAAATAATACCAGCCTGATTCTGGTTCTCTTTCAAATACCGAGTCACAAATTCCCGTTTATTTTCACCTTTAATAACTGAAAACAAAAGGTTTTCCCTCTTAAAACCTGTTATAAAAACATCCTGCTCATCAATCGATAACAATTGGCTAATATCGGAAGTAACCTCTTTCGTTGCTGTGGCAGTTAAAGCGATTACTACCGGCCTTACTGGCAACTCCTGAATCATATATTGAATGGAACGATAACTTGGTCTAAAATCATGACCCCATTGTGAAATACAGTGAGCTTCGTCTATTGCTAATATTGACACATCTAATTTATAGAGCAATCTACGAAAAGAGCTTGAATCGAGTCTTTCAGGTGCAATATAGATTAACTTAAATTCACCGTTTGCTGCTTCTTCAAGTCTATTTTCTATTTCCTGATGACTTAAACTACTATTAATATATGTTGCTGAAATACCGGTCTGTAAAAGGGCATCCACCTGATCTTTCATAAGTGAAATGAGAGGGGAAATAACGATTGTTACGCCATTAGCCATTAAGGCTGGTATCTGATAGCAAATCGATTTCCCTCCACCTGTTGGCATAATCCCCAGAGTGTCCTCTCCATTTAGCACATTTAAGATAATCTCTTCTTGTCCCTTTCGAAAGGAAGAATATCCAAAATAAGATTGTAAGAGTTGTTTGGCTTGTTCGAGCATGATTATCACCTTGCTTTACGATTTTTTCGTTTTTTTCATTTTAACATGATTGGAATCATTAATGTTAGGAGGGCTTTCGTTTAGGAACTGAAGGTGTAAAGAAGAAAAAACGGAAAAACGGCAGTCGTCTTTCCGTTCTATGAAGCTAGGATTTTGCTAAAGGGATACTGCTGTTTCGAACGAACTTATGATCGAAAATACCGCTTCCCAACAGTACGCCTGATATAATAAAAATAAAACCAAGTAATTGAAACGAAGTAATACTCTCACCTAGAAATAAGACAGAGCCTACTAGTGCAAAAAAGGGTGTTAAGTTTATAAAAATAGCAGTCTCGCCAGCACCTAATTGATGGATAGCACTGTTGTAAATCATATGACCGATTCCTGTAGCGATCACAGCAGACGCTAAAAAGATTAACCAAGCAGCTGAAGTCCCCTCACTTAAACTAGTTATTCCGCTTGGGTCCATTAGTAAACTTGTAATAAATAAGAAAGTTGCCCCTAAAATAAGCATGTAGCAGGTCATAACCTTCGCTTCTAAAGTTTGAGTAGCCTTCTTAATAAAGATAAAACTGATAGCTTGAGCAATTACCGATAAAAAGATATAGAAATCTCCAATGCTTATATAATGAACTCCAGCCCCGTTCATAACAATAAACGATACACCTGTAAATCCTAAAATGACACCTAGTAGTTTAGTAATTGTAAAGCGGGCTTTTAAGAATAGAACTGCAAAAATTGATGTTACCAAGGGAATTAGCCCCAAAATGAGCGCAGCATTTGACGCTGTTGTAGTTGTTAATCCTACTGCTAAAAATAAATGATGACCTAGCACTCCAGAAAAGGCACCAATCAAAATATAGGTTGCTTCTTGCTTAGTTACCCTTTTTAATTCCTTACGATAAAATAAAACCGCTAATACAACTAGCCCTGCAAGAAAAACACGCAATGAGGTTATAGTTACAGGCGAAAAACTCTCGACAATAATCTTTACAGCAATGACATTAAATCCCCAAACGACCATGACAAATAATAATAATCCATATAATAATGGTTTTTTCACTTTTTTTCTCATCCCAATCTCTCTTTGATGTACGATGATTAATTATAAACCAAAATAAAATTTATTTCGAGAGACAAAATATTTAATGGAATTAACTTATTATTCTCATAGCATTTTAGTATAATAGAAACATTGTAATGTAACATCACAGTAAAGGGAGTGCTAATTTGGCAAATTCATATATCCTTTTAATCATTGTTGCAGCAATTTATGCGGGGAATTTACTAGTGGGGAAAGCTGTGGCAGATTCAATTCCGCCAATTACATTAGCATTCCTACGACTATTTATTGCCTTCTTAATACTATTACCCTTAGGTCTTAAAGAATGGAACCAAAATAGGCAGTTATGGCTTAAAGAATGGAAAGTTATTGTCATCTTAGCCTTTACAGGGATTGCCGCCTTTAATACCCTACTTTATTATTCATTACACTTCACCTCCCCTATTAATGCTGGAATTGTGGAATCATCAACACCCATTTTTTCAGTCATTATCGGATTTTTACTAGTAAAAGAGAAAATGGAAAAACGCAAGCTACTAGGTGTTTTTATCTCAATGGCAGGTGTTCTATGGGTTTTATCAAAAGGGTCGTTGGAGGTTATCACATCACTTTCTTTTAACTTCGGAGATATTCTGATGTGCTTAGCTGTCATTTTCTGGGTCCTATATTCATTTGTCGTTAAGCGTCATTCAGGAAAATTTCCGTTGTATGGTGGATTATTGTCAATTCTATTTACAGCACTTGTAATTATGATTCCTTTTACTACTTTTGAATGGAATACACTACATACCATTAGCTGGAATTGGAATTCAATTTTGTCCCTTCTTTATCTAGGAATTTTCCCATCTGTCATTGCATTAATTGGCTGGAACAAGGCAGTTGAAAATATAGGCCCTTCATTGGCTTCGGTTTTTTTAAACCTGGTACCAGTGTTTGCAGCAATTGGTTCTTTTATCTTTTTTAGAGAAGCAATAACGTGGCATCAGTTTTTTGGTGGATGTGTTGTACTAGTAGGCGTTTATTTAACAACAAAAGAAAAAGTGATAGGCCAGACCACTCACACCAAGTTAGATATGTAGCACATGTTAAGTAGTACACGAGGTGATAAGATGAAACATTTGGGAAGTGTTTTTAAAAGTTATGCAATTGCAGCCATTGCAGGCTATCTATTTTACTTAGGAGATATACCAATCCCATGGATTCTTGGACCAATGACAGCAATGATCTTATGGAAGGCAATCCGTCCACAAGAAAAGACAGTGCCAAAAGCTATCTTTAATGGAGGATTAGTCATTCTAGGTATATTTTTTGGCCTCTCATTTACTGCAGCAACATTTACCACTGTAGGACCTTATATTCTTCCATTCTTACTAACAACAATTGTATTGTTAGCTGTCAGTGTTATAAATAGTTTAGTAGCAGCTCGATTTATTGACATTGATTCTGCTACGAGCGTGTTTGGTTCAATCCCAGGCGGTTTATCAGAAATGGTTGCAGCAAGTGAATCTGTGCAAGCTAATTCTGCAATGGTAACGATTTTTCAAACCGTACGACTACTTACTGTTGTTTTTACAGTTCCTTTTCTAGTCGTTTACATGTTTGCTTCAAAATCAGTGGTTCCTTTTCAGACAGTGGCAAATGTGCACAATTATGCTAGTATTTTTTCTTACGGATGGTTTATTATACCTATTTTGGCAGGGTGGCTTTTACGTAATCGTTTGCCGGCAGCCTATGTGATAGGGCCGCTTTTGGCAACAGCCTTGTTAAATAGTAGTGGTGTTGAATTACCTATGCTTCCTAGTCTCTTACTCATTCTTGCACAAGTATCTGTAGGGATAAGCATGGGGAGTAAAATAACAATACAAGATTTAAAATTAGGAGGAAAATACTGTGGTATTTATTTTCTTTTGGCAATGATTATCATTGCCACTTCTTTTGGTCTTGGTTATTTGTTTTCATTAGCGACAAACCTCCACCTTCCAACTGCGCTACTAAGCTTTGCACCTGGTGGACTTGTTGAAATGGTATTAACAGCAAAAGCCGTTGGAGCTGACCCTGCGATTGTTAGTTCATTACAATTTATTCGGTTATTGTTTATCATTCTATTTGTACCAAGTATCTTAAAATGGTTTTTTACGTTAAAACAGAGAAAGAATCTTGCTAGTTTAACATCAAGCAGATAAGTAGAAGGACTTATCAGTCCGAATCTCTAAGAGATCGGACTGATTTTCGTTTACTTCTAACCTTCCAGTCTCAATTTAACCCTCTACTTCAAGTGGTAAGGTTATTAAAAATGTAGTTCCCTTACCAACAACACTATCAACAGAAATTGTACCATTATGATTTTCGATAATTTTATAGCTAGTCAATAAACCTAATCCTGTACCCTTTTCTTTCGTTGAATAGAAAGGTTCTCCAATTCTATTTAAGCGCTCCTTCGAAATTCCTGGACCATTATCCTCAACGGTTATGCTTATATGATTAGGGCAGGAGCTTACCTTTATCGTGATATTCCCTTTCTCCATGGCCTCTATTGCATTTTTGACTAAGTTAATAAAGACTTGTTTTATCTTTGTTTTATCACAAACCACCTCTAAATATGAGCTCTCGAACTCGGTTCGGACTAAAATGCTCTTCATAATAGCTTGTGTTTCCAATAATAGCTTGACTTCATTAATAATGTCATACAAGTTATACTTTTCATGCCTCTTAGTTTGAGGTTTTGCAAGCATTAATAACTCACTTGAAATCTCTTCAATTCTCTCTAGCTCGTTATCAATGATTGTAAAGTATTCATCCTTTTGGGTTGACGATTTAATCAGTTGGAAAAAGCCTTTAATAGCTGTAAGTGGATTTCTGATTTCATGTGAAATACCTGCTGCTAACTGGCCAGCTAAATTTAACTTTTCTGATTTCAGCATAAGCTCGTCTGCCTTCTTCTGCTCTGTAATGTCTCTAAAGGTAACGACAACTCCAATAATATGATCATTCTCAATAATGCCAACGCTTGTATACTCAATAGGAAAATAAACCCCATTACTCCTATGAAAGGTTTCATCCTTTTGTGTTCTTCTTAAGCCATCTATTAACGTTAGATGGATACTCGTGTTATTAATTCCTTTAAGGAACGTAGAAGAAGGACTTTCGTTTTGTAATTCATGAGTCGAATATCCTGTTATCTCAAGAGCAGAGCGATTGCTATATCTAACTTTCCCATCAAGATCAAGACCGAAAACACCTTCAGAAAGTGAATCAAGCAGTAACTGTTTTTCTTTATAAAGCTTTGAATAATCAATCTCTACCTGTTTTTTATTTTGCTCAAGCTCAACCACATAGGTAAAGAAGGTTGACATTGTTTGAAGTAGTTGTAAATCCTCTTGCGTAAATGAATAGATATTTTTATCAAAGCAGCAAAGGTTTCCAAATAATTCTCCGTTTTTCCGAAATATAGGCACCCCTAGAAAGCTTCTAATTTGGAAATTCTGCGTGATTTCCATATCACATGTATCGTGATGTTGTAGTGCATCATTTATGATAAGTGGTTCCCGACCACTTTTAAATAAAAGATGTCAATAAGCTTCATAAACTGAAATAGTAATTCCTGAACTAGCAATTTGATCTGATCGATTGAATGCGCTAACAAAGTAACTACTCGTTTCATTGATACTTGTAATGCAAAATGTATTCACATCAATGAACTTCTCAACCATATTTAAAATATAGTCCCCTGCTTCTTCAAGTGTCATATTGACTGCTACATTCTTATCTAACAACAATTGAAATCACTCCCTTCCATAGCCAAATAGGAAAGAACAAGATTTCATTTCGTCCCTAATAGTAGTTTGGTATTATTCCTAAAGTGTACTTTCGACAAAAAATCACAATTTCCCTTCAAAGTTTTGAAAGAAAAATACCTTTGGAAAAGAAATTATCTATTTCTAAAAGCTTTAGTATGGTATCTTTATCTATGTGAATTTTCTCAGGAGGGAACTATGCATGTTTGATACGCAGTTTTCTTTTTTAGATTTTAGTATATTACTTATAATTTGCTTGATCATGTACTTTTTTAAAAAGCAACTTTTTAAAATTGAAGTAACTACCTGTTATAAGGAACTAAATATGGACCAAATCACCTCTTTTCTAAAAAAGCATGGAGGCAGTCATCTTTCCCATTTAATTTATCTTCAGGATAAAGAAGTGTACTGGACAACTAACCAAAAAGTTTTAATTGCCTATAAGAGAATTGCAAACAAACTAATTGTTTTAGGAGATCCTATTGGTGATCCTTCATTTATTGGGTATGGAATAAGGGAATTTGATGAATACAGTAGAAAACGAGGGTTAAAACCTGTTTATTACCAGGTCAACACTCAAAATTTAGACTATTACAAAGATATGGGTTATGAATTTTTAAAACTTGGAGAAGAAGGTCTTGTTAACCTAAACAATTTCACACTTGAAGGTAAGAAAAATGGTAAGCTCCGAACAAGTATGAATAAACTTACTCGTAGTTCATTCACGTTTCGTGTAATCCATCCTCCATATTCAAATAAACTTATATCAGATATAAAAACAATTTCAGAGTCATGGCTAGGTAACAATAAAGAAAAAGGATTTTCTGTCGTTTCATTTACAGAAGAATATGTATCTAGGTTTCCACTAGCTATTTTAAGTGATGGCCAAGGTAATATTGTCGCCTTTGCTACTTTAGCAACTGATTATAAAAACTCAATTAGTATTGATTTGATGAGAAAAACAGATGATAGTCCTAACGGTACAATGGATGTCCTTTTCGTTCACATCTTTAATTGGGCAAAAGAACATCATTATCAATTCTGTAGCCTAGGCATGGCACCATTAGCAAATGTAGGTACGAGTTGCTCTTCATTTCATTTTGAAAAATTATTAAAACTCGCGTATCTTCACGGGAACTCACTCTACAAGTTTAAAGGTCTAAGAGCCTTTAAAAGTAAATTTGCTTGTGGCTGGGAACCCAAATATCTGGCTTACAAGAAAACCTGGATTCCTATTGTGCTTTTCCAGCTAATTTTGTTAATCAACAGTAAACCTAACCCTACTTATGTAATGGTTGATAAATTAAGGTATTTCCTAAGAAGAGCAAGTTAAAAAGCCACTTGAGTTTAGTAAACTCATGTGGCTTTTCACACCTATACCTCAAGTTGTTCCTTAGTATCATCATAAACTGCCGTGTCAAGTTCGCCTGTCAACCGACCTGTTATAACACCTGCCGTCATACTTCCACTTACATTAACAGCTGTACGTCCCATATCAATTAGCGGTTCCACTGAAATTAATAAACCTGCTAAGGCTATAGGTAAATCCATTGCAGATAATACGAGGATTGCTGCAAAAGTAGCTCCTCCTCCTACACCCGCGACCCCAAAGGAGCTAATAGCTACAACAAGAATTAGAGTTGCTAAAAAACCAGGGTTCAGAGGGTTAATCCCAACAGTAGGTGCAATCATGACAGCAAGCATGGCTGGATAAACACCTGCGCAACCGTTTTGGCCAATTGATAGACCGAATGACCCTGAGAAATTCGCTATACCGTCTGATACACCCAAGTCTCTTGTTTGAGTCTTGATATTTAGTGGTAATGCACCAGCACTTGTACGGGAAGTGAATGCAAATGTTAGTACAGGTATAGCTTTTTTCACATACGTTAGTGGATTTAACCCTGAAATCGCTATAAGAATTAGGTGGATAATGAAGACAATCAACAATGCTACATAGGACGCAATGACGAACTTTCCTAATTTCATGATTGCTTCATAATTACTTGTAGCCGTAACTCTTGTCATAATCGCAAGTACGCCGTACGGTGTGAGTCGTAGGATAAGTGTGACTACTCTCATTACAATACTATAGAAGGTATCTACAATTTTTGAGAAAGTTTGAGCATGCTCTGGGTTCTTTCTTCGTACTCCGAGGAATGCAATCCCGATAATTGCTGCAAAAATAACGACTGCAATCGTAGAAGTTGGTCTAGCACCTGTGAAATCTAAAAATGGATTAGCAGGCAGAAAATCAAGCATTTGCTGAGGAAGTGTTCGTGTTGTAACATCAGCTGCTCTTTGTTCCATTTGCTCTCCACGAGAAGTTTCTGCTTCACCCTGTGGAATCTCAACAGCCTCCAAGCCAAATGCTAATGTCACCGTTATTGCAACCGCAGCAGCAATTGCAGTTGTACCAACTAATATACTTAGGATCATTCCACTAATTTTCCCTATATTATTAGAGAGCTTCATTCTCGTAAAAGCAGCGATAATTGAGATGAAAACGAGTGGCATTACAATCATTTGCAGGAATTTTATATAACCTGTACCCACAATATTGAACCATTGAATGGATCCATTTAGCACCTCTGAACCAGCACCATAAATTAGTTGCAGAACAAAACCATAGACAACCCCTAATCCTAGAGCTAAAAAGACTCTTTTAGAAAAAGATACGTGCTTTTTCTGCATAAAATAAAGACCGTAAAGTAATAAAATCATAAAAGCAATATTAACGATAATTAATAAGGTCCCCATCCTCTTCCCCCTTTGTCACTTTAATGGATAAAATTTTTATCCTATTAATACTATATGTACAGGAGGATTAACCTTTCCTTGTCTTAAAAATTATTTTTTAAGTCTTCCATCAGCTTTAACATCAACATTAAGCAAACAGAAAAAAACCTTACATCACTGTAAGGTTAAGCATTCAAGGTCTTGTTATAAACTTTTTAGAGTGACCGTTACGAGTGTTTTGGGAGGTTAACTCCGCAACAACGACAAATCTTTCTGGGGCGCGGCCGATGTAATTGAAAGGATAACATGTTGTTAGTGTCAATGTACCTCGTGGACGAGGCATTAAGGACGTTTTATCTTTCGCATCGACGATTCTAATCTTTTTGACTACATACTCAAATTCACCAGCAACAGTCGAAACGAAAAGCTTGTCATGTACCTTTATATCCTTCAGCCCTCGGAAAACTGTGTCACGATGACCTGAGAGAACGGAATTATTATTTTCACCCGGTAGGGCACTTTTCGTATAGTGCCCTACTCCCTTTTTTAATACCGACTTACTTGTACCTTGAATGATTGGAAAAGTACGTTTTAGCTTCGGAATGGTCAAGTCTCCTATACTTTCGCCTATGCTAGGAATATCCTCATACAACTCGACATCATTTTTCGGGTACTGAGCTTTCGTAAGCATCTTTGCTTGTCTTGTTACTTGGCTATCTTCAATTGTAGTAGTAGCTGTGTAACCTACTAAATAGGAGTACAAATTCCAGGAAAAGAAGGTGAACCCACATCCGATAAGAATGATAGATAGCTTTCTCATAGCTTAAAATTGCTCTCTTTTACGGGTCTTCTGAAAGACTAGGAACCCAACGAATATGATCAATAGTCCAAAAAGCATGTTTATCAAATAAGGTGATGCTGTCTTTGGAATGGTATCATGCTTAACTATTGTCAATTCACCAGCTAGGTCACCAACATCTACTAATTGGTTAGCAGCTTGAAATAGATAATCCGAAGTAAGCATTTCATCCGATAATTGCATATCTAATAGAAGGTTGCCTTCCAAATCATACAGCTCTAATACTAGGCTTTTTCCCCCTAAGTCATTCATTCCTAATAATTCCTGAAAAGATACGGGGGTTGCTACTCCATTCTCATCTAACAGATGATAGTTTGGATTTAAACCTATTAGATTCATCATGTCTGACCAAATAGCAGCTAGTTCACTTTTCTGTGCATCGGTTAGTTCTGCCTCAGGGTCAAGCATAGTAAATGGCTCTAGTTTAGCAGCAACCTCTTCCATTCTTTGCTCTAGCTCTGTTTCGTCCAATGACATTAGATGATTAAAGAGTGTATCAACCTCTTCCTCTGTAAGGCCGACATCAGCAAGGAATCCCTCTGCTTCCTTCATGTATTCATCATGGTTCAAATAAAAGTCAATCGAAGCATCTAGTTCTTCATAAATTAAATAATCTTCAACAGAATCACCGAAACTTGCAAATAGTTCATTCACCTCAACTTCTGTCATATTATAAGCAGCCAATAATTGCGCAAAGTTCTCTTCAGTTAAAGGGGTGCCTAATTCGGTCTGTAGTTCTTCGATGGTTGCAAATTGATCTAGTGATAATTCAAAGTAATCAAAGTACTCTTGCAGTTCTTCACGTGTCCATCCTATATCTGTTAAATATTTGTCCAATTGTTGATCGGTAATTGCAGCAAAGGTTGGATTAGCGTATGCAGTAAACAGAATAATGCCTATAACAAATAGTTGAATGACTCTTTTCATCAATCTTACCTCCTGTAATTTTCTAATGGTATTATGTGAAATTACAGGAAGATAATGCATCTAATAATATAATTTTAAAGGATATTTTTCATTATTGTTTGGTAGCCATCAATAGTGTTTAATAACTACACAGGGGTTATTCGCTAGAATCCACTCGCTTTCCGCGGGCAGTCCGGGAGCCTCCTCGGCGCTCTGCGCCTGTGGGGTATCCCGTTGACGTGTTACTCCCGCAGGAGTCTCTTGGATTCTAGCGAATAACCTTACTCTGAATAAAAATATGAAAAATACTAATAAAATATAATAACCTATTGATTAAGAACAATGGTTACTTTAAATAAATCACCATCAATATCGAGTTCTAAGGTTCCTTCGTGGAGGTCAATGATTGATTTTGCGATTGCAAGTCCTAGTCCTGAGCCTTCCGTATTTCTTGATTCGTCACCCCGCTTGAATCTTTCAAAAAGCTCATTTATGTTGTTGCTTAACTCATACTTAGATACGTTCTTGAATGAAATTTCAACTTGTCCTTCTTTTTCAACGATGTTTATATATACTCTAGAATTTTCTAAAGAGTATTTGATTATGTTTCCTATGAGATTATCAAATACTCGCCATAGTTTTTGCCCATCAACCGTTGCATTGATTGGCTTTTCTGGTGTATTAAATCGAAATAGCAAAGTAGATTCTTTAATTTTGTCATCATATTCTGCAAAAGACTGTTGTAATAGTTGAACAAGATCAACGTTATCTTTATGAAGTTCTATATTTCCACTAGCCATCTTAGATACTTCGAATAGATCATCTATCAAAAGCTTTAAACGCTTTGATTTCCGATCAATGATTTCAAGGTAAGCATTTCTATCCTCATCAGAAACACCTTCTTTTTTGAGCAACTCAGCATAGGAAATAATAGAGGTTAGTGGTGTTCTTAAGTCATGACTTACATTCGTTATTAATTCTGTTTTTAACCGTTCGCTTTTCGCTTGAGCATTTTGTGATGCTTTTACCCCTTGTTTCAAAACATTTATATTTTCTGCAAGACTTGTTAAGATAGAACTTCCTGATATATCTAAGTTTGGCCCCATCTTTCCAGCTGCTAATTCATTCGTTTTTTCATAAATTCGATTGAACTCTCCTACTCGACGTACCAATATCATAACGATTGGTATACCTATTACAGCTAGAAGAACTAGGTAGAAAAGGAAAAACACTGGATGAACAAATACCATGGAAGCTGCTAAACCTAAGCCAAATAGGATCCCTAATACAACAAAAAGCTGTGTTCCAGTGCTTCGATTTAAAAAAGCTTCGTTTAAGCTTTCTATTATATTTTTTACAAGTTTTTTTAACTCACCCCATGTCTTATAGATCATTCCTTTTTGCCATTGTTCTTCTATGTTTTTCCGACTCTTCAATTCTGGAGCAATAAGCTTACCTTGGATAATAGTTAAGGCCATGAAGAACGAACCAGCAATTAAACAGATAATCAGTTCAAAGCCATATGTTTGCGGATAGTCAAAGAAATATAAAAATTGATTGATGTACAAAACTATTGAGATAAAAGTACCAAAGGTCGTTAAAAGCAAAAATACGATTCTTGAATCAATTGGAAGTTTAGAATACCAGGTCCTCCACCATGCTAATTCACTCTCTGTTGCCTTCGCCTTTCTTGCAATGAAAATACCTAAAAGCAATGCAATGAAACCTGCAACAATATAAACAATCACTACACTTTGCTTCATTTTATAGTTTTCATAGTTTTGATAAACCCTACTCGAAGTTGATTTAGGTACAATAATTTCTCCTTCAATAAATCCAATCGTTTCTGGAATTGTATTCTCTAAGATTTCCTCATACCCATGAACATTATTATGAATTAAATTTTCTCTTAAAAATGAGAAATTTGTCTTAAACAATATATCTTGTTTACTCATATAAGACTCAATTGAATCATTTCCTAAATTGATATTAGTGAAAACATTCTCCGTTCCCTTTTCTTCAAAATAGTAAAGAAAATCTTGAGAGTATCTGACATAATCAGAACGGTAGCTTTCCCTTTCTTTAAAATAGCGCTCCACTGCCTGTTCTTTCTCTTTTTTCACTTTGGCACGCACATGTTCATCACTATTAAAATTAGCTGTAATATCTTCTATCTTGTTGTCTCTTTCTGTTATAAGCGCGTCAGCTATTTCCTGGTTTTGGGAAGAGATAGCCTCCTGAATGCGACTTTCATACTGCCCATTAATGTTGTTAATTTGTTCGGGAAGATCACCGTAACGATATCGATGTTCATTAATATCTTCATCGGTTACTATAATGGCCGCCTTTGCATCCTCCTTTGTAAAATCACTAAATTCAAACATGGTAATATACCAGGCTAAGTTCGTATATTCAGTCTGAAAACTATGTGTATGAAAATAATCCTTGTTAAAGTACGTACTCCCCACTGCGAAGAAAGTTAACACCCCAGTTGTACCAAATGTTAGTAAGAATGCAAAAAAGAGTATTATAATTCTACTTTTCCATTTTGTACCCAATACCCCACACCACCTTTAAATATCTCGGATTTTTTGCATCAATTTCAATTTTCTCTCGAATTTTTCGAATATGTACAGCTACAGTATTTTCAGCATTAAAATTTGGTTCTTTCCACACTCTTTCATAGATTTCATTAATAGAAAATACCCGTCCAGCGTTTTGCATAAGAAGCTCAACGATCTTGTATTCTATTGGGGTGAGTTTTATTGGATCCCCATAAACAGCTACTTCTTTTGCAGATGGGTCTATTGTTAATCCATTTAAATTAATAACCTTGTTCATGCCTTCATACGTTCCAAAGGTAACATACCTTCTAAGTTGTGATTTTACCCTTGCCACTAGTTCCATAGGGTTGAATGGCTTTGTTACATAGTCATCTGCCCCAACCTGCAAACCTAATATTTTATCGGTATCCTCACTTTTTGCACTTAAAATAATAATCGGGATATTTTTCTTCTCTCGGATTTTGTAAGTAGCCGAAATTCCATCCAGCTTCGGCATCATAATGTCTAAAATAATCAGATGAATTTGTTGTTCATTTAAGATTTCCAATGCTTCAATTCCATCTTTAGCTTTTAACACCACAATCCCTTCATTTTTTAAATAAATCTCTATTGCGTCTCTAATTTCCTTTTCATCATCTACAACTAACACAAAATATTTATCCATCGTCACCCTACTTTCAAGCTTCAATTACCTAGTACTTTCATAGTAACCAGTAAATCTTAACAATTAATACTAAAAAATCTTAAGAATTTCTTAAGATTGAATGATAAATAGTAAATTTGTATCTCTTTTATATTAGAAATCATTCTGCTAAAATACACAATACTAATATTATTGCGAGGTAATTATAGATGAATCTCTTAACACTTAACTGTCATTCCTGGCAGGAGGAAAATCAAGTAGAGAAGATAAAATATTTGGCTGAAACGGTAAAAGAAAAAATGTATGATGTCATTGCCTTGCAGGAAGTAAGTCAGTTAATTGACGATGAGTTAGTTACAGATAGAATGAAGAAAAGTAATTATGCCTATGTACTTCTACAAGAGTTAATCCAATTGGGAATCAAAGATTATTCAATTGTTTGGGACCTTTCCCATTTTGCATACGGAAAATATGAGGAAGGTTTAGCAATCTTAACAAAGCATCCTGTCATAGGGGAGGACTCATTCTTTGTATCAATGAAAAACGATTTACACAGTGGAAAAACACGTAAGATTATTGGTACTAAGCTTTTATTTCATTGCAAGCCTATTTTTGTATATTCCTGTCATATGGGCTGGTGGCATGATAAGATTGAACCATTTAAATATCAAGTAGATAAATTAATAGAAAACTTAAATATGGATGAGCATCTTTTTCTCTTGGGTGATTTTAATAATGATGCCAGGTTGCCGAATGAAGGGTATGAATACATGCTAAATAAGGGACTTCTAGATACCTATCAGCTTGCAAATAAAAGGGATGAAGGAATGACTGTTAAAGGTAAAATTGCTGGGTGGAGTGAAAACACGAGGGATTTACGAATCGATTTAATTCTAACTAACAGAAAACTAAAGGTGGAATATTCAAGGGTCATTTTTAATGGCGTCAACAAGAATGTCGTATCTGATCATTATGGGGTTGAGATCAAATGTATGTTTGAGGATTAATTGCCTTTCCTCCCTTACTCCCTTATACTCAGTATAAAACTATAAATCTATGAGGAATATATGAATAAAATTGATCGTTTAATGGCCATTGTTCTACAATTAAAAAAGCGAAATAAACTTACAGCAACTGAATTAGCCAACACTTTCGAGGTCACACCTCGAACAATTTACAGAGATATCCAAGCTTTGAGTGAAATGGGTATTCCTGTTATCGCCCTACCTGGAAATGAAGGTGGTTACTCAATTGCCGATCATTATTTTATCCCTCCGGTTATGTTCACAAAAGAGGAGGTATTTTCTCTATTATTATCAGAGCAAATCGTCAACCAAGTGGAGATACCTGGACATCAAAGATCTATTAATACTGCTTTCTTAAAAATTAAAAATGTACTAGATGATGAAACTACCTCTAAATTTCAGCACTTACATAAACGTATTATCTTTAATATAAAGGAACAAAAACCTTCTGCATTTGACCAGCAGCCGTTCTATCTTGTTACAACATCAATCGAACAAAACAAGAAACTGGCGCTAACTTATTTCCACCCCAAAAAGCAGGAGCTAACTGAACGTAAAGTTCATCCATATGGCTTAATTTTTGAAGATGGCCTGTGGTACATAATTGCCTTCTGTGAATTAAGAAAAGCAGAGCGGCTGTTTGCAGTTAACAGGATTAAACACATAAAGCTTCTAGAGGAAGACTTTTCTTTACCACATGAATTCGAACTAGAGAAGCATTCTTCACAATCTTTATATAATGGGGATGGGGATACACAAGTTATCCTTAAGGTTTCAAAGTCACTCTTTTACATTATAAAAGACTACCACCAGTTGATAGCTAGTAAGATTGTTGAAGAATCGGATGATTTCTATATAGTTTCCCTACAAACCAATGTGCCCAAAAATTATCTTTCATTCACATTACGTTTTTATGATGGAGTTGAGATTATAAGACCCCTTTCACTCCGCAATGAAATGATTTCATTATTAACAACAACATTAAATAAATATCAATCTTAAATTTCAAACCTGACACACTGTTGTCAGGTTTGTTTTTATATAATGTCAATAGAATTAACTAAAAAAGGATGAGACAAAATGTTAAAACAGAAATTTGTGATGACAAATGGTGTAAGATTAAATGTAATGGTTACAGAAGAGGTATATACTGAAACGATTGTTTTTCTTCATTATAGTAGCGGTGATGTAACAGTTTGGAACTCATTACTTCCATATTTTAAGGATGAATACAATATTGTCATTCCTGATTTCCGTGGACATGGTGAAAGTGACAAGCCTGAAAGTGGCTATACAATGGATGATTTTGCGAATGATTTACTTGGACTATTTGATGCACTAAAGCTGGAAAAAGTTCATATTGTCGGTAGTTCATTAGGGGTGGATGTAGCTGTAAAGGCTATTCCTAGTCTAGGCTCTAGAGTTTTATCTTTTATATGCGAAGGACCTCCCCAAAGTATGTTTGGTCCTTTCGGTGTATACAATCTTAGCGGGCAGGAAAAAGAGGAAAAAATACAAGAGCTCCATTTGCAACGTCGTGTAAAACAATATCCAGAATACACTTCAAAGCATGAATTGATTGAGGCAGGTAAGGCAAATATTACAAATGCAGGACTTCCTTTAAATGAGTTTATCTCGACTACAATAGAAAATAATGTCACTGAAACAATCGAAGGAACGTTTCGTTGGAAAATGCCACGAGTAGTCATGGATGAATTTATGGAAGATTTCTATCTGATTAATTTTGAAGAGCTTTTTAAGGAAATAACGTGTCCTGTATTATTTATTCCTAGTGAAGGCGAATGGGATAGTGAGAGTTTTCGAGAATTCATGGAAGAGTTGAAACAATGCCTACCCTATTTTAAAGCAGTTAAAATCCCTGGTGCTTCACATGCTTTTACGATGTTTTATCAATATGATGAAATGGCAACTGAAATGAAAGCATTTTTTACTAAAATAAAAACTCTTCACCCAAAACAGGATACGCGATAATTTAAGCAATAATTGGGAATTGTAATGGTAGATATCTTTTCAAGGGGGAATAATCGTTGAAACTATCTATACAAGAAATTTCCGAATGGCTCAGAACGAACAATCAAAATGGGGTAATTGTAATAAATGGTGTACCACATGAGGTAACCTTAACCATTGATGGTGATGTTACTTTAACTGGTGGAACATGGAAATGGGAAGAAACATCAGCACCTTCTTCACATGGAGATTATGTAGTGGATGCAGATCAATTTGTAAAAACCTCTATAACAGAATTTCCAGCAATTAAAGAAGAAGAATGCTACCAATTTTACGGTAATGTAGACGATTACCTAAACCTACCTTAATGATTTCGATTAGGAAATAGCTTTCTTTATAGTTACATCTCTTTCACTCTCAAGTAATTGATCAATGTCAATTCTACGAATCACAGGAACATATTCTTTTTCTTTATAATCAAAAGCAGTGTTTTCTAATAGTTGATCAATATCAATACGGAGCATGTTCATATAACCACCTCATAAACATTCTTTTCTAGGAGTTTTCCCTATTTTCGCTTCTGTTAAAACTTTCGAAAAGAATGTTCTTGTTATGGGGGTGGTTTTTAGTTTTGTTTTTATAAATTAATAAAGCTTTTTTTCCATCAAAGTTGACACGTCTGTAAACCCTAGAGCTTTGTACAAATTATAAGCAGGGTTTCCTGAAAAAACATTTAGTTGAACTGTTTTGTAGCCTCTTTGTTTTAAGAAGGATAATGAATGTGTCATTATCCTTTTTCCATAGCCCTTTCCTCTATTTGCTGGTAAAATATAAAGCTCTAAAATGATCCCTGTTGGTTCATTAAATAATGGGTGAACAGTTTCACCAACCAATATCCAACCTAATAATTTTCCTTGATGAATAGCAACAAAATAATAACTATTTCCTCCAAAGCTTGCCTTGATGTTAGGCACGTCATCGTAATGTTTTAAATAGCCTACAGTTGATTCTTCCTGTACTATCTTTTCATAACTCTTAATAATGGCCAGGTCTTTTTGTGTAGCAACTCTTATATACATTTGGGACACTCCTTTGTCACTACAGATGAAACAACATCTTCATCTCTTTAATCATACTTTATTTTCCAGAGGTAAATTATGTGTAAAAAAAAGCCAACATTTTATGTTAGCTCTTTCAATCTGTTCTCTGCATGAGATATACTGTCTTTTGGCCAAATTGGCATATCCTGATGATTCATCACCTCATCATAGGTCAGCCATAAAACGTCTGACACCTCATCTGGACAATTTGGTTTTGCATCTCCTTTTGCATATTCACAAAGGAATACAATGTTAATCACATGCTCCCCTTTATCCGTTACAAATGATGTATTATGTAGATACGTGACTTTTTCTTTAACTTCAATATTTACTTCTTCAAGAATCTCCCGCTTAACTGTTCTCTCTAATATATCCTGTGAGTTTCCTTCCAGATCAACCTTACCACCGACTAAAGAAAGCATTCCACCAGCGTGCTCTTCCTTTTCACTACGTTTAATAATTAACCACTTATCCCCTTTAAAAACCGCACCTTCTACATTAACGATAAACATCGTAATCACTCCTTTACTAATAATATACTAATCTATAACTGTAAAATTTTTCAATATAAAAAAACCATATCCGATCATGATATGGTTCTGTAAAATACGTTGTGTTAGATTGTTCTTAATTTAATACGGGACACTGAATGGTTTGTCCCTTTTTCTAGAATCAAATTTGCTCTAGTACGAGTTGGTAATATATTTAGGCGTAAATTCTTACCGTTAATATTTGTCCAAATATCTGTTGCAAATTTTACAGCTTCTTCATCTGTTAAATGAGCATGGCGATGAAAATACGATTTAGGATTATTAAATGCTGTATTTCGTAAAATTTTGAAGCGATCTATGTACCATTCTAATAAATTCTCTTCATCTGCATCTACGTAGATTGAGAAATCAAAGAAATCAGAAACAAACAGCGGTGAATGTGACTTTTTAGGCTTATTGGTTTGAACTTGTAATACATTGATTCCTTCAACAATCACAATATCTGGTTCAACAACGTGTTGAAACTCACCTTTTAAAATATCGTATTCTAAGTGGGAATAAATAGGTGCCTTTACCTCTTTTTTACCTGTCTTTAAATCCGCTAAAAATTGAATAAGCCTTCCTGTATCATAACTCTCAGGAAATCCTTTACGATTCATGATTCCTCTCTCTTCAAGTATTTCATTCGGATAAAGGAATCCGTCCGTAGTAACTAGTTCTACTTTAGGATGTTCAGGAAAAGTGGATAGTAAATGTTGAAGCAAACGGGCGGTTGTACTTTTGCCAACTGCTACACTTCCAGCAATCCCGATAATAAATGGGACTTTTTTTATACGATTATTAAGAAACGAAGTGGTAATTTGGTGACGATCCTTCGTTGCTAGTGAATATAAGTGTAAAAGACGTGTCAATGGGCGATAAATGTGTGTAACTTCATCCATTGATATTTGACGATTAATTCCTTGTAAATCCTTTACTTCCTTTTCTGTAAGCGCTGTCGTAGAAGTTGTGTCAAAGCTTGCCCACTCTTCTCGGTCAAATGTTGTATAGGGTAAAGTATAATTTAAATCTTTCAGCATATTAGCACCTTTCTGTCTGAAGCCATTAGTTTGCTCTATAATTTCAATAATACCTACTATTTTCTCATGTTTGAAGACAAAATAGTAGAAGTTATTTACATTTTACGCTATTTTAAATGTAATTCTAAATAAAAAAGGATACAATCTGAGATTACCATAAGGAGGAATAGAAATGAAGAATTTAAACTCGTGGTTTGAAAAAGGATTAAATGCCCATACCTATATTTCAAGCATGAAAGTCCATCAAGAAAATTTATTAAATGTATATAATCATATTCAAGTTCAGGTCAATAATGAGGAACTTGATTTTTTACATACACTTCAAACAAAGGATTTAAAAGCTGTAATATTAACAGCTGATTGGTGTGGTGACGCGATGGTGAACCTTCCTATTTTCCTAAGGCTAGCAAATGAAGGGTTGATTGAAACCCGCTACTTAAACAGAGATGATAATTTAGATCTAATGGACCAGTACTTAACAAATGGAACAGCAAGGTCCATTCCAATTATCATATTACTTGATAAAGAAGGTAACGAGATTGGGAAATGGGGGCCAAGAGCACCTTATGTACAAGATCTTGTCACTACACTAAAAGAAGAAGTTCCGTCCAAAGAGTCACCTGAATATGAGCAAGCTTTTAAACAATTTATATCTACTTTAACTGCACAGTTTGCAACCGATGAACATCTTTGGAATGAAGTAAAGAAAGATTTAATTTCATTTCTTAAGGGTGTGAGTGTATAACTTTCTCATGATAACCATACAATAGAAACAAGGGTCATCCACCTCTATCTAATCGCCTCGTTGCGGGACTAACCAGAACGGTATGTGGATGGCCCTATTTTTATTTAGGAAAAAGCTAATGGCACCTAACCTGTGAAAGTGACTACATAATATGATATGGTTATTAAAAAGCACTAGGAGGAAATGCCATGTCTACATGTAACATTGACCACTCATTAGAAGACGTTCTAAAAAAACTCGAAAGCCAAAAAACCTCTTTACCACATTCATTATATGAAGAAATAGAAGCTTTCTTATCTAGCAAACTAGACCAAGAAACACTAAATAAAGTATTTCACCTTCTCAAGAAATATGATTTAGCTTCAGAAATGGAGCAAAGTGAAAGAAATAAAAAGCTCACTACCATACTTAATCTATAGAAGATGTTGCGCCTTTGAAATATTGTTGCATAATGTCAAAAAGCCACTGAACGTGGCTTTTTCTATTTCACTTCATATCCCGCTAATTGTTCACCCCAAGGAGCAATTCCCCTATCCACGAAACCTATTGATTTGTATAAGTTATGAACTGCAGTGTTTTGCTGGTGATACCCCACCATAATCAGTTGACAGTTAGGCTTTTTCATTAGGTTATTAAGAACTTCTTTTATTGCATGTTTTCCATAACCCTTGCCTTGCTGTTTCTCGTCAATCATAAGACGATATATCCAATAATTATTGTCATCTGGATCAAGACCATACATTGTAAATCCAACCATTTGATTGTCATGATAAATTGCTAAGGCTTCAAAATTGTTTAAGAATTGGACTTCCGCAATTGAATAAAGGTTAGAGGAAACAAACTTTTGCTGTTCTAAACTTACTTTCAAATCAATACAATCTTCCCAATTTTCTCTTGTTATCTTTTGTAAGGTGATTGACACTTAAGGTTCTCCTCCATTGTAAGGTTTCAATGAAATTATAAATCTATATTTACTCATGTATTTTAACTCACCTTTCCATTATTTGCACATGAGTTTTTTTCACAAAATAAGTAGTCAATGTAATTAGAAGTATGCAAATACCCCAGGTCCGTAACGGCGGATTCATCAATTTTAGAAAAATGGACTATCGCCCAAACCAAACAACCTCCTCCTCCATAGTCTATAATTGTATAACACATATGGAGGTGTTACGAAATGAGTGGAGTTGGTTATGGCAGCGGATTTGCTTTAATCGTTGTGTTGTTCATTTTGCTAATCGTTATCGGAACAGCATATGTGTAAGTATGAGTGACAGAATGAATCTGATGAAAAAAAAACTATTAAGGAGTGAATAAATCTATGCATATGTATCATGGATGTGGGTATGGTTATGGAGCACCTGTAGCTGGAGTTGGAACTGGTGTTGGAGGTTTCGCACTAATCGTAGTGCTATTTATACTTCTAATCATCGTTGGAGCTGCTTGGGCTTAAGTAAATAAATCCTAGGAATATATAAAGCCCCATCCTTTTTGGATGGGGTTTTATTTTTCTATTTCCATTATCTTTCTCTAAATATACTCTTTTTTTTGCATAAAAAAGGCATTTGCCCCATGCACATTTGCCCCATAATACATAGGCTACTATGTATATATCTTTATTAATTATGTAATCTCAGGAGGAGAATAGAAAATGAATCAACAATTTTATGGCACACCAATGAATCAAAATGATGAGCGCTTTGGACCGTTAGGAGCAGGATTACTTGGCTTCGGCTTAGGGGCATTAGGTAGTGGGTTAGCTGGTCCAGGTTACGGAGGCTTCGGATATCCGGGTTATGGATATGGATACGGAACACCTGGATATGGTTATGGTTTTGGTCATGGTTATGGCTATCCTGGTTATGGTTATGGTCACCATCATCATCATCATCATGGACACCACCATGGGCATCACGGATACGGACACCATCACGGATACGGATACGGAAGATAACATAAAAAAAGAAGGCAGCAGATCAGTTCTGATGCCTTTTTTACTTATTTAATTTCTTCTGTTCGTTCATATCTAGAATCTAAATAATCTACAATATGAATTAAATACCCCTCTACTGTTTTAGGAGCTATATTTGCACCCCATTCTAGCTTACCATGGTGACATAAAATGGCATGCTGCAGCCTGTGAATGTCCTCCAAAGTCATTGCGATATTCTCTGTCTCAATTATTTTTGAAACTAACATGACACCATAAGGGATATGACCTACTAATACTCCTAAATCATCCATTGTAATACCTGTTGGCTTACGGTTTGCTAATGAAGATTGATCAGCTGTTGGATATAAGAATGCAAATTCCCTCGTCCCCTTGCCAGCATGATGATATTCCATTAACTTGCCAAGATCATGATAAAAAATCGCACACATGAGTAATGAATAATCAACTTCTTCATCCCGATTCTTGGCCATTCCATAAAACATTGTATACAAATGATCAATTGAATCCTTCCACACTAAGTTACGTGGATTGCCTCCTGGTGTATCGGAATTGAGGTCCTTCCACAACTCCTGCTTGTACACCTTCTCAACTTGATTAATCAGTTTAAGAACTGCCTTATAATGATCATTCTCATGAACTAAAATGTATCTTGCTAATCTCATCAAGCCAACCGTATGCTTTAAAAGTCCCCCTAAATAAGCATGATGATGGCCCATTGCTGCAGGACGTATGCTGAATTCTGTCCAAAAACGCTTCATTGCAGCAAGACTTATCGTTCGGTATGGTTCCTCAAGTACATTTAAATAATGATGCAATTCAACCGTAAAATCCTCTAATGACTGCTGAGTGCAAGCAATTAGGCTAAATGGATCTACCTCATTTTCACAAGGATTCATCTCATTAATTGTTATTGATTTAAATCCTTTGTACTCCTCAACTTTCCCAGAAATTTCAAAAACACTGTTATTTTCAAGGATAGGTGTATATCGATCCACTGCACCATTATTGTCCCACATTTTTGCATTATACGTCCCTAAGTGATTGGATAATTTCATTTTAAAATAGGGCTTTGGGCTAGCACCCTGGGTACGCTCAACCTTAAATTCATTTAAAAGAAAGGTTACTCTATCTACATTCTCTCCATGTGTTTGCGTTTCTAGAGAAAAACCTTCCGTATTTATCGAAAAATCAGGAACTGGAAAATCCTTTAATATAGCTGCTCTATTTTCGTTGTTAATTGAATCATGTACCGGAACAATTCCGTAAAAATAATGACTCATCGACATTCAAATCACTCCCTTGAGTATAAACCATTCATTTTTTATATTAATTTTCTGGAAATTTATTCCTAATCATATTTTCGGATAAGGATTACATAAAACATTTTATAAAACCTATACTACCAATGATACTATAAAATGGAGATGATGAAATGGGTAGAACAAAACGTGGAAATGCAAATGCTCAACGTAATAATAATGCTAAAAAAGGAAACAGAATTAGTAGCGAAATGGTTGAATTTGCTGCTTACACAGATGTGAAAGCCGAAAAACAAAACGTACTTGATGAGAAAAAGTAAAAATATATCGCCTAGGTTTTCCTAGGCGAATCTTAATAAAGCCTTTGTGAATAGCTTTCTTTTAGTCGTTCCTCCACTTCTTCGACAGTCAGATTCGTTGTTTTGGCATGAGCAGATAGGATTTTCGCTGCAGAAGGAAGACTTTCTGCAGGAGGCCAAGTGCTAGGTTGCCAAAGCTCAGAGCGTTTAAATGCTTTAGCACAATGAATAAAACATTCCTCTACTTCGATTGCAATAGCAATTAAAGGTTTTTTTCCATTTACCGACATTTCTTCTAAGAATTCTTCATCCTGAATCAAACTTGCCTTTCCATTAATACGCAGTGTTTCCTGTAGGCCAGGGATAACGAAGAGTAGTCCCGCATGTGGATTAGAAATTATATTATAAAAAGAATCCATTCTTTTGTTTCCAGGTCTCTCAGGTATTAGTAATGTCTTCTCGTCAATAACCTTTATAAATCCTGGGTGGTCTCCTCGGGGAGAAACATCACAATTCCCATATTTATCAGAGGTCGATATAACTAAAAAAGGTGAACGTGAAATAAAATCAAGACAATGAGAGTCTAGATAGTCAATGACTTTATTTTTTACTAATTCACTAGGCGCACCAAAAAATCCACTTAATTCGTCTTGGGTTTTTATGATTTTTTTAAACATATAACCAGCATCCTTATATGTATTTTCAATCTACTATTCTTTATGTCTAACAATCATATGCGGAATAAACTTAATAATCTAATTTTACCATGAGATAGTAGCACTTCCTACAATTAAAAAAGCTTACCTCAATTAGTAAGCTTTCTAACCTTATGTGTTTGAAGAGAATGTTTCATTTCTTTCTTTTAGTATGTCTTGAATGATCTCAATGTGAAAAGCGGCCCAGGCTTTTTCACGAAAATGAACAATTACACTAACACTTAGTGTTGAAAAATAAATGATTCCAAAAATAATCCATAGTGTGCTTCCCTCTTTAAAAAGAAATTCCTGTAACTGCTTTGAAAACAGAAACAAAAACCATGGCACGGCAGTTACAAAGATCGGCACGATACCTGTACCGTTTTTTTCTTTGATCATGCGATAATAAATTAGTTTTAACGTTTCAGTATTGATAGATCGGTAATGCTTTTGAATCTCCTCAATCTCGGATAACCCCTTAATACTACTAAACGATTCCCCGTTCTTTAATGTTTTTATTAGTTGAAGATAAAATTTATGTGCATCCCCACGTAATGAAAACATGCTTTCATCCCTTCTACAGAAGAATCTAATAAGGTAGTATTCAACATCTCGCGTAATAATATACAAACCTTTGCTAAAATTAATAAATCATTCAATATTCTATTATGGTTTAGTCGCACAAAACCACAATAGAATATTGAATGAAGTGGGATTAACTAGGTGGACGGGAGAGCTTATACTTAACTTGAGTCGGTTTCCGAAAAGCCTCCTCCGCTATCGCTAGTACAATGGCTAAAGTTAGTTCAGAGTTTAAACTTAAATTGATAGCACTCATTAGTTCATCTGCAAGATGGATTGCAAGCCATGAGAAAAAAAAGTCAACTACCATTCTACCCAAAATGATTCTTACTCCAGTAATTTTCTCAGAGAGCGTGTACTTCGCCAATTTTGAGAAAACATCTGTAATTATGCTTATACCAACATATAGAAGAACAAAAATGAGCATTGAGACCATTGAGTCATAATGAACTCCGGTTAGGTGTAAGACCCCTAGTATTCCGAAAAAATATAGACTAAATACAGAGGAAATGACCACGAAAAACAAAAAAATCATAGCACTCCAAACTATGACTTTATCCTTACCTCTGTTATTCATTTCAGCCTCCCCTTTTACTTTTTTGATTTAAAAGTTCTAGAAAGTGTGTAAGGATTCGCGCGGTGAGTCCCCATATCACCCGGCCCTCATAATGATAAAAGTATTCATCTACCTTACGTGCCGCCCAATTGTAATCCTTTCCACCTTCAATTAAATTAAAAGGAAAGTTTGGTTCAGGTTGAAGATTGAAATTTATCTTATAACAATCAGGTTTTGTGCTTTGAAAGTAAGATAGTGGTACGGTAAATATCTCTTCAACTTCAGTAGGATTAGGAATGATCCTCTCCGGCTCGGTTATTAAACCAACATAAGGATATATGATTGTTCCAAAAGCGGTAACCATATAATCAAGTGGCCAAACGTTTTCAATATAGGACTCTGAAATACCTAACTCCTCAGTTGTCTCACGAATAGCTGTGTAACGATCATTTTGGTCATCTGGATCAATTCTTCCTCCTGGAAAACATATCTCTCCAGGCTGTCTTCTCAAATTTTGAGAACGGACTTCAAATAGAATGTGGGTTTCGCCACCTTTTTCAAGCAAAGGGAGCAGAACAGAAAACTGTGCGAAGTTTTCACTTCCCATAATTTTTCTTGTTCGATTTTCTAATTGCCTTTGTATGTGCTTTAGATCCATCTCTACGCCTCTCTACTTAATTTTTCTTATTAGTATATGATTATTTAGACTAAAAATGAAGGATGTTCTATTTTAAGTGTTATTTTGGTATATGTAGTACTCAACTTTATATTATACAAAATGTTATCTAAATTAGCTAAAATAGGCACTTAATCAGTGGTACAACTCTCTATAAAACATTCAATTATCCGAATTATTTGGTACTATCTTTTTTGAATTGAGGTGGAATTTTAAATTGAACCATACTACCGTAGCCATTCTAAAAGACTTATACGAAAAACAACAAAATAAACTCTGGAAGCCATCGATTGAAACTTATGGTCTTCAGGAAAAATCTCAAACCATGAAAATAAAAGAAATCATGTTTCATATATTTGAGTTAGAAAAGTTAGGCTTTGTTCAGTTTGACCGAACTCCCTGTCAGCAGCAGTGCATCCCCTACCATCCTTTTTATCGAAATAATTGCATATCGATTTGGTGGGAAGAGATTAAAATAACGTATAAAGGAATTGAGTTTCTAAAATGATCGTCCCCTTCATACTATAGTTAAGGGGCGATTATTATTTATATTTATGAATAAAATGTGATTTTTTTACAAAATTATACATTTAGTTACCAAATTATGTTATTTTAATTATTAAGCAACTATATACATAGTGGATATTGGTACAAACTTCTCAGTAATGACTGGATGATTCTATTATAGAAAGAGGGGATTTGATTGAAGAAAGTAAGATTGTTGCTATTATCATTACTACTGTTTATGGTATACCCTAACTTTATCTTTGCTAGTGAAGGTTCATCTTCATTTACAAAAGCGTTAGAGGAACGACTAGAGTCTGCAAGCTCGTATAATGACCCAAACACAGTTACGATTGTAGACTCCATTTCTCTTAAAGGCGAAGTATTTAAGGTTGTTACAAAAGATAATCCTGAGACACCTGAAGACGAAACTGAAACAGAAACCTATGAATCAACGATCATAGCTGCATTAGTGGAGTATCAGCAGGTTCGTGACTCCATTTTTAAATTTAATAAAACCGAAATTTATTATTACGATTTAGATAATAACGAGTTTTTAGAGGTATCTAATGTAATTGGGAATCCTGAATTTGAAACCTTTAATAATGAAAACTCTGAGAACGTTCATAAAGAGATAACGCCCTTTTCATCTACGCTTGTGATTCTCTTAATTTTAAGTGCCTGTTTCTTAGTGCCTGTTTTAATCTTTATGTTTCATGGCACTTCAGGTTCAGGTCAGTACATTAATACACATGGAAGAAAAGCTTCTTATTAATGAACAAACGCTTGGGAAATTCCCCAAGCGTTTTTGTGTGCTATGCTTTAATTACTCTTCCTCGTTACTTACTCCCAATTTTTGATAGATATCTTTACCGTTAATTGTCCAAGGGCCAGTTGTACTTTCTCTTTCTAATTGAAATTCTGTATGTAAGCTCACTTTCCCTTTTCCACTAACATACATCTTCATTTCAACTGGAACTCTCAAAAAGGACATATTTGAAAGTGTTTCTTTAGACAATTCTTTATCAATTTTTACTTTTATTTGCTCTATATCCGAAGTATCTCTGAAAAGCTTGTCCACACTCCCTCTTTGCACAGTTAGCGCTAATATTTTCTTATCTCTCTGGACAATCCCTTCTGAGAAAATATGAATGAGCTCGTATGGATTAGACCGAAGTACATAATCCTCTAATTGGCCAGCTGCTTTTAAGATCATTAATTTATGAGCTCTATTCGCAAGTTTTGAACGGTGTGTAGTGCTATCAATAAAATGAACACAAAAGTGGCCTGGAAATCCATTTTGTATAGCCCCGGCTCCATGAGGCATACCATGCATAGAAGCAGCTAGGATATTATCGTCCTTTAACACAAAAATCGCTCTTCTTTTCCAGCTCCACTTTCCACTATAGATCTCTTTCATGATTTTTGTATCTTTCCTAGTAAGTGGCTGCACATCAGCATGACTTCTGCCCGCTCTACGCTGAACCTGGAATTGCATTCCAGTTTCTACATCAATAATCGTAAATACAGATTTATATGGAATTATTGTATTGACCAGCTCCCACGGCAAAACCTCAACCGTGAAGCTTATAGGATTATCTATGTCCTGAATCTCAACTGCTTTCGTATTTAACGTTTTGAATCCAAACAATATACTCACAATCATTAGAACCTTGCTGATTTTAATTAACATTATCATAAACCTCATTCTTTTTTGTTATTACTATTTTTGTTCAAACTTTAAGATTCGATAAATGAAAAATACTGGAATTAAAATACAGCAACATTAAAAAGTAATCCTCTTCTCATACTAAGAATAGGAGGCTGATTATTTTTATGAAATTGTTGAGTATTTTGGCACTTATGTCGATTTTTTTACAACCAATCAACCCACAAGAAAATTTGATTCTTACCAAAAAGGGCGAGACCATTTCTATAGTAAACAGAGGCGAGTTTTCCATCCCCCTCTTAACCGTACCAGTTATAGATGAGTCTAAGTACAACCAATTTATTAATGACTTAGATTCTCTTGTATATGAAAAACCGATAAATGCAAAATTTGGAAAGTACGGTGAATTACTCCAAGAAAAAGTTGGCTATAGATTAAATCAAGATAAATTTAGAAGCATGTTTTATAACTACTTTTTTAATGAGGGCCCTCTAAAAGTAGCAATCCCTCTTTCTACAATTTACCCTAGGGTGGACAGTGAATTGCTTGTCTCAATACATACAAAACAGATTGGGCAATATATGACCTATTATAAAACACGTAATAAAGAGCGGTCTCATAATATTGGACTAGCAACCGAAGCAATAAACAACACTGTTGTTTTTCCTGGAGAAACGTTTTCTTTCAATGAAGTAGTAGGAAAAAGAACCGAGGAAAAAGGATATCTTCCTGCTCCCATCATTATTAAAGGTGAGTTATCTGAGGGAATTGGTGGTGGGATATGCCAGGTCTCTTCAACACTTTTTAATTCCGTTGATTTAGCTGGACTAGATATTGTACAGAGATACTCACATAGTAAGCAAGTTCCATATGTACCACCTGGAAGAGATGCAACTGTTAGTTGGTATGGTCCTGATTTTCGATTTAAAAATACGTACAATCAACCTATATTAATTCGTGCCTTTACTTCAGGCGGAAGGTGTATTATCAAGATTTATTCCTCTGATGTAATTAACTACAAACCAAGAACAATATAGGGGGAAAGGAAATGGGTGAAACTTTGAAAGAGATACTTGTTGTGTATGGTCGAATACTTACTATCTATCCATTACTATTATTTGCGGCATTAATGATGGGAAAGCGCTCTATCGGTGAACTACCCGTCTTTGACTTTTTAATCATTTTATCCTTAGGTTCACTTGTCGGTGCAGACATTGCAGACCCGAAGATTGTCCATTTACACACTGCCTTAGCCGTTGTTGGTGTTGCACTTTTACAACGTGTGTTTTCAAGTTGGTCCATTAAAAGACGTTGGTTTGGAAGGTTAATTACCTTTGAACCAACCATAGTCATTCGAAATGGAGAATTTGTTATGGGTGCAATGAAGAAGATTCGTTATTCATTAGATAATATTTTACAGATGCTAAGAGAGAAAGATGTTTTTGATCTTAGCGAAGTCGATGTTGGAATTATTGAGGCTAACGGTAAATTAACCGTATTAAAAAAGGCTACTAAATTAACACCTACTTTAGAAGACCTTAATATTTTCAAAAGTAAAGCGGGTGTCTCTTATCCGGTCATAGTTGAAGGAAAAATATACACCGATATCCTCAACCAGTTAGAATTGGATGAAGCATGGGTTCTAGGTGAGCTTTCAAAACATGGTCTAAATCGAAATGACATTTTCTTCGCTTCAGTAAATGCAAAAAACGAACTCACTTATTCAGTTGTAAATAATAAGACCAGTTCTCCACCAGATATTTTGCATTAGAAATAACCCTAAGAATCCCCTGCGAGCAAGGCACACAGGGAATTTACTTCACACTTAAAAAGCTCTTAAATCTATTGACTAGTTTTTTTGTAAATACTTGAAAATCAAATGATTGGTCTGCTGACTGTTGATATAATAGTCGAACTGATTCAATGATCCATAATGGAATCCTTTTGCCGTCTATTAAATCATAGTACTCTTCATACCCTTGTTTTAAATAATTCCAGCGATAATCGTTACCGGGGTGAATATATTCTGAAACGTCTAACAGCTTAGCTTTTCCATTTTGAAGTAAAATATTTTTTAAATGAATGTCCCTTGGATTTAACCCCTTCCTCAGACAGTCATCTCTTGCTTCCTCAACATCCTTTAACACACTGTATGGGATATGTGTGCCGGTTCGAAGACAGTCATATAAGGTCATACCTTCTTCGTAGCTTATAACAAGATAATTATGGCCTCTACCGAATAAGACTGGAAACCATTCTGCTTTCCCTAGCTTTTGATACACTAAGAACTCAGCATCCAACTTACTTAATTTATCTTCTGCATACACCTTAAAAGCAAAAGAAGGTTCATATCGCTGCTTGAATACAGCTGCATCTGTACCAACCCCAATACACTCTAATACTTGACTATACTGACCTATTGTTACCAGTTCATTATTTTTAGTTGAAGTGATTTTTATATTACGTAGATCCTCATCAACACTCTTCCATCTGTCCTCCATATGACCACTACCCTTTGTATTATTTGGGTACATTTAAGAAAGAGAACGAATAAGATTTTCCATCTCCTTGAGCAATTGCGGATATTCCACTATATTAACTGCAAGAATCCCCAAAGAAATAATAACATAAATTCGTACCCACTGAGGTCTAATTAAACGTGTAAATGGTTTCAGATAAGTTATATACCTACCAACTAATCCAGATACAGGAAATGTAAGTAAAAGAGCAAAAAATAAAATAGTGATTACCCAGGCATTTCTGATTTCATACACTTTATATTGTAATAACCATAACGATTTAACATTTTCATCTGTTATACGAAAAGAATACTGCTCTTTTTCCATCCCTATAAAGTTTGTTTCCGTAATAATTAGTATATCGTCACTAAGTGTTGAATGATAACCATTTGGATAGAAACTAAAGGAATCAATTATTAGAACAGTTATTATTGATAAGCAAATATATATACAACTAAAAATAGAAATGAGTGTTAGTTTACTTTTCTTTTTCTCCTTCATTGTAGCCCAACTTTCTAAAAGAGTTAGGGACATTTTTCATATATAATACATATTATTACTACATATTATTACTACATATTTTGTCTTATGGCATTATTTTGCCCCTAGGTCTCCATTATGGGCAGAATCTAAGATATTATTCTAGAAAAATAGGCATTTATCCCTTACAAAACGTAACTTTTTCCATAGTATATAGTAAATAACACAATGGAGGTGTTATTCTGATGAGTGGAGTTGGTTATGGCGGTGGATTCGCACTAATCGTAGTGCTTTTCATCTTGTTGATCATTGTTGGCGCATCTTGGATGTAATTTAATTAAATAATCATAAGTTCGGATATAGCAGGAGCCCTATTCTTCAATTTGAAGATAGGGCTCTTTTATGTTTAATATTATTGCAAAAAATCATTTTCCCGGAAAAACTGGGCGTTTATCCCTTACGAAACAACCCATCATTCCATAGTATATAGTAAGTAACACAAATGGAGGTGTTATTCTAATGAGTGGAGTTGGTTATGGTGGTGGATTCGCACTAATCGTTGTGCTATTCATCTTGTTAATCATTGTTGGCGCATCTTGGATGTAATTTAACTAAATAAATTTAGTTTAAAATATAAGAACTCTGTTTTTTTAACAGAGTTCTTTGTTTGTATACTTACTCATTTATAAACTACCAATAGAAGTGCATTACAAAGTAATAATAATTGGCTCATCCTTAGTTATGATAATCGTATGTTCGATTTGTGCTACAAAACTATTCTCCTTAGGAACATAAGTCCAGCCGTCACTTAGTTGAGTAATATGCTCAGAATTTGTAGATATAAATGGTTCAAACGCAATCACCATACCATCCTGAAGCAGTTCATTATCCCACGGATCGAAATAATTTAACACATGACTTGGAGGCTCATGAAGGGCACGGCCTACCCCATGACCTGTTAAATCCTTAATAACCGTTAAACCATTCTTTTTCGCTACATTATGGACAGCCTTACCAATCCCATTAAGCTTTGAACCAGCCCTACATTTTTTCAAGCCCGCTTCAAATGCCTCTTTAGCAACCTTGCAAATTTTAACTAATACTTCCTCCCCTTCACCAACCACAAAGGAAAGTCCGGTATCTGCAAAATAGCCATTTTTTGAGCCTGACACATCAATATTAACGAGATCTCCCTCTTTAATTACTCGAGAACCCGGAATTCCATGAGCAATTTCTTCATTAACACTAATACAAGTATAGCCAGGGAAATCATATTCTCCCTTTGGGCCCGAGACTGCATCAAACTTTTCAAATAATATTTTAGCATGTTCGTCTAATTCTTTTGTGGTGATTCCGGGCCTCGTCATTTGGATCATCTCATCACGAATGGTCGCAACAATTTTTCCAATTTCTTTTAAAGCTTGTAGTTCTTCTTCGTTTTTAACAATCATTTTCTCGTTCCTCTCATCCTTAATCTTTTTCTTAACTATACCCTATCTGTACTGTAATTTACATAAACTTGCTTAAAATAGAAATGTTAACGAAACTATTCCTATCATATTCATCACTTTAAAATTCGATTTTTGTTACTGTAACTAAACATCTACCTTTTCTTAAACTTTTTGTAACTTTTACCCTTCTCCTTTTTTATAAAATCAATTTGTAAACAACATTATAACCTTTTGGAGGAAAGCTAATGAACATCAAAAAACTAATAATCACTGGATTAACAATTGGATTACTAACAACACCATTTTCTCAAGCTAGCGAGGCTTCGCAAGTTAATGAAAAAAGCGTTGTATCACTAGTTAATGCAAAAAAAGAAATATCTTCGAAGCAAGTCGTTTCCTTATCACACAAGTTTGCCTCAACAAAGGCATATGTACAGTCAGGAGGAAGTTATAAAGAAGGCGAATACAAATCTTTTATGTATAAAGACCAGTTTTATCGTTTTTTATCTTCTGATATTGATACAAAAAAGGAGTTACTGAAATACCTAAAACGTACTTTAACTCATAAAGCAGCCGAGCAGTTTATTGAGGAAATGGGAATAATTGAATATAACGGTAAATTGGCCCAGCTAGAAGCAGACGGGGGATCTTTATTACAATGGGAAAAGGCTGAAACAGAATATATCAAGACAGAGAAAAATAGAAAGTTCTATCGTATAACTGTTCCAGTAGGCGAAACAGATCAAAAAGTAATGTACATGGCTGAATTTAAATATGTTGGAAAAGTAGGTTGGAGAATAGACAAAGAACCCTATTTAGATTTGGATATCCCATTTAACATAAATCCAGCGCTTATTTTCTTTAATTATTTACTAGTTGACTCTACCCATTCAAAAGAACAATTGATTGACTCTACCACTTTTAATGTAAATACATTTAAAAAAGGAATTAAAAAAGTTGAGGTTAAAGAATTAACAGAGATTTCTAGAAGTAAATACCAGGTTGAATACAAAGCTAAAATTTATGTAGAACTTGAAAATGGATATAAAGGTTCTTTATCAACTGGAGTAAACCAATTATTCTTCCTAATTCAACAAACAAATGAGATGGAATTTAAAATTGAAAGTATTGGTACCAGTGAACACTTATCTTATTAGAAGAATAATAATAAAAAAAAGCTTGGGAATCAATTTCCAAGCTTCTTATTTTACACGTAAGGATCGAAACATAAATGTAAATATTGTTCCTAATAAAACCAAAATAAATATCAACATATTCCATGTCCCCAATCCATTTGAAAGACCTTTTGCTACCTGTACAATTTGATAACTTAAGTATGTGAAGTTTACGATGATTATTGTATTTACTAAAGTCATCATCAATTTAGCATTCTTATATTGAAACTCTGCATTCTCATCTGTAATCTCAGTTAGATAATTAAATACATGTGGAAAGCGCGATAAGATTAACATACCTACCCATAATAGACTTCCGATGAAAATAAGAACCCAAACTGTCCATTTACTCCCCCACCCGTCAGCCTCTCCAACTCCATTAAAATGCATTGGAACCTGATTAGGTAAGCTAGGCCATTCAACTATAAGATAAACTACCGACAAAATGATTAAACATAGGGATATAGCATTTAATATAAATTCCAATGGTGTGGTTTTCAAGTTGAGTTTAGGGCGCTTGTTTTCTTTGTACATAGTAATCACTTCCTATACTTGCTTGATATAGATTTTACGAATGTGGCAGAGTAAAAGTTTCAAAAATATAAAAAATCCCCCGTGCCCGGAGGATTCTCTTAGTTAGCTAATAAGTGGTTCTTGTTTATTAGATTTAGAGTGAATTTGATTCAATACAAGCGCACCTATTGCCTGAACGATTGTTTTAAATATCACTTGACCTAGAATTGCAAAAATGACCATTTCCCATGTTAGGAATCCTGCTCCAATTGGGCTTAATCCGATTACAACAAAAATAACTGAATCAAGGAATCCACCAACAAGACCGCTATAAAACACTCTCCAGGCCATTGGTAATTTTAATCTTGTATATATTTCTGTATCGGTTGTTTCAGCAACTATAAATGCTAAGGCAGACGCAACAACAATCAGCAGTGTATCACCTAATAAATACGAAACAAGTGCTGACATAAGCAGAGCTAATCCAATGAACATATAGGTCTTTTTTCGCCCATATTTATTTTGGACAAGATCCCTAAAAATAAAAGTTGCACCGATTAAGAATGTCCCCATTGGTACTAAGAAAACTCCCACCTGCATTGGGGCAAACTTTGCTGTTACTACGTTAGCAGCAACAATTGACAATAAATAAAATAAAATCCTCATCTTTCTTTCCTCCAAATAAAGAAAACAGTACACCAAAAGGAGTACTGTTTCCTCTTAGTTTTTTTGAGAGGGTAGCTAATAACCTCTACCGCAAATGCGGATTTTTTATTCAAGTGAAGCTATTGTATCATAAAAAAGATCCTAAATGCTGTTTTTTAAATATTTCTATAATTAGTACAAACTTACCCAACAGATTTAGGCTCGAGCATTAAAAATAATACGCTTTTTGGCACGTGTATAATTGCATTTGCACGCAACTTTTTATCAGCTTGTTCTAACAAACTAGCTAATTCAGTACGTAAAACAAGATCTTCATTCGTATTAGTTTCAAGTGGGTAAAACCATTCTTTTAGAACTTTGCCGGTCTCTACTTCAGACTTTTGGATTCCTTGGTTAAAAACAATCGAGTTTATGTTTTTATAACCAATGTATTTACTTGGTCCAAACATATTTAGATCGGGGATGTAATACCAGTGCTTAAATTGACTTAAGAAAGAAGCAACCTCTTCATCATTTTGTAAATCTTCATTAAACTGATATATATTAACAAGTACATCATTATATTCTGTAACTAAATTATCAATAGCAGACATATTAGGTCCTCCAGTAAAACTATATTCTCTACTATTCTATCAAGAATTAAAGAATATCTCCAATTTTGTTTGTTACTTTTAAAAGTAAACGTAAAAAAAGGTAGTTAGTTTCTCGCTAACTACCTTTCGAATTTACCATCTCTCGTTATGCTCAGCACCTATTTGTTCCATTGGCGGGGCTTCAACTTCTTCCCTTGGTTGATTATTTGTCTGAGGCTTGTTTTGAGGTTGTGGCATATTTTGTTGTTGTTTCATTGTATTTGGCTGAACCTGGTTTTGTTGATGCACTGGATCTTGTTGATTCATTGGAGTTTGTTGCATTTGACCTTGTTGATTTGCTGGATTGATCGGTTGTTGGAGTTGTTGGTTTACTGCATTTTCTCCACTATTGTTTTGAGAAGTCATCGGTACCCCATACGATGCAGAATTTTGAATGCTCGGTTCATTGGTAGGCATTTGCTGATTTTGATTTGTCATCTCATTCTGAACGAATTGATTTTGTACGTTTTGTGCCATCTGTTGACCTGTTTGCCCCGTTACATTTTTTTTAATTTTAAAGTACCCTTTACTTGCCTCTGGATTTGAAATGATTCCTAAAGCTACAAGAACACCTAATATACCATTAACGTAGGTTTCCCATTGTGTTAAATCAATTTGAAGTCCCATGTCCCGAAAAAACATATATAAAAGAGAGGCAATTGAAGCCCATAAGCCATAATTTCTCCATCTCATAATAAAATTACCACCCTTAAAAGAATGTTATGTTGCAGTATACTCTTTTAAGCGGTGATACGTGAGGACTAACATAAGAATTAGAACCATTGCACTATGTGGAGTAAAAAAGATGAAGCTGCTAAGCCTCATCTCTTGGAATGATTGTTACTTTCTCCAATTTTCGAAATGAATTCCTAAATTCTCTGATAAGTAGGATAAAAAATAATTCAACAATAAAAGATACAAATGCAAAAGTAAAAAGTACATACATTCCTGTTTCATCATTCAAATTCAATAATAGTGGCATGACTGCAACTATAATGATGGACGTAATAATATAAAAACGCGCTCTTCCTTGTACTCTCTTCGGCATACCATGAAGATTGGCTTTAATAGCCATATCTATCATTCCTCTAAAAATACAAAATGCGAGAACAATGTGTAAAAAGCCAAGAATGCTAGAATAAAACAATGAACCTATGAAAAGGTTGGTCGGTAAAATCCCTTGTCCTAATGGTAATGTCGCTGCAAAATCAATCGTTGAGGGAATTGAAAGGATGCCGAGAATTACACCAAAAACTTGTGCTTTCTTGAAAGATTCTGATTGTGCACTTAAGATTTTTAAACCCGAAACAACAATAAAGTAACCAACTGCATCGATTAATAGATCAAAGCCTATGATTCGAAGATCGAGTATAACAAGTAGAAATCCCCAAAGTAGCCTATTATAACCACTGCTCAACTTATTTCCCCCTTTCCTCTTTTATTATCTGCTTTATATCGTACTCACTAAAATACGGATTATAATGAAGAACCGTACCATGTGTAAAGGAACTTCCATCCTTTGTTTCTCCATTAAATACAACCTCAAAATAGTAATAATGGTGTTGACTTGGGTCTTTGTCAGTAAAAGAAAAATGGTGCTCTACATTTAAGAACTCCCCTGCTCCCAATTCAAGTGGAAAGATTTTCTGATCTAATTTGTCAACCGTAACATCCTTTAACTTCTCTGCTGGATTATCATCTGGTAAATGGTGCCCATTTCTCATCTCTATAGCAATGGGCGTAAGTGAAGCTTGCTCATGATTTACAAACAATGTTAACCCATTTGATAATTTTTCAAGATATGGTATTTCGTACGAATGTAGAGTTAGATCTTCTTCTGCAGCCACAAAATCGAAGGAGCTGCCATCTGAAGAACCACCTGCAGCACGAAATTCAAATGGACCTCGCTTCCACTCAGCAAGGGTAATTTCTCCAATATCATATATAACACGTTCCCCATTTGTTAGGAACGCTTCGACTTCATTAATGACGAAGCCATCTTTGATTTTGTCCTCTAGCATATGTTTGTCAATTTTAACAAAAATTGTTTTTAATTTATGATGTCGATATGTATTGTATTGATGGTCTTCATCAATGATTTGAACATAGTCTAATCCAGGAATATGAATAGTTGAAATATCTACCTTTTGATTACGATTAATTAAGTAATGTAATTCAAATAACGTTTCCTCTTCAATATGTTCTTGGTAATAGTGTTTGAGCATAACTGGTTTATCTAATTGATTCATAGAAAAATAGAGATAATTGCCAACCCAACTAAGGAGTATAACCACTAATCCAACATACAATATGGATTTTTTCATCATTTCTCCTCCTTGATTTGTTTTAATAAAACGAGCATTTCATTATGTTCTACCTGCTGCTGTTCAAGCATTGTTTCTAGCTTTCTCACTTTTTTGAACAGAAAGATTAATAATAACAAAATTGTAATAAAGAGCAAACTGACTAGGATTAACATCTTTTGATCACCACCAATCTATAATACTCTTTTGTCTCACCATAACTTAGTTCATCTAAGACTTTGTCTCTCTTAACAAATTTGACCTGACTGATTTCATCATCAATAGGTTGTAATAAAGCTCGTTCTCCTTGAAATTCAACATAAAACATCGTCGTTTCCTGTGAATCATAGCCAATCTTTTCTTTTATATCCTGAGAAAATTCAAAGCAAACTTTCTGGTCAAACTTACCTTTGATTTGATATTCCTTTGAACCGGTTTCTTCATATAATTCCCGGAGTAGTGCTTCTTCAAGATTAAAATCAGTCGGTTTGACTCCACCTTTTGGGAAATCCCATTCTCCTACTATCTTTTCTGGCCCTGATTTTGCCTCGCTCATTTTCACCTTATGTACAAGTAGAATTTCATCTTCTTGATAAATAATAGCCCCCACTGCTTTTCGTATCATACTATCCACTTCCAGCTTCACAATTTTCCGTATATTATACCATTCTTTTTCCAGTTGATTTTACCATTTTTATAAAAAAGTAAAAAAATGAAGATTACGACATACGTATTTTGTGATATTCTAATTAGTGGTCTTTCATTTTTTAATCGACTAACATATGGTAAACTTATAACAAACAAACTACATATATAAAGGAGATCGAGTATGGAAAAAGTACTTATTTTCGGTCATAAAAACCCTGATACTGACACAATTTGTTCTGCGATTGCCTATGCAGATTTAAAAACGAAACTTGGCATGGATGTTGAGCCAGTTAGATTAGGAGAAGTTAATGGGGAAACTCAATTTGCTTTAGATACATTCAAAGCGGAAGCTCCTCGTTTAATCAGCTCTGTTGCAACTGAAGCTAAAAAAGTTATCTTAGTTGACCACAACGAGCGTCAACAAAGTGCAGATGGCATTGAAGAAGTAACGGTATTAGAAGTAATAGATCACCATCGTATCGCTAACTTTGAGACGAGTGATCCTTTATACTACCGTTGTGAACCAGTTGGTTGTACAGCAACAATCTTGAATAAACTATATAAGGAAAATGGTGTAGAGATTGAAAAGAACATTGCTGGTTTAATGCTTTCTGCGATCATTTCTGACTCGTTACTTTTCAAATCACCTACATGCACAGACCAAGACGTAGCTGCAGCTCGTGAACTAGCTGAGATTGCTGGTGTAGATGCGGATAGTTATGGTCTTGATATGCTAAAAGCTGGTGCAGACTTAAGTGATAAAACAATTGCTCAATTAATTACTCTTGATGCAAAAGAGTTCCAAATGGGTAGTTATAAAGTGGAAATCGCACAAGTAAATGCTGTTGATACGAAAGAGGTTCTTGCTCGTCAAGGTGAAATTGAAGATGCACTAAATGCTGTTATCGCAGCTAAAAACCTAGATTTATTCTTCTTCGTGGTTACTGACATTTTAAATAATGATTCAGTAGGTCTTGCTCTTGGTAAGCAGGCAGATGCTGTTGAAGAAGCATACAATGTTAAATTAGATAACAACACAACCTTATTAAAAGGTGTTGTATCTCGTAAAAAGCAAATCGTACCGGTTTTAACTGAAACTTTAGCTAGACGATAAGCATATTGCTGGCACTGGTGAATAACTGGTGCCAGTTTTTTTGTGAGTTATTAGGGCTTTAGCTTCCTACTAAGGAATTTACAACGTAAACTAGAGTATTCTTTACGATTTTTCAGGAAATACTGTCTTACTCTAGATCAGCTCAGTCCAATAAACCACTTTTCTCGCCTTTCCCACTAACATATTCGCGACTTGCTGGATTTTCTCGCGGTTCTACTTAATTTACTCGTTGATCTACCCCATTTTCTCGCTAAACAAAGTGTCTTTATCGTATTCATACATTTCCTAGCTTTATCTTTAACTAGGAAAATCTACCATGTATAATAGTAAATGCCGATAAGGCAAATTCTCGTAGAAAGGTGGAGTGAATAGTGAAGAAGGGTTATCTACTAAATAAACAATTTGTGGAGATGCATTCCACATAGTGAAAGGATCAGGACATGACAACAACTATAAAAACATTTGATAAATTATATAATTTTCGAGACATTGGTGGGCTAAAAACAACAGATGGTCGGTACATGAAATCTGGCGTACTATACAGATCAGATGAATTATCACGATTAACACGAAAAGACCTCACAACCTTGGAATCACATAACTTAAAATTAATCATTGACCTTCGAACTGAGAATGAAAGAAAATCAAAGCCTGACCGGGTTCCATTGATTAAAAACTTACAACAAATTCACATCCCGATTTACCATGATAGCCAGGATTTTTCACATAAAGAGTTTTTCAAGTTCCTAACGGGCAATTCAAAGGATTTGGATTTTGAAGTTTTAATAAAGGATTTTTATCAAAGCATGGCTACTGAAAGAGTCGCAGAAATAAATCAAACGCTAACTCTTATCTCACAATCTCGTAATTTGCCTGCTTTGATTCACTGTACAGGAGGGAAAGATCGTACAGGACTCCTTTCAGCTCTGATTCAATTGACATGTGGTGTTCCTTTTGAAACAGTCATGCAGGAGTACTTACGTTCTAATGACTTAATTGAACCAAGAATGAAAAAGATTGAAAGATTTATAAGGTTGATGAGTTTATTTCAAATCCCACGAGAAAGAATTAAACCAGTGCTTATTGTGAAAGCAGATTATTTAAAAGATACACATGACTATATGTTGAAACAATTTGGTTCAGTCGAAGGGTTTTTAATAGAAGGCTGTAGAATTGAAAAGCGAACTCTCCAAAATATTAGAGACTTGATGTTAGATTAAGTTGGGTTTTAAGGTTACCTACTCCCCAGGTAACCTTCTTTCATGAAAAAAACACCCTATTCTCTCTCCATATTTTGGTAGAATCAAGTTATAAGTTTACTAGAAAAGGATGAATCCTATGACAAAGACTATCTATGTGAATTGGGACGAGCACTATATTAAGCTTACATGGTATCCTACTACAGAACTTCCTCCTCATGAGAAAGTGACGAGTGTTCATGGGTATTGCTTTTATAAAGACAAAATATTACTTGTACATATTAATGGAAGAGGCTTTAACACACCAGGTGGGCATATAGAGGCCAATGAAACACCTGAAGATGCTCTCCATCGAGAAGTGTATGAAGAGGGATATGTTAAAGGGACTCACAGATATATCGGAATGATTGAAGTAAGTCATGAAGAAAACCCACATTTTGATCCCCGCGGAAAGTATCCTCTAATTGGCTATCAATTGTTTTATCGAATGGACATAACTGAATGTCTTCCTTTTAAACGTGAAAATGAAGCAACTTCAAGAATATGGGTCGAACCAGAGGAACTCCCATATGTGATAGATGATCACGAGCTTAGTACACTCATATTAAAGGAAGCTATGAAATAAGGGAGTTGTTTGTTTGAACCAGACATCAAAAAAGAATTCATTATTACTTTTATTCGGGATTGGCACATCCACCTTTGGTGATTTTATTTACCTTATAGCTATTAATATCCTTGTCCTACAAGTCACAAATTCGGCGGCTGCAGTAGCAGGATTATGGATTATGGGGCCAATTGCTTCGATACTTACAAAATTTTGGTCAGGTAGTGTCATTGATCGAAGTAACAAGCGAAATCTTATGATTGCCTCTGACATATTTCGTGCACTTTTAGTAGCTATTATTCCTTTTTTAACATCGATATGGCTTATTTATGCCTGTCTATTTTTTCTTTCTGTTGCAAGAGCGTTTTTCGAGCCAACATCAATGACCTATATCACGAAATTAATCCCACAGGAGCAGCGAAAAAAATTCAATTCATATCGTAGTCTTGTGACATCCGGTGCTTTTTTAGTTGGCCCTGCAATTGCAGGTGTACTATTAATTATTAGCTCTGCAAAAGTTGCTATCTGGATCAACGCAGTTACATTTATTGTTTCAGCAATCATCTTATTCCTTCTACCAAATCTAGAGAAAAACAATAGTATTTCACACGGGAATGCCTTAAGTCTCACTAACCTTAAACAGGATTGGCGACATGTTCTAACCTTTAGTAAAAACAGTAAGTACATAGTAACAATCTACGCGATTGCTCAGTTTATAATGGTTATTGCCTTAGGAATGGACGCTCAAGAGGTTGTCTTCACTCAAAAGGTTCTCGGACTTTCGGAAGCAGATTTTGGATATTTAATTAGCATAACAGGAATTGGTCATATTATAGGTTCTCTGACCGTATCAGTTTTTTCAAAGAGACTCTCAATCCAGCAACTAATGGGAATTGGTTACTTGATGGTTGCTATCGGTTACCTGATTTATGCTTTATCGTTCTCTTTCACATCTGTCGCAGTTGGTTTTATCATACTAGGTTACTTTAATGCTTTCTATAACACTGGTTTCATGACGTTTGTTCAAAATAACGTACCAACCGATATGATGGGGCGGATCTTAAGTGTGTTTGGGACCTTCCAAAGTTTCCTTCAAATTGCATTAATCTTGTTAATTGGTTTTACTGGGGAGATTTTAGAACTACGTTATACCATTATCATTGCCTCTGTACTTAACATGGTTGTTAGCTTAGCTTTAATCTTACTAGTGTATAGACCATCTAGAGCGATCTATTTTAAAGAAACAAATGAATTATCGAATTAGACAAAAACTAAGCAAAAACGAAGATTCTACGTTTTTGCTTGTTTTAGTCTTTATTTACTTCATTTTCCTTAACCGTTATCTTAACTTTCATTATACGTTTATCACTCATTTCTTCAATTGAAAAAATGATGTTTTGATATTCAACTATGGGTAAATCATGAGCGGAAGGAATATAGCCGATTTGACCAATCACAAAGCCACTTATTGTGTCGAATTCATCTGTTGGCAAGTCCATTTTTACTATTTCTTCAACTGTATATAGGTTGGCACTTCCCGCTATCAGATATTGGCCATTGCCAAGTTCAACAATTTCATTTTTATCCTCTTCATTTTCATCATATTCATCAAAAATATTACCTACGATTTCCTCAATGATATCTTCTATTGTAATAATACCATCGGTACCTCCATATTCATCAACTGCAATAGCCATGTGAATATTGAATTCCTGCATTTCTTTTAAAAGGTCGTCAATTTGTTTTGATTCAAGAACAAAATAAGGGTCCCTTAAAAGCTCTCTTATATTAAAACGCTCTTCCTCACAGTTTTCGATAAACTGAATTAAATCCTTGGAATGCAAAACACCTATGATGTTATCTATGTTCTCTTCATAAACTGGAAACCTGGTGTATCTCTCATCTAAAACTAGCCTAGTCGTTTCCTTTAGCGTGTATTGTAAGGGAATGGCGACAATGTTTGTCCGATGTGTCATGATGTCAGAAACCGTTTTGTTGTCAAATTCAAAAATATTATTAATCATTATTTTCTCGGCTTCTTGTATCGTCCCTCTCTCTTTTCCAACATCCACCATCATACGAATTTCCTCTTCTGTTACATTTTCATCTTCCGCATTAGGGTCTACTCCAAAAAGACGAACAATTGTATTCGTTGAAAATGTTAATAGTTTTACAAATGGTGAAGAAATTTTTGAAAGGAAGGTTAATGGAGCAACTGCAAACATTGAAATAGCTTCAGCTTTTTGTAAAGCTAGTCGTTTTGGAACGAGCTCTCCCACTACCAATGTAAAGTAGGATAATATAAGGGTAACCACAATTACCGAAAGTGTATCAAGTAAACGTGCCGGTAAAGGTACCCCAAAAGTAATTAGTAAATCGGTTAATTTCCCGGCAAAGCTACCCGCTGCAAACGCACTCGCCAGAAACCCTGCAAGAGTAATTCCAATTTGAATCGTAGCTAAAAACCGGCTAGGTTCATCCAGAAGGTTATAGAGCATTATTGCTTTTTTATCTCCACTATCCGCCATCAATTTTACTTTATTATCATTTAAAGAAATTAGGGCGATCTCTGATGCAGCAAAGAAAGCATTCAGTATTATTAAAATCAAAAGAATGATTAATTCCATACTCACTGTTACCAGCTCCAATTAGTAATCCTCTATATAATAAATAATCCTCTTTTATGTGAGGGGATTTGCTACTCTCATTTGTTTAGTTTTTTATTAAATGTCATATTTTATTCGAAAAATAGGTATTGAAAAAAGGACCGAAGTTAATCGGTCCTGTCATGATGGTAATCTTTTTTCTTTACAACTTTGAGCTCACTATCTTCTTCTTCCACAAGATGCTTAAGCATTGAAAGTTTATTCGACCAGTATTGTTCGAAATAGGACAACCAATCCTTTAACTCTGAAAATGATTCAGGGTGTAGCCTGTATCTTTTCTCTCTTCCAACCTTTCGCCCGCTAACTAGGTCAGCCTCTGAAAGAATATTTAAATGCTTTGCAATCGCTGTTCGGCTCATTGGGAAATGTGAGGTAATCTCAGAGATAGGTAGCTCTTTTTCTGCTAATAATTTTAATACTTCTCTACGAGTAGGGTCTGCAATTGCTTGGAAAACATCATGCTTTTGCGCGGGCTGGGACACCTAAGCCTCCACTGCCTTACCAAGATTTTCAATAATGCTTGTCCATCCTTGGTTCATACGATCACGTATAACAGAAGCTTTTTCGTTGGCCTTTCCTACAATTTCTTCAGAATCTCTCCAACCACTATGGATTAACGTAAACTCAGTCTTATCCCCTAAATCTTTTAAAATGAATTCAACAATCCATCCATCTGTATCCCAAGTGAATGCTAAACGATTAGGTGGTTCAATTTCTAATACTTTACAAGGTGACGGACCAAACGGAGATTGCAAATGAAACTCGTGCCCTACTTCTGCCTGAAAATCATTTGGCATAAACCAAGCAGCAATTCCTTCTGAAGTTGATACTTTGTCCCATACTTTTTGGATAGGCGCATTAAATGTTATAGTTTGTTTTATATCCTGTACAGTTGGCATTTCAATACCTTCTTTCTTTCTAATATGAAACCAAATGGTTTCTCTTTTTACATTATATAGAACCATTTGGTTTCATGTCAACCTTACTATATTTTTTAAAACAGGAAAAAGCAGATCTCGAAAGTACTCAAGAACTGCCTTTTGTTATTCTTTTATTACTATCCCTAAAAGCCTTGCAAATGCAATTGCTTGTTCACTTGATACTACGCATCCCTTCAAATCTCCTGGTGAAAGACTTAATTGATCAATTTTACAACTACTAAGATCAATTCCATCTAATGAAGTATTCGTAAAGTTGGCTTCAACTAAATCACAATCCGTAAAATCTATTTTGTTGAATTTACATTCAAAGAAATCCCCATTACGTAGGGAGCACCTTTCAAATTTCACATTCTTTAAAGAAGCATATCCGAAAGAGCTTAAGTTTGCATAACAGTTATCAAATACCACATTTCCGAAAGTGGCCTCTGTTAGGTTTAGACCAACTAATTTTGATTCTATAAATTCTACTCTATGGATAGCTCCTCCACTAAAGTCTGTATTTGATAAGTCACACTTTTCAAAGATAACATCGGTAAGTTCAATATTCGTAAATGTAACATCCATAAAGGTTACATTTTTAAAAACAACTTGATCAAAACGCATTCGATTGATTTCTTCTTCAAAAATAGTACAGTCACTTATAGTACATGCACTTATGTACCTGTCTTCCATATCATCAAAATTAGCTGATTCTAAGTACGATGGTATTTTTGGTGATTGAATCTTTATTTTATTCATTATAAGAACATCCTTCTCAATTGATGAGAGACCCTTCTGGTTTCTCTAATAACTTATGTTACATGATTTAACCTAAAAAGGGTAGCATCCTACATAACGTAGAATACTACCCTCTTTTCTTTTACCTCAATTTATAATACGTAATTGCAAGCGCGAAGGCTAACACTGTTCCTTTTATAATGTCCATAGCATAGTAAGGAACAGACATCATGACCAATCCATTTTGTAAAATACCAATTAAAACAGCACCAACAAATGTACCAAAGGCATTGGGTTTTCCAGCTCCTAAAACAGAAAAACCGATAAATGCAGCAGCAACTGAGTCCATCAAATAGGGCGAGCCTGCGTTAATCTCAGCAGTCATGACCCTAGAAGCTAAAATGATTCCTCCAATTGAAGCAAACAGTGCAGACAGTAGATATGCAATGACCTTATAGCGATTAACTGGAATACCTGATAATCTTGCTGCTTCTATATTCCCTCCAATAACATACATGTATCTACCATGCTTTGTATACGTTAGAAAAATATGAACAAAAACAACGACGACAACCATAATGATTATAATCCAAGGGACCTGACCAAGACTAGCAAAAAATGGGCTAATAACTCCTTCAGCAAAGTTGCCATCAGGCATAATCATATTTTGAGAAACAGTTGCTCCTTTTGTATATGTTAGAGCTATCCCCTGAATGATGAACATCATGGCTAAGGTTAATAGCATGTCTGGAATTTTCATCTTTACAATTAAAAAGGAGTTTAAAGCCCCCACCAACAAGGCTGCAGTAATCGCTGCAAAAATGGCAATCACTGTATTTTGAGAAAACCAAACAAACATCGATATGACAATTGCATTCGACAACGAGGCCACTGAGCCCACTGATAAATCAAATCCATTAACTGATAGAGAAATAGTAATCCCAATCGCGATAATGGTTACGATCGAAATGGATCGTAGAATACTTATTAGATTGTTTCCCTGGATAAAAGATGGGTTCGCAGCGGCAAAAACAGCGATTAACATAAAGATTGTCAGGATCGTTCCGTATTTATAAAAAAAATGAAATAGATCAAAGGATTTTTTCTTTACGTTCGTAGTTGCTGTGACTGAATCCTTCATGTGTAGTACCTCCAGCTGCATAAAATAAGATTTCTTCTTCGTTCGTTTTAGAAGTTTCTAGCTCCGTTGCCACTTTTCCATCGTACAAGACATACACTCGATTCGTAATTCCAATAATCTCTGATGTTTCAGAGGATGCGTATAGTACTGCCTTTCCTCGTCGAGCCAGGCCGGAAATCAATTCAAAGATATCCTTCTTCGCGCCAACATCTACCCCTTTAGTTGGTTCATCAAAAATATAAACATCTGCATCCGTAATGAGCCATTTACCAATTGCAATTTTTTGTTGATTTCCACCTGATAGATGCTGAACTTTCGTTTCTGTCGAAGGTGTTTTAATGTCAAGACTCTTAATCAATTCAACTGCTTGGGCCTTCTCTTTAGCACGATTAATAAAAGAAAAAAAGCTAGTAAACTTATTTAAATTGGCTACTGAAAGGTTTGTTACTACTGATTCCTCAACAAGAATTCCTTCTTTTCTTCTTTCCTCAGGAACGAGCACAATTCCTTGTTTTACAGCATCAAATGGACTGCTAATTTTTATCTCTTTTCCATTTAATAGAATCTTTCCGGATGTTATTTTTGAGGAGCCAAACAAAGCTTTACACAGCTCTGTTTTACCAGCCCCTACAAGACCCGCTATCCCAACAATTTCACCAGCAGAAGCACAGATTGAAAGGTTCTTAGTTTTAAACGTGTCTGATAGGTTATGAACTTCAAGAATCGTTTCTCCTATTGTAATAGCATGATTAGGATATTGTTCCTCCAGCTTTCTTCCTAACATTTGTTCAACGACCCGGTTCTGTGATGTATGAGAGATTGATTCACAGCTAACAAATTCTCCATTGCGCATAATAGTGATTTCATCACAAAGTTCAAAGATCTCTGGTAGGCGGTGTGAAATAAAGATAATACCAACATTGTTTGCCTTTAACTCGTTTACAATTCGGAACAACTCAGTTGTTTCAGATTGACTTAATGGCGCAGTAGGTTCATCTAAGATAAGAAACTTGCATTCTGTTAAGATTGCTCGTGCAATGAGTATCATTTGTTTTTCAGCTAGTGTTAGTTCACTAACTAATGTTCTCGAGGATACTTTTATTTTTAATTTAGTTAGAATAGTGGTGGCCTTATTATGTAACTCATTCCAATTGACGAATAACCTCTTGACCATACTATTTACTGTCTGATTAAGCATGATATTTTCACCAACAGTTAAATTAGGAATAAGGGCTGTGTCAACCTCTTGATAGACAATTTGAATTCCATAGTCCTGAGAATCTTTTGGAGATTGGATGGACAACGGCTTCCCATCAAGGGTGATTTGACCAGAATAATGATTATACGCACCTGACAAAACCTTCATAAGCGTTGATTTCCCCGCACCGTTCGCACCGATAAGAGCATGAACCTTTCCAGTTGAGGTTGTAAAATTCACATTATTCAAAGCCTTTACACCAGGAAATTCGATGGAAATGTTATTCATGTGAAGTTGCGATACTGACATCCATCCTCACTCCTTTTTAGTGATATTGTTACTTCATTTCTAGTAGATAGCTAGATTGCGGTTGCATAAATGGATTTATGTGACCCCATTTCCTCCATTTGACCAGTTACAGGGCACATAAATGGATTTATGTGACCCCATTTCCTCCATTTGACCAATTACAGGTCACATAAATGGATTTATGTGACCTCATTTTCTCCTTTTGACCAATTACAGGGCGCATAAATGGATTTATGTGACCTCATTCTCTCCATTTGACCAGTTACAGGGCACATAAATGGATTTATGTGACCTCATTTTCTCCTTTTGACCAATTACAGGGCGCATAAATGGATTTATGTGACCTCATTTTCTCCTTTTGACCAATTACAGGGCGCATAAATGAATTTATGTGACCTCATTCTCTCCATTTGACCATTTACAGGGCACATAAATGGATTTATGTGACCTCATTTTCTCCTTTTGACCAATTACAGGGCGCATAAATGGATTTATGTGACCTCATTTACTCCATTTGACCAATTACAGGGTGAATAAATGGATTTATGTAACCTCATTTCGGTATTTCTACCAAACCCATGGCGCATAAATGATGTTATGTGACCTCATTTCAACCATCTGGCCAAACCCAGGTCACATAAACCATTAGCAACAAAATTTACTTTTGATAATGCTCTTTTAACACCTTCATCCATTCTTCATCAAACGCAGTTGATGTACCCCAGCCTTCTACAATGTTTGCTAGATTCACCATATTAACTGGATCACTAGAACCCTGTAGGTCAGCCTGTGAGATAAGAGATGCTTCTAAGTCATAAGTTTGTGGAGTTTCTTCTCCAGCTAATTTTTTCGCTAAAAGTCTTAAATTAACAGCACCAATTAATTTTGGATCTACTGCAGCCGTATATTTCCAAGAGCTTCCATCCGCTTGAATTTCTTGTAGGTCCGCATTAGAAACATCAATACCATAAATTTTGATTTCATCTCTACCAGCTTCTTTAATTGCACGTGCTGCACCGATTGCGAAAGCATCCCATGTAGCAAAAATCGCATCGATTTCACCTTTTGGATGTTTGTTTAACATGGCTGCTACCGCATTTTGGGTTTGAACAGATGTATCAGCAGCTGCTACACCGAAACGCTCAACCTCTTTAATTTCAGGATTGTTGGCTAGTACTTCTTTATAAACATTGTTTCTTCTTACCATAGGTGGAAACCCATCTACCCATAGGTACACAATATTCGCTTCACCATTATGCTCTTTTACTAATTGTTCAAGAGCTAATGTTGCTAATGCTTCATCATCCTGAGATGTTAACGTTACACCTGCAATTGTTGCAAGGTCTGGGTTTGAATCAAAGGTAACGACACTTTTTCCTGCTTCAACTAACTTTTTCACTCCATCAACCGTCGCAGCATCATCACCATGTGAAATAATAAAGCCATCATAGTCTTGTGTTAATGCTTGCTCGATTGCATCATGGAATTTAGCTGTATCGCCATTGGCTGTGAATACATCCACATCAAAGCCAAGTGACTCTCCTTCTTCCTTTGCACCAGCTAAAAATTGTGCGGTATGATCATCTCCACCAATTTTACGAATGACTTTAATTTTTGCACCTTCTCCATTCGCAAAACGCTCTGGGACATTTTCAAAACTTACTTTCTCATTACTCGCTTGATTTGTATTTTCTCCTGAAGCACAGCCGGCTAATAGAAGTGTAAAGGCTACTGCTGAAGTTAACACTGTTTTGACTAAAGATTTTTTAAACATTTTGTTAGTTCCCCTTTTCTAAGTAGTTTTCTTAATACTGATCTGAGCTGTCATTTTCCTCCTTGCCTGTAGTATTGAGAGGATGCTATGTACCCAAAAGCGTAAGCGCCTTGTTCAGGGCGCTAGAGCTAGAAGAAGACAATAAAAAAACCTCTCTAAAAAGAGAGGTTTAAGCGGCATTATCCGATAATCCTCTCTCATCTTCCAAAACAAATAACTTGCTTTGCAGGATTTAGCACCAATTCCATTTAAAAATATGGAACGGTTGCCGGGCATCGTAGGGCCAGTCCCTCCGCCACTCTTGATAAGAGATCACGTATTAAGTTTGTGGTTAAATTTGATAGTTATTACTTTAACGTGGTAGAGAAATAATGTCAACAAATATTTTTAATTTTTTTAAAGTTTAATAACTTCTAAATAGTAGTATTATTACTCATATCCGCCATTGAGAAGTTCAAAGCCTTATAACTCATCTGCATATTGTTTTAGTTTTTGACTCATCATTTCAATTTCTTTTATAAAATTTGAAATTTCCACTGTTGAATTTGCCTGGTTATTTCCGACTTTAACAACCTTCTCAATTTCAATTGAGATTGCATTCATAGATTGTTGAATATTTGTTAGTGTTTTGCGTATTTTTTCTGTAGATGCTACCGTTTCATTAGATAGTTTTCTAATCTCATTGGCAACTACTGAAAATCCAGCTCCCTTTTCACCAGCACGGGCAGCCTCAATCGATGCATTTAACCCTAGTAAATTGGTTTGGTCAGCGATTTTTTTTATAAATGATAGAACTTCTTCTGTATTTTCTACTTCTTTTGATGCCTTTATTGATTTTTCCATTAATCCGTCACTTATTAATGATAGATCGGAAGCCGCTTGAGTTATATTGTGAACTTGATTGTTTGCAGTAGAAAGAGAGTCAACAATTTGCTCAGATATGTTGCGTAATGCTCTTTCATTTTGTTTCTGCATCTGTATGGCAACTGCCCCAATTACTTTCCTACCAATAACGATTGGTGCAGCTAACCCAGTAAAGGAAATTCCAAAAAATTCTGCCGGTACCTCTACTTCAATTTTCCTATTAAAGCGGATACAATCAGTTAATGGCTCTTCTGGATTAATTTTCATGCCAGGACGGGCTCCGATATCAATTTTTTTACTAGGATAATAGACTAACCACTCTTCAGTATTCGTAACCCCTATAGCAATATCTGGAAGCATAGAATGAATGATTGGAATAGTTTTTATAATGTTTGATAGTACCTCTTGTTCAGTAGCTTTTTCAGGAATAAATGATATCGTCATAATTTATCCTCTTTCTAAGATAATTATAGTTGTAATATGATTAACATTTTAGTCCATTTAGTCTAAAAGGTCCATCGTTATACACCTCTACTATCATTATTTATTTTAGTATTAGGTATTAAGAACTATATTAATCTAAATCTTCAACCTTTAACCCACATGATGTCTTTGAGCAACATCCTCTTTATGTCTATAATGTCGATTAAGAGCATATCCAAACAATGAGGCGAGTAACTGCTGAAACAACATCCCAACTACAACAGGTACAGCCACTTGTGCCGGAAAAAAGGAAGTTGCAATAACTGCTCCAGCACTGATGTTTCGCATCCCGCCAGTAAAGGTAAGAGCAATTACCGTTTCCTGATTCCACTTAAATAATTTGCCTAGTAAAAAGGCGAACAAGTACCCTGTGAAAGCAACAAAGAAAACAACGACAGCCACCCAGATTAGTCTTAAATCAACATTTCGTAAATATGGAGCTACAATCGCGCCATTTAACATTACAACAAGACCTAAACTGATTTTGGAAAATGGTGCTAATTTGGGTCCCCAACTCTCCTTTATATTCCCATTCGTTATATGATTCAAAACCATACCTACTAGTGAAGGTAAGACAACCATTAAAAATAAACCTGTCATCATGCCACCAACATCCATCTCCACTTTCGTACCAACAAAGATAGAAAGTGTATAAGGTACGATAAACGGGGATAGTAATGTATCAATCAAGATGATTGATAAGGTTAGAGCAAGGTTTCCTCTACATATCGAAACCCAGAGAACACTCGTTATCCCAGTTGGAATGACTAGAGCTAATATTAACCCAGTAATTGTGTATACATCACCACTAAAAGTAAGATGTCCTACTGACCACGCCCAGACTGGCATTAAGATATGCAATAACCCTAACGCTAGTATGATTGGCAATGGATGTAGGATTGCTCTTTTCAGAGCGGTAAAATTTGAACTTAAACTTCCTGCAAATGTTATAAAGGCAAAAATCCAGGGTATTAAAAAGGTGAAATCAATTAACCAAACTGCAAATAACACTCCAAGAACAACTCCTGTTGGAGTAATCAAAGCCATATATTTTTCTAGTTGTTTGTTTACTGTCTGTAACATTTAAAAAAACACTCCTAAATAGTTGCATCAACAAAACCTAATTATTTATTCTACTAGAATACCAGTTATTTGAATAGATACGTGTTAGGATAGTGTTCATTTCCATTATTACTCTTACAATTCTTCAAATTTTACTCTAAAATAATGTTGAAACTCATTTTTTCTGGCTAGAATGGTAGTACGCAAGAGAGGAGTTGAGATCGCTTGAGACGATTGATATTATTATTTGCATTTCTTTTATTTCTTTTTTCAGCTTGGTCTACCTTTGAAAAATGGTTAGAAAAAAATAAATTAGATGTTACGCTAAACACACTAAAAACAGACATAGACGAAATACGTGCAAGTCCTGAATATATTGCTGCTGTTGGAACAATTCAAGAAGGTATAATTCAATTGATGGATCAGCTTGACCAAAGGTTACAAACATCAGAAACAGATGTGAATTCAAAAACCGAGGTCCAAAAACCTGAGTTAATAACTCCAACAAAGCAAGCTTTTTCGATATATAATGTTGAACTTGGTGAAACACGAAGTGAGATAGAAAAAAGGATTGGCTCACCGATTAGATCAACTCCTAATGAATATGGTCTGATGTGGAATGCCTATCATGATAACTATCAAAACTTTATCATGATTTCCTATAATGTAAACGATGAGGTAGTAGGATTATATACTCCTCACGACCTCATCTCCTCCACTCATGGTATAGAAAGAGGAAGCGTAAAGGCATCAGTAATAGAGAAATTGGGAGTTCCACTTAATAAGATTCGAAAAGGGATGACCTATTACCAATTTGAAAAAGACCGTGATTATGATGTATTTTTAGTGGATAACAGCTATGTCACCGTCTTTTACGACCAACATCAACAAGATACTGTTACCTCCATACAAATTGTAAGTGAAGAGGTAGAAAAAAGTAAAAAAGAGTTTTATACAGCTTCTAGTGATACACTAAAAGAAGGCTTTGAGTACCAATTGTTCGACTTAACGAATGCCACTCGTGTAAATCATGAATTACCTATTCTTTCATGGGACGATCATGTTAAGGAAACAGCCCGCAAACATAGTCTTGATATGGCTCAAAATAATTATTTTTCACATACTAACCTTGAAGGACAGTCCCCTTTTGATCGGATGTTAGAAGACGATATACTTTTCACAGTTGCAGGGGAAAATCTAGCCTATGGACAATTTAGTAGTATATTTGCTCATGAGGGATTAATGAACTCCTTAGGTCACAGAGAAAATATCCTCCAGCCAGATTTTAGAAATTTAGGAGTTGGCGTAGCTTTTAATACAAAATCACAGCCATACTATACACAAAAGTTTTACAGTAATTGACTTAGCAAGAACACCAAACGAGGTGTTCTTTTTTTATTTATGACGCCAACAGGTAACTATTTAAAATATTCTTTTAATTATAGTTATTATAAAAAAGTATTCATTTTACTTTAATAAATGTTATCATAAAATATCGATAAATTGTCTTGATCCATATCTCTATAATTGGATCCTAAATTTCAAATATATGTGGATAGGATGTTTTAGCGTGGAAGATGATCAATACAAAGAACTCATTCCCTTTCTGAAAGAAGATGATCAATACAAAGAACTCATTCCCTTTCTGAAAGAACATGGTTTACGAATCACTCCTCAAAGACTTATTATCATAAAAACAATCATGTCATTAAAAGGGCATCCAACAGTTGATGATATCCATCGTGAAATACCTTATATCAGTGTTGCAACCATTTATAACAATATTAAATTATTCGTGAAACTCAATATTCTAAAGGAACTTCCCTATGGAAACGGTTTTAGCAAATATGAGCTGCACAATTCGAACCACTATCACGTAATATGTGAAACATGCGGTGCTATTGTAGATTTTAACTACCCAAGTCTGGTTGAAATAGAACAAATTGTACGTAAGCTAACAAACTTTTATATTCGTACTCACCAATTTGAAATCTATGGTGAGTGTACAGTTTGTCAGGCTGATAAATAGGGCAGAATAGCCATTTATTGAGTAACTTTTGAGAATAAATATAATAAAGAGTAATCATAGAAAGGAAGAAGAAGAAATCTATGTTAACTAAGCAGAAGATTTGTCCAAAATGCCAGGGTATTGTAAAAATGCTAAAGCATAGTGTGAAGTGTAATTGTGGCATCCGTATTAAAACTATGAATAGTAAGTGACATAAATAAAAAAACAGGTGATTTCAGTAAAATCACCTGTTTTTATTTAATTTTCTGTTGCTCTCTATAAATCTGGATTATTAGCTGTAATTAAATTAACAATGTTGCTAATTGCCCCCATCGTTTGACCTTTAAACACATCTGGTACCGTTTCATTGTAATTTGTTGAGTAGTAGAATGTACCCTTATCACTGTTATACCAGTACCCAAGGTTTTTCAATAAATTTTGTAGTTCCTCAGGCAATGTTGATATACCTGTATTCTCAATTAAATACTTTGAAGGTAAAATCCATACATCAATGTCTCCAGTTCCAGTATGTACCTCAAATAGGTCACGTTCCGTTTTTGAAATCCATTGACCTTTAGAATAGAGAGATATACGTGCTGCCTCTAAGCCAGAAATTCCATTTAAATTTATACCAAAGATTTGGTCTATGACTCTACGAATCTCTGAGCTTTCTATTTTCTCACCATAGTACTGGAGATATAAATCCATTACCTGAACCTTCGGTAGCGACATAATATAGGCTTCCTGTTCGCTCAAGGTGCCTTCCATAGAAAGTATCTGCCTTACCCCATCCATGATTTCATCTGGATAGGAACGCGTTGCCTTTCCCTCTCCCTCTTCTGATACTCGATTTAAGTTTATCCCAAAAATATCATTAACAATGCTACGTATTTCAATAGAATCTATCTTCTTTCCATAGAAATCCAGGTATTTGTCCATGACCTCAACCTTAGCCATTGCTTCAATCGACGCAAGTGCTAATCCCTTGTTAATAATCTCCACTATTAGCACTCCTTCAATTTTTCTACTTTTTTCGACTTAATTATATAATTACGTCGACAATATGAAAACTAATTTCTACCATATGAGGAAAGTTTTATTATTTTTAAGTCTTTGTACCTACAAAAAAACAACCAATCCCAAAGAATTGGTTGTTCTTCATTTTATTCTTCCTCATATTCTTCGATGTCCCATGAATGAATGAACTCCACATTTCCCTTAAGGGTTTGGGCAACTGGGCAGCCTTGTTCAAAAACATTTAGAGCTCTTTCAGCTGCGTCCCGCTTACCCGCTGGAATCTTTAACTCATAGTGACAACGGATTTTTGTAATCTTTAATACACCATCCGGTGCTTCAATGGTTCCTTCAACACTCGTTTTTAGTTTATCTGGATACGTTGGGATTTTACGCACTACCAGTGCGCGTGATAACGTTCCCGTTAGTCAACCACCAGCAGCTGCAACGATATGGTCTAGGGTTGAAGGATATTCCACTTCGGGTACAGCCCCATAGAATTCCTTTACCCCTCCATGGACACCATAGTCAACTGGCTCATCTTCAAAACCTTTAATAAATGCCTGACGATGTGGGGGTTGCTTTTGAATAATTGTAATTTTGGTCAATTCAATTGGTTTACTCATCCTATCCCCTCCATTGATACTAGTTTGGCTTGTTTTAGTATGTGTCAATTGGTTCGCTAAACTCACTTTCTTCCTTTGGGCTGAAATGCTTCATAGCAAGCCACATATATGCAATTGCAATCACATAATATACTAGATTATGTAAGTCTGCGCTAAATACTTGTAGCAGAATATCTAATAGAATAGGTACAGTTAAAGCATAAATAGCTAAGCTGTAAAGACTTCCGAAAGACAGCTTCTTTTTTCGGATTGCTGCAAGGATTAAACCTACCAATGCTAATAGCAGTGAACTGAATAACTTTCCGATGAAAAAGCCAATCCAGACAAAGAATGCAGCAATAAAACTAAACCATTGTAGTAAAGGTAATTTGTCAACGATATCATCTTGGTCAAACGTGATTCCAACAAAATCGCCGAAAGAGAATGCTTCTGATTTAAATCCATTTTCTTTTGTAATGACTTGATCAGATAAAATTAGTGTCGCTGATTCATATTGATCTAAAATATCAGGTGTTGTTTGCCCCGTTGTATCAATAATAAGGGTACTACCATCTAAATCTTCGTGTATGATGGGCATTGGTTCCTTCACATCAAGCACACCATTTGAAAAAGTGAACTCAGGAATATTGCCACTAATATCCGAAACAAAACCACCTATATCCTTATTAATCTGGAATCCGATAATAATACTATGTATCGTTCCAAAAAGTAGCGTGAATAGAAATAGGTAGAGAAATGCTTTTCCTACACCTTGCTTAACCATATCTGGATACTTTTCAAATTTCCCCATACTAAAAATAAACTTATTAAAAAATCCCATGTTGTAAATCCTCCTAAACCTTGTCTTATTTTCCATTTTATTCATTAGTTTTGAAAATAATCAAGTTATTTTTTTAGTTCATGTAATAAAAACTGGCAGGAAATGTCATATCTTTTTTTCATTGAGTATCTGACCTAGACATATACATATATAGTTTGTTTGAAATTTTTACCCAGGGGTATATGGATGAAGGTGTTGCGTTTAGGTCATATATAGGGAGGTATAAATTACCAACACCCCTTCGAATCAATCAAGTTCTTTGTAGTAAAAAATGGTAGCATGGAACTCACCATTAGCAGATTTCGCGTAATTTGGAATTTTCCCTGCTTCCAAATATCCCATTGTGCGATATAGCTGGTTAGACGGGTCTCCTTCTCTCGTATCGAGAACAAGTAGTGACCTTCCCTCACTCTTCGCTTTTTCCTCTAGCCTTTCCATCAACTGGCGACCAATCCCCATTCGTCGAAATCCGGGATGTGTCATTAATTTGGCCACCTCTGCACGATGACATCCGTTTGCCTTCATATTCAAATGGAGTTGAACGGTACCAGAAATCTCATTTCCTACTTTTGCAATAAATAGAATGCATTCAGTCTGTAGGACACCATCCCAATATGCTCGGGCTTCACTCATTCCCAAAGGTGGGAGAAATCCAATTGATGCACCATCTTCTACAACTTGTACGAGGAGCTCTGAAAGCTGACCCATATACTCATCAAGTACGAGAACTTCTTCAATCACCACTTTTTGCTCCATTGTGTAATCCCCCATTAATTAAAATACTCAAGCCACCAAGGGTAATCATATTGCCCTTTTAATTTGTCGTCAATTCAATTATTACCTCTAATCTTATAATAACTTTATATAACCCATACCAAAAACCTACCACATTTGGTAAACTTATGAAAAGTAATTTTTCAGAAAATGAAACTCACTAACAACCAAATACGTATATGAAGATACTAATAAGGAGGTATTCCCATGACAGGATTAGTAGCGGTTGTAATGATATTTTCGATTCCTTTGGTAGCTCTTGTTACTGAGCATTTTCAAAAACAAGCAAAAGTAAAGCGAGACATGCTCAAGGATGAATTAGAGCTTGAGAAACTAAAACACGAAAACTACCTGATAGAAACACAGAAATTGCGACTCGAACTCGAACATATGCAAAACAAAGAAACAAAAAACGAATCAAGGTTACTGTAGTAAAGTAACTTTGATTCGTATTTTCATGTTAAAATTCCTCATGCCAGCTCTTATCACCTTCTAAGCGGACCCCTTTGTCGATATACTCAAGAGAAACACTGCCATGCTTAACCCCTGCTTCTTTTTGCAAATAGCTAACGATGCCTTCAAAAAGTTCTTTGTCCCAAGAGTCTGCCTTCCTAGGGATAAAGATCATCACATGAGGTTTCGCTTCATAATCCTTATAACTACTCGGTTGATTTGGGTCAACGTTGAACTCAATTCCAGTTCTTTCTGGGTAAAAGATCCAAAGTTCATCAAGTGTACCCAATGTACTTTCTAGATAAGGTCGAATTTCACCTTCTAATTGTCGTTCCCATTGATCCGCAATATAGGTATCTTCCATTTGATTTGTCTCTTTATTAAAGAACACTAAAAACTGCGTCCCATCACGTTTATTTTCTGCATTAGCAGCATACTCAAAATGAGTAAAGTTTCCCATATTATCATATAACGTATCAAATATAACGACTTTATCGGTAAAGGTGTTTGCTATATATTCTTCAGCTTGTCTTTCAATCTTAGCAACCTCATCTTTATCTGGCTTCATGCTTTGGAGAAAAATAAAAATCATTATGCCAATAATCAAAACAATACCAGATAGAATACCTAATACCCATTTTATTAAAGTCTTCATAATTCCCCCTATATGTCTTTTTATCTATCGTACCATAAATATCACCGAATTTATCCAATAAAATGGAATCATATGTATGTACACCTGTCATCTTCCTTTACGTTTCCGCTCATTGGATTTACGAATTTTCATTAGTTTGGTTGAAGGTTGTTTACGAATCCATTTAATAAAGCTTGATAACTTTTCATCCTCCCTTAGATCTCGGATGGTGGCTAATCGTGCAGCAATTTCCTGGTTTGTATAAAGTGCATGTATTTGTTTATGGCACGGAATACATAAATTAGCAGTTTCACCAAAAGTTCCACCCATTTCCTTGGGTACTAAATGATGTACTGTCGTATCCACTTCATCCCGACCACAAAGTTCACAAACTTCCATAACAATCCTCCAAAACCTATTTTATCAGTTTGCAAAATTCCACTCATCTTTGCAACTATGCATTGTTAAACTAAGTATCCTCCATTAACCTCTCATCCAAACATTCTTTTATAAAATTACACTGACCGTCGATCATAATGTCTTCTGAGTCCTTCTCCTAAAATATTAAATGTAAAAACGGTAAAGGTGATTACCAAACAAGTATAAAACGGAATCCAAAAGGCATTTAATATATCTTTCCGCGCTTGTCCCAATAACGTTAACCAATTTAAGCTTGTGTTCACTGTCTCAGCTGCAAATGCACCAGTCTGAACAAAGACCTGAGAAATAAAGATACCAAATATACCCATTTGACCAATTAGTAGTGCAGTGCGCCCTATATCAATGAAGAAGTTGACCACAATCGCCGGTAAGATATTAGGAAGGATGTTTGAGATTAGCTGTCTCAATGGATGCATACCTACCGTAATTCCAGCTTCAATATAGGGCTTTTTTAAAATACCAATCGTTTCTTCTTGAACTATATGAGCAACTTTACCAACCTCTATTAAGGCTATAATCAGGATTGACCAAAAAAAACGAAACTCATGCAAAACTAGCACCGGAATGCTTAATAAAATCATAGCAGAAAAGATAATGGGCACACTTGAGAAAATATGATTCCATGAGGATACAATCCATGAGAAAAAACCTTTACCCCTCGATGCCAATAGCCCTAATGGAATACCAAGTAAATAACGAATCAGACAAATGACAAGCATCATTAGCAACGTGTCCTTGGCACCTACGATAAGAACACTTAACAAATCTCTTCCTTCCCTATCGGTCCCAAAAGGAAATTGTTCTTCAGGCGAAAATGGAGCAGTCATGATGACGTTATTTTCCCCAAACCTCACACGACTCGCTTCATCTATTTCATTTTTAACATAAGGAATATAGGGACCAATTAGTGTAATTAGTAGTAGAATAGTTACCATGATTATCCCTATAAACAAAAGTCGGTTATGTTTCATCGTTTTTTCACCTCTTACTTTGGCTCAAGTTTTAATTTTATTAGTCGACTGGCGATATGAGCAACCATAACGAATAATAAAAAGCAAATACTGATTCCTATAATTAATCCACTCTCATCCACTTTTCTAGCCAGCATGGATGGGCTAATAAAATTTGAATATCCTATGGCTGAGAACAATCGATATGCCGCACCCTCGTAAGCTAGTAAATATTCCACCACCAATAAATTAGATAACAAGAAAACCATAACTGAAGGAAGGTATCCTGAAACAGTAATTATGCATTGTTTAAACATGTGACGATACAGAACTAGTTTTTCCGTAAAGCCCTTTGAAAAGGCTACCTGAATATGAGGCTCGTCTTTTTGACTAAGCAATGAAACGGATGTTAGTCTTGCAACATAAAACGACGGGGCAATGGAAACTAAAATTCCTGGAGCGATAAACTTATACCAATCTTCGTCTCCTAAAATCGTAAACGGCAACTTAAAATAAACAATCCATATCACACATATGATGATAAAATAGTCTGGAATGGATTGAAATAACCAAGTAGTACCATTACCAAAGAGGTTCTGTTTCGTGTTCGTTTTTCTAAAATCATAGATTCCTTTTAGTACACCAAACAAAAGACAAAGAAAAAGGCCTAGGAACACAACTAACATGCTTTTTGGAACGAATTTAAGCAACTCATCTTCCACACTTCTCGTTTTCCACTTGGTAGGACCGAGGCTTTTAGTCTCTACAACCTGAGAAAGGTACCCAACCACATTGTTCTTATAATCTGCTAAACTAAACGAATAATCATATTTCATAACACCTGCCCAACCCCCACTTAGCTCCAGGTTTGGCGTTCTTGGAACTAGAACGAAGAGAATGATGCAAGTTACTACTAACAAATAGATAAAAAAAAGCTTTACCATTTCTTGGACTATCTTCATTGGACTGCCCCCTTACTCTCTATATGTATAATAAATATTCGGCGCCATGTCCTTCTTTCCTTTTTTTGTAAGAGTTTAAGAAAACACCGTCCCAATATAGGAACGGTGTTAATTACTTTACTTATTTATTTTTTAAAAATGAAGCTCGATAGTTTTCAAGCTTTGTCTCAAATTTACTTACTAATTCCGAAAGCCACTTCGGATTCGTATCTTCATTACTAATATCAAGCGATCGATAAAGCTTTGCAAAAGTAACGAGATGATGAAGCCTCATAAACCAAACTAGGTCCGTTAGTAGATCCAAATTGACACTATTTTCGGATGAATAGCCTTTCATAAATTGAGTGAAAGATGGATGATATAGATCAACTTCTTGTTCAAATAAGTCTCTTAACGCATAGGCTATATCGGCAACATACCAGTGTTGTACACTATCATCAAAGTCTAGAATACTTATACCTTGTTCATTCCATTTGAGATTATCCAATTCAAAATCATAATGAATCAGACCAAATGTTTCATCTGTAATCGGCAGATTAGTCAGCCACTCCTCCACTACATGCAGCTCCTGATAGAAAGATATCTCATCAGCTGGAACAGTATCCTTTATAAATTGAATGTGATCTCTCCAACTAGGGCGACTTTCCTTCAATGAGATTGGTAGTTTCATAAAGGCTTGGTGCAGCTGACCAAGTGTTTTCCCCCATGAGAAATACCCATTCTCATCAAGTTGCTCAAGCTCCAGTTGTTCACCATTTAATGCCTCGAATACAACACAATGATAGGTTCCTAGTTCAGTAAGTATCGTTTCAATTAAATTTCCATCCTTTGACCTAATTGGTTTCGTAACGCGGACGCTAGAGTTTTCAAGAAGTTGGAGGATTTCCAACTCAGATTGATAATCCTCGAGGTTTCTTTCAGTTGACTCATTACATCGTAGAAAATGCCATTGACCCTCTCTTTTAAAAACAAAAATAAAATTAGCACTTCCGCGATAATAGTAAACTTCTTTTTCATCATAACCCCATTTTTCTAAGAGTTGTTCAGCGAATGGACTTCGCCAATCTTGATCAACCGTTGACACTATTTTTTTCATTGTACTTAGCTGCATCATAGTAAACACCTCTTTTAATCTATCTATTGGTGTTGGTAATCAAGAAAAATATTTTTATTATTCTTGTTTTTCATTACACAAGGAATATATTACCACTAATGCACAAAAAAGCCATCCACAAAATGAATGGCTTCTCCTGCTATTCTAGTTTGGTTTCTTCAAGATGTTCTCTTCTCGCTTTTAACAACCTGGCAGTATTTAGTACCACTGTCTTTAACACAGCATAGGTTGGAATTGCAAGAATCATCCCTAAAACACCGGCCAAGTTACCCGCAACTAATAATAAAATAATGATAGTAGCTGGGTGTGTATCTAAACGTTTTCCTAAAATTAATGGAGAAAGTAGATTTCCTTCCACTTGTTGAGCAATCACAATAACTACAATAACAAGGAGTGCTGTTGTTGGTGAAACGAAAAAACCAATAATGACAGCTGGTGCTCCTCCTAAAAAAGGACCAACGTACGGAATAATATTTGTTACTGCAACAATCATCGCCATCACTAATGCATAAGGTAAGTCAATAATAAGATATCCAATAAACGCTAAGGTTCCTACAAATAAGGCAACAAGTATTTGCCCTTGAATATACGCTGCCAAGGTTTCCCCGGTATCCTTAAGTGTATCGATCGTTTCCTTTCGAATCGAATTAGGAAAAAACTTCGATAGTGCAATCGGAAATTTATGTCCATCTTTTAACATATAAAAGAGGAGGAATGGAACCGTAATAACCGTAATCGTAACATTGGCAATTAAACCAAAAATATTTGCTATTGTTTGTGAAGCACGGTCAGGTAATGTATTGGCAAAGCGAATCAGTTCATTTTCAATTTGATTAATGGGTACATATGTTTGAGTCATAAACCAATTAAATTGTGGCGTTTTCGATAAGTCGTCGATAAGTTTCATTGTCTGATCAGCATAAACTGGTAGATCTTTTACCAATTGTGTAAATTGACTTGAAATCAATGGTGCAAGAATACTAATGACTAAGACAACTACCCCAATAAACACGATATACATGATTAGAATGGCAAGTATTCTTGGGATTTTCCATTTCTGCAGCAGACCTACCATTGGATTTAATAAGAAAAACAAAAACCCTGAAATAATAATCGGAAAAAACAATGTTGAAACAAAGACAACAACCGGTTCAAATAAAAATGTAATTTTTGATGACAAATATAAAATTGTAACTAAAATTAGTATTTGTAATGTCCAAGACTGAAACTTATTTTTAATCAACCATACCTACCTCTTTTACTTAGAATATATATATTTCTATAGTAAGGGTATTTATGGAATTTGTACACCATCAAGAATAAGGGAATGGACAGTCTTATTAGTATAGAGACTCAATCACTTCCAAAGCAACTCTCTCACCACTTTCTACGGCTCCGTTCATATATCCTTGAAACCTTACTGAAGTATGCTCACCTGCAAAAAAACAGCAACCTTCACGTTCCATTTCTACACCTGCAAATCTCGTAAACTGGCCGATCTTACGAAAAGAATAAGATCCACCAGCCCACTTATCTTTAAACCATAAATCAACACTTTTCAAACCCGTATAGGAAAGCTGAAGCCCTGGAAAAACTTGATTTAATTCCATAATCACTTCTCTTGTATACTCATCTACTCCTTTTTCAGCCATAGACTTTAGATTACTTCCTCCAGAAATTTGAACAAGAATTCCCTGTAGACCTGATTGAGCCCTCGTGCTATCGGACGTGTACTGATAGCCTAGATTCGAATATGAGGTTCCATTATAGTTACACTGTTGCCATATCCTCTGGTCAAATTGCATATGTATTTTGGAATTACAGCCCATACCTAATTCGTTTATAGCATTTACTTTTAACGGCCTAAATCCACTGTGGGAAAAATCGACAGAATTTGATAATACAGAGAAAGGAATTGCTAAAACAACATAGTCAACATGCACTTTTTCGATTGTTCCTTTACTCTGGAAAGACAGTGTATAGGTTTCATTTGTATTTCTGATAATTGATACGAGCTTATGATTTCGTTTTATTTGGTTATACAATTTCTCTTCTAGTTTTTTAATAAGTAAATCATTTCCACCACTAACTCTAAACCTTGAATCAGCACTTCCATATACTGAAGAATTGGTCGATTGTTCATCTGAAAATAATTGAACCAAATTAAGTGCACTTTGTTCACTACAGTCTGCTCCATGCTCAATTGAATAGGCAGTACATAGAAGCTGCCCGACAGTTGATTGTTCCCCTCCCTCGATATTTTGTTCAATCCAGTCCGTGATAGACATATTGTCTAGCTCCCAAGCTCGATTTGTAAACTGGTAGTAAAGCACTGGAAACTCTGCTCTTCTGTATTCATTATTCAGTCTTCGAGCGACCTCTTGTAATTCTTGCTGTAACTGATGATATTGATTATCTCCGTTGTAATAATAACAAGGATTGGCATAAGATTTCTCTGCAGCAATAAGATCATCCACTTCTAAACCTAGCTCTTCAATTAGAGAAAGAATTGAGGTGTGTTTCGAGTCAATCGTTTCACCTCCTCTTTCTACAAACTGACTACCTTTAAACATTGCCCTTTCCGTCCAACATCTCCCCCCAAGCCGACTATTCCCTTCAAATACTGTTGCCATAATTCCATGAGTGGCCAAGCGGTAGGCACATGTTAAACCGGCCAGACCGCCACCAACAATGGCAATTGAGCGATTCTTCCTACTTTCTGAGTGATATACATCTTCACGCGTGTATTCCATAAATATTAATAATTCCTACTTTCCTATGTTAAGTGATAGATATTAGTATGATTTTTTTATGTGCATTTCATAACAATACTTTTAATGAAAACACCAAGTCTTTTTCATAGTAAATAACAACAATCTTTGAGAAAAGAACCAACAATAAAAAAAGGCGAATCCTCATCGAAGATTCGTCTCATTTTTGTGAAGCCTTTTTTGAAATAAAATATCCATTCGTGCTTGTAATAAAAGTTGGCAATAAGCTCCAAAGGAAGAAACCCCATTGCCCAGTAAAAAGCGAAACAAGGAGAAAAAACAAACTAACCGTTAAACCAATTTGTAATGACCTTTTAAACATCTGACTCTCATCTACCTTCTTAAACATCAACACTCCTCCTACAGTTTAAATTGATTGTATACGCCTAGCACAGCCCAACCTGCTAAATGAACGATGAACAAAATTCCCAATGTTGTATTAGCAGATAAACTAACCCCCATTAATTGCAAGGTAAACAGGACATACAAAGCACCTAATGTAAGCATCCAACTACCTCCACGTGCATTTTTCCATATTTGAAGATAACGCTCATCAAGTCCCCGCTTCTTGGCTGCCATTCTTCTACCTAACCACCAGCCTGAAAAACCAAATATAGCTCCTCCCCATAAACCTGCTAATCCAATCCATTGTATCTCTCCCATAAGTTACTCCCCTTCCTGATAAATAAAAATGTCCTCAATATGACAACCAAACGCTTTAGCTAATTTAAAAGCTAACTCCAATGATGGATTGTACTTCCCATTTTCTAATGAAATAATGGTTTGCCTTGAAACGCCAACTAATTCTGATAATTGTTCTTGTGTAATATTCTTTTCTCCACGTTTTTCCCGTAATCGATTTTGAATAGGAATCAACCTCCTGATGTAAAGCTAGCTTTACGTAAAACAAACTTTACGTAAAGTATACTTTACATTGGTATATTATTACAAGAGTTAATTTTAGTTAGTTTTCATGTAAGCTTGGCGTTAGAACGAATATCTTAAAGATTCGACAGAATGGTAGTTAAGTTAGATTGAATAACATTTCATTTCAGCTTTTTCAAGCAAAAAAAGCCAGCCTAGTCGGCTGACTTTATTTTTCACCTATTATTTCAAATGTCCAGAACGGACAACCTTTGTACTTAGGTATTTTTCATTAAATTCAGAGATATCCCCCCAGAGTGGTGTACGACCTGATAAATCCATACCAGCACTTTTTAATGCTTCTACTTTTCTAGGATTGTTTGTAATTAATGTCACTGGGTTTGATCTCAGTGCCTTAAGGACAAGAATGGCATCATCGTAATTTCTAGCATCGTCAACGAAACCAAGCTGTAGATTTGCCTCAACCGTATCATAGCCATTTTCTTGAAGAACATATGCCATTGCCTTACTAAATAGGCCAATTCCTCTACCTTCATGATTTGCTAGATAGAACAAAGCACCCGTACCGTGTTCAACGATCATTTGTAAGCTTTGGTCGAGTTGGTATCCACAATCACAACGTTTGCTACCAAAGATATCTCCTGTATGACAAATTGAGTGCATTCGTATAAGTGCTTCTTCATCATTTTCAAAATCACCATACACTAGAACACTTGATTGCTGAAGTTCAGCTAAATTAACGGAAGAAAGCTTTTCAATAATACGCTGATAATTCTCAGTTACTTCATTGCATTGCAACCAACAATACCACTGAAAAATAACCGTTTTTCCAGCAAGTGTCACTGGAAGTTTAATAGGTCCTACTAAGTAGATAGCACCCTTTGCTGATTTGATAAGTTTTATTTTTTTCTCTATTATAGATAGGGTATTTGCGTCAAGTTTGCTGCTGTTCATCATTGTTTACTCCTCTTTTCACTTACTAAACGTAATGACCTTCATTAGTGTAACAAATTTACGTCATGTGAGCTTTTTATTAAAAATAAACTTGTTTTAAAAAGTTAGTATACGTTAAAATATATTAAGGTTCTTTTTAGAAAAATGCAAGAAAGTAGTCCTAAATCCGAATGAGGTGATAAAAATAAATCCATCTATATTATGCCCTAGATTTGAAATTGCCATGAAAATAATAAGCACCCGTTGGAGTGGATTGATTGTTTTTTCACTTCTTTCCGGTACACAGCGGTTTAGTTCGATGGAAGCATCTTTGCCGATAAGTGGAAGACTTCTATCTGAAAGACTAAAAGAACTTGAAAAAGAAGGAATCGTTCATCGTGAAGTTATTCCTGAAACACCTGTGCGAATTGAATACTCATTAACTGAAAAGGGACGCGCATTAGAACCTATCATTACGGAGATTCAAAATTGGTCACAAGAGTGGATAACAGATGAAGATATTGAAAGGAGTAACCGATGAAAAGAAGATATGCCACGATTCTATTATTGTTCACACTACTTTTATCAGCGTGTGGTGCAAATACAATGAATGAACCGATTACAGTTCTGGATCACACTGGGAATGAAGTGACCTTTCCACAAGAGAAACCAGTTATTTTCTTCTTTATAACAACCTACACCTGAGGACTTTGTCAGCAGCAACTAGGTCAGTTGCATGATAACTTTGAATTATTAAATGATATTGATGCTAACATGTATATCATAAGTGCCGATAAACCTGAGGAACAAGCGGAGCTATATAATGGTTTAGAGGAATTATTTAGTTATAGTTTACCTTTTATTTCTGACCCTGAGTTTAAAATCATTGACCCATTTAACATGAAAAATAACGACGTTCCTTATAGGGGCTATGCTCTACTAGATACGGACGGAAATTTTGTGTTTCATACAGTAAATGATCATTGGGGCGAAGAGCTTGAAAAGACAGTAGCTGAAATCAAAGAGGAAATACAGGGGTTAAAATAAGTCTGAAATAATAAAGCCGGGATGACATGTAAATTGTTCACTACCCGGCTATTTTCTTTTGTGCTTATTTTACTGGAGAGGAAGCCACTGAACCTTCCAGATTCCTTTTTTATTTTTAACTAGCCCAAAACTTGTACCCTCTAGATCCCCTACTGTAATAGCAGCATTCTCATCATCAGGCAGGATAACTTCCATTAAGTTGCTCTTGCTGATCATTTCGAGCAAGTTTGAGCTCGCTTCTCTAGTCTCATTTACAGCTTGAAGGTAATCTTCATAGGTTTCAAATACTCTTATATATTCCTCATCAAAAATAAAAAGCTCATATTGAGTGCGGTAATCTTCAATCGATGCAGCATAATAATAAAGTTTAAAAATATCTAACGGGCTTAATCCAATTAGAGCTTCTTCATTGAAATCTGTTCGAAAGCGTTGATAGACCTTTTCGAGCTCCGGTGAAATCAACTCAAAACTTGAGGCACCATCAAACGATATGAGTGTCGCAAAATCTGTGACATCACTAGGAACATATTGAACACTATAATTAGCAAGGGTCACTTTTACCCCCTCCAATGTTTCTCCGGAGGAGAGTTGGAGGATTTCTTTTGCCTCTTCTTGATTTTCAAAAATCAACCATTTTTTTCTAGTATCATGATGGGAGATCGGCAACAAGTGAGTTGATTCTTCATCTACTGTAAAAGTAACCATACCACCGAAAAGTTCATTTGTTTCTGACACAAGCTCAATAGTGCCTGTAATAGTTGCTTTCCCTTCAAAATAAGCTTTTGTTGTGTCATATGGATACTCCAAGGAACCAGGGATAGCTTCAATTTCAATTAGACGCCATCCAGCCACTTGATCACCCGGCTTTACACTCTTAGGATCAAAGATATTATTTCCTACTAAAGGTAATCCTTCTCTTTGTAGGGCCTCTGTTATTTTGTCTGACTCTGTGAGTTCTATTGGTTGCTCTTCAACTTCACCTTCACGTTCTGTTTCCTCTCCAACAGGAGTTTTAATATCATTCGCTGGTCCCAAAGAGTCAAATAGCCCCAATCTTTCTCCAGCAATACCCACCGCAAATGCAAACAATGCTACGAGAACAAACGCGGTCATCATTCTAGGAAAAAAGTGAGTGCCGGAGAATTTGTTTGGAATAGTACCATTTTCGATACGACTTCTAATTCTCATCTTATCCTTTTCTGTAAATACTGGTCTTGAAGAAAAGCTAGACTGATAATCTTCTTTTAATTTGTTAAGCTTTGATTCCATCATGATTGCCTCCTTCTACGATAAAACTATTTTTCAGCTTATCCCTGCCTCTTTTTAGCCTTGTTTTTACAGTCGAGGTGTTAAGTTGAAGCATCTCACTCACTTCTTCAATTGATAGTTCTTTCAAGTAAAATAAGATAATAACTTCTCTATATTTCAAAGGAAGTTTCATCACTTGTTCAAATAGCTGTTGGTTTTCAAGGTTTTTTACGAGAAGAATATCTGGCTGTTCATTTAAATAGTCTTTCTCTTGTGTAAAAGAATCCGTAATCACCATTTTTCGGTATGCCCAGCTTCTCAGATAATCCTTTGATTTATTAATCGCAATTCGATAAACCCATGTTTTAATCTGAGACTCTTCTCTAAAACCCTCTAAATGTAAATAAACGGAAACAAATACTTCCTGAGTTAAATCCTCTGTTACTGTCCAGTTTTTTGTAAAACTAAATATCAGTCTTTTTATCTCTTCCCCAAACCTATTCATAATGACTTCTAACTGGTCATTTTTTGACCGAACCTCATGTAGTGTATTCACACTGTATCACCCTCTTTTTCGCTTAAGCTCGTGTTCATTTATATAAAAACCGGTTAATATTTCGTTAATGACATATATTTGACGAGATATCAATAGCTTAGGTTTCAAAAAGTAATTTTGGTAGTTAAGACTGCGTGAGCAACTAAATTGACACTTTCTATTTCGTTTTACTAAAATAATGATAGTAAGATATATAAGGATAATAATTAGGAGGAACAAATATGTATGACATTTTAGTAATCGGTGCTGGGCCTGCTGGTGCAAACGCTGCTTTATTTGCTGCAAAAGCAGGGAAAAAGACTTTAGTGCTAGACAACGATAAAAGTATGACTAAAAGAGCTTGGGTTGAGAATCATTATGGTGTAAAAGAAATTTCCGGGCCAGATTTAATTGAAATTGGAAAACAACAAGCCGGGAAGTTCGGTACAGAGTTTGTCCAAACAGAAGCGACAACCATCCAGAAAACTGTCGAAGGCTTCACTGTTGAGACGGAAAATGGAACCTTCGAAACAAGACATGTCATTTTCGCAACTGGAATCGGCATTGATCTAGCTGAAAAAATAGGCTTAAAAACAAAGCCAGGTACAGAGCCTAGAATTAAAACTGTTTTAGATGTTGATGCTGACGGTAAAACAAGCATCGAGGGTATCTGGGGTGCAGGTACTGTAGCAGGGTTAAGTGTGCATACTATCATCACAGCTGGACACGGTGCACATGTTGCCATTAATGTAATTAGCGAACTTAATGGCGAACGTTATGTTGATCATGACGTGTTAAAGTAAGAATGACTTTTAAAAAGGCAATAATCCGATGTGGGGATTATTGCCTTATTTACTGTATGAAGCTGATGTGGAACTTAAGAAAGGAGTTATGTGACTTCGCTTTGTTCTTTTCACACTTTCGAGGGTTCATAAATTGATTTATGTGACCTCACTTTCTTGGTTTCACTCTTTTGAGGGTTCATAAACTGATTTATGTGACCTCGCTTTGTTCGTTTCACACTTTCGAGGGTTCATAAACTGATTTATGTGACTTCGCTTTGTTCGTTTCACACTTTCGAGGGTTCATAAATTGATTTATGTGACCTCACTTTCTTGGTTTCACTCTTTTGAGGGTTCATAAACTGATTTATGTGACCTCG